>JBMOIO010000010.1:0-18696 GCA_049317285.1 Minisyncoccia bacterium | reverse complement strand
CTGAGTATACTCAAGAACATAGAATGGGTGTGTGAAGAAAGGGGTACCTTCCATTTCAGAAGAAATAAAAGCATATATAAAATAGATATAAGGAAGTAGTAAAATGCTACTTTTTTGATATTCGCTAAACACATATTAAAGATGCAATTTTTCTTGTAAATACATGTAAGCTAAAGTAAAGTACAAGAATGAATAGATGGACAGTAGATATTGAGAATAAGGACAAGTGCTACCTAAATGAAAAAGAACTTTTCATCATATATTGGATACTAAAGAAAAGGCATATTTCAACTGGCTGGAGCAATGTATTTACTCTTGATAGTAAGCATACAGTGGTGCCAAAACAAATAAATCCTAGTGATATTGCAACGATCGAAGAAGATATAAATAATGCTATTGTGCACTCTACAAAAAGAATACACGATAAAATGCAGTCTTCGACTGTCCTTAGGTATCTACTCGATACGGGCAAAGTTTTTGATGAAAAAGGTTTTATAGTATATGGAGATGCAGATTATAGTTTAGTTGAAGGAGGGTTTTTATCTGAATATGTCGGAGCAACAATGCAAGAATATCTTGAAGATACACAAGAGAATAGGCAAGATGTTAAAAGATATGGCAACTTAAATGATGAGCAGAAAGTATTTCTTGAAGAAATAATAAAAGGCGAGGATTTTGATAGTATAAAGTTTTCTCAACTTGCACACCCTCCTGTAAAAGAATATAGAGATGCCATCCTAAACAAAGAAGCAAACGAGGACTTTATTGAGCTTGTTAATAAACTCATACCAGAATATGACGGAAGCAAATGGAATACAGAAGATATAGAAAAATTTTTAGAGATTTACTATAGACATAGCAAAGAAGAGTTTAAGGAAAATTCCTTAACTGAAAAAACATTTCTTTATAAGGACAGCCAAAAGAAACTCGCAGGATTGATTTTTGAGCACGCTAATTTTGGATTATTTATAAAGAACACTGAAAAATTACAAAAGTATTTTGATACATATCTTAAATCATTTACTGATGATGAGTTAGAAGGTCTAAGTAGAAAAGGTTTAACGGGCACTTTCTTTTCAGAAGGATTATCCATACCGCTGCATACTCAATTTTTTGGCTTCAAAAAACAACGAGATATTTTAATAAAACACATTGAAGATAAGTATGAAGAATACCAAAGAAATGATTTGGAAATAGGACATCCTTATTTTGAACCAGAATATATTGGCAATTATAAAGATGATACGGTAAAGATTACCCTAGAGAAGAACGATAAGATAAAAGATTTATTTCTGTTTGTTCACTCAATGTTATCTCTGGAAAAAGAGGGTTATCTTAAAATTGAAGATTTTTCCTACGGGCCAAAGCAAATGTTTGATTTATATGACAGAGGTTTTGTTTTCAAAATTAGATTAAATGAAAAGTCAGAAAATAAATCCGAACAGGTGTGGAGCTATGACAAGAAATACCGAACATTAAATTTTGCAGGGAAAGAAATAGAGCTATCAAAAAAAGGAAAAGAAACAGATGCGGTTCTTATTTTAGAAAGTTTAATAGACGTTGAAAATGATGAATGGAAGCACAATGACGAGATATTAAATGAATGGGGCTACAACGATGATGATATAAAAAACGTACCTAAAAACAAGATTTATTTCGCAGGAAAAAAAGTGAATAATGCTGTAGCACTAAAGACCCAAGTAGATGATTTTATTGAATACAATACCTCAAAAGCTCGTATTAATCCCAAATATAAAAAGTTGATGAATAGTTTATAAATTTAAGTAAACAATTACAAATACTTCTTTTTGTACCCTGAAGGGAACCCCTTCGGGGGTTTTTATGTTACCTCAACAAGCCATAGAAGAATATAAGGAGTTGTACAGAAAACGTTTTGGCGTTGTTTTAAGCGATGCTGAAGCGGTACTTCGTGCTAACCGCCTAGTTAATCTCTATAAGGCAGTGCTCGGTCCCGAGTCGCATCAAGTGGGGATAGTAGAGAAGTCTAACAATAAGCGTTAATTCTATGACAAGGATTAACCGTCAAAAAATCTACGGTTCCATGAGCTACACGATCAAAGAGTTATCGGATTGCTTAGATGTCAGTGAAAAAACCTGCTTACGCTGGATCGAAAATGGACTACCCATCGTTCCTAGTAGTAAGAAGCCGATACTTATGCTTGGCTCAGAAATCAAGGATTTCTTGAAAAAGAAGGACTCAAAAAAGAAAGTAAAACTGAAGCGAAATGAGTTTTATTGCCTTGCTTGTAAGGCCGCTCGAAGTGCCAAGCGTGGCTCGATTAAGAAGTTACAGAAACACAAAATGGCTATATGCCGTGTCTGTAGCGGGAAAATGTGCAGGACAATCTAACTCTCTCAAAAGGACTATATGATATTCACTCTTCTCACTTAAATGTCCACTATGAGCGATAAACGAACCAATCAATTCAACGACAAAAAACTCCCTAAAATGAATCTATTATTACCATATAAATATCCTACTAATCTTATGCAAACACCACCATTACCTGAAGAAAAAGTATCCCTCAATATCAGCCCAAGAAATCTTCCATATGTCATATCGGCTCTAGAGTCAGAGGTCGAGCATTTAACAAAAATCCAGAAGGCCTGCGTTAAGAAAAAGCAGTTCCAAGCAGCGAATGACTTAATGCCTAACATCATTCTCCTTGAGAATATGGTGAAAGCTCTAAAACCATTCAAGCCGACTCCACTACCTTTCAAGTAACTCTCTATGACAAATACCACTTACGAAAATGAAGCAATAAAAAGAGAGTTTTTCGAGCAACTCAAGGGTGCTCGGGGGTTTTCAAAAAGCTCGGTCCGCTCTCACGCCGAGGCGATACATCAATGGGAAGTATTCACCAGAAATGAGGATTTCTCCACCTATGATAAATCGAAAGCGGTGGCATTTACCGATTGGATTGGTACTCGACCTTCAAAAACAAAGTCAGGGAAAATCTCTCTCGTTACCCAGTACAACTACTTACGTCGCATAAAAAAGTTCTTTGTATGGCTATCAGATCAGCCAAGATATAGGAGCAAGATAATAAAAGGCGATGTAGAGTATCTACGTCTCTCAAAAGCAGATGCTCAAATAGCACGTTCAGGGACTACAAAGAAAATGCCCACTTTTGATGATGTCAAAAAGATAATCGAGGGCATTAATGGAAAGTCTGAAATTGATATGAGGGATAGAGCACTCATCTCGTTTGCACTTATCACAGGTGCTCGTATTTCTGCAATTATATCGCTCAAGATGAAAAGCTTTGATAAAGAACTCAAACAGATCGACCAAAATCCTGGTGATGGAGTAAAAACAAAGAACTCAAAAAAAATACTCACAACATTCTTCCCGATTGGTTGGGATGACCCAGAGAAATACTTTATGGAATGGTATGACTATCTGATTTCAAAGGACTTTCATTCAGATGACCCCATTTTCCCTGTGACAGAAGGTTCATTCACAGATGGAGAAAATAGCTACAGTAAAAAATCAATCGGGCAAAGTGCATGGGTCGGTACGGGTGCGGCACGTAAGATTTTTGAAAAGCGGTGCAAGAATGTTGGCTTGCCTTACTTTCATCCACACTCATTCCGTCATTTAGTAGTAAATATCCTCAGTAAAAAGCGGCTTACCGAAGAAGAGAAGCGAGCAATCAGCATGAACCTCGGGCACGAGAACGTCGGCACGACGTTTGGCTCTTATGGCTACGGCAGTATGAATAGCGAAAGTGCCGTTAAAATCGTTCAAAAATTGAAGGATATACGAGAGGGTACGAGCGATACACTTATGCTTTCCGATCAAGAAAGGGTTGTTCTGGAGAAGGTGCTAAAGCGTCTTTCTTAAAGTTGCGATGTAAAGAATAGTAAAGTATAATAAAGATATGGAAAAAGATTTTTATACAGCACGAGACTTGGCCGATAAACTCGGAATGAATGTCATGACGATCTATCGCTGGATTGATGCAAAGAAGATTAAAGCGTATAAGCTCGGAAAAGAGTTCAGAATAGAAAAGGCAGAGTTTCAAAAGTTTCTTGATAAAGCAAAGACGAAATAAATATGAAAACTGAAATCGAGCAAAAAATAAACTACGCTGCATACTGCCGAAAATCGAGTGAGTCAGAGGACCGTCAAATACTCTCGATCGGCTCGCAAATTGATAAGGCAAATGATATTGCTCGTGGTTTAGGTGTTTCTATTTCTGAAGAGAACTTTTTGACCGAGTCAAAATCTGCAAAGATAACTAACAATAGACCCGAATTTAGAAAGATGGTTGATGCTATTGAACAAGGAAAAATTTCAGGCATTATTGTTTGGCACGCCGATCGTCTGTCTCGTAATGCAATTGACTCGGCTATTCTAATTGATTTGATGGATAGAAATAAGCTAATTGAGATTGTGACCCCTGCTCAAACGTATAGAAACACACCAATGGATAAGTTTATGTTCATGCTTTCTTGTACCCAAGCTAAAATGGAGAATGACAAAAAGGGGATAGACATAAAACGAGGACTAGAGAAATGTGCAAGTATGGGGAAATTGCCCACGAAAGCACCTATTGGCTATATGAACGACAAATATCAAATGAAGGGCAATAAGGAGATACACAATGACCCTGAACGATTTGAATTGGTCCGTAAGATGTGGAAGCTAATGCTTACAGGAACGTATACAGCTCTTCATATCAGGGAAATAGCAACTGAAGAATGGGGACTGCGAACAAAGAATGGAAAGAAGCTCGCACGAAGTGGTATTTACTGGATTTTTAGAAATCCATTTTACTACGGCATGTTTGAGTTTCCTAGTGGAAGCGGCAAGTGGCATCAAGGCATACATAATCCTATGATAACCGCAGAAGAGTTTGATCGAGTACAAGTCCTTTTAGGAAGAAAAGGGAAACCTCGCCCAAAGGAACATATATTTGAGTTTACGGGCATGATGCATTGCGGTGAATGTGGAGGAGTGATTACTGCTGAAACAAAGACGAAGCGTCAGAAAAATGGCAATGTCCACACCTATGTTTATTACCATTGCACAAAGCGAATTACTATTGATTGCACACAAGGTTCAATCGAAGTAAAGGAACTCAAAAAGCAAATCACTAAAGAAATTAGTAGTATTGAAATACCGCCCGAATTTCATACTTTTGCTATGAAGTGGTTACAGAAAGAGAATGAGCAGGAGGCAAACACTCAACAAGTCGTTCTAGGGACGCAACAGAAGGCGTATAACGCTGTTGTAGAGAAGTTAAGCAGTCTCATTGATATGAGGGCATCGGGAGAAATAAACCCAGAGGATTTCGCCAAAAAGCAGGCACAGTACCTTACTCAAAAGAATGAGTTAAAAAAGCATCTTGAGCGCACTGATAATCGAGTTGATCAATGGAATAAAACTTCTGATGAAATGCTCACGTTTATTGAAAAAGCACAGGAACGGTTCAATAATGGATCACTTCAGACGAAGCGAAGCATACTTTCAACACTTGGTTCGAACCTAGTCATAAAGGATAAAATAATCAGTATTGATATGGAGAAATCGCTTTTCCCAATGAAAAAAGTCTCACAAGAAGTAAAAGCCATAAAAGAACGGTTAGAACCTCTTAATACCCTTGAAAAACAAAGGTTATTTGAGCAAAACTGCATGAGCAGTCCTATAGTGTCCTCTCGGTAGGAATCGAACCTACATCATAACTTCCGCAAAGTTACGTCCTATCCATTGAACGACGAGAGGATATTTAATTCTCAATTTATATAATACTCCTTCCATTGCCTGTGCCCTTTGGGTAAACGGCGAGAGGTATTGTCTTATCCCGCGAAGCTGTTAAGCGAAGTGGGATTAGAATCCCAGGTGGTCGAAGAGTTTGGTGCTTGTGCTTTCGCGCATGGCGACTTCGGGCAGGTGGGGAGTAAGTGCCGCTCTGACGCTTTCAGCTGTGACTCCTTCGATAGGAAGGGAAGTCATCGGCATAAAGACAGTTTTGACGAGCAGTAACAGCTTATCCTGTTTCCCGCTTTCGTCAAGCCAGAACTGCTTGATTGATGCGTACGGAATCAAGTCTTCATTAATCGACACCCCGGCATCATTGATTGCAATCGTGAGTGTTTTAGGAGAGTGAAAGGCGTAGATGATGACGGTAACTCCTGCAATAATTGCAAAAATACCAAAGAATATATTGCCATAGAAAAATGATACTGCCGCGATGATGCCGGCTGCAAGCCCGGCGTAGTACACCCAGTCAGGGTGGCGGTCTTTTTGCTCAAATTCAAGTGTGGTCCAGGTCAGTTCCGGCATAGGAGTAGTGTATCACGCTACTCTTTCTTTTTATCAAGCCGATCAAGTCCAAGCCCTCGGAAAATAAAGTAGATGACGGCAGCAATGATAATAAAGTCTACGATACTTGAAACAAACGCGCCGTACTTTACTGCCGCCGAGCCCACACCAATAGTTTTGTCTGCCAAGTTCACGCGCCCCATTGCAAGACCAATAAGGGGGTTGATGACATTTTCAACCAATGATGAGACTGTTTTTGATACGGCGCCAGAGAGAAGGAAACCAATAGCGAGCCCCACCACTCCTTGTTCGCGGACGAAGTCCACAAAGCTTCGAAGGCGTGTTCGCACCTGTTTATGCGCGCCATAGACGAATTCGCGGGCACTTTCTTTAAGGGCGTGTTCTTCTTTATAGTTTTCTGGGGGGAGTACCATTGCAGTAGTATATACAAATAAAAGAAATTATTGCAGTCGAAGAACGATGTCGTCAGAGCCCCCTGATTCGTTTTGATAGTTCACTGCACCATTTGGACCTAGTGAGATGATAACCGAAACGACTGAGCCGTCTGCAAGAATATAGTCAGGGTCAAAATAATAACTCCACCCCCAAGCGTCAATGGTTGCCGAAGCATAGGGCCCGTTCCATGAAGCAACTTCACCCGCGGTCCATTCACAGCCACCCGCAGCGTCAGTGACCCCCACAGAAGGGCGCGTGTTAATACCAGAGGACGTGGCATCGAGAAATATTTCAGCATTTGCAGGCATGTTAATGCGACACCCATTTGGCCATTTTCCCGTATCGGATTCCAAAAGCGCAATCGCATTTCGCAAGGATTTAAGGTCCGCCATGGCACGGGCACGCTTTGCTTTGTCGCGTGAACTATTCAGAGATGCAAGTACAACAGATGCCAAAATGCCGATCACTGCGATAACGACAAGGAGCTCTATTAATGTAAACCCCGCCACGTTCCTTTTTGGACGAGCGGACAAGCAACGGTTTTTCATAGTAATAAGTGTATAGTAATTTGTAAATGCGTTTGATTAGGGAGCGATCAGTGAAATGCATTGAACCCAACTAGGGCCAATACTGTAGACTTTGCCTGGTCCGCAGATACCCGCATTGTTGGGAAGCTCCTGTATCCAGGTAAGCATACTCCCTGACAAACTGGTGCCGTCAACCATTGGCAAAGGAGGATATTCGTAAAAATACAAATACCCCCCGTACCCGCGCGATCCTCCGACAGGGTCAGACGGCTTGGTTGGAAGGTACGGTGCGAGGTAGGCATCGACGGTTGCATTTACCGGGTATGCAGAAGCCCATCCTTCATAACAGGTGGCACTGACACAGTGCCAGTTACCCGTTGCTGGATTAGGAAGGTTGCCGCTAGTGTCAATTCCTAAATTAAATGCAGAAATAAGTTGCTTGATGTCGCTGTTGCGCCGAGCATTGCGCGCTTTGGCACGCGCAGAGTTTAAGGACGCCATAACAACAGATGCGAGAATGCCAATCACTGCGATGACGACGAGAAGTTCTATAAGAGTAAAGCCCTTGTTTTTCACTATACAATAGTATAAAGCAAAATACCCCAAATGGGGTATTTTGCTTTGGTGCGTGGAACTTATTCCACTGACTCGCTTGCAGGAGCTTCAGCGGGGGAGGGTGCTGATATACCTTTTTTCTCCATGAGTATTGGGCGGTCGCTCATGTCGTAGAGCATCATCCCTGTGCGGTGATGCATGCCATAGCCGTAGGTTGCAGCCATGAATCCTTTGATCTCACCGAGCTTCAGTCCGCACCAAAAGGCGAGTATAACCACAAGCAGAACAAAAATCATTCGGTGCATCATATGACGCTTCATAATCATCCCACCATTTGTGGTGCAATCGCACGTTCCAGCAATTTCTTTTTTTGATTCAGCCATTTATTTATTTTTTGAATTAGTAATACCGGATAAGTATAACAGATGCTTAGCGTTTTAATCGGTCAAGATAGCGTTGTAATATGATAGCAGCTGCAGAATCGTCACGATTTCCTTTTTTAATCTGATACCGGTGGGCTTCAACAGTCGAGAAACCCTCCTCTTCTAACACGATAGGGACTACTACGATCTGAGCGAGCTTTTCCTTAAAGCGAAGCGCCGCGCGAAACACCTCATTTTGCAACCCATTTTCCGCAACGGATTCTCCAAGAACGATTGCCCCCACCCCTTCTTCAACAACAAGCGACTGAATCACCGCAAGCGCTTTTGCCTCCGTTTCAACAATCATCTTCGGAAATGCAAATTCGCCGCTTTCGTCAGAAACCGCAATACCGATGCGCTTGGTTCCATAGTCGAGGCCGAGATATTTCATACTCTGGAATGGTATCACAGCACAATTGAAAAGCGAGCCAGGCTATGGTAAAGTGCGAGAACTTCACTAACCATGAAGTATCGCTTGATAGAGCGAAGTACGGAGGCGTGGCTGAGTGGTTGAAGGCAACTGTCTTGAAAACAGTCGTATGGGAAACCGTACCGCGAGTTCGAATCCCGCCGCCTCCGCCTTGACAATTTAGTATCGGTGTGTCCCGATTACTCGCGAGAGTAGTGCGACCCACGAACCCTACTAGATTGCACAAAAGACCAAGAGAATTCTCTTGGTCTTTTGTTGTTTATATAATTACAGAATGGATTTTGATACTGCTGTTAAAACAATCAACAAACTTCTTGAAAAGAAAAAGCCAAAAACATTCAGCAGTACATGGATTCACATTCACTCTCCTGCGGTATATACCTATATACGAATAAATCTAAGGACTGAAAACGATCATATTGACTGGGATAGGTTCACCTATGCGCTCAACAAGAAGTATGTAAATCGGTGGCAATATTTCAAGCGCAAAACAGCGAGGCCTTACGAGAATCAAGCGGAGGTGGATGCGATCCTCACGAAACACAAGGATAAACTCTACACGTTTGTTGCTCTCGGAAGTACTGATGATAAGGAAATCCGTAATCGAATCGTCATCGCACTTGTCCGAATTGCACAGAAAGGCAATGTCTTAGCCCAACAAGAGCTGCTCAAGTGGCTGCGCTACATGGTTGATGACTGGATCGAGAAGTACTATCAGCTGTTCAAGTGGAAAGGCTACGGAGAAGACATTGATGACAAGATTAGAGACTGTATTCGTTGCTACAAATACACAGGATCGTTCATTGGCTATTTGTTCAGAACGCTTGAATATTCTGCTCGTGGCATGAGACCGCTTCAGGCATGGTCGCTCGACGATCCTGTTGGCGAAGATGGGGCGACGAAGGTTGATTTTCTCACGCAGGATCAAGAAACAGGAGAAGTGAAGTTGTTTGGGAAGTAATTATTTAATAAAATATACGTATGACTAATGAGAAATGTGAAAAATGTCATGGTATAGGAAGCTACATGTATGACGAGAACCATGCAAAGCCATGTGAGGTTTGTTGCACTCATTCTCAAGGATGGTGGAAACTAGAAAAGCACTACGGCGACGATAATGGAAAGTATGCGTGTAAAAATGGTTGTGGAACTGTGATTGATAAGGAGCCGATCAAGGAATCAGTAATCGCTTAATCTTTAAGCCAATACCAATACTGATTCTTCAAATCTTCCGTCATCTCGTAGGTATTTGCATGAGACAAAACACCTAAATAAGACTGCATACTCTGGTGCAGGTGATTTTCAGGAATCAGTCCTTTTTGATAGCGCGCCATCTTTTTCCGTACGTTCCTCAAAACCCTCTTTTTGGTTTTTGATCGAAGCAGTCGATAGTGCGGAAATATGACGTATCCGAGGAAATCTATGCCTTCGTGAAATTTCCGTATGGATATTTTGTTTGGATGCAATTCGAGCTTCAGTGTATCTCTCAAAAAATCCTGTAAATTCGGCAGCAGTTCTTCGAGATATCTTCTGTCTTCTGATATAATCAGGAAATCGTCGGTGTAGCGGGCATAATTTTTTACACGGAGTCCATGCTTAACGAATTGATCAAACTCGTTCATATAAATGTTGGCAAAAATCTGCGAAGTCAGGTTGCCGATAGGCACCCCTTTATAGGTACTGGTAGTAAAAAGCGGCAGCGTTTTACTCTCTCTCTCTCGCAAGTTCCGCTTTTCTCGTAACTCTCAATAACCTCATCAAGAAGAGAAATTGTCTTTTGATCCTTGATTTTCTTGTTAAGGATGTCTTTCAGCACTTGGTGGTCGACAGAGTCAAAGAATTTTCTCACATCGCATTTGAGGGCATAGCATTGGTGGGTGTTGTTCTTGCTCACCGCACGAAGCATACTCGCAACTTTCTCGACGCCTTTATGTGTGCCTTTGTTGATCCGGCACGAATACGAATCATCAATAAATGTCGGCTCGAATATTTTATTCAACACAGCAAAAGTGGCGTGATGAAGTACGCGGTCTCGGACGACCGCTTTATGTATCCGTCGGAGTTTAGGATCATGTATCCAAAATCCTTTGTATGGCCCATGCCGATACGTCTGATTCTTCAGGTCGCGATACAAGTCAAAGATATTCTGTTCAATGTGAAGTTCAAACTCCGCAACATCAGGTTTGTTCCTTTTATCAGACTTGAATATCTCCCAAGCTCTGAATAGAGATTGAGGAGAAATTATTGACCAATATAAATCCTTATAAATTTCATATATGAATGACTCAGACATACCGATTTTCAAGAAAAGTTACGATCTCTACAAGGATTTCTATAATCTGCGCCTATTCGTTCCCAAGCAAGATAGATACACCCTCTGGCAGAAGTGCGAGAATCTTCTTGTGGAAGTCTTGGAAGGGATATTATATGCAAGTCAGCAGACCAAATCAGAGAAGCTTCCCACTCTTGAAAAGACAAGCGTGAGACTTAACTTTCTTCGCATCTGCATTCGTCTCATGAAGGATGTAAAGGCGATCGACGGCAAAAAGTATATCATCATTGAAGCCAACCTCGACGAAATAGGGAGGATGCTTGGAGGCTGGATAAAGTCGACCAGAGACCGATAATAGAAACTTCCGCTTTTGTGGCGGAAGTTTCTTCGGATAGAGCTTGACTGCCTGGCAGCCGACAACCCGATGTTGTCGTTGCGGTTGTCATCCCAGTAGTTGTTGACGTTGAGCCCGTTGGAATCGAAGTTGCCGACGTAGACACGGCGACCGTCCGAGTCGAGATATTGCCTGCTTCCGCCTGTGTCACCGAGAATCGAGGTTTACTACTCTTACGAGTCTATATCCTCTCATCTCTGAATTTTATTCGGGAGTAGTCTTTTTCAAAACACCTCCACTAGAAGCGAACAAGAAGTTCTCTCTATCCTTAATCGCGCTCTGCTGTGATCCGTAAACCACTGGCACTCTGGCGATATCTCAAGGCGAGATATCTCGCGAACTTGAACCGTAATCCAAGCTACATTAGCAAGATAATGCCATTATAGCGTACATATTGACAGACCACCAAAATCATTGACAAATAGCCATTTCTTTGCTATACTACATGAGTAGTTCTTTGATAGAGAATCACTGTTGAGACGAGCTTTTTGAGCCTTAAATCAGGGCCCAGAAAGCTCGTCTCAAACTGAGGCTAGTCGTTCCGAGCGTTCTCGGTAAATCAGCAAATGGAAATGATGTCGATGAAAACATTGAACACGTCTGCACTGGTAACCGCAGACAGTCCGAAAGGAGAGAGAGCTACCGAAACGTTCCGCGCCCAATACAACAAGGCGGGACTCAACGACGAAAGCGCAAAGATCCTGAACAAGCATCCCGGCTTCGCCGTGTATCTCGCAGAAGGCATCCGTCGCTTCTCAGCCAAAGCGCCCGACTATGGTCTGGCCCAGTCAATCCTCGGCGCGGATTTCATTATGCCCGAGGAAGTCACCAAGGCTCGCCCGAGCATCGTTTACACTGTCGAACAGATCACGGCACTTGCCGAAAGTCTGTCGTCGGAGGACGTGCTCACGTGGTGTAAGGCCAACGGTTACGCCGTCATGCCTGCACCGCCCACAGCGATGTCCACGCTCGACGTTCGGGAGATCCAATCCGCCCACTTCTCCTCGAAGACGGGTGGATGGTATGCCGATCAGAAGTTCGCCCGCAAGGACAAGACGTCCTTCGGCTGGCTCCTGATCAAGAAGACGCCTGTTTCGAACTCGACCAGCAAAAACTGGAACGAGCAGAACAAGCTTCTCTCCGCACTCGAGGAGGTGCCGAACGTCGCCGAGATGAGCTGGTTCATCACGACCTATTTCGAGGTTCGTAGTGTCCGACTCTTTTTCGATTCCTACGAAGGCATCTACGTTCGAACTTCCAGTCTCGACTCGGACGGTCGCCGTGTCGTCGTCGGCGGCTTCGATTCCCGCGGGCTCCGCGTCAACCGCTACTGGGCTGACGGCCGCATCGGCAACCTCGGGTTGTCGGCTGCCAGGAAGTGATTCTTGATCCCTTGAGGGCTTGTCCCTCTTGAATACTTGAGCCTCCGCGAAATTTTTTCGCGGAGGCTCATTCTTTTTATATTAAAATTAAACTATTAAGTGTATGATTGCCTCATGAATCAACTTTCCCTTAACAATAAAATATGGTTTTCTCCTCTAAATGTCATTCATCACTTTAAGAAATTAGAATCGGAAGGAAAAATTACTCCAGAAAAGAAATTCTACAGAAAAACCTGCGAGGCTTTTGTCACGGCAATTTCTCTCATCGGAATAATTAAAATGCTCGACAGAGAATTCTGGATGCAGATTGTTGATGATAAAGAAGGAAGCCCAGACATAAGAACGGGATGTTATGACAAGAAAATCAGAGATAACGATTTTGCCATTCAGGATGTTGAGGTTGTTACCTATGATGGAAATTCTCCAGAAAGCCTTGTTGATTTTTTGCTTCGTACTAAACTTTCTGACGATAAAGCATATGACGAGATGACTACAATCCTGTGCCACATACACAAAGTTACTCAAATACCGTCAATGCAGGAACTGAATCGGCAATTGCTCACCAAGAATCCAAAAATAAAATCCCCAGTCGTGATACTAGGCAAAGCCGATCCAGAAAAAGAAATCTACCGCATGGCCCAAATATATCCGACAGTCGATCTTGATACCACTTTTGATCTCATGGTCGAATGCAAAGCAAGAAAATACAATGGAGTTCTCGTGTTGAACAGATCAGCCAAAGGTGCCATTGAGACTAAATACAATCCTGATGAGAAACATTATCCTTTTGAGAACCTAGGTCTGATTTGAATCTGCTCCTTTGCCTCGGTTCCTTTTCCTCGCCGCAATCTCAGGTACACCTGGTCCTGGCGAGATAATAGTTTGCACCTTCACGTTCTTCAGCCTTTGAACAAGTTTTGCCATGGATACTCCCGTTCTTTTTCTTTCTTCAATCATGTCGGCAATATCGTCTCCCGATAACGCTTGGAAATCCTCCTCATCTTTTTTGTGCTGCTTATCACCCTCGGCATGTAACTTTTCCAAAGGGATGGTATTGAGATATTCGTTGAATTTTTTAATTCGGTCATCTTGACTCATAGATATCTTCATTTAACTCTTTTCCTCGAAAAAGAGCAATTTCTGCGTAATCTGATACAGATGGTGTATTAGATAGTATTAGTTTGTATCAGATTAAATTAATACAGCTATATACCGTATAGCCGATTGTAGCGGATTACAGCCGATTCCTTTACTCGGCTTCTTCTTTGAGTAAGGTAATCTTCTTGTTGTTGAGAACTAGTCGGCTTCGAAGGTGTCCCATCAGCTCTCGCTTCTCGATCGCCGTACCCTCGCGTAGAACATACTTGGCATATTCTCTAGTAGGAGTCCAAAGCGTCTCAAGACCCTCGAAGTTGGTAACTTTTTAGCTAGAAAAACCGTGTAGATCTACTTATTTTCAAGGAGAATTTTAATAAACCTCTTTTTTCCAATTTTAAGAATCAAAGGCTTGGTGATTTTAAAATCCTTTTCTTCAATTCTCTCAATCTCAGTTCCATCCCGATCAAGAATTTTTACAGCTGTCTCACTTATCAGTCGACCCCACTCAGTCTTCGAAGGTACGATCTTTGCTTTCAATAAAGCATCGATAAGAGCCTCATCTGATGCCGCATTGATTTCGATTATTTCGTCAGGCAGCCCGCCTTTACTGAAAGTATCTTCCCATTCCTGTTTTGCCTTTGTTGCAACATCTTCACCGAAGAATCTTTTGACAATATCAAAGGCAACCACAAACTTTGCTTCTTTTGGCCCTTGATCTAACATATTTTGCATATCTAACATTGGCAAGCGAGTGCAGTTTCTGAAAAGCACCTCTATCATCTCATCAGCTTCAGCCATTATTGCGCCGAACATCTCAAATGCAGTCGTATTGAGGAATACGCCAATGCCTTTGCTTTTGGACATCACTTCGCCCGTCTTCGGATTTTCCATCAAATTATTGATGATCACGAATTTTTCCTTATCCTTCAGGCGCTTCATAAGCGTTCGTCCAGCAAGAGCATTGAACGTTTGATCGGTGCCGCAGAGTTCAGCATCGACATCCAATTCGACGCTGTCGAATCCTTGAAGCAAGGGGTACATGAATTCATGGAGCCAGACAGGATCCCCTTGGTTCATTCTTTTCTGAAACATGTCTCGTTCAAGCATCTGCTGAACGGTGAAGTTTGCAGAAAGCTTTATCACATCCGCAAGAGAAAGCTTGGAAAGCCAGGCGGAGTTAAAGGCGATTCGGGCAGGATTATCTTTTGCGTTAAAATCGATAAGCGGGTCGATCTGCTTTCGCCAAAGTTTTACATGCTCACCTACTTCTTCCTCAGAAAGTTGTTTTCTTACACTCTTTTTATCAGGATCACCGATACGAGCAGTAAAATCGCCGAAGAGAACAATGACTTCGTGTCCTAGCTGACGAAGCTGTTCGAGAACCATGAAATTCTTTGCATGGCTCAAATGGAGAGTACTCGCCACAGGATCGACACCGTGGTAAATGCGAAGACGCTTGCCGCTTTTAAGCCGCTCTATAAATTGCTCTTTCGAAGGAAGGATATCAACAATGATTCCTCGTTCAAACAGAGCTTGTATTTTTGATTCGTCAGTTATGACATTCATGTTGTTATATTTTACTATTAATTAGTGTTTAGTCGAAACTTAAAACACCAGCCCTAGAAGGCTGGTGTTTGTGTTCGGTAGGAGTTGGTGGCTCTCTTAGATAAACGCAAAAATCAGACCTCTAGAAAAGGCTTCGGTCTGATAATAATAAGAATTTCGCGTCATCTGTGACATGCCTATACATTATCAGATAATGTGGCATTTGTCTAAGCCCAAACTGATACAGTTTTAGGAAGCATCCTCGCAATCTTTTATTGCTTGAATGGATCAAAGATTTGAACTTCTTTCCTCATTTTCTCAAAATCCCTGAATACTCGGTTGTATATTCGTATAACCTTACGCTTATGTTTTTTAGTATCACCGCTCTCAAGAAAATCTACTAAGTCATCGTCGATGAAAGAGGCCAATGAAATGTATGAAGCAACCAGTAGCCTGATCCGCTCCTTGATTGCCATTTTCAGGTGCCGTTTGGATTCAGGCAACTTCGAAATACGATTGAACGGCGTAGTGCCAGTCGGCTCACGATATTTGAAATGCTTTGAGGCATTTATGATTGCTTCGATATCGTCATCTTTCACCCCTTAACTGATGACGCTGATCCCCAAAGTCGTCCAGTTGGTAACTGACTACACAAATTTCGATATGTAAGCTAGGGTACCAAGTGCCCCTCAAAAGGCTTCAAAAAGGTCGAAAAAACTGCTAAAATAGCAATAATTATGCAAATACCTCCTACTGGATTTTATTACCACTACAAACACGATCCGAATGGTCCATTCAACGACTATTCTTATGAGGTGATTGGCATTGCTCGTCACACAGAGGAAAAGACCTTCACTGTGCTGTATCGACCTCTATACGAAAATGATTGGTTCAAACCTGCTACCTATCAAGCAAGGCCGCTAGAAATGTTCAACGAAAATGTCACGAAAGATGGCAAGGCGATTCCTCGTTTTCAGCAGATAACCGATCCAGAGTTAATTGCAAAACTCGAAAAGATGCGAGATCAAATTTATGGAAAATAATAAAGAGCAAAATATAAAAATACTAAAAGCAGTTCCAGAAGACGCTCTGGGTATTACGACTGTTCTATATAAAACCTGGCTCGATACATATCCAAACGAAGAAATTGGCATCACCAAGGAAGATGTTGAGGAAAGTTATAAAGACCATTTCACGGAGGAGCGAGTGAAAAAGCAACAGGAGAATATTGCAAATGCTCCAGCGAATCAACTGCGACTTGTTGCAAAATCTGGTGATCAGGTTGTTGGGGTCTCAACGATGATTCGCAATGAAAATAATAATCAGCTAAGGACAATTTATGTTCTCCCTGAATTCCAAGGAAGGGGCATCGGTCAAATGTTGTGGAAAGAAGCGCAAAAGTTTTGTGATTCGACAAAAGATACCATTGTTCAGGTTGCTACTTACAACAAAAATGCCATATCTTTTTACGAAAAATTAGGTTTTACAGATACTGGTAAAAGATGGTCCGATGATAAATGGAAAATGAAGAGTGGTGCAACTATCCCAGAAATGGAGCTGATCATAAAAGTAAATAATTTATAAACATATGCCTTTAATGACTTATGACGAATATCAAAAAAACCGACACAAAACCCCGTATCTTCTTATGATAAAAGCGGGTTCAAATTTTCTCTATTATTTTGGAGAACGTCACTCGTTTAACCCAGAAGATACTCAATGGGTTGAAGAAAGAGAATTTTGGAACAAGTTTTTATCTGAGACAGAAAATCGGAAAAGGATCGTCTTCGTTGAAGGCGGTAAGCGACCAGATGAGGCAGACGAAAAGCAATCGATCCTCAAACATGGTGGAATGGGCCTTGCGACCTACCTTGCACATCAAGCAGGTGTAGAAACATATTCGCCTGAACCAGATGAAAAATGGGAACGTTCTCAACTAGAAAAAGAATTTACAAGAGAACAAATTCAGTGTTATTACTTCTCTCGTGTTGTTCACCAATGGGGTTGCAAGCAAAATCCAAAACCAGTATTTGAAGAATATATAATGCACTTTCTAGAGGGCGATAAAAAAGAAAGTGGGTGGAGTGATTTTGATTTCTCACTTGAATCAATGAAGAAGATTCATGTCGATATTTTTCATACCGCTTTTAATGAGAATGATACTGATTTTTTCTATAGTGTAGTTAATCCTGTCGAGCTGAAGACGATTGTTAACAAAGTATCTCGCGCCTCAAGCGAAATACGCGATAAATATATCGTTGGCAAAATAGAGGAATATATTAAACAAGAATACTCAATCTTCGCTCAATATGGATGCAGTCACGTTGTAATGCAGGAACCTCTATTAAAGGAAATTTTTTCAGAGTCTCAAAAAGATTGGTCAGACTACTACAAAGTAACCAAAGCAAAACCTCCACGCCCCTTGTTGGTGAAGGCGTTTGAATATGTTGCCGAGAAAAATAAGGCAATCGATATTGTCGGTGGTGCACTCAACGATACGAAGTATCTACTTGAGCAGGGCTTTGATGTTACCGTGATCGATAAAAGCCCTCTCATGGAACAAGAGGCTAAGAATATTCCGAGCGACAGGCTTCATGCTTTCACTGTCGGGTTTGAAGATTTCGATTTTTTAGAGAATGAATATGATCTCGCGTCCGCAATGTATGCTTTGCCATTTACAGATCCTGCTCACTTTGATTCTGTCTTTTCGAAAATAAAAAGTTCTCTTAAGTCGAGCGGTATATTCTGTGGTCAGTTTTTCGGAGAACGTGATGAGTGGTCGACGAATCCGAAAATGACTTTTCACACAAAAGAGCAAGCGGAAAATCTACTCAGCGATTTAGAGATCATTTCTTTCAAGGAAGAAGAAAAGGAAGATAAGACAGCCAAGGGCGATATGAAGCATTGGCACGTCTTTCACATAATCGCTCGGAAAAAATAATATGGAAGCCATTTTACAAAAAATATCAGATCAATACGGATTACAACTAGAAGAAGAGCACTATTTGAGGAATAATGACAGAGTTGATGAGCTTCTGAAAAGCGACATCATACGAGTTAATTATCTGACGAATAATTTAGAAAATCTGAAGCTATTTTTGTTTAAATAATATGAAAACTTGGACTTTACGATTTCGAGCGGTAGATAAAAAGAACTTCGATGAGGTTAAGAATGGATCAAAGCCTATTGAAACTCGTGCCGCAACTGTGAAGTATCAACCGATTGAAGTTGGTGACACACTTCTTTTTGTTTGCGGTAAAGAACGTCTTGCAAGGTACCCCAATCATCAGACACTCATTCTAAATTAACAATTAATCATTTA
>JBMOIO010000009.1:0-21576 GCA_049317285.1 Minisyncoccia bacterium | reverse complement strand
TGGCAGCAAAAGTCGCAGAGTTCCTTGAGGGTATTGCAGAGGGGATTGCGAGTATCGGCCAAGTACGAACACGCGAGTTGTGTGTGGAAGATGATGAGGGAGAGATTTGTCTGACCAAGAGCGAGCTTGAGGATATTATGAACAACAATAATGGGGGTGGAAACAACACTCCCGATCCTGAACCAACACCAGACCCGGAACCTGAGCCAACCCCGGAACCCGATCCTGAACCAATTCCAGATCCTGAACCAGAACCTGAACCTGAACCTACTCCTGAACCGGCACCATAGAATATATGAAAAAAACAGCACAACCTATCGGTATGCAAGGTCTCACCCTCATCGAACTCCTCGTTGTCATTGCTGTCATTGGTATTTTGGCAGCAGTGGTGATGGCAAGCTTGAACTCTGCCCGTGTCAAAGCACGCGATGTGCGGCGTATTGCTGATATGAAAAATATTTACACCGCTCTACAGCTCTATTACGATCAATACGGCTATCTTCCAATGACAAATGTATACGGAGAAGTAAATACAGGGGGGTGGGATTATAGCTCACAGGGTAACTTTTTATCTTTTCTCGTGACCGCCGGATTTTTTTCAAGTGTACCAAAAGATCCTGTGAATAATGGTATAGGAGATGTATTTTATAGTGGAAGTGGTTACTCGTACGGCTATTATTGCTACCTTCCCAACCACTCTGTTTCCTTGGGTACTCGACTAGAGAGAACAAATGCAGTGTATTGGATTGCAAGCGAGGTAGCTGATTTTACTTGTCAATAATATTTTTTTACCAAATAACCCTTCTATGCTATAGTCACACCACTTATGGAACTCAAAAACATTAGAAATTTCAGTATTATTGCCCATATCGACCACGGAAAAAGCACCCTTGCGGACCGCATGCTTGAGGTGACCGGTACCATTGAAGCGCGCAAAATGCGCGAACAGGTGCTCGACAATATGGAGCTTGAGCGCGAGCGCGGGATCACTATCAAGATGCAGCCAGTGCGCATGCTCCACAAAAAGGACGGCGTGGAGTACATGCTGAACTTGATTGATACACCAGGACACATCGACTTCTCCTACGAAGTGTCGCGAGCGCTCAAGGCAGTGGAAGGCTCGCTCTTGCTGGTCGACTCGACTCAGGGCGTGCAAGCGCAAACCTTGACCACTTTGGCAATGGCGCGCGAAAGCGGGCTCGTGATTATTCCGTGCTTGACCAAAATCGACTCTCCGCTTTCGCGCATAGCGGAAACAAAGGCAGAAATCTGTCTTTTATTGGGCTGTACCCCGGAGGATGTGCGCGAAGTGTCTGGTAAAACAGGGGAAGGGGTGCTCGAACTATTGGAGCGCATCATCAGCGACATTCCTGCACCAAAACCTGCTGAAACCACCAATGTACAGGCACTTGTTTTTGACTTTAGCTATTCAAACCATAAAGGGGTGATCGTGTTTGTGCGCATGTTCTCTGGAAGTATTAAAAAAGGGGATACGGTTTCGTTTGCTGCTGCAAAGACACAATTTCAAGCGCTTGAAGTAGGGGTCTTCATGCCCGAAGCGACTGCCACGAGCAACCTTGAAGACGGACAGATTGGGTATATCGTCACCGGCATCAAAAGCCCTGGTATTGCTTCAGTGGGAGACAGCATTATCGACCCCAAAAAGCCCGCACTCGGATTGCCGGGATACAGCCAGCCGCGCCCTGTGGTGTGGGCGTCAATCTACCCAGAAAGCCAGGACGATTTTGATAATTTGCGCATGGCATTGGGCCGGCTTCGCCTTTCCGACAGTGCATTTTCATACGAAGAAGAAGTGTCGGGCTCATTGGGCCGCGGATACCGATGCGGTTTCCTCGGGATGCTGCACCTGGAAATTATTACCGAGCGATTGCGCCGAGAATTTAATTTGGAACTCATCGTCACGCTTCCTTCTATTACCTACGAAGTGACGCTGAAAGACAAAAAAACGATTTCAGTGTATTCTCCGCATTTGTTCCCAGATGACGGAACAGTGGTTTCGGTACAGGAGCCATGGGTGAATATTGCAATCATTACTCCGCTTCAGTATGTTGGTTCTTTGATGCCGTTTTTATATGAACACGAAGCGGAAGTGGGGGAGATCGAGCAGTTTGGAGGAGACAGAAGCCGTATCAACGCACTTATTCCGCTTCGCGAGCTGATGCGGGGATTTTTTGATGAGCTCAAAAGCCTGACAAGTGGCTATGCTTCTATTGCGTATGATGGAAATGAAATGCGTACTGCGGACGTGGTGCGTATGGATATTATTGTCGGCGACCAGCCGATGCACGCGTTTACCCGGGTGGTTGCGCGAAGGCGCATACAGGCAGAGGCAGATATGTTTGTTGAAAAGCTCGAAGGCCTGCTTCCGCGCCAGCAGGTGGAGATGAAGATTCAGGCAAAAGTATTTGGGCGTATTATCGCGAGTCGTACCCTCAAGGCGTTTCGAAAGGATGTGATCGGGCACTTGTACGGCGGAGATGTATCGCGCAAAAACAAACTGCTTGATAAGCAGAAAAAAGGGAAAAAGAAGATGCGAGAACATGCATCTATCAACATTCCGCACGATGTCTTTATCAAAGTAATGAAGCAGTAGCCCGCCTTTGCTAAAGCTAGGGCGCGGGAACTAATTACTGGAAGAGAGGAAGAAGGGTGAAAGCAATCATGCAGATGATCATGATCACGCCGATGATCTTCCACACAAATTCTACCCGTTTTCTGTTATGATTGAATAGCATAGCACTATGCTAGCATGCCACCGCAAAAAACGCCAAAATCCTTATGCCGCATCCCCATTCAAAACTTTCATATAAACGACTGCTTGGAGCACTGATCGCACTGATCGCTTTTTTCATGCTTTTGACCTCCGTTATCGGCCTGGCTGAGAAGTATTTTGCCATTAAAGGGCGTACACGGGAGCTGAAGGAAAAGCAAATAAAGCTCGAACAAAAGGAGCTTGCTTTGATGCAGGAAAATGCCTATTTAGAGACTCCTGACGGACAGCAACAGTCGCTTCGCGCAAAGTTCAATGTGGTACAACCAGGGGAAGAGATGATTATCATTACCGGCCCCCTTGTCGCTGAACCTGTACCTCTAGAAAAACAGTCTCGTTTTAGTCACTGGTGGGAGGTTATTGTACGAGGTTTGGGGCTAAAGAATGACTAATTGTATCGTGTGCTATAATTATCCTATATGAAGAAAATCACGATTTACAGCACCGATACTTGCCATTTTTGTAACCTTGCAAAGGATTTTTTTAAGGCTAAGGACTTGGAATACACAGAGTATAATGTAGGCGCCAATATGGAAAAGCGCCAGGAAATGATGGAGCTCACGCACCAGCTCGGCGTGCCAGTAATCAGGATAGACGATACTGTTCTCGTCGGTTTTCAAGCAGAAAAAGTTGCTGAAACTCTTGGTATTGCCGCGTAGTACTTTGCTGCTGTAGTTCAACTGGATAGAACAAGGGACTCCTAAGCCCTAGATGTTGGTTCAATTCCCACCAGTGGCACAATTTAAAATGGGTGGCAGAGACAGTATTCTTTACTGCTTGTCGTACTGCACCAGTTTGTTCCCGCTGTCCATGGTCTACATGAAGGCGGAATACCGGTGGTGCTGTTCGGTGCCGCTTCGAGGGTGGTAACCAAGATTGCTCCGACTGAGGGAACGCCGGAATAGTTATAGTAAGCATACTTTGCACCACCCGGACTTTTTGGAATAGCAGAAAGAAATCCGGCGTTGACCAGGTCTTGCATGGAAAGCTCGTAGTTGCCCCCACCTTCAGCCTCATTATTGCTTCCATAGGTAAAGTATGATGGAGGCATATAGCCGTAGCTATCTTGATACAACTGCAGAGCGGTGCTGATATTTTTAAAATCTGCTATTTTGCGGGCATCGCGCGCCTTTGCACGGGCACTGTTGAGGCTTGCCATAACAACAGACGCAAGAATGCCGATAACAGCGATGACGACAAGGAGTTCGATGAGGGTAAAGCCCCGAGAAAGTCGTTTGGTCATTATATTTATATGATACAATACTGATCATGGATCCGCTACTTGATGCACGGCTCAAAGCAATAGAAAACAAGCTCGACGAAACAACAAAAATTTTGGTTGCTATGCGCCGTGCCCAAAAAACCGCGGCTGTAATGAAATGGCTGTACTGGCTGGTGATTATCGGTGTGGGTATTATGTCCTTGTACCTCATACAGCCCTATTTGGAGCAGCTCAAGGGCGCTTATGGCCTCTTGGGAGGCTCTGGTGAAGAGAATAGTTCGGGCACTGATTATGGAGCACTTTTGGATCAGCTCAAGGAATTTCAGGCGAACCAGTAGTGTTGCCTGAAAGCACTTTTTCGTGTATAAAATAAAGGCCAATTGCTCGGATAGCTCAGTTGGCTAGAGCGCTCCCCTGAAGAGGGAGATGTCCCCAGTTCGAGTCTGGGTCCGAGCACAAATAAACGTGGTAGAACCTGTCCTGAAGTGTGATAGTCGTCGCATTCGAGTCTGGGTCCGAGCACATAAACAAAAAATACCCCTAGGGGTATTTTTTGTTTCTTTTATATTGACTTGATTTTGAGCACGGTCTTTCGCTTCTTGTCGAGCTTGGGAAGCTTGATCATGAGCATGCCATGGCGTTCGATTGCTTCTGCACCGTCAATCTCAACCTCTTCAGGGAGTTCTATCGTGCGCTCAAATGAGCCCCAGTACAGTTCACGGATTTGATACGCATCGTTTGGTACCGCCTTGTTTGCTTCGCGCTTGCCGGAGATACTCACCACATCGCGAGTGATACCAATAGAGAGGTGCTCAGGAAGGACACCCGCAATAAGGGTTTGGATGATGATTTCGCTTGGAGTCTCGTACACATCAACCGGGAGCTCGCCCACTTCTTCATCATTGTCGTGCAGGTGTAGGGCTTCGGACTTGCTTTCAGAAACCGCTTTTGGAGGAGCGTTTAAAGGAAGTTCTCGGCGCGCTGTAGGAGCTTCAGCATGCTGTGCATGGCCTTGTTGATGGTGTTTGCTTGCCGGAAGCGGTTTATGGGCCCGCACTGGTACAACCTCATCAATATCAAGTTCTTCTTCATTGTCGTTAAAGCGAAGATTTCCAGCAAGGCGTTCGAAGAATGATGTTTTTTTCATAATTTAGGTGGTGAGTATTTCCGGAGAATGTTCGGAGGGGTTCGGAATACGTCTGAGCTTTTCAAGTGTTACGTGACTGATAATAGCGGCGATCCACAAGTATCCATAAATTTGGAGCGCACTTGCAGTGTCGTTCTTTAGTATAAAAAAGTTAAAGGTTGCATGCAAGGCGGTTGCTCCTACTAATCCGAAAATAATGGCGCCAAAACGATTTTGTTTTGAAGTAAGTCCGATTGCAATGCCGACAAATGCGCTTGCGATAGTATGAAGGAGTGTTGCTCCAAAGAATCGCATACTGCCAGTGAGGGCGGCCGTGGTAATGTTCGTACTCATTCCGGGCTGGAGCACATAGAAAATATTTTCAAGTGCAGCAAATCCAAGCGCCACTGCAATCATGTATATTGCCGGGTCCAATGCTTCGTCATTATAGGGGTTGTGAAAGGCAATAAAGTAAAAGGTAATAAACTTGAGCACCTCTTCAATGCCCGCCCATACCACCACTTGCGCTTCTTTATTTGTCACAAAGGCGGTGGACGCGTGCTGGAGCATGGTTGCAAAGTATACGGATGCTCCGCCAAGAATAAAGCAAAACAACAAGAGACCAAATGGCTCAGGTTTATCGCGATCAGTGCGAAGCCAAAACAATAGCCAAAATATCGCCGGTGTAAAGCCAAACAAGAGCGCAAGCATTGTTGGACTTAGTGTGAGGTCGGCCATCGTGTTACCATCAGTAATTGTTTTTCATCAAGAAGTTCCCATAGAGACTCTGTAACAAATGGCATAAACGGATGCAGTGCAGTGATACTTTCTTTTAAGAGAACAGTGAGCAGTTTTTGACGAGACGTTTTTACAAGAGCGTCGTCGCTTGCAAGGAGGGGTTTACTACTTTCCAAGATATCATCGGCAAGTGTTTTCCAAATGTACTGATACAGTTTGTCGCTTGCGAGGTGGAGCCGGTAGTTGTCGAGATCGAGCGTGATGCCGGCAAGCTCTGTGCGCCATGCTTCGTAGATGATACTGTCTTCTTCAGAGAGCACTGCGTCGACTGGCATATCTACAGTACTCGAGAGAATAAAGCGAGTGATATTCCACAATTTATTTGCAAAGTGTTTTTGCCCTTTTATCTTGTCTTCTGAAATCTTACTGTCTGTCCCTGGAGCAGTGCCCATGATCAGCGCCATACGCCCGGCATCAGCGCCATACTTTTCTGCAATGTCGAGTGGGTCCATGGCGTTGCCGAGGGACTTGGACATTTTCTGCCCTTTTGCATCACGCACAAGGCCGTGGAGGTAAATCGTTTTAAACGGCACAGTGCCAAGGGCATATTTCGTCATCAAAATCATGCGCGCAACCCAAAAGAAAAGGATGTCAGGCCCTGTTTCGAGTACTGTTGTCGGGTGGTAAATATCAAGATCTGTTCGGGCATCGCCCCGCGGAGCCGGGTTTTCGGCGGAGTGGGGCCAGCCCAGTGTTGAGAATGTCCACAGGCCCGAAGAGAACCAGGTGTCGAGCGTGTCAGGGTCTTGCTCCCAGCCGTCCCCGTCAGGCGCCTCTACGCCCGTATATATTTCCTCTCCTTTGTACCACACTGGAATACGGTGCCCGTACCAAATTTGGCGCGAAATGCACCAGTCGCGCAAATTGTCGATCCAATGGAAGTAGGTTTTTGTAAAATAGTCGGGAATGATGCTGATGTCACTGTTTGCAACAGGCTCGCGCATCAATTCTTTGAGCGTTTTGCCTTCGCGGGCTGCTACGGGCTTGTTCACATCGATAAACCACTGCAATTTTGGAAGCGGTTCGATGATACCACCGGTGCGCTCTGCTGTTGAAACATTTTGGTCAATACTTTCTTCTTTTTGCATCAAGCCCTCGTCGCGAAGCCATGCAACTATTGTGTCGCGCGCTTCAGCCACTTTTTTGCCCATCAGGTTGTCGCCCCCCACTGTCATCTTTGCGTATTCGTTGATTACTTGTGGGCGCGGAAGGTTGTGGCGGTCTGCCATTTCCCAGTCGGTCATAGAGTGCGCAGGTGTTACGCCAAGTGCGCCGGTGCCAAAATCTTTCTCCACTTCACGGTCCGCAATGATTTTGATATGAATCGGTACTCCGCAAAATACTGCATCGTATTCTTTCCCTACAAATTCTGCATAGCGAGTGTCGTCAGGGTGCACCGCCACCGCAACATCGCCGACTTTTGTTTCAGGGCGGGTAGTGGAGATAGCGATAGGGAAGTCTTTGGAGTAGGTAAAGGTGTACATTGTCGCTTTACGACTCTCGTGCACAATCTCGTCATCTGAAATAGTGGTTTGCCCTTTTGGGTCCCAGTTGACGATGCGGTTGCCACGGTAAATCAGGCCGTCTTCGTACATGCTTTTAAATACGGTGCGTACCGCTTTTGTGCGCACTTCGTCGAGCGTGAACGCTTCGCGCGTCCAGTCACAACTTGCACCCATCACTTTTGTCTGGTTCACAATCGTGTCGTGGCTTGCTTGTGCAAACGCTTCCACGCGTTTCAACAGTTCTTCTCGTCCCAAATCATGCCGGCTTTTGCCTTCGGACTTTTGGATTTCTTTTTCTACTTTCGATTGCGTTGCAATAGCCGCGTGGTCGGTACCCGGGAGCCAGAGCGTCCGAAAGCCTACCATGCGCTTGTAGCGGATCATGATGTCCTGTACGGTGAGCATCATTGCGTGCCCCATGTGCAAGTGCCCAGTAACATTCGGCGGGGGGAGGACTATAGTGAACGCTTCGGCATCAGGCGCAGTGAGGCCGTCTTTGATCATGTTCTCAGGAGTAAAGTAGCCACTACTTTCCCACTTCGTGTAAATACGAGACTCTTCACTGGCAGGGTCGTACGGCTTTAAAAGTTTCTCCGGTAGCTCAGGATTCATGCTTAAAATAGTACCAATTTATAGGGCTTTTTGATAGTTATTGACTTTAGTATAAAATATGCTATAATGTATATTAGAACGTTATTTAAGAAAATATGAAACTTGAAAAAACATTAGATTTAATCTGGCAGGCAGCACAGGAATCCGTAGAGTTTTTAGAATCTTTGCAACATGAAGAAGAAATTCCTTCGGAAATTAAGCAACGCTTAAAGACTCAAATTGAATTATTTAAAGGATTAAGCGAAATTAAGTCCTCAGGCATCGCAGCTCCCTGGATGCATTTGATTAAAGCGGAGAACGCAACTACAATTTCATTTAGTTTAGGTCAACTTTCTGCAATGATATGCGCGGCCTTGCCAGCATATGAAATTGAAAAAGCAAAGAATGTTTTGTTGGCTACAGATGTTTTATCATTCGCTCTGAGAACAGCTTCTACTGCTGAGTATTAAATAAAAGTTCTTGCAACATTAGTTGCAAGAACTTTTTTGTCTTATGTGGCGGCGATAGAAAGGTTTCCGTTTGCTTTGAGATTTTCCGGCAATTCGGTAGACATGTTTCCGGCCTGGATGCGGGCGACTGCCGCCACGGCGATCATGACAGCATTATCGGTCGCAAGCCACGCTTCGGGGAACAATACCGTTACCTGGGGCAACCTAACGAGGACCGTCCTCGTTAGGTTATCTTTGAGGTAGGTATTGCCTGCAACGCCTCCGCCAACGATGATTGTTCGCACACCGTATTCTTCAGCTGCGCGAATTGTTTTTTTAACGAGTACTTCTATAGCCGCGTCTTCAAATGCAGCGGCAAGGGCCATTTTTTCTTCCTCAGTCAGTTCTCTTGAATTGTTTTCAGTGAGGTCGCGCACAGTATAGAGTGCTGCCGTTTTGATGCCTGAATACGAAAAGTCATAGTCGCCTGAGTGAAGCATGGGGCGGGGAAGCGTGAACGGATTTTCTACCCCTTTGGCGCGAAAGCTTGCCGCGAGTTTTGAAACTGCAGGGCCGCCGGGGTACGGAAGGCCGAGCATGCGCGCTACCTTATCAAAGGCTTCACCAACTGCGTCATCGCGAGTTTGTCCGATTTTTTCATACTGTCCATATCCCTGTGCTACCACAAGTTCTGTATGCCCGCCGGACACTAAGAGGGAGAGAACAGGGAAGTTTAATTCTTTTAGCACGTACACTCTCTTCTCAGAAGGACCGTCCTTCTGAGTGCTTACTTCGCGCACCTCTTCTAGTGCTGCTGTTACAACATGCCCTTCCATATGATTGATAGGGATGAGAGGGATATTCCACATGCTTCCCAAAACGCGAGCGGTGTTGATGCCCACCCACAGTGCCGGCTCAAGCCCGGGGCCGACAGTGACTGCAATATAGTCGAGATCAGGCTTTTGCCAGACATTGAAAAATTCGACCAATACTTCAATCATCTCTGCTTCTCGCACGCACAAGCTTTCGATTTCTTTTCGCTTATCGTCCCCGAGTGTGCTCGTGCTCTCAATAAGAAGCCCTGCTTGCTTGAGCGCTTCGATTGTCAGCGGGATTATTTTTTCGGCATGCGCACGCTTTGCCATGGCAGGGAATACACCACCATATTGTGCATGGAGCTCGATTTGGCTTGCGAGCGCATTTCCTAAAAGGGTGATCTTAGGGGTCCTACTTTCTTGGCGGACCACTGAAATACCCGTCTCGTCGCAACTTGTCTCTATAGAGAGAATGTTCATGAGAGTACTATAGCACGATATTGATTATTTTTGAAAATGTGTTAATATACTAAAAAACATAAAAGAACTATGGGAGTCATTATTGATCACGGCTCATACGAGCTTAAAGGTAAATTAACAAAGCAGGCAGAAATTATCGGGCCTGCAATGAACGCAAATAATGTACGCAAAGCCCCGCTTGGGCACGATGGAGAAAAGAAACTCTACCTTGTCCGCCGGCATGCAGAGGACCACAAGGAGGAAAACATTATTGGTTCTCACGAACTTGTAGGACACGGATCATTTTTGATTGCTGAAGGATTGTAAGAGTGCCACCTCCCCACTAGGGGGGTGGTTTTTTTATTGCCATTTTATGAAAGTGTGGTAATGTAGAAAAAACAAATAAATGAAACGTATGGAACATTTACAACAAAAATACCCTGAGGCATATGAATATCCTATTCTTATGATCTGCGGTCCGAGCGGTGTTGGTAAGTCCACACTGGTGCGAGGTATCAATGAAATATTTGATACCTATATTCTCGTTATTTCCTGTACAACTCGAGAGCCGAATCTTGAGCAGGAAGAGCACGGCAAACACTACTATTTCATTAATCGGAGTGAGTTTGTTAGGAGAATGGAGGCTAAGGAATTTACAGAAACAAATCCCTATATGCAGGGCAGTCTGTACGGCACGCCATGGTCCGAGTTTGAAAGAATTCTTTCTTTAGGAAAAGTTCCTGCACTTGATATTGATATTAATGGTGTAGTGAGGTTAGATTCATTGTTTCCTCGAGATAAAACATTTCGCTTGTATCTTGATGTGAGCGAAGCAGAACAACGAAAACGTCTTGAAAAACGAGGAAGAGATTCTCAAGAAAAAATTGAACGGCGCATCAAGTATGCAAAACAAGAAAAGCAGCAGTTAGAAGAATTGTTGGTTACAGACCCAGGACTTTTTAATTTGGTTCAGGATTACAACGATGTAGATGCTTCGATATTTGCAAACAAGATTGCGAATATGCTGAAAGAAAAAAACAAGCCCCTGTAGGAAAATACAAGGGCTTTTATTGTGCATTTTTGACAAAAAGCAGAGAGTGAGTAGTATTCGGGTAAATTAAAAAAATATGGAAATAAGGACAAAAAAGCTCAGATGTCCCATAGGGACGAGCAATACGCTTGAAATTAAGTTTTTTAAAGATGTTCGCGAGTTTGTGACCACCGACCCTCGGACAATCCACATGCTGAAGCAGTCATTGGTGGTGCGGATACAGAACCTTCCGGAGAGTGATCAGATTTATATAGAGGAAGTCGCTCAGGGTCAATGGGAATCTGATGAAAATAATCCCGTTATCTTGCCGGACTTTGGTTACAACCATTGGTGCTGTGTATGGGTAGCCCCGCAGACAGTAACTGCTTTTGGAAAAGAAGCCGTGATGAGGGATTTGCCGAGAGCAATTAAGCGCCAATGGAAGTACGAGCTCTTGGAATCACGCACCCTGCGCAATTCGTATTAAATTTTTGCTATTGAAATCCCTCATTAGAGGGATTTTTTGTGCGCGGTACAAGGATCTCGTCAGTAAGTACTAAGTCTTTTCTTCGTGTGGGTCTCAGAAAAGCCTAAGTACTTCTGACACGCACAAAAGAGATACTTCGCTAGGCTCAAACTTCTTTTGGCGCCTTCGGTTCGATCCCTCAGGTATGCAAACAATAAATAAAAACACCTCCCAAAAAGAGGGAAGTGTTCTTATTCAAGTGCGCGATACAGGGATCGGTCACGAGTTACTAAGTGTTCTCGTCTGCTATGCAGACTGTGAGCACTAAGTACTCTCGACCCCGGCTCGGTAGCCTATCGGCATACCTGCGCCTTTCGCTCTCTGACGAAAGTGAAGCAGTTCACTTTCTTATCGCGCACCCAATAAAAAAGACCCACGAGTGGGTTTCTTTTTTATTGGGTGCGCGATACAGGGATCGAACCTGTCACCTCAGCAATGTCAATGCTGCGCTCTAACCATATGAGCTAACCGCGCAAACGGGTGTGTAGATATCATACCGATTTTTCCCAAAACCGCAATTTGTTTGACAAGGAGAAGGGAAGGAGCATAATAGCAAAAAATCCTACGATTATGGCACTGTATGATAAAAGTATAATCCTTGTTCCTTGTGTAGGCACTAAGATTTTCCAGTATCAAAGAAGGAAAGACCCTTCTTTTTCCAGAAAGCATTTTTTTATTTTGCTGAAATACCGCGCTATATACGCAACCATCCCTGGTGGAGCCGTACCTATCTTGATGAAGAAGAGATTGGGAAGATGCTGCTGCAGCATTCTCTCAATTATGTGATTAAGTATTGGGCAACAAATCTTTGCATGAAGTACGAAGCCTCAGAATACACTATTGTAGTGTATGGGAGAAAAGACTGGCTCACACTGATTGATGCTGAACTTTGTAGAAGAGGCTTTGTCGGATGCATTTTGCATAATCCGAAAAAAAATCCGGAGATTCCTTCAGAGCTTCGCTATATAGCATTTTCAAAAGGAGAGACAGAGTAGTTATGGAAACTTGAGGAATTTGCCTATCCTTCAGTCCTTAAGATTAAAAACCATGTCCTGAGCTAGGATACCCCGCCCCCTCAAAAGGGCGGTTTACTTTTTTACAACTTGGGTTATACTGTGGTCACTTACCTACGGTAGGTATGGCCATTTTGGCCCCATCGTCTAACGGTTAGGACGCCGGCTTTTCAAGCCGTTAATCGGGGTTCGATTCCCCGTGGGGTCACATTTCGAAACTGCCTCGGCAGAAAGCACAAAATCGGGGCGCGCCGAAGGCGCGCTGTATGGAGAGAGCAGGAATTCTGCATTGCGGGCGCGGGCGAATTCGGTGGGCGGGCAAAATGAGACAGAGACGGACTTGTCCCGCAATTGCGAGTTCGTTCCAATTTTTTTGAAATAGTCACGAATTTCAAAAAAATTATCCGTCGATTGCAATTGCGTGGCTTTTTTCATATCCAAAATCCATTCCCGTAAGGGTTCGACCCAATTCTTTTTCTCTGCTCGGGCGGAGTCCATTTTTTGAGCGAGAGACACTTTTTGTTTCAAAAGCTCGTTTTTCTTCAAAATATAGTTTTCTTTCGGTATATCGCCATCTAAATACAAACTCACTAACTCATCAAGCTTTTGTTCTGTCTCTCGCTCATTTTCCTTAATCCGCCCGAGCATACTTCCCGACGAGGATTTTTCACTTTTGTCCCATTCCTCAACTTTGCGTAACATATAATCAGCCCACTCGTCGGGAAGTGCGATTTGTTGAAGCCGTTCTTTTAATTGCAAGACGACTAAATCTTCTCGCAAATATTTTTGGTCACAATTTCCTTTCTTTTTCGTACAGCGATAATAGCGATATCGAACGCCCATTTTTCCAGTTGTCCATTGAGCAGTTATCATACTGTCACATTCTCCACAACGAAAAAGTCCAGTGAAAGGAAAATTGTGACTTTTCTTTGATTTGCGAGGATGAGATCGTTCTTGCAATCTTTTCTGTACGGCTTCAAATAAATCGTGAGAAAGAATTGGCGCAAAGCTTCCGGGAAAATACTCGTTGTAATGTTTCGTAAGACCGAGATATGCTTTGTTGGATAGAATACGAGAGACGGAAGCTTTGCCAAGTGGCGTTCCGGACTTTTGTGTGATCCCATGCAGAGCCAAAAACTCCGCCAGAGATTCAAAACCGTGGTGACCTTTTGCGTATTCCTCAAAAGCGCGGACGATAATTTTAGATTTTACAATATCAGGTTCAATATTTCTCGTTTTCGGATTATTAAAATAACCAAACGGCGCTTTTGTTAGCCACTCACCACGGCGGAGTTTTTGGCGGATTCCACGCTCAACATTTTGTTTTAAATTGTCAGAATAATATTTACTCTGTCCGAACGCCACTTGTAACATAAAGAGCCCTTGCGGGGTCGGTTCAAACCAAAAAGTCGGAAAACGCAAAGAAATGATTTTGGTCGTGTCCACGGCGTAGATGATGCGCCCGCCGTCTATACTATTGCGAGCAAGTCTATCGGGATGCCATGCAAGAATACCCACACCACTCATATTTTCTATGCGGGACATCATCTCGCCAAATTTCTCACGACCAGGTTTCTTTGCGCTTTTCGACTCTGTAAATTCCTCAAGAATTTGCAGATTTTCTTTACGCGCAAATTCTCGCAATTCAAAAAGCTGTGCCTCGATAGACATGATTTGTTTGTCATCATCTTCGGTACTTTTTCGCGCGTATAGAAAATATTTTGGTTTGATCATATATGTTTTTGGATTATGAAAAAAGCCACGCAATTGCAATCGACGGATAATTTTTTTGAAATTCGTGACTATTTCAAAAAAATTGGAACGAACTCGCAATTGCGGGACAAGTCCGTCTCTGTCTCATTTTGCCCGCCCACCGAATTCGCCCGCGCCCGCAATGCAGAATTCCTGCTCTCTCCATACAGCGCGCCTTCGGCGCGCCCCGATTTTGTGCTTTCTGCCGAGGCAGTTTCGAAATGTGAACTAATTATATCATTTGCGCGAACTTTTTTCCAACAAAGTACCTAGCGTTCCCCGCGCGCTGAAGCGCCTCTGTGCGAAGCACAGAGCTTCTGCAAAAGCAGAAGTGCGGGAAAACGCTAAATACACAGCGGACGAGCAAAAGCAAAGCAAATATGCGGGAAAGGATTTGCTTTTACTCGGCTAATTTTCGAAAAGTTTTTTGGGTTTGGTTTCCGCCCCGCAGGAGGGTCGCGGGAGGAATGCGGGGCGGATTCTTTTTTTTGGGGCGGGCATTATGAAAAAAATGGACAGTAAAAAAGCTATCACATAAATGCGATGGCTTTAAATTTTTGAAACTGAAAATTAAACAGCTTCTTTTTCTTTAGATTCAGAAAACCTCAATGCTCTGGTAATAGAATTATGCGTTTGTACTACATACAAATCATTTCCTTTATAGAACAATTTTAGTTCACCTTCATTTAAGTTATAGTCTCTCCTTATACAAATGAACAATATCATTTTTATATATTGAGGAGTTACCATATCTTTTTGAAAATAAACTTGCTTATCCTTATTATCCAAAGATTCAGGATTTTCATACTTTGAAGTAAGATAAAAATACCAAAACTTTTTGTAAAATGTACTAAGCTTCTTTTTACTTCCTTTTACGTCTATAGGAAGCTCGGTTAATTTTTTCTTGGCAATCTCATTTATATTTGATGTGTTTTTAACATTTTTTACACCATCAAATATGGTTTGCAATAAATTTTTATTTTCCATTTTTTTGATTTTAATTATTTATGATTTTGAAAGTTAGCACACAAGCCAAATTTATAGCGGTTGTGCTAACTTTCAAAATCATCCTTAAAAATCAAAGTTTTTCAAAGTTCTAAAACTTAGAATCACTATAACACGAAACCTTGACTTTTGCAAGTATTTTTGATAATGTATGACAAAATTAACGTAGTTCTAAAATAATTTAAAAAATCAAAATATGGCAAAAAAGAAAAGCGGGCAATGGGTTAAACGCCCTGTCATTGGAGAAAATTATGAATTTTCAACATTTGGATTTGATATTGAAGTTGAAACACTGAAAATTGTTAAAAAAGATGACAAGGTTCAGGTTAAAATGGTCAAACTCATAAATGACGGAAGTTCGGGAGATGCAAAGCAGTTCTTAGAACCATTACAAAAAATGATTAACGATGGTCATGTAATGGAGGTTCAAAGAATTGCTTTGCGAACCTTGTAAGTCACAAATCAAAAACTATAAAAGCGGTATCACCGCTTTTATTTTTTTATGTAATTTTCTCTACAACAAAATCTTTCCCAAATTGCCTGTTGATAAACAGTATTTTCTGCTCACTTGCCACCCAGAATTTATCAAGAAAAGCTTTAGCTTTTTCGATATCAAATTCTTTACAGGAATAGATATCCAGCTGGACATATCGTTCTTTTTTCCAATAGTGAAAAGAAATATGAGAAGTTACTATGCCAATAAGCCCCGTCCATGCCTCTTTGTAACTAAACTTGAGAACAGGATCAATTAAAACATTCATGTTAATTTCCTTTACAAGATTGTACAAAAAATCTCGCAAGACAGACTCTGCGTCCTCTCCCAAGTCTGCTCTGCCAACTTTTGCTTGATAGATAAGATGATGATGTACTAGCTTTTCCATATAATTATGAATTATTGATTCTGTCAAAATGCTCGCTTCCGTCTGGATATATTTCGATGTAATCTTGGAAAAGTTCTTCCCCAGATTTAATTTCTCTTTTTGCTGTCATTACCATATCTTCATCTTGGGTTACATTTGCAACATCAGAACTACCATGATTTAGAATACGAATTGCATCAAAAGCAACATGCCATTTCTTTGTTTTTTTATTCCAATATCCATAATATTGCACTTCATGCTGTTCACTTGGCGTAAGCTTCTCAAATTCATCTTGTGTTATGTCTACATCCAAGACTGGAGACGGCGTGTAAATTAAATCACCTATTTTGATGTCTTGGTTAGCAAAAAGCCCAATGCCGTGGGTTTTCGAAGCCAGAATTTTATAGTTAATATGAATCATATTTTATATTATTACATTTTTTCAGAAAATTTCAATCTTTTTAACTATACCCGCCCCAAAAAAAAGAATCCGCCCCGCATTCCTCCCGCACCCTCCTGCGGGGCGGAAACCAAACCCAAAAAACTTTTCGAAAATTAGCCGAGTAAAAGCAAATCCTTTCCCGCATATTTGCTTTGCTTTTGCTCGTCCGCTGTGTATTTAGCGTTTTCCCGCACTTCTGCTTTTGCAGAAGCTCTGTGCTTCGCACAGAGGCGCTTCAGCGCGCGGGGAACGCTAGGTACTTTGTTGGAAAAAAGTTCGCGCAAATGATATAATTAGTTCACCAACTCGTGCTAGCACGAGAAGCTTCAAATCAGGATATGAAAATTACAAAAGGTAAGATCAACATAGATTCTAGTAGAGACCTTTACTGGTCTACAATTAGCATACTATCTGATGATGGAGCACACCAAACTCATATTTATGTCTGCTCTTCCGAAGAATATCTGCGAGCTAACTTTCCATCTAAAAGTAATGAATCAATCACAGAAGACACTCTAAACTCTTGGCTGGATTCTGTAATACAAAAATGGTCAGTTTTAGGTGATAATATCTTTGATCAAGGGGTTCATTATGATATATATACAATGACCGCAGACGGAGAAAGTAAAGGTTTGGAATTTCTATTTAATCTTACAAAATAAATCATGCCTCGTCCTTTTTCCGATTACACTGAACAATTTTTTTGGAGCTTTAAAAGGATGGATAATGCTAACTATAATTTTGAAATAGTCGAAGTTTTATATAAGGCAAAAAGAGAAAATGGTGGCGATCGTCATTTTAATAAACCGATCATTCTTCATTTGATGGCAATAATTGAATGTACGTTGTATGATTTTTTTGATAGAGCAAGACAATTTACCAGCGATCCGTTTCCAAATATAGCTGCACAGACTGTTGATGATCTACGAGCAATGAAAGAAACAGATGAATTAAAACGCTTACTCCCAGAATTTGAAGCAAAAAATGTTTTAGCAGCTCCAGCTGGAAGCACCATCTATACTGATTTGGAACATTTGCGGATAATAAGGAATAGAATCCATGTTCAAAATAGATATAATTCACTCAGCGCTGATGAGATAAATGTTTTTACTGATGCTAAATTACGATTGGCTCAAGAATGTTTTGAAAAAGTTTGTGAAGCGTTATGTAACGTATACCCTCGTTGGAATAAACAACCACTCCCTATGGCTGATTTCCCAAGACCATGGCTGTAAAATAAAAAATATGACTATAGAAGAAATAGAAAAACTTGTAGACGGTGACCCTGATGTTCTTATTCAGAAAGCTGAGGAGCTCGGTATAGATTTGGGTGGCCTTAATAAAGGCATAGCAAAAGAAATGGTAAAAAAGAGATTCTCTTTAACTGAAGAGCATTTTGAAGCTGTAGATTTTGTTTTTTGGATAGCATATTTCGTTGAACGAGAAGCCGAGGAATTGATTATAGATCCCGAGGTACACGTAGGGGCACGAAAGTCAGCAATGGAAGCTCTAGTCAGTAAACTCCACTTTGGAGATAAGATAAAAATCATAGAAGAGTTGCACACAGGTAAAAAAGATGAGTTTGTAAAATTAATGCGAAAAATTCAAGATATGAGAAATGATGTAGCCCATGGGCGGTTCAATGATTTAAATTACGGTGGCTACAATTTGAGCGATAACCGAGCGAAAATTAAATTGATTGGTAATTTAAGAGATGTGCTACGTAAGAAAAAATAAAACAGTACTAACTACTCCGCCTCAAACACCCCTCTTGTAAGTTCCAAAAACTCACCTTGTGTCTCTGGTTTATTCGCATAGTGCATCGAGATAATCTTGCCGATCTTTTTGAATTTATTTGCAAACTCAAACGCTTCGCGCGGGCCAAACGTATAGTGCGTGCCGACCGGCAGAAGCGCGTAGTGCACTTCGAGATTGGTTACATTAATCCCTGACTCATAGAACATATCACCCGCAAAGTATATTTTCTGACTATCAGCAGTGATGAGAAATCCGAAGTTTTCTTGGAGTGGTGCTGATACATTTGGACCATGGTCTACATTGAAAAATTGTACCGTGATATTACCAATAGTAATGAGATCGCCGACTTTCACTTGCACTATCTCTGATGTCAGATTTTCCTCACCGAGCGTTTCGATACATTCATGGTTGAGGTAGAGCTTTTTTGGACTGATTTTCTTGATTTGATCAAGTGAGAAATGATCGCCATGGATATGTGATATAAGCATCGCATCAGCAGTGATGCCTTTGAGCTTCTCCAGAGGCGTTTTGTTGCCGATATCAAAGGCGAGACAAAAACCACTCTCAGTCTCAAGGATAAAGCCGGATTGTTCAAATTTTGTGAGCTTCATACCCCTATTTTACCATTTTTCTAGACTCTCTGCTTTAGGGGTATTTTCTTGTTATAAAGGGATAACTGTCTACGTCTGTAAATCAAAATAATAACAAAAACTGTTGTAGTCATTGCTATTGAAGCAGGATAAAGCCATGTGGATAGCGTATAAAATTGAAGAGCTAAAATCCCTAAAATAAATTTTACAGAACTCAACATAAACGTTACAACCGTTTCTTCGTGAGGATGATAATATCCATGTCGTATAGTCGGAATAAAACCAAAAACATCAATTAAAGAAATAAGGATGACTGATATTAGTGGATCCTTTGTTAACAGCCACGGTATCAAGGTAAGCAACGCAAGTGCAAGAAAAATTTTATCAACAAGAGCAAAATTTCTAGTCCCTTTATATAGAGCTAGAATAAATACACCGAGACACATTACTCCGCTTATTCCTGTGACCCATATCCCGGCGCCGCCACCTTCGCTTTTTTGTGCAGCAAATCCAATAAATGAAAGAAGTGCGAAAAGAAACCAAGAGAAGGCATGGGGTTTTGTTTTATTTTTAAATATATCTCGGTAATACGGAAGATAACTAATAAAACCGATGATCAAAGCTGAGTAGCCAAGAAGAACTTTGTATTCCATATTTTTATGATAACACAACCCATTTTTCGAGTTTTTACCTAGCTTGACATGTATACCATATTATGGTATCATGCTTATGACTGTGATTGATTGGTTTTCCTTGTTTCTCAAGATCGGAGACAGCGAAAACCAATTCAAATTAACAGTTATGAAATACATTATCGTTCTTTCTATAGTTACTATATTTTCATTCAAAGCATTTTCTCAACTCGGCGTATACGGAAGGTATACCAAGAGCGGCAAAGTTGAAATGGATTTCAATTTTTACGGGACAAAGAAAATCTCTAAAAAAGTGAGTTTGACCATATTTACCCTCGTGGAACAAACATGGTCTGAAGCACTGGTTGGGATTTCCTATTCTCCTAAAGACTGGATCAGTTTCGGTGCCAGTACTGGCATTGAACAAAATCCTGCACTTTACCGTTTCGGAGCATTTGTTTGGCTTGGTAAAGGAAAAACTTCATTCTTGAGTTTATGGGAAAAAGGAGATGGTACCGACAATTACTGGTACAATTCTACTCTTTCTTACAAAACTTCTGAAAAGTTTAGCCTTGGTCTGAGAGCTTGGCGATATCATGGTGTAGGACCAGTTGCGACAAATACTGTCAAAAAACTGGATACAAAAGTGTGGTTGATGCCCGCCTACGACTTTGAATCAAACAAACAGAGAGTTATGCTTGGGATTAGTGTAAAACTATAACCGAAAAAATCTCTTTAAAGCTATCCAATTGGGTAGCTTTTTTCATATTAAATTTATCTCTTCAGTGATACCCTCTTATTCTCCAACACCACCTCACTCTTCAAACACCTCAGAAACTCTCTTTTCTCATCCATTGTTCCCTCCATAAGGATGAACTTCGCATAATTGCGTATATCAATATCTTTCACCGCCACAGCCGTCTTTGTCCCAAGCAGCATTTGCTCAAACTTCTTGAATCGATGCACTTCTGCCGTGATTTTCTCTCGCATGGGCACTGTTTGTATCTCTAAGTCATCCATGAGTCCTTGAAGCTGGACGATCAGATCGTCTTCATTGACATACCCGCATGAACATTGTGAGTCTCGTATCCTCGTGCATTTGTAGTAGACGTAGCGATGAACGGTGCCATTTTTTTGTTTCTTGAACTTCTCGTCTGCGGTAATACCTGAACCGCACAGTCCACAAGTCATGATCTTAGTGAAAGCAAACTCTTTTTGTTCCGAGCGTGGTTGGAGCGTTTGATTTTTGATCTGTATTTGGACGAGGTCAAAGAGTTCTTTGGTGATAATTGGCACATGTGCGCCGTTATACCAGTTGCCTGATTCTTTGGGGAATTCAAAGCGACCGTAATAGAAATGATTTTCAAGGATTTTGTAGAGGTTGCCGAGACTCAAGTGCATGTTTGCTTCGGTCTTAAAATCGATATCGTCTTTGAGCCAGTGGTATATCTTGCGACCGCTCCAGCCATCATAGCCGACTTTCTCAAAAATTTGCTTGATGATCGGTGCACGCTCTGGGTCAAGGACTGATTCGCATTTTTGATCGATACGTTTGTACTTTGTATATCCAGTTGGTGGACGACATGGCCACAGACCCATCTCGACTCTTGCTCGTAGTCCACGCTTCACGTTGATGCTCTTGTTATCGTTTTCGAGCTTTGCTTGCGAGCATAGGATCATGAGGAGGAATTTGTCACTTGGTGAATTTGAGAACGTCTGCCCGTATGTCTGGATATGAATGAGCTTCTTTTGATCCATGAGATCCACCAGTGAACCAAGATCACCTGCATTTCGAGAAAGTCGGTCTGGTGCCCATGTCAGGATACCGTCATATTTTCCATTTCTGATTTCTCCAATCAACTCTTTGAAGACTGGTCGTTGTCCTGAATCCTTAGCAGAATGAGCTTCTTGCCGCACTGCCACGACATTGAGCTTTAAGCGCTCCGCTATGGCTTCCATTTCCTTGATTTGAGCAGGAATGGACAATGCCTGCTGCTCGTCTGACTCGGTCGATTTACGGGCATACAGGCAATATCTGATCCGTACCTCGGTCATTGAGATCGGGTTGTGTATTTTGCCAATAACGGCGGTTTCCATACCTATATTAATGACAGACTGGTTGGGGGTGTATAGCTATGCAGAGTAGGTATTTCGTCACTGGAAGGTACCCCTTTCTTCACACACCCATTCTATGTTCTTGAGTATACTCAGC
>JBMOIO010000008.1:0-22574 GCA_049317285.1 Minisyncoccia bacterium | reverse complement strand
CTGAGTATACTCAAGAACATAGAATGGGTGTGTGAAGAAAGGGGTACCTTCCACTCCTTATCCAGCAGGAGCAATCGTTAACTATTATCCGGAAGCTGCGGGTGCGTGCGGTCCAGGCCTTCCGTATTATGCTGAATGTATCTCCTACATCAGTCGATGATAAAGCCCCTTTTGGGGTTTTATGTTTTGTAGCGTAGACTTATCTCTATGGAAGAACAAGAAACATATCTCTCATTCGATGAATTCAAAAAGCTTGATGCCCGTTTAGGAACCGTATTGGTTGCAGAGGCGGTGCCAGACGCCGACAAGCTTATTCGCTTTGAACTTGATTTTGGAGAGGGGAAGTCGCGGCAAATACTTTCAGGGATTCGCGAGTGGTATCCAGACCCCGAGAAACTTATCGGCAAGCAGATGCTGTTTGTAATCAACCTTGCACCGCGCACTATTCGCGGATACGAATCGCACGGCATGCTCATGGCAGTGGACGGAGCGGAGGGGCAGCCGGTATTTCTTGTTGCAGATGCTCCTGCACCACCAGGTGCAAAAGTACGGTAAGTGTTTTTGAACAGTTGTGCGATGCATCCTCTCTTTATGTATCGTATACTGTATGCGTGTCACTTCTCACTACGCTATTTCCCGTTCCTTCATTCTTTGCGCTTCCTGCGGTCGGAATCGATTTTTCAGATGCAGTGATGCGCTATGTTGAACTCGCCCCTATTACAGAAGGAATTGCGCCAAAGCGTTTCGGCGAAGTGCCGATACCGGCGGGATGCATGCAAGGCGGACGCGTGGTGGACGAGGTCGCCTTTACTGAATTTCTCCGTACGGTAAAAAGAGAGCACAATCTTGAATTTGTCCGCGTTGCCATTCCTGAGTCGCAGGTGTACTTATTCACGCTTTCTATTGATGCTGCTGCAGGAAACGATATTCGCGCGGCAATCGAGCTTGTCATTGAAGACAATATTCCAATCCGTGCTTCGGAAACTATCTTTGATTTCTCTATTTTAAAAACATCAGGCACCGCAATTATTGTGGCCGTTGTGGCGGTTTCGGAAGCAACTGCAACAACGCTCCATACGTGTTTTGTGAATGCTGAAATGAAACCGCTCTCTTTTGAACTTGATGCACAGGCTATTGCGCGCGCAGTGCTGCCGATAACGGCCCGCGGCTGCCGCATGATTGTGGATATCGGTGCACACCGTACCGGTATCATTATTACTGCCGAAGGAAGCGTGGTGTATACGGCAACGATTGAGTTTGGCGGCGACATGCTCACACAAACACTTTCAACCAAGCTTGGTATTGGACCAGCTGAAGCCGAAGCGTTGAAAAAAACAATCGGGCTTTCGCACTCTCCCGAGCATGCAAGCTTTTTCGAGGCACTCTCTAGCAGTATTGTGCCGTTGAAAGATGAAATTAATCACCGGTATCTGTATTGGCAAGAGAAAAAAGAGCAGCTCGGAGGATTTCCTTCTATTGAAACGATTTATATTTGCGGAGGACACAGCAACCTTTCGGGCCTTAACGACTACCTCAGTGCAGCCTTGAAGCTTCCGGTGATGCAGGCAAACAGTTGGGTAAACTGTTTTGCATTCGAGGCGTATGTCCCCGAGATGCCGTTTGAAACATCAATGAGCTATGTCACCGCTGTGGGCCTTGCGCTTGCAGACCATATATCATGAGAAATCTTTTGCCATACAATGAAAAAGAAACGATCGGACGCGTACGCACTGTGCGGATGGTAATCGTTGCGCTTGTCTCTCTTATTATATTAGCAATACTCTTGTGCTTGCTGCTTCTTCCGACTGCGGTCACTATTAATTCTCGACATGTCCTTTGGCAAGGGGAGATACAGCAATTGGAAGATGCCGGAGCCTCTGTCAGCGCAAGCGCATTTGCTGCCAATGAAGCACGCGCAAAGAAATTGAAGAATGAATTTGCCGGTACAGAAGGCTACTCTCCTAATACCGCTATTGCTATTGCTCGAAGCGTGTCACAGCCAGGCATCACTCTTTCAGGCTTTTCCTTTACTGCAGGAGTTGAACGAACGCTCGTTATTCAAGGCGTGGTGACAACCCGTGAGGTATTGCAGGGCTATGCTGATGCATTGAAGGGGCATGACCAGGTCGCTATGGTGGACAACCCTGTCACCAACTATCTCAAGCAGCGCGATAATGAGTTTACGATTACGGTAACGTTTAAGTAATAAAGAAACACCATGAAGCAGTATTTAAAAAAACACTATAGCATCCTCGCTCTGACAGCCATTGTTTGCGTATTGGTATGTGCGGGATTTTTCTTTCTTCTCTCTTCAATGAAAGAAAAAGAGGTTCGCGTGTATGAAGTAAAACAAATGCTTGCAACCTATCGCCAGAATAAAAAAATCTTTGCGCAAGAAAATGAGAAAATGCGCGAACTGAGCATGCGAATGGCTGCGCTTGAAACTAAGCACATCACTGAAGCAACTGTTCCAACATTGCTTTCGTCTTTTGAATCAATGGCAGAGCGCCGCGGAGTATCCCTTTCCATTGCCTCAATTCAGACGCCACTTATTGAAGGCGAGAAGGTGCTGTATGTAGAAGTTTCCGCATCTGGCGGTTTTGCGGAGCTTACTTCGCTTGTCGAAGACATGCTCTCGCAAGCGTACCAGTTGCGGTTTGTAAAACTGTCGCTGTATGAAGATACAAGCGGGCAGTGGCAAATGTTTGCAAGCTTAGAAGTAGTGAGTTTTTAATATATGTTTCAAAAAGTAAAAAAACAACATATACAAAATCTTCGCACCCATAGCACGCTCGGCTATTGGACATGGCTGGTGTGCGCATTCTTTGTGCTTCTTACTGCGGCACTTTTGTTTAGCAGCTGGCTTTTTATCCATACCACCGAACTGCTTGATGCTGAGGCCTTGGCAACATTTGAAAATAACTCTGGGCGCTTTCGAGCAATTGAAGCCGATGTTGCAGAGGCTGAACGCGCAATCCAGGAGAGAACAGGGGAGGAAGAAGCGGCTTCACAAAATTCGGCCGAGGTGGTAGAGTAGGGGGGCCTCGGGACTCGAATTAGATAGTAGCCCTTGTAGTTCAATGGATAGAACTGCGGACTTCTAAGCCGTTAATGTAGGTTCGATTCCTACCGGGGGCACAAAATGAACGAAGTGAATGACTGTACTCGGTAGGAATCGAACCGTAGGTGCCTGTTTCTAAAGAGCGAAGCGACTATAGAAACAGCGCACTTCGACCGAGGTACGAGGGAGAAGCGATTCCGTTTTTTATCTCAAAAAAATACGCGCTCTTAGCTCAGTTGGTAGAGCAGCGCTTTTACACAGCGAAGGTCGGGGGTTCGAATCCCTCAGGGCGCACCAAAGACAGATTTCTGCCCAGAACTCCCCTTGGAGTCGGGAATGAAATCTTCCAAAAATACTTCTTGTTTTCCAATTTGATTGAGAATATCTTGAGGAAGTTTTAGCTTGATATGAAGCCGAGACGGCATTTGCTGATCACTACGGCGTATTCCAGCAACAATGTCTGTAGAGGTAACAGGACGACAATACACAACTATCTCTTCAATGAGTTGGTGAATGATTGTATATAAGACCGGACGTTTTTTGAAACTGTTTTTCAGAGCTGATTTGTAGTGTTCGGAGAATGCTTCGAGTGAGTCGCTATAACCTTTTGAAAGAGTATTTTCTGCCATTTGCCGGCGTACTTCCATGAGTTCATTTTGATATTGTCTCTGTTTACTTTCCAGTAGATTAAACTCTTTTTGCAAAGTAGGTGTATCAATCACGTTAATTTGCTGTTGTTCTCGTAAATTCTTTTTACGCAAAGGTATAGCATCAATTAACCCGATTAAACTGTTTTCCTTTCGCTGTAAATGCTTCACTGTATTTTGAGCAGACTGTAAGCGTTTTTGATGATTGAAAACAGCAACTGGACTCTTTAGCAGTTTTCGAATGAAATCGATCAAATAATTTTCCACCTCTTCTCCAGAAAAAGGCAGTGATTTACAAAGTACTAAACTCTTACTCTTATTTTTGTTAGTGCATTTGTAATAATGAGAAATAACACCGTTTTTATTTTTACGCTCACCATGCCAGCCAATACGTCCATTGTTATTCTTATCCTTTTCGGGATTGTAGCAACAATCACAGCGCAAAAGTCCGCTCAAAAGGTAGATATGTCCGTCTTTCGCTACATGCTTTTGACGCTTGTTGTCTGATAAGAGCTTACGTGCCTTTTCAAAAGTAACTATATCAATAATGGTTGGTGTAGGAGTTGTGGAAAGTATCCATTGGTCACGCGGAATGGGCTTATTTCTTACCATTTTATTGGTATAATTTTTGCCCGTATAGATATCATCATTGAGTATGTACCGCACACGCTCGTCGCGCCAAAAATAGATTTCGGAAGACCTCCGCACTTCTCCCTTTAATTTCTTATGCTTTATTGCAGAAGAAGCAGGCGATAGAATTTCATGATCTGTAAGATAGCGTGCAATGTAGTTAATACTTCGATTTTCTTCAATGAACATACGGAAAATTTCTCTTACGATCTCCGCTTCCGGTTCAAGTATTTTATACTTTTTATTCTCATCTTTACTGTATCCGTATGGTGCACTTTTGCCCATTACGGTACCTGCTTCAAACGCTTGAATACGACCGTCTCTTGTTCGCTGTAAAATGGTATCACGCTCAAGTTCTGCAATGATACCGATAATGCCAAGCATTGCCTTCCCAAAAGCAGTCGAAGTATCAATACTTTCATTTGCAGAAATAAATTGAATATCCTGATCTCCAAAGAAATCAATAACATCAAGCAATATGCGCAACTGGCGCGCGAAGCGGTCAATTTTATACACTGCCACAACATCAAACGGTTTTTGCCCCTCGGGTGCATATAAAATGTCCTCTTTAAGACGTGCAAAAGCAGGACGCTCATCGAGTTTGACCGTACCGCTCACACCTTCATCAATATAAATATACTGCTCTCCAGCTAGTTCAAAACTACTCTGCCCATCTTCAAGTTTCGGGCGGTGTTTAATGATAGATAAGAGGGCTTCTTTTTGTAAGTCGATACCATACCGATCTACTTGTTCTTCGGTAGAGACGCGTATGTATAAAGCTACCCTATGGGTTATTTGTTGTTGCGGTTTCATCGAGAGTATATAAGTAATAGAGTATAGAACTATAATAACACTGTTACTGTTAACATTCTTGCGCAAAACTTCGATTTTTCGATCAAATTGCTATATTATTAACTTGTTCTCACAAACCTAACCCTTACACCTCGAAAGTTTAAGGTATGGTCAAATAAATCCCACGCGAGTAAAAACGGCTACATAAGCTGCGTCTACTCGCGTGGGTCTGCTACCTGAAAAGGTGCAGGGCAGTTCCGAAAGGAACTGTCGCGGTCTTGTGTAGCCATTTTTGCTGCTCAAGGCTTTTATTAGAAAACCCACGCGAAAATATGGTACACAAAAAGCTCATTCTAGCTTCTATCTTTTTTGTCATCTTGCCATTCTTTACCATTGAGTTAGCGGAGTACGTAATAATACAAAATCCCAATGTTTATGACTCGCTCTTGCAAAGTGTTGGTATAGAAATAGCAGAAGTATTAACCGGCTTACTTTCCTCTCCTTATACATTTATGTTTTGTGAAGCTGTAGGGCTTATTTTAGCCATTACAGCCCTTATACAGCTCCGGCATCAGCCGGAGGCGGTGCACAGGCTAATATGGCGTGTTCTGGGCATTGTTAGCCTTTTCGTCAGTACATTCTTCTTACTCGGGTTTATTTATAGGGTTTTTATCCAGATATGAAACCTAAAAGCCCTACTAGAAAAAAGGTTGAAAATGTCATACGCGTAGTAATTATCACTTATATCGTAGGAGTAGTTCTTTTTGCGATCTTAACCTCTCTATACAATTTGATATGGAAAGGTGATTTCCGAGGTGTTTCGGGAGGAAGAGATCGTATTTATCGTATGGACAGTTTGGGGGAGTAAAAGAAATCGTGGAAAATCGTTGAATTTAAGGAAAAATAAATGTCTGAAAATGTCTGATTTTGAGGTAAAAATATAAGAAAATATAAGAATTTGTCAGAAAATGTCAGAAAAGAAATATCCGAAAAACCCCGATTTTAGCTAATATAGAAATATCGGAAAATATCGGAATTTGTCAGAAAATGTGCGAAATACACCCCCTATTTTCTAATAACCTACACCTATTGACTTATTTATGTTTTAATGCTATTCTAATATAGAATTTCATTTCAAAAACCAAAAAATAATTCATCATGAAAGCTTTATTAGGAATTATCGCCGTAGCACTGTTAATAATTGCCGGCAATCTGACTTACACAAATGTCACTAACAACCAGCTAAAAACGACAGATACTTCAGCCCGTGAAGAAGTTGTTGAAGTAGTCGGCAGGTACACAACTGTTTTTGACGGATTAGGAAAAGAAATAGGTTTTTTAGTAAAAAGCAGTAAAGGAATGGAGATTATCCATTACGATGAAGGTTCTATGGCAGCAAACAAAGGCTGGGAACCAAAATACCTTCAGGTTTCATGGGCAAATAATACTGATAAAAGACCCATTGTTTCTCCGGGTACAGTAGAGTAAACAAAGCAATTTATCTCCCACCATTAGGATAGTCCTAACGGTGGGAGATTTTTCATTTTCCTATCATCAACCCTAATCTTTAGCTTCTTGTTTTTGAGAAAAGATAATGTAAAAGCTCCTTGTTTTCATGCTCGATTGAAGAAACCTCTACCTCAATCGTTCTTTTGGCGTTAGCTTTGCCAATTTCAAGAGGAGGAAGCTTATTGGTGAAATAGCTCTTTATTCCTCCTGTCTCCTCACTACCGATAGTAATTTCAACACCCTTGCTACCTAGTGCTTTATCTAGGCGTCTTGCTGCTTCTGAAATACTAGAATGCTTTTTTATCATGTATATCTAGCATATCAAAAAACTGATCAAAATAGGCATTTTTATGCTAGAGTAGCAGTATTATGGCTGAAACTTATGATCAATCTCATCTCGACCGGAAGTATTTTATTGATCGGGAAAAATACAACTGTCCGTTCTGCAACCGGAAGTCGATTACCTATAATGTAATTGAGCATATAGTTTTTGACTGGTCTCAAGACAAAAAAGTTTACGGTTATTTAGTTCAATGTGGAGGAGATACGTGTCAAAAAACATCATTTCACCTTTCTAATTACCGCATTGATATCATGAATGAATTATTCTATCGGGTACATGAGGGGGATCAACAATTCCATATTTCAAAGATAGAAAATGTAGACGAACTTTTCTTTTACCATCAACCAACTACATTCTTTACCATAGATAACCGAGTAAACGAAAAGATAAGAAAACTTGTTTCTGAAGCTGAAGGTTGTTCAAAAATGAATTACTTGATTGGAGCTTCTGGGTGCTTACGTAAGGCAATATACGAACTTCTTGAACTAGAGAACATTCCTAAAACTGATCCTGCTGGCGGAATAATGGATTATGCGGATAGGGTGAAAGTATTGAAGCCTAAATATCCAACCGTACCACCTGAATACTTTGACGCTCTTGCTAACATTCAAGGAATGACGAGCGAGCAGTTGCACGAGGGTGACTGGGAGCCATGGACGCAGTCAGAATTTCACTACCTTGTTGAAATAACAAAAGAAGTACTTACCGAGGTATATGTTCGACCGCAGGATAAGGCTGCTGTACTGCAAAAGCTGCTATCTCTCAAGCCTCAAAAAGAAACAAAACAACAGAAACAGCAGCCACCTATTGAGCAATAGAAGCTCCAATGCGGCGTATTTGTTTATCAATATCGTAGCAAATGAGTACAAGAGGGTACTTTTCGGGTATAATGGAGTTCCTAGTAATAATCTGCTGCCCACACTAAGGGACAGGTTAGAATTACATTCCGTCAACCTGTTCATAGAGCTTATTCAGCTCAACTCTATAGATCTCACACAATTTCAGCAGGTTTGGCACCGTTGGGAAGGATCTTCCTGTTTCCCAGTGGGACAACCGATCTTGGTTCAACAGTCCCAGGGTTTGGGCAACATCCTTTTGTAGCAGGCCTCGCTCAAGCCGAATCTGTTTGAGATTATTTTGTAGTCTCATGCCTACAGTATCCTTTAATGAGGATACGCTGAATAGGCACCTTAATTTCGTTCTGAAACGATGTTTTCCTCGTCTGTGGGGATGACGGGTGTTGAAAGTCCTATGAGTCTGATAAGGGAAAGCATGCCCTGTTGGGCTTCCACTCGGCTTACTTCCTCTCCAAATTCCTGTTTATATAAGGCGATGTATTGGTCTAGTTGTTCTTCGGTGAATTCCATTTCATTAAAATACCATACTAGTGATATGGATGTCCGTGTGGTATATACTGTATATATGGAAATCGATGAACAAATTGAATACTACAATTCAATAAAGGAAACACTTGAAAGTGAAAACCTTGGAAAATGGGTACTTATTCATAATAAACAGGTTATCGCGTATTATGATTCATTCGATGAAGCAGCAAGAGACTCTGTGAGTAAGTTTGGGAATGGGCCCTATTTGATTCGACAAATTGGTGCAAGTCAGGTGGTATTACCAGCTTCAGTAATGTTTCAACTTTAATTGTTATGGCCGAAACAAAATGCGGCTTTAATGATTCGGAGAATGTTTCAGGTGCAGCACTTTTGACGCGCTATGGTCCAACACTATTTGTAAATATTGGCTTCGATGAAACATTTAAGGGGGATGCAATACCTGCAACTATTCCAATAGCTGGAATAAAAGATGTTCAAGCATTGGTTGATACAGGGGCTTCCGTAAGTTGTATTGATGCACTTCTTGCAACTGAATTAGGCTTACCAATTGTTGACCGGGTACCAATAGGTGGAGTAGGTGGTCGTCACATGGTAAACATGTATTTAGCCCAAATACACGTACCCTCTCTTAATTTTACTATTTACGGTTCTTTTGCTGGAGTTAATTTAGTTGAAGGAGGTCAAGTTCATAAGGCCTTAATAGGAAGAACATTCCTCGAAAACTTTACTATGACTTACGAAGGAAAAACAGGAACGGTAACTATTACTAGTTAGCAGACCCATCATTTATTAGGGTTGTCATACAACCCTACATCAGCCGATAGATAAGGTATATACTTCTCATAATGAAAAATATAGTAATAATCACTCTTTTAATAATCGTAGGGATAATGATCTTCAAAAAGGAGGATAGTTGGACAGGGTATTACTATCCTGATGGATGTTTAGGTTGTGAGGAGTCATATATCTTCAGCCCTACCTCTTATGATACTCAGGAAGCTTGCCTCGCCTGGGCCCAGAATCTTAAACAATCTCGCAATAATAAGGAAGATCTCTATGAGTGTGGACTTAATTGTAAGAAAAAGGATGGATTTAACGTTTGTAAGGAAACTGTTGATTAACCCTCTTTACCCATTGTAGTTCTCACTTCGTCCACTAGGGCGCACAAAAACAAAAAACTCTTCTTTGGGGGTTTTTTGTTTTATGCTACTCTTTTGATATGTTATTTAACCTTTTTGGAAAGAAAGAAAATCCACTCGGAGAACAACAATACGAATACGTTCGAATGATTGATGGCAATGCGTACACTATTACCGTAGACCTCACTCATGAAGAAGCGTTTCTTGAAAGAAAGACGTACGCCAATGTCATTGTTGTTGCTTTTACTCTTCTGAAGATTAAGGGCGAGCACGAGCGCCTTACTGATGCCTTGCTTGGCCTTTCAAAATCACTTGGCGCTATCACCAAATCCGTGTTTGTTGGGACAATCCGCGACACAAGTATGTTGATCGGCTATATTGCGACTATCAACCCTGTTGAAGAAGCTTCTATTAAAGAGCTTCTTGGAAAACACAAGCAAATGTACACCGTCGCGCTTTCAAGCGATCCGGGCTGGGTGTTTCTCACCCCGACACTGTATCCGACTGCAGCGGAGCGCCAACACATGAGCAATGTCGGACTAGTGTCTTTAGTGAAGGCCGAACAGGGCCAAGATGCCACACCACCAAACGGTGTGGAGCATAGTTTAGCGTTTAAGAATATTGAAAGCGGGAAAAGCCTTCTCAAAGACGTCGAGCCATTGGGGTATTACCAAATCGGCATGCAGAGCACCCAAGACCGAACGTATCCATTGCTCTTTGTATTGGGAAAGCGCTGTGATATTACGCTTTCTGAAATCAATACTCAAACAGATTATTTGATTGGGTTGGTTGAAAAATACAACGGCCGCTATGATGGATGGCAGGCGCAACAACTCCCTGATAGGGAAGGCGCTGTGGCGCCCGTTTCTCTTGGCACCCCCGCAACTACTTCTACCCCCACTATTGACCCCTTTGTCATGCCCGTCGCTACTGTGACCCCTCCCGCTCCGACACCACCACCCACTATTCCTCCTGCTGTATAATATGAATATTGAAATCCTTTTAGAAACAAACGACGTGCTTGTGTTCAACAAGCCGTCCGGCATCATGGTGCACCCTGACGGAAAAGATCGTACAGAAAAAAAGCCTGTCCTCACCGATTGGATCATTGAGCAGTACCCAAGCATTGTCGGAGTGGGGGAGCCGATGCTTGTAAATGAAGAAAGTATTGACCGCCCCGGCATTGTGCATCGGCTTGATGAAGAAACCTCGGGCGCATTGATTATTGCAAAACATCAGGAAAGCTTTTTGTCACTCAAAGCACAGTTCAAAGACCGTGTTATAAAAAAGGAATACCATGCATTTGTCTGGGGGCATTTCAAAGATCCTTCAGGCAGTGTTGATGCACCGATTGGGCGCAATAAAAACGATTTTCGTAGGTGGCAGGCAGGTCGAGGAATCCGCGGAGAAGAGCGCGAGGCAGTAACACACTTTCAAGCACAAACACAGTTTGAAGACGAGTCTGGTGAGCGGTTTTCGCTTATGCATCTCTACCCACTTACCGGGCGGACTCATCAGCTCCGTGTCCATATGCAGTACTTACAGCGCCCGATTGTGGCAGACAGCTTGTATGCCCCAGCAAAGCCCAAAGCCTTAGGGTTTGAAAGGGTGGCGCTTCATGCCCGTAAAATATCGTTTTTGGACTTACAAGGAAAGCTTGTTTCCGTAGAAGCCCCATATCCAGTGGATTTTGAGGCTGCTATTGCGAAATACTGCTCCTCGTGATAGAGTGGGGACCTATATGGATACTACTTTCACCCCAGTTGATATCGAATCCCGCACAAAAGTGGATTTCGCCTCAGGCGATACTGTTCGCGTGTGGTCAAAAATCGAAGACAAGGGCAAATACCGCCTCCAGGCATTTGAAGGTCTTGTGCTTGCGCGCAAACACGGCACTACTCCTTCTGCAACATTCACTGTTCGCAAGGTTTCAAACAGTGTAGGTGTTGAGCGTATCTTCCCACTCTTCTCACCACTGATTGATAAAATCGAAGTGACCAAGCGCGCAAAGACCCGTCGAAGCAAGCTCTACTACATCCGCGACAAGGCAGCAAAAGAAATCCGCCGAAAGATGAAGCGCATCCTTACCGGAAAAGCTCCTATCGAAGAAGCAGAAACTGCTCCAGAAGAAGTAATAACAACAAGCGAGGAATAAAAGCCTCGCTTTTTGCTATACTCTTTATCAATATTTTATTCCCCAATAGCTATAGTTTAGCTGTATGGGAAAGCGGGGGCCGAAGCCGAAAGAAACAATAAATCTTACATGGTCACCCGAGCTTGCTTATGTGGCGGGACTTATGGTGTCTGATGGATGCTTATCAAAAAATGGAAGACATATTGATTTCACGTCAAAGGATAGAGAGCAAATCGATAACTTTCTCATGTGCCTAAACCTGGAATGTAAGGTAACAGAAAAATTTTCGGGATATGATGGCAACAGAAGCCTCCGGGTGCAGTTTAGTAATGTACCGTTTTATGATTTTCTGCTCTCGATTGGGCTAACTCCGGCAAAGTCAAAAACAATCGGAGCAGTCGGAATACCTGATAAATACTTCTTTGATTTTCTTCGCGGAAGTTTTGATGGAGACGGGTGCTTTTATTCATATTGGGATAAACGATGGCGCTCAAGCCATATGTTTTATGTCGAATTCATTTCTGCGAGCAGGGAACATATAGCGTGGTTAAGGTCTATGCTAAAAAACAAAATAGGTGTTCTCGGACATGTCGTTACCGATGGAAAAAAGGCAACCATGCAATTGAAATATGCAAAGAAAGAAGCACTGGAAATTATTGGAAAAATGTACTATAGTCCTTCTGTTGTTTCTTTATCTCGAAAGAGAATAAAAATACAAAAAGCGCTAGTGATTGAAAAAGAACAGCAGCAACAGTATACTTGACAAAACAACGCGCGGGTGGTGAAACGGTAGACACGCAGCCTTGAGGTGGCTGTGCCAGTAATGGTGTGGAGGTTCAACTCCTCTCTCGCGCACAAATAAAAAAGACAACTCCCTATGGAGTTGTCTTTTTTATTTGTATACTAGATACATGAAAAACCGCGGCTTGTCCGCCCTTCCGAAAAGGAAAGTGGCGGGCTTCACCCTCATCGAACTCCTCGTCGTCATCGCGGTGATTGGTATTCTCGCCTCAGTCGTAATGGCGTCGCTTAACAGTGCTCGCGTTAAAGCACGAAACGCTCGGCGAAACAGCGACATCAAACAGCTTATTTCTGCATTTAATTTAGGACTTGAGGGAAGCGGAAGTTTGCCTAATAGTGGACTAGGGAGTTGGCATTGCGTCAGTGCGACTTGTTATGACGGCTGGGCTTCTGCATACCCCGCAAGCTCAGTGGTCGACGCATATCTTGCCCCATACCTTCCCACCAAACCCACGGACCCTACTGGTGGATCACGTGGATTTGGCGGGTATCTCTATTCTTATAACTACCCAACTATGACAACCTACGATGGCAAGGTTGTTCCTACAGGGAGCATACTCAACTGGATTCAAGAGCTTCCTAATAGTTCGGGGGTCTGCGGTCCTGGCGTAGCACTGAATTTCACTACGACTTATGTGCAGTGCATTGCACTTATCGCCCCCTAACATGCTACAATTTTTACATGCATGAATCATTCGTCAAAAAATATTTCTTCTCAATACTCCTTTTTACAGCTCTGATTCTTGGAGTCATTTTATTTTGGCCGTTTCTTACCACTATCCTTTTAGGGATTGTTGTCTCGGTACTGTTTTTTCCGTTGTATCAAAAGCTTCACAAAAAAATTAAAAGCTCGAGCATTGCGTCCATACTCACTGTTGCTGCATTTGTAATTATTCTTTGCCTCCCACTGTTTTTTATTGCAACAGTCGTGTTTAACCAAGCACAAAACCTCTATGTATGGATTGCACAAGAGGGCGCACTCACCGGTTTGATGGCACAAGGCAACCAGTATCTTTCAAGTATGTTTCCAGGAACCGCTATCAACCCTGAGAACTCTGTCGCAGAAATCGTCTCAAGTTTCGCAAACAATGTAGGACTTCTCCTCTCGGCAACCCTTGGCAGTATCTTTACCCTTCTTCTTGTTCTGCTTTCGATGTTCTATTTTCTTAAGGATGGCCCACACTGGAAAGAAGCGATGCTTTCTATCAGCCCCCTTTCGAAAGGGAACGATGTACAGATTCTCGAAAAACTAAAAAATGCAATCAATGGCATTGTGAAGGGGTACTTGCTCGTGGGACTTGCGCAAGGAATCCTGATGGGGCTCGGCATGTTTATCTTTGGTGTACCACACGCGGCACTCTGGGGTGTATTCGCAGCAATCGCCTCATTGGTCCCAACAATCGGCACTGCTCTAGTTGCTGTGCCCGCTATACTGTTCCTCTTTGCGATAGGAAATACTGGAGCCGGACTTGGTATGACTGCATGGTCCGTCTTATTGGTGGGGCTGGTAGATAATTTTTTGAATCCGTATATTGTTGGAAAAAGTATCAATATCCATCCTCTTCTTGTTCTCTTTGGAGTTCTTGGAGGAGTAGCATTGATGGGGCCAATGGGTATTTTGATCGGCCCCCTTATTTTGAGCTTTATCTACGCACTCCTTTCTGTTTCAAAATCCGAAGTAGTTGTCTAGTCTAGACCGTTTTCTCAGTTTGCGTACAATAGAAGCATGGAACCCTTGGCGGCAAAAATCAGGCCAATAGCACTCTCAGAATTTGTAGGGCAAGAACACCTCATTGGAGAAAATGGCCCTCTGAAAAGCGCGATTGATGGCAAGCATTTATTGTCGTTTATTCTCTGGGGTCCTCCAGGGGTCGGGAAAACTACCCTGGCGCGTATCTATGCAAAATCCCTCAATGCCGACTATCACGAGCTCTCTGCTGTATCTGCCGGTAAAGACGACATTAAAAAAATTTTAGAACAAAAGAAAAATATCCATGCTGATGGAGGACTTTTTGGCTTGCCCGCCGAAGCTTCAGCGGAGGAGGGACCAAGAGTGCTCTTTCTCGATGAAATCCATCGCTTCAATAAAGCACAGCAGGATTTTCTTCTGCCATATATTGAAAGCGGGAGGCTTTTGCTGATAGGGGCGACAACTGAAAACCCGAGTTTTGAAGTGATTCCGGCATTGCTTTCTCGCATGCGAGTTCTTACTCTCAAAGAGCTTACCTCCGAGGAGATAGAAAAAATAATCGACCGCACGGGTGTTCCTATTGAAGCAGATGCGCGTGCATGGGTTGCGAGTATGGCAAATGGCGACGCCCGCCAAGCGCTTGCGCTCATTGAAAACACGCACAAGCTCTACGATACCGTGAGTATTGAAACGCTCACACAGTCTCTGCAAGATACCCGCCTTCGCTACGACAAAGGAGGGGAAGAGCACTACAACCTCATCAGTGCGTTCATTAAAAGCATGCGCGCTTCACAGCCAGATGCTGCACTCTATTATTTGGCGCGCATGATCGAAGGGGGAGAGGATGCGAAATTCATCGCCCGGCGCATGGTGATATTTGCAAGTGAAGATATTGGTTTGCTCGATTCACACGCGCTCATTCTCGCAAATGCAGTCTTTCGCGCAGTGGAAGTGATCGGCTATCCTGAAGCATCAATCAATTTGGCTCACGGTGTTGTGTACCTTTCTCAGGCACCAAAGAGTAGGGCATCGTATGATGCCCTCATGGCGGCGCTCAACGATGCAAAAACCAAAGGGAATGTATCGGTACCGTTGAATATCCGAAATGCTCCCACAGCATTGATGAAAGAATTAGGGTACGGCAAGGGCTATGAGCGTTATACTACAGACGACTTGCTCCCGGAGAAATTGAAAGGGGCTAAGTATTACACAACTGATAGTGCTGCAGGATAGTTTTTTTAAAGATTTCCTTGCTATACTACAAACATGACATATCTATACCTAGGGCTCTTGGCGGCAACACTCGGCATGTATATCGCAATCCATATTTACCAGAGCAAGCGTGGCAAGCGCACTTTGATGTGTCCGCGAAGTCATAACTGCACAAAGGTGGTGACGAGCCGCTATGCAAAAACCCTCGGTGTTCCGAATGAGACCCTTGGTGTCGGCTACTATGTGGTGGTTGCCGGATTTTTTGCTTCCGTATTGGCATTTCCAATTCTCGACACAGACGTGCTGCAGTTTTCTGTTGCTCTTGGGGCACTGCTTGGAGTATTGTTCTCGCTCTACCTTCTCTATGTGCAGGCATTTAAATTGCGCACTTGGTGCATCTGGTGTTTAACCTCTGCATTTATGACTATCCTTTTAGCAAGCGCTGCAAGTGCCTGGATTGACCACGCAAGCGCAGCTACACAACAAGATACCCCATATATGATGGAGCGGGAGCAAGGTCTCTACACTGTCCTAGAGGAGTAGATTTCTAGGGGTTTTTCTGGTATAACAAAGTGCACACACGCATGGGGCTTATGGTGTAACGGTTAACACTGAGGTTTGTGGAACCTTCGATTCGGGTTCAATTCCCGATAGGCCCCCTATGAAAGAGTTTCAGGTACTCCTTTTTTATAAATATGTTCATCTGGAAAACCCGCAGAAAGTACGGGATGTTCTCCATGAGCTTTCCGTGCGCTATGGCTTCACGGGGCGCGGTATTGTGGCAGCGGAAGGGATCAATATCACTCTCGAAGGAACACGAGAAAATACCGAGCAGTTCATTCTCGACCTTGAAAATGATGAGCGCTTTGAAGGGAAGTTTAGTGGGATTCATTTCAAAAAAAGCTCAGGGGACGGAAAATCATTTCGCAAGCTTTCAATGAAGGTGCGAAGCGAAATCGTGAGCGCTCATTTGGGTACCTGTGATATCGACCCTAATGAGATGACAGGGAAGCGGTGTGCACCTGTGCTGCTGCGCGAATGGTTTGAAACCGGCAAAGAATTTTATATTGTCGATATGCGCAATGTGTATGAACACACGGTTGGGCATTTTGAAGGTTCTATCTTGCCGCCGCTTGAGAATTTCCGCGACCTCCCAAGAATTATCAAGGGCATCAAGCACCTCAAAGATAAAACAGTGCTCACTGTGTGCACCGGCGGCGTGCGCTGTGAAAAGGCGAGTGGGTATCTTGTTTCGCAAGGCTTCACTGATGTGTGGCAGCTCGACGGAGGCATTGTGTCTTATATGGAAGCATATCCAAACGAGCACTTTGACGGCAAGCTCTATGTCTTCGACAACCGCGTCATGATGGGTTTTTATACTGACGACCCGGCGCACAAGATAGTGGGAAGTTGTGAGGAGTGTGGGGACCCGAGCGAGCACTTTATCAACTGCGACTATGCCTGGTGCGGACGCCACTTTATTTTGTGCGAATCGTGTGCCGATACGCAACACCAAGAGAAAGGAAATAAAACATGCCCCACAGGCTGCAAAATGCGTCACCCGAACAAAATACCATCGCGCACTGGCCGCTTGTGGGGTAGAATACAGAAGTATTTCACTCGCTAATACTATGAACCAAGACACAGGAACCCTTCACCCGCTCACGCTCACTCTTGAAAAGATCAAGGGCATATTTTTTGGACTTGGTTTTTCTGTAGCATTGGGGCCTGAACTTGAAGACGAGTGGCACAACTTTGATGCGCTCAATGTGCCAAAAGATCACCCGGCGCGTGATATGCAGGATACTTTTTTCATCAAGGACAAGCCGGGCAAGGTATTGCGCACGCACACAAGCCCGGTCCAGGTGCGCTTTATGGAAACACACACAGCACCGTTTGCGATTATTGCGCCTGGCAAGGTGTTTCGCAATGAGTCGACTGATGCCACGCATGAAGCACAGTTTCACCAGATAGAAGGACTGGTTGTTGCACCAAATATTACAGTCGAACATTTGAAAGGCGTACTATTAACTTTTTTCAAAGAATTTTTTGGCCCTGAAACTGAAATTCGCCTGCGTCCAAGCTTCTTTCCCTTTGTCGAACCTGGATTTGAGATAGACGTAAAAGTTATGAAAGACGGTACGGAAAAATGGCTTGAAGTTGCCGGTGCCGGCATGGTGCACCCAAACGTTTTCAAGGCGGTGAGCTATGATTCGTCTGCACTTTCTGGATTTGCGTTTGGTATGGGGCTTGACCGACTGATGATGGTGCAATACGGAATACCTGATGTACGAATAGGGTATCAAGGCGATGTCCGAATTAATCAATGGAAGTAATACTATGAAATATTCCTATAATTGGCTACAAACCCATATTGAAGAAAAGCTTCCGTCAGTTGAGGAGCTTACGCAGAAGATTATTTTTCACGCATTTGAAGTGGAAGAAATAGAGGCGATAGGTACTGATACGGTGATGGAAATCAAAATTCTTCCCGATCGGGCAGGGGACTGTCTTAGTCATTATGGTCTCGCCCGCGAAATTGCAGGGCTTTTTGGTCTTACTCTAAAACAAGAACTCTTTACTCTTCCTTCAGTAGAAAAGTCTTATCCGGTGGTAGTTGAAAGCGATCTTTGTACTCGCTATAAGGCAGTACTGATTGAGGGTGTTACCGTAGGACCTTCGCCCGCATGGCTCAAAGAGCGCCTTGAAAGCATCGGACAAAAGTCTATCAATGCTGTAGTGGATGCGACAAACTTTATTCTTTTTGATACAAGCCAGCCGACCCACGCATTTGACGCAGACAAGATTGAGGGCGGGATTACCGTGCGCATGGCGCATATCGACGAAACAATCACCACGCTTTCAAATGAAATAAAAACACTTGCGACCAGTGATATGGTTGTTGCCGATGGGGGAGGCGCGATTGCAATTGCTGGAGTCAAAGGGGGAGACAAAGCTCAAGTGACAGAGCAAACAAAAAATATCGTACTTGAAATCGCACACTTCGATGCTACCGCTGTGCGAAAAACATCGCGCAAACTCGGACTCATCACTGATGCATCAAAGCGATTTGAAAATAATTTTTCATCCACCGGTGCAGAGGACAGGGCTGCGGCACTTGTCGCACTCATTGTGAAGCTTGCTGGGGGAGTAGTCATTTCGATGACCGATTATTATCCAATACCGGAAACTGTGCAAACAATTACTTTTTCAGTAAACGATATTTCAGCGGTGTTGGGTAACACTGTTACGGAAAAAAAAATAGCTGAAGTATTTGACCGGTACCACTATCACTATGAATGTAAGGAGGGAATGTTCACGCTCACTATTCCGTCGTATCGTCGGGATATTACCGGAGTGCACGATATTGTAGAAGAAGTGGGGCGAGCGCACGGCTACGATACTCTCTCTGCGCTTCCACTCCCGTTTATCCCAGAGATTCATCAAAACCTTGTTGATCAGACTGTTGGTGCAGTTAAAAAATATCTTATAGAGAAAGGGTTTTCTGAAGTGATGAATTATAGTTTTCGAAAAAAGGGAGAGGTTTTTGTGGCTCATGGTTCAAAGGATAAAAGTGCGCTTCGCACCAACCTCGCGGACGGACTAAAAGAAAGCTTCGAGCTTAATCGAGTAAACGCCCCACTTTTGGGAGTAGAGGAAACAAAGTTGTTTGAAATAGGAGCGGTTTTTTTCTCAGACAACGAAGAAGTCCATGTTGCAACTGCTGATAAGAGTGGAGTATATGAATTTCGCATTCCTGACTTTGTTGAAAAAAACAATATAAATGCAAATGATTTGCGTTTAGATATTTCACCTCTCAAAATGAAACCCTTTCAGGTGTGGTCACCGTACCCATTTATTGTCCGCGACATTGCAGTATGGCTTCCGGAAGGAGACTCCTCTGCAAAAGAAACTCTTGAAAAACTTGTTGATGAATTTTCTGTAGCACATACAGTAATACCAAGTGTGCTATTTGATACTTTTTCAAAAGAAGGAAAGGTTTCGTATGCATATCGATTTATCTTTCAGTCTCATGAAAAAACACTCACGGATGCAGAAATTGCTCCGCTTGTTGCAACACTTATTCAAAAAATTTCTCTCATCAAAGGAGTAGTGTTGCGCTAATTGCGAAGTGGAACCTGTGGAAAACTCTCATCGCTAAGAGGGAAGGATGAAAAGAAAAAGAGAAAGAATGAATAGGTAGTACAGTTCTATAACTGCACTATTTCAAAAACACTCTTGAAAACACCAATCCACCCCTATTCTATATACCTTTCTCGCCATTTGACACACTAATACTCCTATGTATGGAACAGCGCTTGTTTTCTTCTCCTAAAAACAAGAAACCCCCTTATGTAATAAGGGAATTTCTTTGATTCACCATCTATAACACGCTATACTTATACCATGCTCGTGATTTCCCCGAGTATTCGGAATTTGTTAAGCGCTCACAAACGCACACTCTTTGCAGTCGTGTTCGTCTTTTTGTATTCATTTTCCGTCACCCTTGCGGTGCCGCCTTCAACTAAATATGCTCCAGGAGAAACCCTCGACCCAACCTGCGCTCCGGGAGACACCAACTGTTCCGTCCAGGTGCTTCCCGCACAAGCGGGAAATGCCGGCAAGCTTTTGACAACCGACGGCAACCTGACTTCCTGGACTGATACCATCAGCGGACTCACCCTCACTTCCGTTTCCTTTTCAAACGCCCCAACCTTCTCCTCCTTCACCCCAACTTCCATTCCATTCATCGGTCCCGGTGGCGTCCTCACAGAAAGTACCGGCCTGACATACGACGACAATACCGACAGCTTAACTGTCGGAGGAAACTCCGTTATCAACGGAACACTCACCGTCAACTCCGATGCCTTCTTCAACGGAGATGTCACGATCGGTTCTGACGATACCGATACGCTGATCTTCAACGCAACCTTGGCCTCATCACTCCTCCTCTCAGACAACCAAACCTATGACATCGGTTCTCCGTCATACATGCTCCGCAACATATACGTCGACACCATCACGGCAAACTCCATCTCTGCCGGGAACTCCGACATCAGTGGTTCAAGCTCAAACAACTTCACCTTCAACTCCGACAACGTCAGCGCTGACGCTGAAGACATCACACTGATCTTTGACCGAGGGACAGAGCCGAATGCCTTGCTTGCCTGGAACAGCACAGACGACCGGTTTGAGTTTGATCAGAACATTGCTGTCACGACATTGGGAGCGGGGGTGGTGCGATCTTCAGCCGCAGGTCTCCTCTCTTCCGACGCAACCACCACCGACCTTCCCGAAGGCTCGAACCTGTACTATCTTGACGAACGCGCACGAGACGCACTCTCTGAAGGGACCGGCATCGACTATGACTCCGACACTGGCGTCATCTCGATCGACCAGACCTTCGGAGGCGCAACATACTTTGCACAAGGAGGGAACTCCTTCAGTGCGCTTGCAGTTCTCGGCACGAACGACGCAAACGCGCTCGCGTTCGAAACCAACAACACCGAACGCATGCGCATTCTCTCTGACGGAAACATTGCGATCGGGTCAACCGATGCCGATCCTCTGCAGCGCGACTATGATGGCGTGACCTTGGGCATCACGAGTGCTGCGCGCTCTGCGATTCAGATCAACTCAGCCTCCGGCAATAACGCATACTTTGACATGGGCATTAACGGCGCACGCCTCTTCTCCGCAACCTCTTCTTCAGCACAAACGTCTCTCTCAACAACAACGGCATTGCCGCTTGTCCTTGGATCAAACAACGGAAGCCATGTGACGATTATCAGTACCGGAAGCGTCGGTATCGGAGACTCCACTCCGGCAGCACTCTTCACTGTTGGGTCAGGGGATGCATTCCAAGTGAATGCTTCGGGTGCGATCACCTCCACTGCTTCAGGCGCCGTGCTTAATGCACAAAATGGAGGCACAAACAGCATTTACATGGTTCTCGGCAATGCTGCAGGGTCACTGAGTTTTGGCGTGAACCGCAACAGCAGTGGAGGGCTCGCGACAGGAGCGACAGCAAATGCCGCCGTCTTTAGCCAAGGTTTCAACTTTCCGATGGAATTCGCCACCAACGGAACAGTGCGGATGGGCATTAGCGGAGCAGGCCTCGTCGGCATCGAAACCTCAACCCCCGGCGCAAAACTCCAAGTCGGCACGACAGCCACCACCACTCAAGGCTTGCTTGTATACGGCTCCGACGGAACAAGCAGTACAACTCTCGCAAACTTCCTCGACAACGGTTCCAACTCTCGCTTCTTCATCCGAGGCGATGGCGCAATCGGCATGGGCACTGTCTCTCCTGACGGTTCTTTCGAAGTCCGCAACGCTTCTGCAACCGGCATCTATACCACCGTATCAAACACTTCAACAGGATATTCCCGCACCTTCTACAAACGCAATTCTGCATACTCAGGTTCCATCGGTTCGGATACCTCTGGAGTATTCGGCATCAGTGCAGGAGGAGGAACAAGCAATCATCTTTCGATTGATGGATCGGGAAACATTGGACTGGTGACAGTGCCAACGACGAGTGCGGGGACGTACACCATCCTCACAAGAAATGCATCCATCGGCATCATCGAGTCCGTTCCTTCGACGACCTTCCCATCAGGTTCCGGAACGACGAACTACGTTGCGAAGTTTACCGGTGCCAACACGCTCGGGAACTCGATCATTTTTGACAATGGGACGAATGTGGGGGTGGGGACGGCGAGTCCGGTAAGAATATTTACGATTAATGGTGCTGCTTCTACTTCACGAATGTTGCTGCAAACAACAGCAAGTGGTGCAACAATTGCAGACGGAGTAGAATTTGCCCTCGATACTAGTGGTAATGCAGATGTGTGGAGCTATGAAAATGGCTATATGCGATTTGCAACCAACAATACAGAGCGGGTGCGAATTGATGCCAGTGGAAATGTTGGGATTGGGACTACAACCCCAAGAGCAAAAACAGAAATAATGGCTGATCAAAATACCTTTGCAACTGCGTTTACTTCACCGCATTTGAAACTAGGGGCTTCTGCTGCAACAAATGATACAGGGTATACGGGAATTGCTTATGCAATAAGTGGAAATGATAATTATGGATGGACAACAGGAGCATTGCGAGGAGTAGACGGCAATAATTCATCTTTTGTTTTTAAAAGACATAACAATAGTGCGGCTGGGGTGGAATATATGCGAATTGATACAAACGGCAACGTCGGTATTGGGACGACGGCACCACGAGGACTTTTTCATATTTATGGAGCAGAAG
>JBMOIO010000007.1:0-25145 GCA_049317285.1 Minisyncoccia bacterium | reverse complement strand
GCTGAGTATACTCAAGAACATAGAATGGGTGTGTGAAGAAAGGGGTACCTTCCACAATCAACTCACAGCAAACGCTATGAACTGAATAATGAAGGGATACGATAATTCGCATCCCTTGAAGTTTTTAACCTCCATATGAATTAGAGGAAAGAACAGTTAAGTCCTTATCTCCTCCACTCAATTCCCAATCTTTATCCATTCTCCAACATGCTAAGTCCACTTCAGTTAACCGATGGATTTGAAGCAATCTTATGGCTGGAAAGTGAATAGCGATATGAGAAAACCTTTTTATACCTGCAAGTTCAATTGTCAGAGCAAGCGTATCGTCATTCTTTTCGATTTTGGTAATACCGTCGTACCAGTTCCATACATAAATGACAGGAATGTACTCTATACCACCTATCCCTTCTACATTCATCTCCATCTCAAGATTGAGTTTATTGATGTCAGTTGGAAGGATGTTGTACTGTCTTACGTTAAGACTTTTACCTAACCGTAGGAACGTAGGTACTGCGAGCTTATTTAATGAAGTTTTCATCTTAAAGAACATTTTATCGGTAACAGACCGATTGCCGAGATGATTTGTTAGCGTTGTGCCATTCCGCGAGTTTCTCCATTCTCGCTATATCTGCAAATTGAGGAAGCAGAGGTACCTATGCGTGCAGTATAGCACAGATGTATTGACAAGTCAAGCATAGTATGCTATGATAAGAGCATCGTTCTTTGAAGTGTTTTATGGCTCCCAAAGCCCCCTTATCGGAGGTTATGGGAACCATAAAACTCAAATAAAATATGAAAAAGTTAATTGCATTCTCAGTAATTTTTTTTCTGGTTATAAACGTTTTTGCTCAAAAAGCTTCAAAGAAGTTAACATTCAAAAACAAAAATATAACTATTGAAGCAGTCCACTTCAACAGAAATGTTTCCGAGGCAGAAATCAATGCATTCGCAAAGAAAAACAACTACGTCCTCGGAGATACTGCCGATGTAAAGTTTTTATCTGAAAAGCAAAATAGCGTTAAATTGCCTCTACATTCTAACGTATATGTATTACTGGGTAAAAAGCCAATTGTGCACCCTGAGCACTACAAACGACCCGAGACATTGATTGTTTGCTGGATATTGAGTGTTAATGCCAGTTGGGTTTCTTTAGCAAAAGACGCACTACATGTCGACCGAAATGTTTTTCATAATTTTAATTATGAAGAAGAAGGTGATGAAGAAAACTATATCTGCTTTAGAAGAAAAGGGTAGGTGTCCATAGTTAACGATTTTACTAGCCATTCATTATTGAGTGGCTTTTTTCTTTATTCCGAACTGTAGTGAGTCCTGTGGTAAAGGTTGATCGGTATAATATAATTATGTTAGTTTCTATTGCTTGACATAAAGGCAACTAAAGCGTAAGATAGTTACTATTACTAATCAAGAAGGCAACTAACTATGACCATCGAAATTGGCAAGAATATAAAACAAAAAGAAGGGTTCTCTGCATTCGTTCCTAATCCATTTCCACCGAAGGGTATCTTCGACATATCAACAAAAGTTTTGATTAAGGCGGCAGAAGCTGATCGTCTCATTGGGAAACTCGACGGTATTACTCATACGTTGCCTGACCTTGAGTTCTTTCTTCACATGTTCGTTGCAAAGGACGCTGCTTCATCATCACAGATTGAAGGAACGATGGCGACCATTGTGGATGCAATTGAGCTCGAAGCTGGTGTTGCTACCAAAGAAACTGATGCAGGTGATATTTTGTTCTACATTCAAGCGCTTAACTACGGTATAAAGAGATTGAAGGATTTTCCACTCTCACTTCGCCTTGTTCGAGAAATCCATAAGAAACTGATGACTGGTGCTCGCGCTTCTCATTTTGCCGATCCAGGTGAGTTTCGTAAATCACAGAACTGGATCGGTGGAACATCACCAGCAAATGCACTGTTTGTTCCGCCACCAGTAAGTGAAATGAATACGGCGTTAGATCATTTTGAAAAGTTCTTACACGACGAAAAGTCAGTATTGCCACTCATTCATATTGCGCTCTCTCATGCACACTTTGAAACCATCCACCCATTTCTTGATGGTAACGGTCGAACAGGACGATTGGTTGTCTCGATGCTCTTGTGTCATCGTAATTTGCTCGAACGACCAGTTCTGTTTCTTTCCTCGTATTTCAAAAAACACCAGAAGGTCTACTATCAAAAATTGAACGGCTACCATGATGGTGAAGTTGAAGCATGGCTCGAGTTCTTCTTGGACGGTGTTATCGAAACAGCAAACGACTCTATCGCCATTTCAAAGGAAATCCGTGCATTACGTGATGCTGATATGGCCAAAATCCAAGTCCTTGCAAAACGCGAGTCGGAGAGCAGTATGCTTGTCCTTTCCAAGCTGTACGCCAAGCCGATCGTGAACACTCGCACCATAATGGAATGGACTGGATTTTCACGTCCTGGCGCACAAAAGGTCATTGATCGTTTTATCGCGCTCGGTATCCTCAAAACACAGAAAGAGGAGGGAGCATACGACCAGACCTACGTGTATAGCAAGTATCTCCGTGTGTTTACGAAGTAAAGCTAATAATCGGATTTTCCTTCATAATGGGCAATAATGGCAGTTCTCACTTCAGTCACCAGTCCGCACAAAAAAATACCCCGGTTTCTTTGGGGTATTTTAGTTTGTATGTTTTTATGATTTGACCACCGAGCAAGCAAAGAAGGTGGTGGTGAGCCTGGGAAAGGGACCCGAGCGCAAAACCTTTTAAGAATTTTATGAGCTTTGTGAAATAAAAATTCAAAAGGTGTACCGCGTCTGTAAGACGGCGAATCTCTGTTATACTCATCACATGAAGAAGGGCTTCACCCTCATAGAACTCCTCGTCGTCATTGCAGTGATCGGTCTTTTGGCCGGGGTTATTATGGCAAGCCTCAACAGCGCGCGTGCAAAAGCGCGAGACGCTCGTCGAATTTCGGACACGAAGGCCGTCTCAACCGCGCTTTATTTCTATTACGATACCTACGGTACGTATCCGCGGATTTCACCTCTTGCGACCAATCAATGGACCGATAATTTCAATGCCATGGCACAAGACTTGGTAGATACAGGCTTTCTCGGAAGCGTACCAGTTCCGCCTTCGACAGCTGGAACCTATCACTATTATAACTATGGACCAAGTAGTGGAAATATAGGAGGAATCTTACACACGACACTTGAAACTGTCGCTTCGACAACCACTGCACCCTTTGGTTCATGTCGGCCTTTTGATCAAAACTGGTGCAGTTACACCATTCCAAATTCGGCGTATTGCCTGTGTCATCCCTATTAATATGTATAAAAAAGGCTTCACTTTAATAGAACTTCTTGTTGTTATCGCAGTCATCGGTATTTTGGCGAGCGTTGTGCTTGCGTCATTAAACAGCGCGCGGGCAAAAAGTCGTGATGCAAAAAGAAAGGCTGATTTTGTCCAGGTGCGCAGTGCGCTCGAATTGTACATGGCAGACTACGGCGCGTATCCTTCGAGTGGAGGGGCGTGGCGAGGAAGTTGTTCAGCCTACGGCTCATACGGCACCACTGGGGCATCGGGGTATATTCCAAATCTTGCCCCGACATACATGCCAGTCCTCCCGCTTGACCCTAAGCCTATTACCGCGCACGACTGTTATTTATATAATTCAGACGGCATTGATTATAAGTTTATTGCACACCAAACTATTGAAAGCGTGCCATGCCCGCCCTTGCCGGCAAGCTTTGGTTTCTATGATCCAGACCGTTCAGGGACACAGTGTACTGCTGGTATCTTTACTCCAGGAGCGATGATAGACGGAACAAATTGGTAGTATGAAAAAACAAAAAGGCTTCACTTTAATAGAACTTTTGGTCGTCATTGCAGTCATTGGCATTTTGGCTTCTGTGGTTCTTGCGAGCCTCAACAGCGCTCGGGCGAAAGGGCGTGATGCACAGCGTGCTTCAACTATTCGGGAAATACAAAAAGCACTTGAATTTTACTATGACAAGTACGGATACTATCCGAATTACACTGAAAATGAATGTGTCGGAACTGAAGGATATACAACAACGAATAATAATTTTATGCAGAGCTTGGTGACAGAAGGGTTTCTCCCGGCGTATCCAAAGGACCCCGCCAACATACAGTGCCGTCTTCAGTATGCTCCGACAAACAGCAATCAGGGTTATATTATTTTTACTATATTTGAAAATTGGGCGCCAAATAATCGCTGTGACCAGAATCATACGAATTCTGGATATTCTTGTTTCATTGAAGGGTATTGGCCATCGTAATAAAAACAAAAAACCTCCGAATAATTCGGAGGTTTTTTGTTGAACTTATTTGTTTACTGTATCAAAGATTCGCTTGAATGATGCAGGGCTTTCTTGAGCAAGAGTAGAGAGGATTTTGCGGTCTACTTCGATGTTTGCTTTCTTGAGCTTATCGATGAACACAGAGTAGGTGAGGCCAAGTTCGCGAACTGCTGCATTGATTTGCACCTGCCAGAGTCGGCGCTTGTCGCTTTTCTTGTCGCGGCGGTGTGCAAATGCATAAGTCCCAGCATGGGCGATAGCATCCTTTGCCATTCGCTCCTTGGTGCTGCGGCCAAAACGGTACCCCTTTACCTGGGCTAATACGTTCTTTCGGCGCTTGTTTGCAATTGTTCCTCGTTTTACTCGTGTCATATGGGTATATTAAAATTATTATCGGTGAGGGATAAAAAGACCAATCTCTTTTGGAGTCATTGGGAATTCGACGCCCTTTTTGCCGTTGAGCTGGTGCACGCGGGACTGCTTTGCATTAAAGTGGTTAAACCCCGGCTTTCGCCCAATAATCTTACCTGTTTTGGTAAGCTTGAGGCGCTTTGTATATGATTTGTTAGTTTTTGCTGCCATATATATGTTCTATTTTGCTGCTCTATCTCGCTCTATTACTATAGCGAGGCCCTTAGGAGAGCGCTTATGCGGTTCCGCAATCTTATACTGTTCGGTGATAAAATGCAAGACCCTGTCGAGGCGTTCCTTTAAAAACGGCTCCTCCATGCCCTTTGAGCGCCCCCGAAGGAATAGCTCTACCTTGATGCGATGCCCCTCTTTGAGCCACTTGCTGGCTGTTTTAGCCTTGAGCTCAAGGTCGTGGTCGCCGGTACCGATTTTGATCTGGATAGCCTTGGTTTCAGTTGGTTTTGCCCCGGTTCGCGCTTTTTGGAGCTTTTTCTTTTGTTCGTACTGGTACTTACCGAACTCCATGAGCTTTGCAATAGGGGGACGGGCGTTGGGCCCTGTTTCAATCAAATCCACTCCGAGGCTTTCAGCAAGAGCAAGAGCCTCAGTGAGAGACATCACTCCTTTGTTTTCACCTTCCTCGTCAACGACGCGAAGTTCGGGCGAATGTATTTGTTTGTTGATTCGTTCCTTCAAAGCTATAGTAGTACAATAATGTCTTCACATGATACCCAAAAAGGACCGAATAGTCAAGATATTTTCACCGTTTGGAAGCACCCAGGCGAGACCCTTGCAGTGCTTTTAGAGCGCTTTCGGCAAGAGCATAGTCTCTCAAGCGACAGCAAGCTCACCTATGCCGGACGGCTCGACCCGATGGCCGAAGGGGTGGTGCTGATTCTTGCGGGCGATGCTCGATTTCATAAAGACACGCTCTTGGGAGCGGACAAGACCTATGAGCTCACCGTACTCTTCGGAATACAAACAGATACGGCGGATATGCTCGGAATGGTCACTGCAATAGAGATAGGGAAATCCCTTACAACAGAGGTCATTGAAGGTGCGGTGAAAAATCTTGAGAAGGTAACAGAGCTTCCGTATCCTGCCTACTCTTCGCGCCCAGTAGACGGAGTACCCTTGTTTGTTCATGCACGAGAGGGGAATGCTGTAGAGCTTCCGATAAAGGAAGTGAAAATGAACGCTGTTGAGTTGTTGTTGATCGAGCGCACAACACTTGGTCGGCTTATTGATGAAACAGTGCCGGTTATAGAGCAGGTTGCAGGAGATTTTCGCCAAGAGGAAATCGTAAAGGGGTGGAGCCGGATAAAAACAACACACGGAGAAAAAGAAATCACCCTGGTGAAGATACAAGTAACTGCATCGTCAGGCACCTACATGCGCGCACTCGCTGAACTTCTCGGAAGCACGCTTGGTGTATCAGCACTTGCCTACCATATAAAGAGAGTCCGGGTAGGGAAATACAGCATATAGAGATACTTGATTTTTCTTTTAATCTGTGCTATAATATACACAAATTAACAAAGCAAAATGAAGAAAATAGGTATGGTGCTTGTTGCCGTTTTGGCAGTAACCACAGCAATGGCACAGCAGACGCTTTTGAGCGCTGAAGCTCAAGCAACGAAACAGTTTGACGCAACGGTTGGAACCTTTCAGTGGGCGTCCCTTGCTCATACAAACAGTCGGGGAGTTGGAATCTTTTGGTTTGTTGTCAACGAACCTGGACTTGTCGGCATTTCGCTGAGCCCTTTGTTTGCGTTTCAATCAGGAGCGGACTACATTGAGCTTTCGCTTGGGCCAGGGATTGACCTCGCTCCCGGGCGGACCAATGCAAGTCTCAACGCATATGTGTATTTTGAGTCTAATGCACAAAAAGAGAGCCAGAAAGGGAAGCTCATGATGTACACCAATCCGTACTATTCTCGCGTCTATGGATTTTTTCAGATGACGTCGGTGATGTACGGAGTAGGCGACAAGCTTTCGCTTGGGCTCTATAGCCAAACGGAAGCAGTGACCGGTATTCGTACTCAGTACACTATTAAATCATTCAACCTCTCGGCAACACTCGGACCAAAAGCAGTGATGCTGGGGATTGGAATGGATCTTGATCTGTAAAAAAAACGAAGAGCCGATTACAAATTGTAATCGGCTCTCTTTTTTGCATTACGTTCTACTTAAACCCCTTCATATCGGATAATTTTACCGGCGATCGCGGTACATGCTTTCCGATTTCTTCTGTTCTCTTGCTATGTGCACTAACAAGTTCGAGTAACTGCCGAATAGGCATTTTTGCAACATCAGACGACTCGCCTGATGTTGCTTGAGGATTTTGCGCGTTTTGCATATTTTCAAATTTAGTTTGTTTAATACTATTATCGCACTTTATATGAATATGTCAAATTTTCCCCGTGCATGGTACCATTGAGCTATCTATGGAATATGTCCGGAATAAAAAAGCATCGCATGACTACTCTTTCGAGGAAACACTCGAGGCGGGGATACAGCTGCTCGGCACAGAGGTGAAATCCGTGAGAGCGAACCATGGCAGTTTAAACGGGGCATATGTTCAGGTACTGGGCGGTGAGGTATACCTGCTTGGCGCCCATATTCCGGCCTGGCAGGAGAAGAATGTTTCTTCTGCATACGACCCGTATCGCACTCGCAAGCTTCTTGTTCATAAGAAAGAATTATTTGATTTATTGAAGGCTCTTTCAACCAAGGGTTTGACGATAGTGCCAATATCGTTGTATAATAAAGGGAGTATCGTAAAGGTACAGCTTGCAATAGCGAAAGGGAAAAAGAACTTCGACAAAAGAGAAACCTTGAAAGCGCGCGACCTTGATCGGGAGATGCGAAGAGGGGAGGCTCAATAGAGAGTGTGATTTTTCCGAAAATAGAAAGAGCTCCTGGCGCTGTTGCACCACGAATTTTTTTAGCGAAGCTAAAAAAATCTCCTGGCGCGATTTTTTCCCTGGAGCTCCGGAAAAAATCGGGGATGAAAGGTTTCGACATTTGATGTATCGGGCCTGTATGCATGCCGAGAATGGACGTATCTCGTAAAATTCGTCCGAACGCTTACCTGGCAACAGCACAGCATCAGTGAAGTCTCCCTATTTTGGAAACTTCGCTCCGGCATTCGCCTAAATTTAGGTCAATCCGGTGTCGCTCTATTTGATGTTCGATAGGGTAGTCGCGGCAACATTCATCGAACGTAGGAAGTACTGCGTGTCTCGTCAGTACTCCGAAACAATTGAGGCTCGGACATGAATCGTTTTGTACGGTTTTGAGATTCTGTCTTAACAATTAAACCGCACTACGCATGGAGAAGTACTTGTTCGTGATCATTTGCACGGGGTTTCGATACCCCCATCTCCACAATACAAAACCCCGAAAGGGGCTTTTTGTATTGTGGAGATGAGCGAGTGAACTGCTTCACTCGCGCGGGGTATCGAAAAGGCGCAGATATGTCCGCAAGGACTATCGAGCCGGGCTCGCGAGTACTTAGTGCTCGCACCCGCGAAGCGGGGAGAACACTTAGTAACTTGTGAGGCAATACCCCCATCTCCACAACAAAAATATAAAAACGCCCAAAGGGCGTTTTTATCGTTTTTATGTATAATGAAAGCCTATGTCCAAACACGAAATTCCCACACCATCCCCTATAAAAAAGACGCCTCCAAAGCGCTCGCTTTCTTCCTATATATTCTCAACCCTCCTTATTTTTGCGCTTCTTACAGCAGCGTACTCTATTGTCTCTGGCATGGGGGCTGAGAAAAACGAAGTGGTGACCCTTTCAGAGGTTGCACGTCTTGTTCAGGCAGGGGAAGTGAAGAGTATTACCATTGATGACCAAGCCCTTACTGTTACAAAAACGGATGAGACGATTCTTGAGAGTAAAAAAGAGCCAAGCGCTTCTTTGGTTGAAACGCTCGCTGCGTACGGCGTGGAAGAACCGCGCATCAGTGCAGTAGACATTACGGTAGCAAGCGCTTCAGGCTTTGCATTCTTTTTCCTTACGATTCTTCCTATTCTTCTTCCAGTAGTACTCATTGGATTCTTTTTTTGGATGCTCACCCGCCAGGCAAAGGGCGCCGGCATGCAGGCATTTACGTTTGGGCAGTCAAAGGCGCGCATCACTGACCCGACAGATTTGACCAATAAGGTGACTTTCAAGGATGTTGCCGGAGCGCGTGAAGCAAAAGAAGAGCTGAAGGAAATCGTGGACTTCTTGAAGAATCCAAAAAAGTTTTTGGATATCGGTGCGCGCATTCCAAAAGGGGTACTCCTTGCCGGAGCGCCCGGAACAGGGAAGACACTTTTGGCTCGCGCTGTAGCGGGGGAGGCAAATGTGCCTTTCTTCCATCTCTCCGGATCAGAATTTGTGGAGATGTTTGTCGGCGTGGGCGCAAGCCGTGTGCGCGACCTTTTCAAAATGGCAAAGCGCGCATCACCTTCTATTATTTTTATTGACGAGATTGATGCAGTGGGGCGCGTGCGCGGCGGCGGATACGGGGGAGGCAACGATGAGCGCGAGCAGACACTCAACCAAATCCTCGTGGAGATGGACGGCTTTGAACCTAATGACAAGGTCATCGTGATGGCTGCAACCAATCGAAGCGATGTCTTGGACCCAGCGCTGTTGCGCCCCGGCCGATTTGACCGCAGAGTCATGCTCGACCTTCCAGACCGACGCGACCGCGAAGACATCTTGAATGTACATAGTACAAAGAAGCCGTTTGCAGAAGATGTGAACCTCAAGGTGATCGCTGAGCGCACACCAGGATTTTCTGGGGCTGACTTGTATTCACTGATGAACGAAGGCGCGATTTTGGCAGCGCGTGAAAACCGAAAGAAGGTGTCGCAGTTTGACCTTGTCCGCTCGATTGAAAAAGTGATGATCGGGCCTGAGCGCAAGAGTCACTTGCTGACAAAGAAAGAAAAGAAAATCACTGCGTACCACGAAGCGGCGCATGCACTCGTTGCAAGCGTGCTTCCAGACGCTGACCCGGTGCACAAAGTTTCCATCGTTGCACGCGGACGCGCCGGCGGGTACACGCTGAAGCTCCCGCTTGAAGAACGAAAGCTCACGACCAAAAAAGAATATCTCGACGACATTGCAATGTCGCTTGCGGGCTATGTTGCAGAAGAATCAATATTCGGGGACGTGACAACTGGTCCTTCAAATGACCTGCAGGTTGCAACTGCGCTTGCGCGCGCCATGGTGACCCGCTGGGGGATGAGCGATGCTATTGGTCCTTTGGCACTTGAAAACGACGGAGGCCGCGCGATGTTTGGCGAAGGAGTAAAAGGAAAAGAATATTCCGAAGCGACGAGTGCATTGGTGGACTCCGAAGTGCAGCGAATCATGAAAGAAGGATTCGAACGCGCACGCACCGTGCTCACTGAGCACCGAACAGTGCTTGAAGCAATCACGGCAAAACTGATTGAGGTGGAGACACTCGAACAGCCGGAATACGAAGCAATCATTTCAGCCCACGGCATCCCATTGAAAAAAATAGAACTGTAAAAGCACAAAAAAACCGACCACAGGGTCGGTTTTTTTGTGCGCTATTATTCTGAAACTTTGTTTTGTCCGGTGGTGCCGAGTTCGCTTTCGGCGAGTTCGAGGAGTTCGTAGTGCCAGTTCACTCCTTCGTTGGAAAGCTCAAGGAGTGTTTCATTCTGCATCCCTTCTGCTGCTCCGCGGACAAGCGCCCAGTGCACAACTGCTGCCCCTTCAAAGAACCCGCTCCACTCCATCAGTTCTGTTGCATTGTCCCACTGGTCGCCAACATAGAGGTCGCGCATCGCTTTGAGCTTCTCGCCAGTTTTTTCTGCTTTCGCAAGTGTGGTGTCGATCATGCCGGCATCCGTCGCGATTTTCATCACCGCTTCGGCGTGGATGCGGTTTTTGTCTTCGATATCTGCAAAGCGCTCAGCGCCTATTGCTGTGACCAATGCATTCTTTCCTTTTTCATAAGTGTCCGTGCCGACCTGATTAAAGGCGAGCACTTCACCAAGTTTTTTTGCTGTAAATTCATTCATATGCGTACAGTATAGCACTTGTCCGTCCTGATGGATTCGAACCATCGACCGCAGAGGTATAAGCTCTGTGCTCTAACCAGCTGAGCTAAGGACGGAAACTGGTCATTTGATTCTAGCAGTCCTGAGGGAAAAGACAATTTTTCCGATTTCACCTCGCTATCACAGGGAATACCAAACTATTGACTTTTTATAAACAAAATGCTATAATATATATAGAGAAAAGAAAGTAAATTGAACCATAAAAACTAAATAAACATGAAAAATGTATTGTTATTTGCCTCAGTGGTAATCTTGTTTTTTACAACAAGCTGTGAAAAACAAGAATCTGTTGCGCCGGAACTTCCGCTGCCAACCGTAACCTTTAAAAAGAGTACGGCCTATGCGGATCAGACCGTGACTACTCCTGAAACCAGTGTGTTACTGTTTGAAGCAACTGTTATTCTTGAGAATGGTCCGATCAGTATCATTTCAACAGTAACGCTCACCTCGACTGATTCTTTGGCGGTAAAATATTCCGCACTGAAGAATATGTACATGACCATCACAGGGGTGGCCGGGGTAAGCAACAAAAAGAATCCCGTTCAGTCAGGAGTAACCTTTGATCCAACAGGGGTCAACCAAAATGGGACACATACGCTTCGCGTATACGCCCAGGCTCCCGCCAAGTTTGTGAACAGTATTATGACTGTGGTAGAGCTTTCGTACGAGTATAAAAATCCGAATACGAAAGCAATGCTCATTAATAGTGCAGGATCAGTAAAGGGGCAAACGATTACCTTTAAATAAATTTTTTAAAAGTAATCGCCGCGCAATGGAAACATTGTGCGGTTTTTTTATTCCTTATTTATTCAAAATGCATGGTTTCGTATTTTGAAACAATACTGACTAAGAGGGGGTGGTCCGCAAGTGTCGGGTCGTTTGCGACCAGTGCCTGTGCGCTTTGTCGTGCAGCTTCCACTAGTTTGATATTGCGGAGCGCCTCCATGCCGATGTCCGAGATGCCCCACTGACTGGTGCCAGTAAGTTCACCAGTCCCGCGCATCGCCAAGTCGTACTCGGCGAGTGCAAACCCGTCGGGTGCTTTCAAAAAGTAATTCATGCGCTCGAGTGTGCGCTCGGTTTTTGCGTCGGCAAACAAATAGCAGTGCGCCTGGTAGCTTGAGCGCGCCACGCGTCCGCGGAGCTGGTGGAGCTGGGAGAGGCCAAAGCGCTCGGCGCCTTCGATGATTATTTGTGTCGCATTCGGCACGTTCACGCCCACTTCAACCACACTTGTCGCAACCAAGATATCGGTTTCATGGTTCGCAAAACTTTTCATTGCAGCTTCTTTTTTCTCTTTTGTCATTTTGCTGTGCAGGACCCCAATGCGAAATTCAGGGAACACTTCTTTTTGCAACCGGACTGCTTCGGTGGTGACAGACTTTGCCTGTATTGCTTTTGCCTTTTCTGGGTCAGGATCACCAATGCGCGGGCAAATGACATAGAGCTGGCGTCCCTCCTTCAAAATTGTTCGAATTGCTTCATACATCGCTTCGCGCTTATCAATAGTGACGAGGCTTGTTTCAATTTTCTTTCGCCCTGCTGGCAGTACATCAAGGACGGACAAATCAAGGTCGCCATAGAGGGTCAGCGCCAACGTGCGCGGGATAGGGGTTGCGGTCATGGAAAGAAGGTGAGGGAAGTGCGTGTCTTTTTTCGCGAGGCCTTGGCGCTGCTTGAGCCCAAAGCGGTGCTGCTCGTCGATGATTGCCAAAGCAAGGTGCTTGAAGGTGAGTGACTTTTGAATAAGGGTGTGGGTGCCGATCACTATCGGGATTTCGCCGTTCGCAATCCATTTTGAAAGCTGTGCGCGAGAAATAGTGGTCCACCCTTTTGTGTTCGATGCGACCTTGCTTGGATACTTGCGGCAGCCGCTTCCGGTGATGAGCGCTATGGAAATACCCGTTCCTTCAAAGAGCTCGATGAAGGACTCGAAGTGCTGAGTCGCCAAGAGTTCGGTTGGTGCCATGTACGCGACCTGAAGGTTGCCGAATGTCTGTTTTTCCATAATGCCTTTTTTACTCGCACTGGGGCGGTTCATGACGGTTGCATATGCCGCTACTGCTGCAACAGCTGTTTTACCGCTTCCGACATCGCCCTCCAAGAGGCGCGACATTGGCACATCGTGTTCGAGGTCGGTGAGGATATGTTCAATGGAAGAGGTTTGTGCTGTAGTGAGCGGAAAAGAAAAGCGCTTGAGAAAATAGTCCATATCAATCGTGCTCATGTCGATAGAGTAGGCCTGCTTACTTTTCACCCGCAATCGTTCTTGCGCTCGGGCGACATTGATCGAGAAAATTTCGTCATACGCAAAGCGCTTGCGCGCGATTGTCGCATCGTTGTGGTTTTTTGGGCTGTGTATCCAAATGAGCGCAGTTTTGAGTGAGGGGAGTGAATACTGTTCAAGCAAATTGTTAGGGATATGGTCAGGAATACTGTCGAGCGCGGAGAGTGCGCGCGCGATAGTATGCGAGAACCACAAGCTCGAAACATCTTTTGTTTCAGCATAGACCGGCGTGAGTACTCCGCCGTTCTGTGCGTCGCCAGTACCAAAGAGCGAGTCGTGGCTATCAATCGGCATCACGCGCTCTTCGCGCGCGATTGGGTTCACGAGTGCGGCCGTGTCTTTGTAGAGGGTAACTTTCCCTGTAAGCTCGACCACGCTTCCTGTGCGGATCATACGCGCGAGGTATGGCTGGTTGAACCACACCACAGTGATAGTTCCGCTCATGTCTTCGATCACCCCTTCGCTCATCGGGACTTTTGTTTTCCATGATTTTTTCGTAACGATTTTTTTCACTGTTCCGCGGATGGTCGCCGTCTCGCCTTCGGTAAGCCCTGCGATTGAGGTAAAGATACTCGCGTCTGTATAGCGGGTGGGGAAATGGTACAGAAGGTCTCGGATAGAAAAAATACCCAATCGGCGAAGGCCGGCTCGGGTATCTTCCTTGAGTCGGATCAGTGTTTCAAGCGGGGACTCAAGTGTCATATTCTCTATTGTATCGCAAAAGAATCCAATTAGTTACAGGTGCACTTGTCCTTCGGGCAGTCGCAGTGGTTTCCGCAATTGCAGGAGTCTTTTGGATTGGGACAGGTACCTTTTTTGCTCTTACCTGTGCTTTGGCGGTTGCACCAGCCACAAGAACAGCTTTCATTGTAGTGGTTCCAGTATCCCCACCATTCGAGTTTGTACGCAGTCCAGAGCATAAGGAGGGTGATTCCAGCAGAAAGCGCGCTGTAGTCTATTTTCATCATCATCACGATCACGCCACCAAGGAATGCGCTCGCAACCAATACGCCGAGACTTCGGAGTGGTTTGTACCATAGGCAGGCAACGACGATGAGCTGGATGAGAGCAAACCGGAGTATGTAGTCGGACATTCCCGCATCAGAAAAAAGCGTGACAATCGCTTCGCGCCCGGTGAATTTGCCGATTGCACTGAGAATAAAAATACCGCTGACAATCGCAAAGAGTGTGTTTTTGATGATGGTTCTTTTCATGTTCATAAGTGTATCACGGTAATCAGCAGAAAATAATAGGGAATAGCGGCGCAAACAAAAAACCGCCCCGAAGGGCGGTTTTTTGTAGGATTAGTGGTTGTAGCCACCAGAGCGCTCGCGGTTGCCACCTGCTGGCTTGTCAGCGCGAGGCTGTGCAAGGTCAACGAAAAGTGTGCGGCCATCGAGTTCAGTGTTGTTGAGCTTGTCAACAGCAGCCTGAGCTTCAGCGTCAGAAGAAAATTCTACAAAGCCGAAACCTTTACTGCGTCCAGTCATTTTATCAGTGATAATATTTGCACTTGTTACAGTGCCGACTGAAGCGAAGTATGCTGCTAATCCGTTCTGGTCGGTATTGAAAGAGAGACTACCGACGAATACTTTATTGTTCATTATTGGTTGTTACTTACTGTTATTTTGCAACGGACCTTTAACAAAGGAGCACATTACAACATACCCACTATAGCACGCCCGAGCAAAAATAGATATGGGGAAAGGTTATTCGCTCTCTTTTGTGCTTCCTTTGGGAAGGAAGTAGAACAAGGCCGGGATGGCAAGAAGGACATAGGCTATCCATACGAAAAAGACAGAGGCAATAACGGCGAGTAGGTAAACGAGGGGTCCAATAAGGCTTCGGGTCATAGGAACACGGGCTTGGCCACAGCTTTTGTGTACAAAGTATCGCATCAAGGTGAAGGAGAGTGATGCCCCAAAAAGGACAAGACTGTAGAAGAACACTACCAATGGTGCTTGCGGGCTGATACTTATGAGTGCAGTGACAAAGGGGATAAGTGTTACAAACAGGAGAAAGAGGATGTTTGACCAGAGGATGCGGCGCTTGGTGATAGTGCTAAAGTTCTGGGTGAGCTGGTGATGGTTGACCCAAAAAATGGCGATCGTGACGAAGGAGAGGACAAAGGTGAGCATTGAAGGAATCAGTGGGATGAGCTCATGCAGAGAGCTCGCAAAGGTGGTGCCGATAAAGGTGGGAATATGGAGCTCAAGGGCCAAAAGGGTGATGGCGATAGCAAAGACGCCGTCGCTGAATGCCTCAAGTCGTATTTTTCCGGTGGGTTGCATAGGGGTAGTATACGATATTTTTATCTTTTATCTATAAAACAGAAAAATCTCTGAAAGGGATTTTTCTTGGCAGGTATCGGGGGACTAGGTATTAACGACTCCAAACTTTCTTTTTTGTTGCATAGACACATTAGAGTATGCTAATATGTAATTATGACTAGAAGCAATATATATAAAGCATTTGCAAATGAGCAACGTCTGAAGCTTTTACGCTGTTTATCAAAGCCTAAAAATGTAACAGAGTTACTTGACCACTGTTCATTAACTCAATCAGCACTATCTCAGCACTTAAGAGTGCTCCGAGAAGCAAAAGTAGTAAAAACAGAACGGGAGGGAAAAGAAGTTGTATATAGTGTCGACAGTAAAAAGGTGACTCAAATTACAAATTTATTATTAGATTTTAAATAAAAAATTAGAGCAAAATTATGAAAAACAATAAAAATATAATACTAGGTATCATTGGAATTATTGTGTTGGTTTTAGTATCATTTTATTTTATGGGTGGAAATAAAAAATTATCTGGTACAGAGTTTATAGAGAAATATAATAGCACTCCTACTGCTGTGTTGTTAGATGTTCGTACCCCTGACGAGTTCTCCTCTGGACATATTGATAAAGCCATAAATATTGATATAGAAGCCCCTTCATTTGTTTCAGAGATTAAAAAGCTTGATACGAGTAAGACATACTTTGTCTATTGTCGTTCAGGTAGTAGGTCAGGACAAGCTGTTTCTATTATGAAATCAAGCGGTATTAAAAATATTTATGAGTTGAACGGCGGACTTATTTCGAATATAGATACTGTAAAACTGGTAACAGTAAATAGTGTTGAATCAGAGTATGTTGTAGATAGTAGTGACATGGTTGACGGACAGACGCTTATTTCTGGAATTAAAAAATCTGTACTTTCAGATAACGAAATAGCAGGCCTTATACAAATGAGAGAAGAAGAGAAGCTTGCTCGAGATGTATATACAACTCTCGGTAGCATATGGGGCACAAGAATATTCTCAAACATTTCAGCTTCGGAGCAGACTCATACTGATGCAGTAAAAGTATTGCTTACAAAATATGATATTGATGATCCTGTTGCTAGTGATGCCGTTGGGGTATTTACTTCAAAATCAATGCAAGACCTCTATAATACACTAATCACAAAAGGAAAAACTTCACTTGTTGAAGCTCTTGTTGTTGGCGCAACTGTCGAAGACTTAGATATCAGAGATTTAGAAATATTAAAAAAGGAAACTACAAAAGAAGACATACTTATTACTTATAACAACCTACAAAAAGGATCTCGTAATCATATGCGTGCTTTTGTGAAGAGCATACAAGCAAATGGTGGTTCATATACCCCTCGCTACATTAGTCAAAGTGACTACAACTCAATTATCGCAACACCTCAAGAGAGAGGAATATAATTATTTGGCGGTCACTACTGGATAATCTTCGAACCTATTTCCGAGAACACCCCGAAGAAAGGTACTAATGCGGACGAGGTTTTGCGAAACAATATATCTGGGAACAGGATTCGCAAAACTTCGGCTGTTTCCCGCGGGCAGGAAGGGTCTGGGAGGGAATGCCCGCGGATTTTCGCAATTCTTTTTTTTTGAGGGGGCTAGGACTCAGAAGAATTCGCCTACTCTCTTACTGGTAAATGATCTGCGTGTTTGAATTTGAAAAAGTTAAAACTTTTATCATTGAAGTAGTGAGCGTATTTTGCATGACCCCAAGAGAGTTGAGGAATTTTATCATGCCCAATAAAAATTGGGAGATAATTTTCTACAGACGGATGCCAATCTTGGCCGATCGTTTGCATATACCAATCAACTAAATGCGATGCGCCAGATAATAACTCGTCAATATTTTCAATAGTACCGTGTGATTTTAATAAACCATTTAAATACTCTTTTTGAGAAGATTCTTTCTCTTGAAACGACTTTATTATTAACAGACTCGCAGTAACCTCTTTAAGTCTATCTGAACTAGAGTCGATTTTAATCCATTTACAAAAAACCTCTTCAAAATATTTTTTTAAAAAAGAGTCTTTATATGAAAAACCAAGTGAGATTGTATATTCATCTGCCCCATAAAAAAATCCTCCGGGAGAACAATTCAACCCTTTTGAATACAAAGTAGTTGCATAGGCATCACCATTTACTAATAGATTCTCATATTTTAAAATATTATTTGCAGGAATAAAATCTTGAGAAATCAATTTCTTGTCTGTAGATGCATCAAAAATAGAGAAGTTCGGTTGCACTTTTAAACTTCGACCCTCTGTTGGATTAGAGAGGTCATCAACAGAAAAAGCATCTAGAGAGTATATTTTACTTAGGAAGAATTTATCTTTCTTAAAAAAAGCATTGTATTTATCTACCTGACGAGAATTAGCATAACCTCCTATCTTATGGTTAAATGTCCATTTTGGATATTCCCCTTCGGATAAGGTACTCAAAATATTTTCTATTTTTTCTGACGGAATATTGTTTTCTACAAAAAATAGAGAATCTTTTAAAATTTTTACTCTCTCATACCCCAAAATCCCAGTTTCTCTCTGGATTCGTTTAGGATATTCAAAATAATACTTAACTGCTTCAATAGTTTGCCCATCAATTTCAAGGGTAATATTTTCTCTTTTACCAGATTCTTGTTCTTGTGCACTCAAAGAATCCTCATTATTTTGAGGTGTTTTTTCTATTTCAACCTTTGGCTGGTTGTTGGGATTTAGCTTTTCCATGTTTTAATTTTAACATTTTTTAACATTTTTTTCTAGTAGTCCATCAAAAAAGAATTGCGAAAATCCGCGGGCATTCCCTCCCAGACCCTTCCTGCCCGCGGGAAACAGCCGAAGTTTTGCGAATCCTGTTCCCAGATATATTGTTTCGCAAAACCTCGTCCGCATTAGTACCTTTCTTCGGGGTGTTCTCGGAAATAGGTTCGAAGATTATCCAGTAGTGACCGCAACGAATGCAGTTCGGAAAAATCTGCCGAAAATATGGAAGCTCGCCCGCCGAAGGCGGGCTTCTCTCTGGTTCGGATTCCCCCCAGCCCCGCCAAATACAGGGTTCGCCACGCGGAGCGTGGCTCTAAAACTTCAAAAAACAAAATCAATATGTTAGAATATATTTGCTACCAACTCAATATACCTTGACGGCATTTTTATTTATTTGAACATTCAAATGGGTAACTGTGTCAATTTGCCGTAAGGTGAGTTGGTAGCGCACAGTTACCCTTTTGAGTCTTTAAATCTATATGGAACAAACCAAAAAGTTTTTTGTCTATGCTCGCAAGAGTACCGATGATAAGGACAGGCAGGTTTGCAGTATTGCCGACCAACTTTCTGAATTGCAAGAAATTGCGAAAAAAGAAAACTTGGAAATCGTTGATATTTTCGTGGAAAAGCAAACTGCGAAAATGCCTGGACGACCAATATTCGGCGAGATGATAACACGCCTTGAAGCTGGAGAAGCACAAGGGATTTTGGCATGGCATCCAGACCGATTGGCAAGAAATAGTATTGACGGAGGGTGTGTTATCTATCTCGTAGATACCAAAATTATTTTGGATTTGAAATTTTCAACTTTTTGGTTTGATCCGACACCACAAGGAAAATTCATGCTTTCGATTGCATTTTCACAATCAAAATATTATGTGGACAATTTGAGTGAAAATATCAAACGAGGACAAAGAAACAAAGTGAAAAATGGTATATGGCCTCAATCGGCACCGATTGGATATATCAATGACAACAACACGAAGACGCTTTTTCTTGATGAAGCGAAAGCTCCATTTATCAAACAAGTTTTTGAAACATACGCACAAGGTGGATACACACTAAAGCGTCTTCGTGATTCATTCAATGCCCTTGGTCTCGTAGGAAAGCGTACAACGCTTTCAATCTCAAATTATCACAACATACTTCGCAATCCGTTTTACTACGGCGTTATGCGATATGGTGGCGAATTATACGAAGGCAAACATCCACCTATTATTTCAAAATCGCTTTTTGATGAGTGTCAGGAAGTGATGAAGCGGAAATCAAAATCTAAAACGAAGACTTTGAAGCCATATTTATATCGTGGTGTATTTCGCTGTGCAGAGTGTAACTGCTTCATCACTTCCGAGACACAGAAAGGATACAACTATTTACACTGTACTAAACGAGTGAAAGTCTGTTTGCAAAAATATGTCCGTGAAGAAAAAGTATCTCTACAAGTTGTGTCCTTTCTCCAAAAAGCGATTTTGCCACAATACGCAAGTGAATGGATGCTTGCCGAGATTGAAAAAGAACAGAATGATTTTACAAAAGAAAATGAGGATTTTGTACGACAGACACATTCAAAGATACAAGAGCTTCTCCTGAAAATTGAAAAGTTAACAACTTTGTATATTGAAAATGGTATATCAATTGAAGAATACAAAAGTATGAAAGAAAAAATGATTTCAGAAAAAGTCTTGTACCAAGACAAATTGAAGTCTGCTGAACAAAACACGCAAGAACGGTTCGAACCGATTGTTTCTTTTTTAAAAGCCAATATTTCAAACGATATTTTGCTGACTGGTGGAAAAAGTGAAGAAATCTTGCCAGTATTCCAAAAAGTCGGTTCGAACGCTAAAATCAAAGACAAAGAAATTCTAGTGGAGCCACGCTCCGCGTGGCGAACCCTGTATTTGGCGGGGCTGGGGGGAATTCAGAACAGACGGCACTTCGTGCCGACCATATTTTTGCATCCGAACCCGATTTCGTTTTCTGGCGGAGACGGCGAGATTCGAACTCGCGAGGCTGTGACACCTGCCTCCTTAGCAAGGAGGTACAATCGACCACTCTGACACGTCTCCAGTGTCGGTACTGTATCATGAAACTGATTTTTTTTAAATATAGAAATAGGCATGGAAATAAGACTATCACCAGGGGCTTTGTAGTGATACACTTTAGTACATGAGAAATATATTCAAAGGCAAAATAAATACAGCACTATTGATTGTTCGTATTATTGTCGGTATCGCGTTTTTCCTCCATGGCTTGCAAAAGTTCAACATGGGGATTGAAGCGGTGACAGAAGGCTTTGTCGCATGGGGTATCCCGCTTGCAGGGCTTATGGCGTGGGTTGTCACCCTTGTTGAAACAGTGGGAGGTATCGCGCTCATTGTCGGAGTAGGGACAGAGCTTGTTTCATTCCTTCTTATTATCGTGATGATTGTTGCAGCATTTGTTGTACGCAATTTGATGCAGATGGATTTCTTGGGTGGATGGGAAGTGAACCTTGTGTTTATCGCAGCCCTGATTCCGCTTTTGGTACAAGGTGCAGGACGATACTCGCTCTCGCACATCCTTATGATGATGAAGCACAAGCCTGAAGCGCAGTACTAATTGACAAGTTATCGTGTATCGATATACTAATTATAGGTGTTTGGAGGGTTCGCCCTCTCACGGCATTAAGCTGTAGCCAAACGCCTAACAAAGAACCCGCCTCACGGCGGATTTTTTGTTTTTAATCCTCCTCAGGAATACCCTCATGAAAAAGCCTTGTTCTTGTACCCTCATTCATTCCCCAATAAGGAATAATGCTCCAGAAAAAGAATTCTCCATTTTCGATTTGTTTCACTATAATTTTTACGCGATCTCTTTTAATAAGAGCGATAAACTCATAATAAGTAACATGCATAAGCATCTGTTGCCATTTACTATTTATTTTCATTGATTCAAATCGTTTTGTCCGCCATACCCCTTGTAGTGTTCTCGATAATTCAATAATGACCGGGGCTAAATGAAGCAATTTAAATCGCATATACTGATCTTGTTCCAATCGAGCTTTACCACGCTTTTTGAATTTTAAGTGCTCCAATGCTTGTGTATTAAATTTAACGGATTCTTTGAAATAAGGACTATAAATGTCATTAAGAGATTTATAATATTTTTCTCCTAATAATTTAACTTCTTCAAAATCGTCGAGGTTCATATTTCTAGTATAAATAAATGAGATTAAGTAAAGATAAAGCACCCTTTTGTATTTGTACGAATGTGATAGGATAGGGAAGTTAAAACCAAACAATCTGGAGGATTGGATGAGTGGTTTAAATCAACGGTTTACTAAACCGTCGGCCCCTTAAAGGCCCGTGAGTTCGAATCTCACATCCTCCGCCATTAGCAGGTAGCACGCAACACTTTTATGAAACACTCTGTTAAGTTTGCATAGAGCAAATTCGACATTAATTAATGATAGAATAAAACGGTATGAAATTATTTCTCTCGGGAGGCGGAAGCGGACAAGACTCTTTTGAATTAGATAAAAAATTCATTGAAGCGGTTGATTTATCGAAACCCGTTTTATATATTCCGATTGCAATAAATTCAATTAAGCATCCATATCCAGAATGTTTAGAATGGTTGCAAGGTAATTTTGCGCCACTTGGATTTAGCAATTTTGTAATGTGGACAGAAGAAGACCTGCAAGGCAAAGCAGTAGAGGACTTCACCCAATTTGGAGGTATTTATATTGGTGGTGGAAATACTTTCAAACTCCTCAAGGAGTTGAAAGAATTTGGTATACTTGCAATTTTTAAAGATGTTGCGGAAAAGAATATCCCAATATACGGAGGAAGCGCCGGAGCGCTTATATTTGCAGAAAGCATTATTACAGCTATACCGTATGATCCTAATGATGTTGCCTTAGTTGATCTCAATGGTCTAAATCTTATTCATAATTACAATATTTGGGTTCATTATAAAGGCTCTATGGATTCACTAATCCAGTCATACATGTCGCAATATGGTCTTCAAAAAATAATTGCTATTCCTGAAAGCGCGGGTCTGGTAATTACGAATGAGCATATAGAAATTGTGGGACCGTCAAAAGTTACAGTGTTCGCTGATGCGGCGAAGGGTGAAGTCGCTCCAAGTACATTAATTTAGACGCTCGAGATGCGTCGATTTTGCATCCGAAAAAAGATGCCAAAAAGCTTTACAGGACTTGTCCGCCTTTGGTTCTAACACGACGCTCTCCGCCATAAGCAGATAGCACGACATGCTATCTGAAATAGGTAAACAAAAAGAGCGGATATCCGCTCTTTTTGTTATGCAAAAGCATTGATTATCGAGAGCATTAAGAGTATAAAATAGGAAGCTCAATTGTAATTTAATTTTACATAATGTTTGACATATATCTTTACATATAGTATAGTTCCAAATATGAAAAAGCGTCAAAAACTCTTGGAAAAACTGAGAAAATCACTCAATCTCTCGCAGAATGAAATCGCGAGTCGTCTTGGTGTTTCTCGTCCTACTTATGTTTTGATCGAGAATGACAATAAAGAACTTACACTTAGTCAGGCAAAACTCTTGTCTGATCTTTATAATGTTCCGGTAGATGCTATTCGAACTGGATATTTGGAGGAAAAGCATACTTCCGAAAACGATATTGTTATCACTCAACTCCCTACGAAACAGGGCGTGTTCTCGTTTGGTGTTTGGAATCAAAAGAAAGGAGAGGAAATTATATTTCTACAAACTCCGAATCTTGATGTAAAAAAACCAGTCTTGGTGCGTGTTCATAGCGAATGTATCACTGGAGATGTTTTTCATAGTTACCGATGCGATTGCGGCGAGCAAAAGGATCGTTCACTTTCGATGATTTCAGAAAGTGGAAACGGCGTATTCATCTATCTTCGTCAAGAAGGTCGCGGTATCGGTTTGTTTGAAAAAATCAAAGCGTACATTTTGCAAGACAAGGGATATGATACACACGAGGCAAACATCCTTCTTGGGCATAAGCCCGACTATAGAGAATATTCTTGGGTAAAGAAAGTCTTGGATAATCTCGGAGTAAAAGAAATTCGTCTCATCACGAATAACCCCTCAAAGGTTGCTGAAATCTCACGCCTCGGAATTAAGGTCATTGAACGTGTACCTGTGGTAATTGAAAGTAATCACTACAATCGTCGATACTTTGAAACTAAGCGTCAAAAATTCAAACACTTCTTCGGTAAAGACGAAAGTAACTATTTTTATCAGTTCTCATATGTAGAGTCCCCAGAACAAGTTGCCGAAATTGGTGAGTTCATGGCGAACTCACACAAAGATCCGTTCCTTAAGATATGTATGGGTGTTTATGCCGATACTCATATTCTTAATGATTCTCAAGAATTGAAGAAAATTGAAGCTATCTTCAAATCGGCAGATCACTATGAAGGCTTTGTGCCAATCCTTCACTTCACGTTCAAATTCTCTGTCGACCCTTTAAAAGACATCGCGAATATCCGTGAGAAGATGCCTTTTGTAAAATATATCCAACTCAATGACTTAGCGACTGATCACTTGAAAGTTCTTAAATACGCAAACAAGTTTTTCCTTGTAGATATCCCGCTTTCAGATAAAGACTTTGGACTTATAGATGACAATGATTTTGTAGAGGAAATTACTAAATACAAGGCTTTTGTGTTGCTTGATAACAGTCATGGAACTGGAAAGCAGGATTCAAAAGCGAACGTGGTAAAGAAAATAAATAAACTTCTTTCAAAGGGTGTTAATGATATTGCTATCTATGGTGGTTTTGGCCCCAATTCAATGTCTCTTTATTTCGACCTAAAGGAACATTACAAGATTAACTTCTCGATTGATGCTGAGACCAAGCTTAAGACGAATGATTCCCTCGATCTTAAGAAAGTAAAAGAGTATCTATCTGAACTAATGAGTCACAAATATGAATACAAATCCTAAAAAACAATTTATAGATTCAACTCGTGAACTTATTGGTATAACAAATGTTGTGCAAGACGTGGTTATTTCTGGTATATCAATTACAACAGATCCTGAGGTATTTAATCCAACGGTATTCTTTTCTTCAGAATGGTTCGCGGAGCATGTTTCGAGCCTTGTAAAAGACGAAGATGTTCTAATTGAAGTTGGATGCGGAACAGGAATCGTCTCTATCAAATCGGCAAAGAAAAATCCTTTTTTAAAGGTATATGCAACTGACATAAACGCTAAGGCGGCTGAGTTAACGAGATTAAACTCTGAAGAGAATGGAGTTTCTGAAAGAGTTCGCTCTTATTCAGGAGACGTACTTGATGCAATTCCAGAATCTGTAAAAGCAGATAGTATATTTTGGGCTATGCCTTTTGGCTATCTTGAGCCTGAAGAAGTTCTGACTGGACGAGATACACAGACTTTTGATCCTGGCTATCGAGCAATCAAGAAGTTTTTTGTTGATTCAAAGAAATATCTCAAAGAAAACGGGAGATTACTGGTTGGATTTTCAATTGATATAGGTCACTTTGAACTTCTTAAGAATATTGCTAGCGAAAATGGTTTTGATCTTAATCTACTAGAACAAACAAAGGGAATGGAAAAAGATGCTGTTTCCATGGAAATCTACGAAGCAAAAGTCATTCCAAAGTAATCTTTTTCTGGCTGAGTAAGATTTTACTCTTCAAACACCTCAGAAGTTCTCGCTTTTCAACATCGCTTCCTTCTTTTAGAACGAATTTCGCATAGCCTCGAACATCAACACTGTCGGTGCTAACTTTCTCTTTCGTTCCTAAGAGGAATTTTTGTAGTTTAGAAAATCGCTCAACATCAGCCTTTATCTTTTCTTTAACTTCTATTTCATTCAGATTGATTTTCTCGATCAACTCGTTGAACTGTTTAAGTATTTCTTTCTCCTCGGTATATCCGCATTTGCAATCTGGAAGGTACCCCTTTCTTCACACACCCATTCTATGTTCTTGAGTATACTCAG
>JBMOIO010000006.1:0-37734 GCA_049317285.1 Minisyncoccia bacterium | reverse complement strand
GTCTTCGCTCGGATTGTTTTGGAAAAAAGTTAGGATTTTGTTCAGGAGACACAGCCAAGTTTCAGAATTCGTTTTTTCGCCAAAATTCGGAGCGTCGCAAAGCGACGCGACGGGGGTTTCCGCCAGAATTCGCCAAGGGTTTTTGAAATCCAAAAGGAGCGAGCGGGACGCGAGGCGGGGGTTTATGATGAGTACATCATTCAAAACTTCGTTTTGCGAGCCAATCTTGAAGCGAATAATTATCAATATTTAACATACACCTTTTTCTATGAACAAATTCTTTCTCTACGCTAGAAAATCTACCGACGAACCAGATCGTCAGATTTTGAGTATTGAATCACAGATTGACGAGTTGAAAGAATTTGCAGAGCGAGAGCAGTTAGAGATTGTTGAAACTTTTATTGAATCACAGACCGCTAAAGAGCCGGGGCGTCCTATTTTCAACAATATGCTCTCGCTTATAGAAAAAGGAAAAGCGTCGGGAATTTTAGCTTGGCACCCCGATAGATTGGCGAGAAATAGTATTGATGGTGGAAAGATAATCTATCTGTGTGACCTTGGTAAAATTAAGGAGCTAAAATTCCTGACGTTTTGGTTCGACGCTACGCCACAAGGTAAGTTTATGTTAAATATTGCTTTTGGGCAGAGCAAATACTATGTGGATAATCTTTCAGAGAATGTGAAGCGTGGACTTCGACAAAAAGTAAGACGAGGCGAACAAAGTGGTCAAGCTCCGACGGGATATGTGAATGATAAATTGAATAAAAAAATTATTCCCGATGTGGAAAGGTTTCGCCTCGTCAAGAAAATGTTCGAAGTCTACGCTACTGGAAATTATTCTCTGAAAGATACAAGGAATTTGCTCGCCCAAAAAGGCTTGCTGTCTAAAAATGGTAAAGTTCTCACTGTTTCAAACACGCAAATGATATTGAAGAATCCTTTTTACTATGGAATGTTTTTATTCAACAAAGAACTTTACCAAGGAAAGCACGAGCCAGCGATTTCAAAGAAACTTTTTGATAAATGTGCGGAAGTATCGGCGAGGAACGCTCACCCGATGAAGCGAGGAATTAACAAGCATATTTTTCGGGGAATATTTTTGTGTGAAGAATGTGGTTGTGGTATCACAAGCGAAGTGCAGAAAGGTCATACATATTATCGCTGTACCAAAAAGAAGGGTGTTTGCACACAAAAATATATCCGCGAAGAATTCCTCGCCGAACAAGCGAATGACATTATCAAAAAAGTTTCTTTGCCGTCCGAGTGGAAAGAATTCATGCTCGCTGAACTAGACAAGGAACAAGTGAGCAGTTTCCACTCTGACGCCCTTTTCGTTCAAAATCTGAAAAATCAAATCAAAAGTGTTGAGGAGACGCTTGATAGGCTTCTTGACGCTCATTTGGATAGCACAATAACGAGCGAGGAGTATATCGCGAAGAAGCAAAAGCTCCTCAACCAAAAGATTGATTTTTCAGAGAAATTGAAAGATTTTGAACGAAAAGGCAATCGCTGGCTCGAACTTTCTCGTCAATTCATTTTAGACAGTAACCAAGCCATAATTATCGCTTCCGAAGAAAATCTCGAAGCCAAAAGAGATTTTCTTAAAAAGATTGGCTCGAACCCCCGCCTCGCGTCCCGCTCGCTCCTTTTGGATTTCAAAAACCCTTGGCGAATTCTGGCGGAAACCCCCGTCGCGTCGCTTTGCGACGCTCCGAATTTTGGCGAAAAAACGAATTCTGAAACTTGGCTGCCAGACTTGGACTCGAACCAAGATGATATCCTCCAGAGGGATACATCCTACCATTAGATGATCTGGCACTGTTATTTTTTATACTTTCCAAACTGCAATACTTCCATTGCCCTATATACTTCCTCTTTTCGCGAGAGCTGTACATCTCGCCTGGTCATATGGGGGTGAAATCCTAGGCCAGCAAGAAGAATAGCGACAATGTTTAAAAGGGATGGATTTACATTTGAAAAGATAAGTTTATATGTACTTGTCGGGAGATGCGTACAGAAACACCCTTCTGCTTCGTATAACCCACGGAGATACCTTATCACAAAATCTTGTTTTTGAACAATCCATTTGGGCACTTGGTGCTCCATATTCCCTCGCGCTCCGGCAGGGATACCAAGCCTCTGGGAAAGGCTTTTTTGATAGAGCCGAATGTCCACACATTCTGAGTTTTTTCTCTTTATGACACTTGGTTTCTTTCCAAAAACTGTTTCTACAAGGTCAGTGTATCGTTCTATCATTCCAGGCTTTTTGGTTGGGAGCACAATCCGTACCCCTTCTGTTCTATCGTATATATGGATAGAGCCGTCGCCCAATATCATACCAATAAGCTCGGCAAGGTTGCCGTTTTTTACTAATTCCTGAGGAGTTGCTATTGTCCCCGAAGCTCGAGCATTTTTCCGCCACGCAGAAAAATTATCGATTTTTCTTTCTTTCATGGTTTCAGAAATTTTCCGAACCGAAGCATTCGTTTCTTTTGTTTTTCCTTTATTCCAACTGCTTGGCATTATATTCAGTGTAGTAAATCGAGATGAAATAAAATTCAATTATATATATCGATTAATAAAAAATACCCCCATGCGGGGGTATTTTTTATGTAACAGCGTTATACGTTGAGATACCGGCGCACAGCGAGGAGACTTGAAACGGTTCCGAGAAATATTCCAACGAGGAGTACTGACCCTCCGATGATGAACAAGTGTCCAACATAGTAATCAAAGAGGTTAATTCCAAGAATTCCTACAAGCCGAGTACCGATGAGAGCGGTAACAACCAAAAAGAGGATTTGCGTCAACAGCCAAGCAAAGAGGCCATAGAGAATTCCTTCCACCAAAAACGGTGCGCGGACATAGGAACTCGATGCTCCCACAAGCCGCATGATACCTATCTCTTCGCGCGCCATGTAAATAGTGAGGCGGATAGTCGTGTACATAATCACGATAGAGATAACTGCGAGGATGACGCTCACGAAAAGTCCGGTGCGCTCTGCATTGTCGATAAGTGTGTTTAAGCGGTCGATTACCACTTTGTTTTGGGAATAGTTGATGCGCTCAATCACTGTCGCATTGTCGCGAGCAATCTGACTGTCACCCTCGAGGACTCGGGCGATCGCTTCATACTGTGTTGAATCGCGGGCCATAATACGAAGGTTTCCACCAAAGGGGTTGTCGCCGAGCTCATCGAGTGCTTGGAGCGTGAGGTAGTCGTCGGCGTGGCGATCGCGGAATGCAAGCACTTGCTCGTCAGACGAACTGTATTCAACAGACGCAACCTCAGGAAGCTTCTGTAGTGCTTCCTGCAGGTTCAGTATCTGCTCTTCAGGAGCGTCAACAGTAAAATAGACGGCGATATCCACCTTGTTCTGCACTTCTAAAATCGCAGCATTCAATACAGCCTGGAAAATAAACAGCCCTGTCACCACTGAAAGCGTGATGGTCGTGACTAAAATAGCGGCATAAGAAACAAGGCCGTTTCGACGGAAGTTCGTCCATCCTGATTTTATTACTCTTTGTAGTGTGATCCAAAACATATAGTTATTAGTATACCTTATTTATGAGCGCGCTTTTTCTCGTCGCCGACAATGCGACCGCGTTCTACCGTGATAATGCGATGTCCCACCGCCTTGATCATGTCAGGGTCGTGCGTGGTGAGAATCACTGTAGTACCCAAATCATTGATTTTCTTGAGGATGTGAATCACTTCGGCAGTATTTTTTGCATCGAGGTTTCCGGTTGGTTCGTCGGCAATCAATACTTCTGGCTGGTTGATGATGGCGCGAGCGATAGCAAGGCGCTGCTTTTCTCCACCGGAGAGCTGAGACGGGAAATGAAACATACGGTCTTGTAGGTCAACAAGCTGTAACACATGCGGAACATCACTGACAATTTCTTCATTACTCTTTCCTGCAGCCTCCATCGCAAAGGCAATATTTTCGTACGCCGTTCTTCCTGTTAAAAGGCGAAATTCTTGAAAGACAATACCAATACGACGCCTGAGCATCGTCACCTGGTTTCCTGAAAAGGTATTGATGTCGTTGTTTTCAAATAGTACTGTTCCTTCAGTCGGCTGTTCTTCAACAAGAAGCAGTTTATTAAGAGTTGTCTTGCCTGCACCGGAAGGTCCCACAACAGTAACAAACTCCCCTTGTTCTATTTCAAGATTGATATTTTCGAGTGCGACCGCGCCGTTGGGATACACTTTTGCAGTGTTCACAAATTTGATGAGTGACATACCAGTCATTATAGCACGCCCTGCGCTTCAACAAATGCGTCGATTTCCCCATCCTCAAGTACCGCTTCTGCATTATGCACTTCTACTTCTGTACGATGGTCTTTGACGAGCTTGTACGGATGCAGGACATAGCTTCGGATTTGGCTTCCCCATTCAATATCGGTTGTTTTTGATATCTGCATACCGCGCTCGCGCGCTACGCGCTCTTCTTCTGCCCGCTTGTAGAGCTTTCCCTTCAACAGTTCGTACGCTCGGTCGCGGTTTTGCTCTTGGCTTCGCTCGGTTGCAACATGCACGCTAAAGCCGGTCGGTGTGTGGACCATGCGCACTGCCGTTTCGCGCTTGTTGACGTTTTGCCCGCCAGGCCCGCCCGCCCGTTGAAAGGTCACTTCGATCTCGCTTTCAGGAATCACAATAGTGGTGTCAGCCTTTGTTAATTCAGGGACCACTTCAACAAGTGCAAACGAAGTCTGGCGCTTTGAGTTTGCATTAAACGGCGAAATACGGACAAGGCGATGCACTCCATTTTCATTTTTGAGGGTTCCATATACTTTCTTTCCCTCTATTGAAAACGTAATGTTGCGATACCCACCGTGGTCGTTTGCGTTTTCATGCAAAAGCATAGTACTCCACCCTTTTTTTTCAACATACTTACTGTACATGCGATAGAGCATGGCGACAAAGTCTTCTGCGTCGTCCCCACCCACTCCGGCGTAGAGCGTGATTACTGCATTGCCTTTGTCGTATTTACCAAAGCCCTCTAAGGAATCCTTCAGCTCTTGGAGCTCTTTAATTTGGTTTTGGGCTGACACCTTATCATTCCAAAAATCCCCGCTTGTCATCGCAGTTTCTATTTCAAGAATCCGGGCCCCTATTGCCTCCTTGTCGTTCATCCGTACAGTATACAGTATTAAAAAATCCTATTGGATATAGATGATACAGTCGATATATTCTGCATAAACAGCTACAATATACCCCGGAGCACACGCGCCGGGTTTTGCCGGCAATTCAGCAAAATAGCTCAAAATAGCACCCGGAGGGAGCACGCGGCCATCATATGTCCCCCTGCCCGGCCATGACCCATGGTATAAGTATCCTCCAAGCCCTGTACGACCACCTGGTGGATCAATCGGCTTTGTCGGCATGTGGGGAGTAAAAAGAGCGTCTATGGTGGCATTTGCTGTGTAGATATTCCAGGCGCCATAACAAGTTGCACTGACGCATGTCCAATCTGATGCAGGAAGCGCTCCAGATTCTGCTACACCCAAATTAAATGCCGTGCGCAATTGCACTACATCACTTACCCGTCGTGCATTACGTGCTTTCACTCGTGCTGAGTTAAGTGATGCCATAACAACAGAGGCGAGAATGCCGATCACTGCGATAACGACAAGAAGTTCAATGAGGGTAAAGCCCTTTTGTTTCATTTAGATAGTATAGCAGTAGATAGATATATTTGAGCCAACTCCTACTCGGCTGACGCCTGCGTTTTGGAACCCTGCGGTTCCAACGCTCCCTCCGGTCACTGCCTCCGCCACGGGAAAACTCCCGTTTTCCCGACCCCTTTCCCCTCGGTGGCTCATAAAAAAATCCCAGAAAAAAACTGGGTTTTTTCATGAGCCACCTCGCAGGATCGAACTGCGGACCTATGCGTTATACTCGCATCGTTACAACTGAGCCAATGGCCGGAATCGAACCGGCGACCTGCGGTTTACGATACCACTGCTCTACCTGCTAAGCTACATTGGCGTACGAAACAATATATTACTCTATTCTTTCACTAAGCGGAAGAACATGTGTTTTGAAAAAGCTCGCGGAGGCTGCAAGCTTGGTTCCGCCCCGTTCCTGACGCGGCACAGGCCGCTACGGGAGCGGTTGCTTGCCGAGCGGCAGTACCTGTTGTCGCTGGAACAACAGAGTACGGTTTTTCAAAACATATGTTCTGGAGCGCTACTTCTTTTCAAAATAACAGACAACACTTCGGCGCTTGTTCGGCTTTCCGCGGATGGTGTGTTTGTGCGACGCTTCTTTGTGTTGCAGTATAAAATCGTCTCCAAAGCTTTTTGCGAGCGCTTCATCGGACCAGACGTATTCATACACTTTCATTTTTGGATGAATGTATGAGTTTTCTTCCCCGCCGCTATGGTTTTTGATCAAGTCCTTTGCATGAGAGTCTCCTGTTGCATAAAACGACTTGAAGAAGAGCACACCTTGTGGCTTTAATACTCGGGCAACCTCCTTGATATAGCGCTCGCGCTCCACTTCTTTCAAAAAGTGGCTCGACATCATGTCTAATACCACATCCACGCTTTCGTCCGGAAGCGGAATATTCGCGCCGATAGAGTGAACCGTGAAAGTAAGCTTGCTTCCCCATTGCTGAGCTGTGGCGTGTTTTTGCGCCTGAGTAATCGCCTCTTCAGAAATATCATAGCCAAATCCGCGCACGCGAAAAGTATCATTGAGCCACAGTAAATTGCGCCCGTTGCCACAGCCGGCGTCAAGCACTGTCACATCAGGCCGGAGGACATCTTTCCCAAACTCTTTCATGAGCCATCGGGTAAACTTCTGCAAGTCAGAGCTTGCTTCATCGGAGAGCAAAAAATACTGCGGGTCTTTGTATTCGCTGTTCCAAAATTCTTTGAGGCGCTTTTCGTTCATAAGTGTTGACATACTAGCAGAAAAGTTATATTGTTGCAAAAAAGGAGGAACTATGAAATTTGCCTTTTATTCTTTCATCTCAGCCGCTTTGGTTGTGGGTTGGATACTTTTTCTTATAATGCGCACCATTTTTGCAGATCAAAATGAGCGGTGGGCACAAGAATGCACTCTTGAATAAACCAATAAAAAAAGCGTGAACTTACAGTTCACGCTTTTTTCTTTTTTACGCTTTCGGGCGTCGTGCCTTTGCGCGGTCGGTTTCGTTCAAAAATTGCTTTCGAAGACGAACTGACTGTGGGGTGACTTCAAGGAATTCGTCGTCTACCATCACTTCAAGTCCGCGTTCAATAGTCATCGTCCATGGAGGGGTGATATTCACCGCTTCGTCAGTACCAGAAGCTCGCATGTTGGTGAGCTGCTTTCCTTTGGTTGGGTTCACTTTCATTTCTTCACCCTTTGAGGTGTTACCGATCACCATACCTTCATACACTTCGGTCTGCGGGCCGATATAGAGCGTACCACGGTCTTGCAAGCCCCAGAGTGCAAATGCGAGTGCCTTTCCGCTTTCCATTGAGATCATAGAGCCCACATTTCGGCGAGTGATTTCGCCTGCGTATTTCTGGAAGCCGAGGACGCGAGAAGACATAATCCCCTCACCCTTCGTGTCCACCAAAAACTGGTTGCGGTAGCCGAGGAGTCCGCGAGTAGGTCCTGTGAAGACCATGCGCACAGTGTTGTTGCCAAGCTTCATGTCAGCCATGATGAATCCGCGCATGCCGAGCTTTTCGATGATCACGCCTTGGTGTTCAACCGGTGCATCAATCGTCACTTCTTCAAACGGCTCGCTCTTTACGCCATCGATTTCTTTGATGATAACCTGTGGTTGAGAAATCTGCACTTCGTACCCTTCACGGCGCATTGTTTCAAGGAGTACGGCGATGTGCATTTCTCCGCGACCAAACACAGTGAAGCCTTCGGCAATACGGTTTTCGTCGGGAGTAAAGTCAACCTTGAGGCCCACGTTCACTTCAAGCTCGCGCTCCAAGCGTTCGCGAATCTGGCGAGAAGTTACAAACTTCCCTTCCTTTCCAGCAAAGGGCGAGTTGTTGACCAAAAAGTCCAACACGATAGTCGGCTCGTCGATAGTGATAGCCGGAAGAAGCTCTACTTCTTTGTCCTTGCTGATAGTCTCTCCGATAAAGATGTCGGCAATACCGGCAATCATCACAATATATCCTGCCTGCGCTTCTTGCACTTCTTCGCGGGTAAAGCCATGGAAGGTAAAGAGCTTGGTGATTTTTGCAGTGCGCGCTTCGCCCCCTGCAGTTCGGACAAATACATTGTCGCCCATTTTCGCCACCCCTTCGTACACACGACCCACAGCCAAACGGCCCAAGAAGTTGTCGTAGGCGAGGTTAAACGCCTGCATGCGAAACGGCTTAGTGGTATCGTTTTGCGCAACAGGAACTTTTTCCAAAATAGTTTCAAAGAGTGGGGTGAGGTCTTTTCGCTCATCCTCTGGGTTGATCATTGCAACACCGTCGCGACCGATAGCGTACACAGTGGTGAAGTCGAGCTGTTCATCATTTGCACCAAGCTCCATGAAAAGTTCAAACACGCCGTCATGCGTTCCTGAGGTATCGCTTCCCGGCTTGTCGATTTTGTTGATGACAACGATTGGTTTAAGTCCGAGTTCAAGCGACTTCTTCAACACGAAGCGAGTCTGTGGCATCGGGCCTTCCTGCGCGTCCACAATCAAAAGGACAGAGTCGATTGAGCGAAGCACTCGCTCCACTTCAGAGCCAAAGTCGGCGTGGCCCGGAGTGTCCACGATATTGATCTTTGTTCCCTTGTAGGTAACAGCAGTATTTTTTGCGTAAATGGTGATACCGCGCTCTTGTTCGATTTGGTTTGAGTCCATAGAGCCCCCGTCCATTGTTTCGCCACAAAAAGCCAACATCTTGTCAGTAAGTGTCGTTTTTCCGTGGTCCACGTGCGCAATGATTGCAATGTTTCTGATTTCCATATGATGAGTAAATTGATACGTATAAGAGCCGTGATTATACATGAAATCCCGGAAAAATCAAAGACCAGCCTAGTATGGACTGGTCTTTGAACTCTCTCAGAATAGACTAGATGCCTTCAGAGACACCGTCTGTGTCTGACGCTTCTAGGTCGGCTCGGATTGCAGCAGATTCTTCGGCTGTTGCCTCATCGGTCTCTCCTGCTCCTGGTACTGGCTCATCCCCCATCAGGGAGAGGTCTTCAGTGTTTGGCATCATCATTTCATCGCCTTCTCGAATAATATTGGTTTCCCCAATAAAGAGAAAGAGTGCTACAGCAAGGATAATTAATGGGAGTAAAATCCAAAGAGAGGAAAAATGTTTTTTTTCAGGTACTGCAGCCGAAGGATTTGTTGAGAGTGGCTGCTGAAGGGGTGATTGATTTTGTTCGATTGGATCCATAAAAAAATGAGTTATTAAATAATTATTCTACCGTTGTTTCAACCGAGGTGGACACTGCCACTTCCGGTGCAATACTATCAAGCGCCTTGATTAATGCGAGGCGAGCTTCTTTGAGTGACGCTTCCGCCTTTTGTGCTACTGCTTTAAGAGCGCCCGCCTCTGTTTCTGCATTGGCTTCGGCACCCTTGAGACTTGCAATAGATGCCTTTGCTGACGCAAATGCCTCTATTGAAGTCGCGAGTGATGCTTGTGCACTTGCTACCTCTTTGCCCCTTGCCTCCATCTTATCTAAGAGTGCACTAACGCGCGCCTGACGAGACTCGATAATAGCTACCGCTGACACGAGTCGTCCGTATACATACTCCTTACGAACTGAAAGGCGCTCTTTTTTTACCTCCAAGAGCTTTGCCTTCATTTCGGCCTTGCGCTCCTCTATCTTCACCTTCACCTCTTCGCGCTTTGCCATAATCTCAGCCCGGCGAGCTTCTATTGTTGTTTTTATCTCCTCGCGTTTTTCTTCGCGATTCATTACTCTGTCAGCCTTGCGCGCCTCAATAGCATCCTTTGCTTCTTCGCGCTTTGCCTTCAGTTGATCAACACTGGTCTTGAAGATTCGTGGAACAGCAGGAAGGGCTGGTCGCTTAGTCTCAGTAGCACCTTCGGTATTGATTGTGGTTGCAGTCTCCTTTTGCTCTACAGTTACGGATGCATCAGTGTTTGATTCTTGTGCCAAAGCGGGTGTACCGAAAGCAAGGAGTAAAAGAGCGGTTATTGGAATTGCACTGTATTTCATAATAAAGAGTATCTATTTACTAATAATTGGTCTTTCTACAGTATAAAACAAATACCACTCGAGCGGTATGGACTGTGGGGATAAAAATTCCCGCATATAGCGGGAATTTTTCTTGGAGCCAATGATCGGGATTGAACCGATGACCTCGCCCTTCGCTTACACCTCCTCTTTATGTATACAAGAGGGCTAGACTGTATCTTTATCTCATTATGATTCCATTACGAGATACCTTTGTCAGTCGTTCGGGCGATTTCTTTTTACGGACTTCGCCACGGTCTTACCCCCACAAGGGCTTTAACCGTTATTCAGGATTCACAATGACATCACTATCAAAGTGGGCAGAATCGTGCGATCCACCATGGGCGTGCTCTACCAACTGAGCTACATTGGCTTATTTAACTGTTCTAATAGAACAGAGCTCATTATATCCATTTTTCTCATTTTTTCAATGTTACCTACCATGATATTTCTTAGTTTTGTATTATTAAAATAAATTGTTAAAACCCCGTATTCAACAAGATGCTTATAGGTTCCCTCTCCCCTTTTTCCCTTAACCATTGTTTTATAAAATTTATTATCCTCTACCTCTAAATATTTTCTCCAAAATAGAAGAGTTTTTACTACATCACAGGTATCAAATACTTGTAAACCGAAGGTTACATCTTTTCTAGAAACTCCATAAATCGTTTCTAAGAAAGTAAGGAAGGATTTAATTAATGCTGGATCCGAATTCCCCAGCCGTATTCCATTTTTATTTCTCTTTGTACCCTCACCCCAATAGAGCCCTAAACCCAAACCTAACAGGAAGTAATCATTTTTTGCAGATATATTCCTTATGGTAAACGGATCCCCTAAGGGGTTATGCAATATATACATTGCATCACTAATTGTTCTTTTCTGAATAAAGTATTTATCCAACCAATAATTAACCTTAGTTGCTGAACATTCCAATTTCTTAGCGATTGCGGCCGCTGAAAGTTTTTCTACAATATAGAGCTGTATTAAATCTTTTTCTAAAATCATAAATTAAAAGACTACTGTATTTAGCATACAGTAGTCAGTTAAAATAAATCTTAAGAAATATTATCGAACGAACGTAAGCGCTACTCCCTTTTTGTTCGCGCGGCCGGTTCGGCCAATGCGGTGAACATAGGTGTCGTAGGTTGAAGGTGTGTCGTAGTTGATCACGTGCGTGATGTCCGGAATGTCGATACCGCGAGCGGCAACGTCAGTTGCGATCACTGCCTGAATCGTACCATTAGCAAGAGACTCCACTGCACGAGAGCGCTCGCGACTTCTCATGTCGCCATGAAGCGCTGACACCTGGAATCCTCGTCCGCGCAATTCGCGGGCAAGCTCGTCAGTGTGTCGCTTTGTTTCGCGGAAGATAAGCACTTTCTTCGCTTCGGGCTTGTTCAAAATGTCGTGAAGCACATCGAGCTTCTGGCCCTGATGAGGGACACGGACAATGTCTTGGTCAACACTTGCTGAAGTATCACGGGTCTTGATTGAAATAGTCACTGGGTCATTCAAGAAGTCACTGCACAGCGCTTTGATTTCAGGCGAAAATGTCGCTGAGAAAAAGAGGCTCTGACGCTTCTCGGGCATACCACCAAGAATTTTGCGCATGTCGTCGATGAATCCCATATCAAGCATACGGTCCGCTTCATCAAGAACGATAGTATGAAAATCGTTCATACGGATTTTTCCGCGCTCAATAAGGTCTTTCACACGCCCTGGCGTACCAATCACAACGTTTACGCCCATTTCAAGTGCGCGAATCTGGCGCATGATAGGAAGTCCTCCCACCACTGCTACAGAAAAGATACGCATCCCCGCAGTGAGCGCGCGAAGTTCAACTTCGATTTGCTGTGCGAGCTCGCGAGTTGGCGTGAGTACCATCGCTTTTGGCTTATTGTTTGCAACAAGTGAATTGATCAAAGGAATAAGGAAGGCTGCAGTCTTCCCTGTTCCTGTGTTTGCAATACCGACAACGTCTTTTCCTTCAAGAGCGACTGGGATAGCAAGGTCCTGAATAGGACTTGGCTGTACGAATCCTTTTGCAATAAGGTTTTTGGCAAGTTGTGGGTGCACATCAAAGTCAGCAAAGGTGTGCTTTGCAACATGCGGTGCTTCTTCAGTAGCAGGAGTTGCTTTGTTGATAAAGCGAGACTCATCGATGCGGTCTGTTTTAAAGCGTCCGCGTCCGGCTGAGCGGTTTCCACCAAATGAAGGACGGCTGCCGCCAAAACGGTTTCCGCCTGCACGAGGAGCAAATGATGATCCGCCAGAGCTAAATCCGCCACCTCCACGGCTTCCAAAGGAAGGACGAGGGCTTGGACCGTTCGAACGAAAGCTTGGGCGTCCCTCTGAAGGAGAGTCGCCGTAGCGCATGCCTCCCGTAAAGGTACGAGGACCTGATGAATAATTTGAAGAGCTTGCACGGGCAAGACGGCCGGAACCACCTGAAGTACGCGCAGCTCCGTTGCCACTGTGTGGCCGTGGTGCTGTTGTCATAAAATATTTATATTATCGATTACTTACTGTGCCATAAGACTCGTAGTCGATAACACAATACTTTAGAATAATACTCCTACTATAGCACTAAGTGCTTTTGATGTCAACCTTACTAAACAAGAACGGTATTCATACTATTTCCTTGTTGGATAAAATGCTATTTACTGCGTATATATAGTATATGCCTCTGAAAGACTTTAGGGAGCTTTTTATTACCAGACTTTTTCTTCTTCAGACGTTATCCTATCCCAATCTTCTACCGGAAGCGCGCCAAAGTACCATACTTCATCTCTCTTTTCGAGTTTTGCTAAATTATCCTCGGTAGGAAGTATGTTAAACTTTTTTGCAACATCCATCTTTTCAGCCCCAAATACATCAAATTCTATTCGTTGTTCTATACCCATATAACCAAAGTATACACCTCTTCTAGAAAAAAACACCACAGAAATGTGGTGTTTTTTTCTACTTTGGTTTTTTATTTTTATAACATATTCTTCCAATAAAGAATGTGAACAATCCTAAACACACAATCACTGTGACGATAACACTCTGATACTGTCCGTCGAAACCGCCTGGAGACAGGTGCTTAAAAAGTATCCATGAATATGCCCATAGTAGCACCATGCCATAGGCGACATTGTTGTCTTTGCGCATCCGCAATATTCCAATCAATGCTCCAACCAGGAGAATGATACTCATCCAGACAAAGTCGGCAATGCCAAATCCGTTCCAGCCGATACTCACGAGAAATACTGTAATATTGGCTATTGATGCAATAGTTATCCAGCCAAAGTAAATACTAAAAGGCGCCCGGACCAAAAGTTTTGTAAGCGATGTAAATTGCTCTGTGCGAAGAATATCAGCAATCTTTATAAGAAGAATGAGCAGTGTCGCCATAATGAGCACTGAAAGACCGATATAATCATAGTGCCAAGCAAAGATCCATGCGATATTAGCGAGCGAAGTGGCGATAAAAAGCGGATTGATTTTTTGGAGAAGGTCTTCTTTTTTTTGATCCTTCTTTATAAATTGGTAGATCACATAAGCGCCCAACAAAAGATAAATCAACCCCCAAATAGAGAATGCTGGGCCGGCCGGTGCAAAAATATTGGGATAGGCATCTGCTATGTCCCCTGTAGAGCGGCCATTAATTGGCAGGCCATTGGCCAAGAAATTTACCCCCACCATAGTGGCATAGGTAACTGCTGTTACTATTTTTATATAAGTATTTTTCATAAACCTATTATACCAATTCTAAAGTCCTATCACTATAGAAAAAAACACCCCTATAAAATGAGTGTTTTTTCTTGGCGCGAATGACGGGTGCTGACCCCGCGACCTCTCGCGTGACAGGCGAGTGCTCTACCGTTGAGCTACATCCGCAGGATGTGTGCCACAGGCACAAGTGCCGTAAGCGTTATTATTATACATAGTTTCAAATAATTTCAAAGAGTCCTTTCAGACCCCTTCTTTATTGTGTCGATGGGAGGGAACGATCCTCCGACCTCAGCTTTATGAGTGCTGCGCTCTAACCAACTGAGCTACACCGACGAGTGAGAAGCAAATGAAAGCTTGCTTGCTATTTGTTCGAACGAATTCGGTGAAGGGTTACCTACACCGACAGTCCCACCAGTGTGGCACTGATGTTCCAAAAATATAGCATATTCCGGTCGTTTTTCAATAGCACCTACAGAAAAAGCCCTAAAAGAGGGGCTTTTTCTTCATGTTGCGGGGAGCTGAATCGAACAGCTGCCTTAAGGTTATGAGCCTTACGAGATACCACTTCTCTACCCCGCGATATAGTCAGTAAATATCCTTTATTTACCAGGCATGTATTCTACAATCAATAGCGCTACAATGCAACTACTCGATGACTTCAAGGTCGCGAAACACTATTTCATAGTATGAAAGCACGCGACGGCTCTCGGGCATGGTAAGCGCAAATGCAGAGCCTTCGTGGGCGATGCGGTTGCGCACCTTATGCGCCTCCCACGCAATCTGCACACTTGAAAGCTCGGCTGGGCTGATTTGCTTGAGCTTGTCCCCCACTGTATCACCATGGAATCCCTTTTGGTCGAGGAGTCGGTCCATGTAAATGTCCGCTTCGATAATAGCAAGGCGCCAGTCGCTCGCATTGTCTGAGAGCAGTCGCTCGCGAATATGATTCCATATTTCATTATACTTTCCAGTAACAGGTGCTGTATCAAGCGCACTCGGACCAGCAGAAATTCCGGACGGAAACGACACCGAAGCTATCGACTTTATTTTCTTATCCTCTTCTTGCTTTATTTCATACAGCCTGACAAATGAATATAAAATGACAGTAATAAGCGCAATTGCTATCAATACAACAATGACGTAAATGATGCCGAGCCAGTTGACACTTAACAACGATTCAAGGAATCGATACGCGAGTGAAAAGAGATAGTCGAGATTGAGAAAGGATGGTTCTTCTATGAGGGGTTGCACAACAGTATTATCGTACATTCTCTACTATCTTGCCAAGTGCGAAGAGTGTATCTTCAGCAAACCGAGCACCGATAAACTGAATCCCTATTGGTAAACCAGACTCGTCTTTCCCTGAAGGCACGCTAATTGCAGGATGTTGAGCAATGTTTGCCGGCACAGTAAAAAGGTCTTCCAAATACATTGCGACTGGGTCGTTTACTTTTTCCTCTATTTTAAAGGCTGTCCCCGCTGTTGTAGGAGTCACAATTGCGTCATAGTCTTTGAGCACTGCTTCAACTTCTTTTCGAATTACCGCCCGGAGTGCAACCGCTTTGTTATAGTACGCATCATAGTATCCGTGAGAGAGTACATAGGTTCCCACAAGAATACGGCGCCGAACCTCTTTTCCAAACAGAGCACCGCGTGTATCCCCGTAGATATCCTTGATACCTCCGTCACCTACCCGTTCACCGTACCGAATACCATCGAGACGAGCAAGATTAGATGAGACTTCTGCAGGAATCAAAATATAATACACCGCCAATGAATCAGCATAATGCGGTAAGTCTACTTCTTCAACCACAAACCCTTCTGCTTTCAACTTCTCTATCGTGCTCTCAAAATTTTCTTTCACCGCAGAAGCAATACCCCCCTTATCAAATATCCCCCTCGGAATTGCAAGACGCTTCTTCAGAGAGTGTGTTTCTTGAGAATGTGCTATCGATGTACTATCAAGCGGCTCCTGTAGTGCAATAGTGTTGTAGACAATTTCTGCGTCAGCTACTGTATGCGTCATAGGACCGATCACATCAAATGAGCTCGCCATTGCAATGAGGCCATGACGAGAAACAGTGCCATAGGTCGGATACAGTCCGACAATACCGCAAAATGATGCGGGTTGCCTGATAGATCCCCCGGTATCACTTCCGAGAGCAACTACAGCCACATCTGCTGCAACAGCAGCAGCGGATCCACCGGACGATCCACCAGGTACGCGTGTTCTATCGTGAGGATTCATGGTCGGACCATATGCCGAGTTTTCAGTCGATGCACCCATTGCGCCTTCGTCCATGTTCGTACGGCCAATAATGACCGCGCCTGCCTTTTTAAGCTGTACAACTGCTGTGGAATCATACGCAGCGACATGGTGCTCCAGTATATGCGACGCTGCACCCGCAGTATGTCCGGACATCATTATATTATCCTTCAGAACAACTGGAACACCGGTCATCATTGTTGCAGTCCCCTTGTCAAACATTTTCTGCGCAACAGCAACCTGGTCCTCAATGTCACTGAACACTTCGCGAAAGATATTTAGCGTATCCGCTTTCGCGCGTACAACAAATGCATCTACTGCATCAGCAACAGTGAGTTCTTTGTTGAGATATTTTTCATGGAGTTCTTGGATTGTCATACTATTCGATAACCTTTGGCACTTGTACAAAATGATCTTTATGCAAGGGGGCACATTCAACAAGATCATAGACAGAAGGAAGTGGTGAAACCACATCTTCCCGTAACACATTTACAAGCTCAAGACCCCGTAGTTCCATATCATCAAGAGGTACCTCTCGTATCCGATCGACAAAACCTAAGATGGCACCGATATCGGCTGAGAACCCTTCGAGCTCGTCTTCGGTGACGGTGATGCGGGCTAAATGAGTCAATGTTTTAACCTGATTCTTGTCCATGTGGTTGTACTATAGCACTTCCCCTATCATCTTCAAAAAGCTCGCCTCATCAATAATACTGATTCCTAAACGGTCAGCCTCTGTGCGTTTTGTTCCTGCGGCAGCACCAGCCAAGACATAGTCGGTCGACTTTGAAACGCTTCCCGAAACTTTTCCACCATGCTGTTGCACGAGCGCTTTTGCTTCCTCGCGCGAAAGCGTCGGCAGTGTCCCCGTGAGCACGACAGTTTTTCCTGAAAGTATTCCCTTCGTATTTTTTTGCACTGAAACAGGCGCAACACCAAGAGCAAGAAGCTTTTGAACAAGCTTTTGCGAGGACTTTTTCCTACGGAACGCCGTAATACTTTCAACAACAGCCGGACCAATATTTGGTATAGCATCAAAACTCTCCGGTAGTGCATTCCAAAACGATTCGAAGTCTCCAAACGTAAGCGCTATATCGCGAGCAGTCTCAACACCAATATGGACTATCCCAAGACTTGCAATAAAACGGTCCAGAGGCGGATGTTTTTTTTCGGCAATTGCGGAAATAATATTTTGCGCGCTTTTTTGCCCAAAACGCTCGAGCCCTGAAAGATCAGCTTCAGTCAAAGCAAACAAGTCCGCGGCGTCACTAATAAGGCCTTCTTCTTGAAGGCGATCAATCACTTTTGGTCCCACTTCATAGATGTCGAGCATGTGTACAAAATGAATCATAGCGCGGGTATGCTTTGCAGGACATTCGTCGTTGGCACAATAAAACGCAACCGTTGATGCACGGGTCTGTGCATCGCGGGACTCAACCAAGGCTCCACACACGGGACAGTTCTTTGGCATGGAAAACTTCTTTTCTCCTCCTGTCCGCATATCCACAAGCACTGCCACTACCTCAGGAATCACATCTCCTGCCTTTTGTATAACCACCGTGTCGCCGACACGAATATCGAGTCGTTCTATTTGCTCGATATTATGCAGTGTTGCTTTTGAAACCATAGAGCCTGCCACCAACACTGGTACAAAGTGTGCAAGCGGAGTGAGTACGCCCGTGCGCCCGACATTCACCGTGATATCGGTCACTGTAGTAGTTGCGCGCTCAGCCGGGTATTTATATGCAACCGCATAGCGCGGCGCCTTACCGACAACCCCTAAGCGCTCCTGAAGCGCCGTTTCGTCGACATGAATAACAATGCCGTCAATATTGAAAGCGAGCTTGTCGCGCAGTTGTGCAATAGAATTGATAAAAGACTGAAGCCCTTCGACACTCTTTGACCTCATTTCATCTTTTATTACAGGAATTCCCAAGCGACGAAGCGTAGTGTGTCGATCGGAATGGTTCGCACTGTCTTCTCCCAAAAGGTCATATCCAAAAAAATCCAAATCACGCTCACGGACAACACTCGGATCAAGCTGCCGAATTGAACCTGCTGCTGCATTGCGGGTATTTGCAAAGAGCTGCTTCCCGAGTGCTATCTGTTTTGCATTGATGCGCTCAAGCGCCGCCTTTCGCATAATAATCTCTCCCCGGATTTCCACCGTATTCGGATACGGAGCCTTTAAGCGAAGCGGAATAGTGGTTACCATTTTTGCATTCTCTGTTATATCTTCTCCGACAAAACCGTCTCCGCGCGTTGCTGCCTGCACGAGCACCCCGCCCTCATAGCGAAGCGCAACCGCGAGTCCGTCAAGTTTTACTTCAGCAAAATAGTGATGAGCGGTCCCCCCCAAGAGCTTTTCCATTCGATCACTCCATGTTTTCAATTCATCTGCACTAAACGCGTCGTTCAACGACAGCATCCGAGTGTTGTGTGTTACTTTTGAAAATGCAGACAAGGGCTCTCCCGCCACTCGGTCAAAAGTATGAGTAATAGCGAGGTCCGGATACTTGCTTTCAATTGTTTTCGCTTCGCGGATCAATGATTCATACACATCATCTGTTACGCTCGGATCATTTTTAACATGATAGCGAAACCGCAGATCATCAATCTGCGTCTTCAGTTTTTCTATTCGCTCTGTAGCTTGCTTTTTATCCATATTAGTACCGCACCTCAAGCGCGCGCTCTACTTGTCTAGGTGTATTATTGCAGACACTATACCCGCGAGACTGTATCAAACTTATTGTTTCATCGGTTTTATCAAATACCAGGTTTCGACACGGCTTGCTTGCGTCCGTAATATTTTCTCGATACACAATATAGTTTGTGTAGCTCATATCAGAAACTTTACTGAGTGTATTGGCACCACAAGCAAGCGTTTCAGGGGCACTCTCGGCAACCAATCCTTCTGGAAAAATTCCAACAGTAAAGTCATAGTACAGCCCGCACTCCACTCCCGCATCCGCCGCATAAAAGGCAATAAGTGAGTCTTTGGCAATACTTGAAAGAAGTCCTTGCTTAAAGGTCACATTTGCAATACCAATCGCAAGAGACATGATAATACTGATGACCAGTATTGTAAAAAGCATAGCGAAACCGCCGTTCCGGCGAGTGGAAAGTGGAAAGTGGAAAGTGGAAAGTATTTTGTTGTATTTATTGTTTTTCATACTTTATAACGTTATAACTTTCAACTTACTGGCTCCAGTTTGTCATTACCACTGACTGCGCTGTTGTACGCGATGCTCCCCCATTGAGCCAGCGCATAGTAGAAGTGACGGTAATCTGGTTCGAGTCGTACGGGCTTTCTGTCATTTTAATTGTGCGCACATACGAGGTCTCATACGACTCTCCTGAAAACGGATAGTTGTACGTATATCCATAAATGCCCTGATTTTCATAGTACGACATATACGGACAGCTAGTGCTACAGGCAATAAAGTGTGCGCCTGTCGTATAGACGTCCACAATACACCCATTGCTTTCAAAACAACTACTGAGCCCTGCACGCCAGGTATTCCAGTCTCCTCCCGATCGAAATGCCGTGTCGCGATTATTGCGGATAAACTCAAGCGACTCCTGCATCAGGTTGTCGGCGACAATTTGATTGCGGGCGTACCGTACGGAGTAAAATCCGTTTGCTGCAAGCGTCAAAAGCGCACCCATCGCAAGACTCAAAATAAAGATTGCGACAATTGTCTCGATGAGAGTGAAACCGCCGTTCCGGCGAGTGGAAAGTGGAAAGTGGAAAGTGGAAAGTATTTTGTTGTATTTATTGTTTTTCATACTTTATAACGTTATAAACTTTTCACTTATTTGAATGCTCGCTGAGAAATATAAGTTTGTATAGTAAATGGCGTAGTATCGCCAGTACTTGCGGTTGCAACCCCTTGCATCAATATCATAACACTTGGCTGCTCCACATCCGCAAGTGTTGCACCGTTTACATAAAAGGAAAGCACCTGGACATTGATTTCAGGAGAGGTCATCGCCATCCAATCAGTTCCATCAACCCCATATATTTTCTTTTCGAGCTGGTTAGTACTGGTATTTAAACGATACTCAATATCCTCCTCGCGACCGAGAGTGCTGCGCAAAGAAATCGCACTTTGCGGAGTACCGCCAGGAAACGGACAATTAACGGCATTCCCGTTCGGAGCGCCTCCCCCTCCGCAGACAAGAGTGGATCCTGTGCGGATTGTTCGACTCATACTCTCCATCGCGAAGTTGAGGTTATCAAGCACTCCGCGCATAGCATTTACCTTGCGCGATGCATTGTTCACGGCATACAAACTAGTGATCGCAGCCATTACTACAATGATAAATAATGTGAGTGCAACCAAGAGCTCAACAAGAGTAAATCCCGCCTTCGCCATCCGGCTTCGGCGAGGCAAGCCCGCTTGTTGGTATTTCTTTTTAATCATACTGAGACTATTTTTCATATTATTGCACGCTAATCTGTCCTGTATTCCAGACCGCTATCTCGCGCTGTAGTCCTCGCGCAGATTGGATAGTGATTTTAACAAACGACAAACGAGAACTGCACACACCATTGGAAACGATACAAATTTCTGCATCCGGACTTGGTCTCCTAAATACGATGTTTACCGTTGAGTTCGTGGAGCAACCCTGATCCGTACAGAGGTTCACGATTTTATCGCCGGTAGTGATACTGAAAACTTCAACACATTCCGACCCCTGAACCGGCGACCCGCAGCTGCCGGAATTATCGTAGTAGCGATTTGTCGCTCCGTTATTGTCTGCAGTATCTGCAAACAAAACAAAGGCTTGAGCATTCGCTCCATAGGCCGCACTAGAAGCAAGGCTCGAAAAACTCATACCATAGGCAGGATACAAGTCACTCGATACAGCGACTCCATCGAGATTGTGCACGCCGGTTGCATATGTTTGTGCCTTTCGAATCATCAGTGCCATTTCTTGAGAAAGGTTTCGCACTGAAACGTTTGTATTAAAATCCGAAAAGTTAAAGAATAAAATAGAAGCCACGATTGCAAAAATGGCGACAACAACGAGCATCTCGATTAAGGTCAACCCTGCTTGCTGTATTTTTCTTATAGCCATATCTGAAAAAAACTATTAAGCGTAATACTCCATACCCCTGCGATAAACGTTCCCATAATCAAAAACGGAGCAAATGGCACCTGAGACTTCATTGAGTATTGTTTTGCGAGTGCGAGGAGAAACATGCCGAATATTCCTCCAATCCAAAACGAAAAGAGGAGGGCCATGGCGCCCGCGGATAATCCTAAGAGCCATCCGATACCGAGCATGAGCTTCACGTCCCCAAAGCCCATCCATCGTCCGCCTGAAAAATACCACAAAAGGAAAAACGGTAGTGCTAAAATCGGTCCTGCAACAATGGCTTCGCCAACAAGAAAGCCTGGTACAGTAAACGCTTTGTATATAACTGAAAGAAATGAAAGCCCTATAAACAAATACACGAGCGTATCTGGAATAATTTTGTGTTTAATGTCGTAAATGGTGACAACAATGAGTATGGAGGCAATGATGCACAAAAATACAAAGCTCACGTATGAATACAGTGCAAAGCCTCCATTGACGACAGTAGTAATATACAGAATCACAAATGTCAGAGCAGTAGTGAGTTCTACAACGGCGTACTGAAATGAAATAGGTGCTCTACAGGTTCGACACTTGCCGCGAAGCCCTAGAAATGAAAGCACTGGCACCAGTTCGTACCACGAAAGCTTTCGTGCACAACTTGCGCAGGCGCTTCGGCCACTCGCAATGCTTCTGCCTGTATTCAATCGAAGGATGACAACATTCAAAAAGCTTCCGATAATGAGGCCAAGCAGAAACACGAGGATGGGCAATAATATCATTCCTCTATTGTACCAATTCCCTATCAAGAAACAAAACATCGTGCCGAAGCACGATGTTTTGTTATAGAGACTCTATACGTACGAAGGATTAGGAAGCGTTACAAACGGTTACGTTTGCAGCAAGTACAGCAGCGTTTGCCTTTGAAGCACCGACACTGTCAACACAGTAGAATCCGGTACCCTTCAATTTTACAGAAGCAGCCCAAGCAGTTGCAGAGTCATTACATACTGAACCTGCCGCACCTTGTGTACCGTCAACAGTAACAGCACCTGCGCCTGCAGTCGTTGAAGCCTGTGTAATCATCGCACCGATACCGGTTGCAGATGTTGCACATACCGTGTCATAGCTGTTGTTAGTGTCGTAAAAGAGCTCAGCTTGAGCACGTGCATTTGCGAGGTTTGCCTTGATTGCTGCGTCTGCGCCTTTCGAACGTGCAGAGTTAAGTGACGCAAGAACAACGGACGCGAGAATACCGATGATTGCAATAACTACGAGGAGTTCGATCAGGGTGAAACCGCTTTGGAATTTCTTTTTCATAACGTTATGAGTAATTATTTTTTAAAAATGATAACAATCGATTATTACAAATTTCTTTGCAACGCATATAGTATACCATGAACGATACCTCTTCATGCAAGTGAATAAAGGGATTTTAGGAAATACCACCGGCAATATTGTAAATCGGCACCAATATAGACACGAGCAAGAGCCCTACTCCAAGACCAAGAGAGATGATCATAAACGGCTCAATTAACCCCACAAGAGTATCCACCGCTTCATCCACTTCGCGATTATAGAACTTCGCAAGCATTTTCAAAATTGAGCCAAGCGCTCCAGTCTCTTCGCCCACGCGCACGATCTGCGGCATGATTTTAGGGATTTCCTTATGAACTTCCAACGACTGAGAGAGCGATTTTCCCGCTTTCACTGCTTCCATCGCGTCGAGCATGATTGCCTGGTACACTCGATTATCCACCACATTTGCTGTTATTTCGATTGCGCGAACAATCGGAATACCTGACGAAAGCATAGTGTCCATATTATCCGCAATACGAGCAAGATAGAGCTTTCTATAGAGGTTTCCGAGAATAGGGACATCAAGCTTGATACTATCAAGGAGTTCCTTCCCTTTCTTTGTGCGGGTCAAATGCACAACGTACCCGACAAACACAATAGCCGCGATAAGCATGAAGATTCCATAGTTGACCATCAAGTCGCTCGTTTGCATCACAATTTTTGTATAAAACGGAATTTCTTGGCCACTCTCGGTAATAATTGCAGAGAGCTTTGGCACCACAACGGTAAACATCAGCACCATAACAGTAATAAAAATACCGATAACAAATGCCGGGTACACGAGCGCATGCTTGGTCTTCGATGTCAGTACATATTGACGATCAAGATAGTCCGCGAGAAACGTGAAGACCTGTGTCAATTTTCCTGACTCTTCACCAGCCTTAATCATATTGACATAGAAGTCGGAAAACACGTCTTTATGTTTTCCAAGGGCGCCTGCAATAGAAGAACCCGCCTGAAGATCTGAAACGATTTGGTTAAGCTTTCGTCCTAAAAGCTTGTTTTCTGTATTTTCAGCAAGAAGACTGAACGCTTTCAATGCGGAGACCTGTGCTTCAAAAAGGGTCGACATCTGGCGCGAAAGAATAACAATATCCTTCATCGGCACCTTTTCAAAAAGAGTGATCTCAAACCAAGACTTCGCTTCTTCTTCGCTTTTAATTTCAACAACAATCAGTCCTCGGTGCTGAAGCCCGATAACTGCAAGCTCTCGGTTGACCGCCTCGATCATTCCCTCGCGCTTTTCTCCTTTATTGGTAATGGCTGAGTATTTAAAATTCATAGTACTACATCAAGCGCTGCAAGTTCTTAGGATTAACTGAATATTGATACGCATTTTCGGCAGTGATCTCCCCCCTGCGCACCAAGTCCACGAGCGTTCGGTTCATGTCCACCATTCCAGCCTCTGAACCTGTTTCGATTACCATATCAATTTCATGCGTTCGCTTTTCCCGAATAAGGTTTGCTACGGCCGCATTATTAATAAGAAGTTCGTATGCAACAATACGCCCGCCTGAAATACGCGGTAATAGGCGCTGAGAGAAAATGCCGATAAGAGAGTTTGAAAGCTGTACACGAATCTGGTCTTGTTGTCCGCCAGGGAATGAGTCAATAATACGGTCAATAGTCTGCGACGCATTGTTGGTGTGCAAGGTCGAGAGCACCAAGTGCCCTGTTTCGGCCGCAGTCACCGCTGTACCGATCGTATCGGCTCCGCGCATTTCTCCCACCAAGATTACGTTTACATCTTGTCGAAACGCACTATGAAGCGCAACTTGGAAGTCTGAGGTATCAATCCCTACTTCGCGCTGATCGATGATTGATTTCTTCGGCTCATACACATATTCAACCGGGTCTTCAATGGTGAGAATATGCGCTGGGCGCTCTTCATTGATTAGTCCCACCATCGCCGCAAGCGTTGCGGACTTCCCTTGACCAACAGGACCTACCACCAAGAAAAATCCTTGTCGCTTGCGCGCAAAGTCAGCAAGAATACTCGGGAGTCCGAGTTCTTCAAATGTTCTAATGTGCGGAATCAAACGAAGCACGATGCCGATTTTCCCTTGTTGAATAAATGCATTTCCGCGCAGACGGGTTGTTCCTTGGTATTCGTATGAAAAGTCGAGCTCTTGAACGTCGACAAAATGCTTGTAGTGCTCTGGCTTGAGGATCGCTTGTAAAATGCCCGTCAACTGCTCTTTTGTCATGACTGGGCGATTTAATAGTGAGATGAGTTCGCCGTTGACGCGAATCGCCGGAAAGCGAGTATCTGAAAGGTGCAGGTCGGACCCTTGTTCGTGAATGAGTACTTCTACTAGTTCGTCAAATTGGTGTTTATAATCCATTATGCCACTCCATTAGTTTTCATTACTTCGAGAACATGGGCAAGCACTTCCGATGGGGTACTGTTTGCCTTAACAATATAACTTGCCGCTCCGAGCTTTTTTTCTCGAGCAAGGTCTTGCTCTTGGCTCAAATTCGAGAGATATATTTTAACAACATTTGGCACGAGCCCTTCGGAATTAATTTGTTCCAGTAGTTCAAAGCCGTCAATCGAAGGCATCACCACATCAAGAAGAATAACGTCGGGTACTAATCCTGCGCGAAGCTTCTCAAGCGTCTGATTTGCACTCATTGCCGTCTCGACAGTAAAGCCTGCCTGAGTAAAGCGCATTGCATACATATCCAAGAGAAAGTTGTCGTCGTCAACGATCAGTACTGTTTTTCCTTTTTCTGTTGTCGCTGGAATGATTGTTTCGTCTGCCATATATGTACACAGTATACCCTACACTCTTAAAATCCGTATACTTCCTGAATCATAATTTCTCCCTGAAGCGCTTTCAAAAGCGCGTCCTCCTTCAGTGTGAGCATGCCTTGTGCACGGGTAATCTTATACAGATCCGGCTCAGTAGGACTCTTTAAAATGACCTGTTGAATATCACGGTCAATCGGAAACATTTCAAAAATCGCAATACGCCCGCGTGTGCCATTAGGCGCTTCGCTTGTCGGATTAATAGCGTACATCGTCTCGGGCAATGCCAATTCTTCCAAATACTTTGGATCGAGGTCGGCAAATTCTTTTTTAATAAATTCGCGCGTAATATCATCCATCGAGACCTGCTTTCGAGCGCTTGGGTGCACTCGGCGCACGAGACGCTGAGCAATAGCAAGCAACAGTGTCGGCGCGATGAGGTACGGGTCAACTCCCATATCGACCAGACGCGGAATAATACCGATCGCAGAGTTGGTGTGGATAGTGGAAAATACCAAGTGACCAGTAAGTGCGGCTTGAATAGCGAGCTGTGCCGTTTCCTTGTCGCGGATCTCACCAACCATGATAATGTCCGGGTCCTGACGCAAAATAGAACGAAGCCCTGCAGAAAACGTGTACCCGATTTCTGGCATCACTTGGGACTGCGTAACATTGGGGATCTGATATTCAACCGGGTCTTCGAGCGAAATGACGTTTGCGCCTTCACGGTCCACATTTCCAAGCATCGAATAGAGCGTAGTACTCTTACCGCTTCCGGTCGGTCCGGAAATCAAAATCATGCCGTACGGTCGCTCAAGCGCCGTTTTTATCATTTGTAAATTACGGGGAGTAAGATCGAGTTCTTCAAGATTTTTAACCCCGCGCTCGGAGTCCAAAATACGCATAACAACTTTTTCACCGTAATATGCGGGGAATGTCGAGACACGGAATTCAATTTTTCGCCCTTCAATCATGGTCGCAAACGATCCGTCTTGCGGTTTTCGCTTTTCGTCGAGCCGGAGCTTTGCAAGAATCTTGATACGCGCAACAATCCCATCAAAACTTGTCAGCGGAAGCACGAGTGTTGTGTGCAAAAGACCGTCTACACGGTAGCGCACGCGCACAGCAGTCCCTGTGTTTTCAATATGAATATCCGACGCACTTCCCTCAACTGCATGATTGATAATCACTGCCACAATTTTTATAATCGGCGCATCTTCAACAATTGTAGCTTCTTGTTTTTTTCCATTACTGTCTACCAGGGGCTGATCTTTTACAAGCTCCTTATTAGCGAGTTCAAGTTCGCTTGAAAGCTCCCCTACTGCGGCACCCACTTCTTCAGAGAGTGACTTGTAGTTTTCAGTAACTGCAATAAAGTCCGTATATGAAATAAGAAATACCTTAAAGGGTATGCCGAGCTTTGCGGACATGAACTGCAATGCATTCATGCTTTCGATATTTTCAGGCTCTGTCACTCCAACTGAAAGCACTCCCTCAGCAAACGCAATCGGCACAAATTTATAGTGCCGAGCTGCATCTTCCGGAATATACTTTATTGTATCAAAAGTAACATTGTTGGAAGTGATCTTTTGATAGGGCAGCTTGTAAAATGCCGCTTTCGCCGCAGTAAGACTGTCTTCAGAAACACCAGCGGCAATAATTGCCTTTGTCAGGTTACCCTCGTACACCGTATCAACTTCGGCCAAAATACGGTTGTACTGAAGTTCGGTAATAACCCCCTGGGAAAGAAGATAATCGAGAAACATTATTGCGCGAGCGGACTGCTTGAGGCGCCCGCTGTGGTAAATGTCATAACATTGCCGATGGTAGTACTCGATCCTCGTACTACAACAGCCTGTACAAAATATTTTGTTCCTGGTGTAAGACCCGAAACGGATACAAGTGGTGTCCCACTTTTTGGAAGCGTGAGCGGGCTAGTGGTGCTCCCAAAGGTATCACTGATGCCATATTGAAAGACCACGCTTGCTGGTACTGTATCGGGAAGTGTTACTGTAGCACCGAGCTCTGCTCCGGTTGTAGTAATTTTTCCGGGCGCAAGCGTTTGTACTACTACTGCATTACCTGCTGCAACACTTCCTACTTGGTCATTTCCAATAGGTGCAAACGGGTTGATACGCCCAATAATGTCGGTGCCAAGCATGACCGGATAGTCGCGAAGGGTTTTATATGCCGTATTTTGGAATATTGAAGTGTCTATAGAGATACTGTTGATACTTGAGAGTAATCCTGAAAATTCATTCGCCGCAACACTTGTTTGTCCTGCATTTGGCATTCCCACTGGTCCTCCGGGAAGCCCTGCAACAGGACCGCCCGGCATACTTCCTGGCATAGCTCCAGGAGTTGCAGAAGTAGTAATCCCACTTGAAGGAGCTGGCATGCCGGTTGCCCGAGGAATACCCGCGCTCGGACCTTCTTCAACAGAACCTCCCCCAAAGAGAGAAAACCCTCCAATAACAGCGGCAAGCCCGACGACAACTAGTGCAAAAATTTTAACTTTTTTACTCATCATACTTATTTCTTAAGCCAATACGTCTTCAGTGTTACTTTATATGTTAAATTGTTTGCGACCGAATCACCCGCCCCTGATGTTCCGGATGTACCGGACGTACTACCTGACCCACCAGAGCTTGCACCAAAGTCGATTGCTGTAATATCAACAAGACGAAGATTTTGCTCTAAATCAGAAAGGAAAGCGAGGAAATTCTTGTACTGCCCCACTGTTTGAAATGAAATAGTAAATTCACCATACGGCTTATTGATTGTCGCAATATTTTGCTGCCCCATTGTACCTCCGCCAGTACCTGTGGTGCTAGAAGTTGTGGTTTCTTCACTCTTGTAATCCACACTTCGAAGGGTTGAAAGGCCGTTCTTTGTCGCGAGCGAATCGAGCTGGATGATCAGACGGATATTGTCGACACTGTCGGGAAGTAGCGTTTTTACGCCATCCAGATCAGTCTTTGAAATACTATTGTATTTTGCAATCAGTTCTTCGCGTGAGTTCTGCAACTGCTCTGCTGTTTCAAGACTGGTGTCATAATTTGCTACCTGTGACTTAATTGCCTGCAGTTTGTCATACCGCGGCTTTACCACCATAAAAAAGGTTCCGATTGAAGCAGCTATAATAATGAGGAGGAAAATATATCGCATATTATTGTGGGGTTAGAGGGGTCGAAGGTGTTGGTGCTTGCGCTTGAGAAGTCGTCGCCAAGCTATCGATAAATGTTTGATACGCAAGGTCTTCGAGTGCAACCGTAAACACGAGCTTAAAACCCACCCTCGCTGTTTTGTCGTCTACGGTGAGACCCGAGAAGACCGGGTTTTTGATAAGGTCGTTCTGAGCAAATGCATCTGACTGGAGTGCGATTGTCGAATAGCTTTTTGCACTTCCTGTCAGACTGACTTCGACCACGTCTTTTTTTGTGGTGCTGTCGGTTTTAATATCGTACTTAAAATCTTTGTACTGCACTGAACGAAGGGTCGTCTCTTCAAGGGCCGCAAAGATTGGAGAAACAACGACATGGCTTTTGATCAATGCTTTCACCCCTTCAATGCGCGCACTGAGGCGCTTCATATCAGAGACAAACTCTGTTCCCAGTCCATCGCGCGCTGTCGTGATGGACTGCTCAAGCGTCGCCTTCTGCCCTTCGAGACGTTGCTCATAAAGATACACTCCTACAAACGAAACAATTGTTACAACAACAACAACGACTGTTAAAAGAGACAGAAGGCCGACAGTACGGCTATGCGCAACATGCACTGTCGCTTCGGTGGCGACAGGACGCTTTGGAATAAATGATGTTGGAATGCTTGGATCCATTACTGCAACAAGTATAGCAATACAAATGAAGAAACAACAGCAAAAAAGATACTACTACCGTGGATTACTGAATTTTCTTCAGCGCGAGCCCGAGTGCAACAGAAAATTCTGGACCAGTGTTCTTCAAAACACCTGCAAGAAAGATTGGGCAGTCAACTTTTGCAAACGGATCAGCAATAGAAAGCTCGGAAGCAAACACTGTTTTCGCATAATCAATCAACCCGCGCGTCATTGCTCCGCCTCCAGTGAAAATAATCTTGCCGATGTTTTTATTATAGCGCTTTTCGTATGCAAGCATGGTTGCATTCACCTCCTGGAAAATATCTGAAAGGTGCGTTTTGATAATATCCGGTACATGAGGATGTTCAGGGCTTGGAATAAGCCCGTGCTCCTTTTTAAGATTCTCCGCCGTCTCAAAATTCACCTCAGTGGTATGCATGATGCCCATAGTCATATCCTGAGAGCCTTTGTTAACCAGGCGGAATGTTTCCACAATGCCATGCTCCACAATAGTGAGCTTTGTTTTTGAAGCACCAATATCCACAATCATCACAGGGAAAAGTTCTCGGGTCAGCACGCTTCGGATGTGACTGAATACTTCGATTTCAAGCGAATCCATCGGAAGTCCTGCCTTTTGTATAATCTCACCGAACTTTGCAAGCGTTTCGTTGAGTGTTGCTACAACCAACACCGACATGCTCGATTCGTCTCCGCTTTCTGAAAGGACACGGCTTTCAACTCCTGAATCTTCACGGCGAGGAATCACATACCAGTCCAACGATACGTCAGCAAGCGGAACCGGAATAAATTTCTTTGCCTCGTCAGGAATCACCATTGCGAGATTTCGCTCTTCAATCTCGGCCGGCAACTGCAAAATAAAAATAATGCACGATACGCTCGGAATGCCGATCACTACGTTTGTACTCGTAATCTTTGTTTCTCGCAAAACATCGACGAGTGCTGTTGCAATCTTTTCCGAATCGAAGTTGGTGACCTGTCCCACGTGTCCCCCTTCTGCATACTGCCCCAGTGCGAGCGCTCCATAGGTATCAAGCAGTGCGCGGCCAGACTGCTTTTTGAGTTCCACTACCTTGATTGAAGAAGTACCGATGTCGATACCGACAACCCGATCGTCCCCCTTTTTACCCAAAATGCTTGCGAGCAGATCTTTCAGTGCAGAGAGTATACTATCCATATACCAGTAGTATACGGCACTTGCGCCTACTTTGCCATTCATGCGTATCCTTATAGAAACAATCCTCCAATTCTTTTACCCTCGTGCCTGTGTGGGCTGCAAATGCCCTGGAGTTTCGTTGTGTAAAAAATGCCTCTCCACTATTCCTCTTTCTGACACTATAAAAGAGCCGTATACCTTTGCGCTCTATGACTATAACAACCCGCTCGTGCGCCACAGCATCTGGGCCTTGAAATACCGCCATCATACGGCTCCCGCAAAAGGGCTTGTGTCATACGGTGCGCCGTATGTGTCAGCATTTCTTTCAGAGGTCGTGCAAAGCACCGTACCTGAATCGTTTATACTGGTCCCCATCCCACAGCATCGAAATAAAACACACGAGCGCGGATACAACCAGGGCCGACTCTTAGCACAGTGGTTGGCAAAAAGTATTGAGGGAGCGCGAGTTGCTGAAGTATTGATAAAAACCATTCCCACGATTCCTCAGGCGCGCATAAAACATAAATCAGCTCGAATAAAAAATATCGCGCATTCAATGCGCGCAAGCGCACCCCTTGACCCAAGAGCGCTCTATATTATTGTTGACGATGTTACGACCACTGGCGCAACAATGAATGAAGCGCGGCGAGCGCTGAAAGCATATGGTGGGAAGAAAATAATCGCGCTTTCACTCGCGCATGGAAATTTTTCAGCATAATTACTGTTTTTCGATGGAGCGCTCCATCATACGCCTTACCTTGCAGAGCTCCGCAAGCATTGCCGTCATCTTCACCTCCTCTTGTGGCTCTAGCTCCATTTCATGCCCAAGCGCCGCATAGTGGTGAAGGAAGAGTTTATAGAGGTCGTTGAAGTACCAGACCAACTCGTCATGGTCGTCTGTGCGCAATTCTTCGCGGATAAGTGCGATGCCGTACTCACTCCCAGTAAAGTATCCGAGGGTCAAAGGGGTGCTATAGGATACAGGGGTTGTCATTTTCATAGTAAAAATCTATCGCAATACTGGTAAATGTGTTCTTTTTTTATAATACCATGGTCCGATAGTGGAATACCAATGATTTTCCCCACTGATAGACTCTCTCGATCCTTATGATTAATTACGGATATTCTCGACACTGATACTGCCGAGCATTTCGTACTGATACCAATAATCGTTCGAAAGAGTACTGCGGGGGGTAAAGTGTCCACCGACAGTGACAATACCGCTATAGTCATACTCCATTGTTTCTGCAGCGACAGCGGCGAGGTCGAGTGCATAATAATCCCCGTTTTCCGCTCGAATCCCAGGGGCGCATTCGAGCGTTGTCGAGGGAGCCTGGTCCTTATGAGGCAAGCACGTCAGTACCCCTCTTACCATTACGGCTGCGTCCGGACTAATGGGGGCCGCAGGTGCTAGGCCCTCCGGCATTATCAATATAGCAATAATACCGAGAGCTGCCAGAATGGTAAGAGCGTTCAATCGTTCACGTGCCGTAATCCTATTCATACGATAAGTGTAGCAAAGAAAAAGCTGTTATTATACCGTTCCGCGAACCAAAGTATATACATGGAATATCAAAAACAGCGCGTATACTACTAAAAGAATGACCCCTTCTTTTCGGGAAAGCGCGTCTTTAGAGCGAATAAATATGTAAAAGAGTGTGAGTCCCACTATTATAAAAAGTGCTGAAATAAAAAATTCAGACTGATCCACAATAAACGGTCCGGACACCACCCCTACAAGCCCAAAAATTGCGGTATTCACCACCGCAGAGCCGAGATAGTTTCCGAGTGCTACTTCTGAACGGTTCTTCCTCACGGCGCGGACAGCAATTGCAATTTCAGGGATATTAGTTCCGACAGAAAGAAGGATGAGTCCTATGAGTGATTGGGGTGCGTTAAGGACCGTGGCAAAGTACACAGCTTCAGTAACAAGCAAGTTCCCTGCAAGAAAAATCACCACCGCAGCAACAGCAACTTTCCCAATATCAAAAAACGGTAGGCGCTTATTCTCCTTTCTAACCTCGCGCTCTGCAATAGAAGGCACTCCTTGTTTTTTAATCACCCACAACAAGCTGACTAAAAACAACAATACTGCAATACCTTCACGTTTCGAAAGCGATCCATCAATCAGAAACAGTACTGGAAGGCCAATAATGAACAAGACAAAAACCAATCGCCATCCACTAAAGATCTTGTTCATTTTTATTTTTCCCGCACTGATTACTAAGAACGGTACTACAAACAATAAAAGCACAAATGAAGCACCGACAAGGTTTCCGACAGAGACCTGTGGCACGCCCTCGAGAACTGAATTGAGCGCAACCGATATTTCACTGATTGAAGTCAAAAATCCAAGGAGAAAAAAAGCGACAATAAATCCGCTATTATGAAAACGATGTGCAACGCGGTCTATAGAGGTAACAACTAATCCTGCAAAAAACCAAATCGCGGCAATAGCGCCGGCAAAAATAAAAAAGTGTGTGATGATATCCATAGAAAGCGATGAAGTGCCCTATAACAGGCCTAGTATCGTACTATTATTTTAGTGTACTATGATTATAAATAAAGAGATATGGAAACCGCACGAAAAAATATCGGAAGTGCTATTGCTGAAATCCGGAAAGAACAAGGACTAACACATGATGATATTGCTGAACGAGCCATTGTTACAATAGAGGATATGCGCAACATTGAAGAAGGAGTACTCTCTCCTGACCAGAAAACACTGGATTCTATTGCAAAAATTTTAAGAGTATCTTCGAAAGAAATAACTGACCGCGCAGCATCCATACTGACAGTCATCAAGAAAATTGCGTAGCAAAAAAGAGCCTGAAAAGCTCTTTTTTTATTATTATTTATCAGTTATTGGTTATACCAGCTCTTTTGCCACGCTTTCATTTCAGCTATTTCTTTTTCTTGTGCTGTAATTATCGCTTGAGAAAGGTCTTTAATTTCCTGACGCTTTGCATCAGTCAACGCAAGCTCTGCCATATCAATCGCTCCCTGGTGGTGCACAATCATTTCAGAAATAAATGCCTTATCAAAATCGTCTCCTGTTTTTCCTCTCAAGGATGCATTCATATCCATCATCATCGAAGCCATGTCTGAGCCGTCGTTGTGCATCATCGTGCCGTCGGGCATCATGTGTTTTCCCTGATCAACAGCCAAAGGAGAAGGAGTGGTTCCCCACACAACATAACCAGCGAACAGTCCGATACTAAGCGCCCCAAGTACACTAAGTATTGTTTTATTGTATTGCATAAATGAAGTATACCGTAACGAATTAGTAGAAAAAAGTACGATTAACTGCGATTTCTTTAGAGAGTAATACCGAGAATCCTTAATACAAATGGAGCGACAGGGTCCGCAGTAACACCATGGGTGATCACTCCCCCGAGCAACCCCGTTAATGAAAGAGTAAGTAGTCCAAGAATAGTGATAACGATTGAAAGAATCCGATGAGTGAGAATGTCTTTCACAATAGTGAGTGCTTTCACTATTTTTACTGCTTGAAAGTTTGCCGGAATCCACGGAATGAGCAACAAAAGAATTTCCCCTGACAAAAGCAGTCCATACATCCACGTCGCAGCAGTTGCAAACACTGCGTGTGTTTCAACCAATTGTGGATTGGAGCGAACAAGAGACTCTGCGGCTTCGCCAGTTGAGAGTGCTGCAAATGCGCCGAGTACTCCAACTACGAGGAGTACTCGTTCAATGTCTTTCCAAGAAACTTTCGGAAGCCACCTCTTTACAGGAACAATCTTGATAAGGGAATAGATGAAAAGAAACGCTATTGGAAAGTGAACAAAAAGCGGATGAATGTTATATGTCATAGCACTAGTATATCACCGAGAACTCAAAGAGGATTTTACTACTCTCTTTACTCATAGGTGTTGTAAAGAAAAGTTGAGACATATCCCTTAAACTCCTTTTTAATGGTGGTGATGAAAATGCTTGAGTGCCTCCTGTTCCTTTTCTAATGTCTCAATGGAAACTTCTCCTTCCCTCTCTTTCATTAATATCCACACAGAAAGCGCGGTTGTAATCGGCACAGCCAATACAAGTCCGATACTTCCGATAAGAATACGGATGATTTCAGTTGCAAAAATTTGTTGGTTAAGGATTTGATACAGAGGTAAATCAACCGTTGCCATAAATAACAATAAAAGCGGTAGCGATACACCAACATACGCAATAGCGAGCGTGTCTACTAATGCACCAATATGCTCGCGCCCGATACGAATCGCACGAGAAAATATCACCTTTCGATCTAAGTGCGGAGCAACCTGATGAAGCTCCTCAACCGCAATTGCCTGACTGATTGCGGCATCATAGAGCACACCCAAAAGACCTATCACCATTCCGCCGAGCAATAAGCCGACAAGATCGATTCCTCCTGCAAATTGATTATTGAGATAGAAATCCTCATCACTGGTAATTCCATTGAAACGAGCCATATTCACAACGATATACGAAAGTATCCCTGTAAAAATAACCGTCCCGATCATTCCTATAACAGCCGCAGTCGTCGTCTTGTTAAACCCGTGCGTTATGTACGAACCAAGAATAATAATCAGCGCAGAAACACCGATTGTCACCAGTAAAACAGGGTATCCGTTGAGAATGCCCGGCAGCAAAAGATATCCGATCAAGAGAAAGCTTCCGGCCAAAGCGATGAGTCCGCGTACACCTTGCAGTCCGCCAAAAAATACGACAAGCAGTATGAAGCTGATAAAAAGTACGGCCAATATCGGCACACGGTCAGGGTCAGTCAATACGTATCGCGCACCTTCTTCAGTTTCCACTTTTGCAACAAAAGCTCGATCCCCTTTCTTGAGCATGACATAGTCATTAGTAAATGTAGCGACACTTCCTTTTTCAGGACCAGAAAGAATTTCCACCTCGAGAACTTGCGTCGGCGCGCTATAGCTATCAGCAATTTCATGGGTGCCGCTTTCTACAATCTGGAGTACTTTTACTCTTGTCTCCCCAGAGCTGGTAGAAGTGGCACGAAACGCCATCCAGCCACTGATTACCAAGATAATACCAAGAGTCCCAATAAGATATTTCATTGGTATATCCTACCACAGCAGTGGGCACTGTGGCAGAAAGGTCGAACTTTTAGCCTACAAATTCCTTAAATTTTTCTTTATCCGATTTCGATCCTAAGATATGGATTTGAGACTGATCGAATACTATGTACTCTTGGACAGTTTCAAAATCTGAATCTCGATGCTGAATAACCCCGTCTTTGCCCGTAAGCACTTTTATTTTCCGGATGTATTCTTCTATGGAATTAATCCCTTCCAAAGAAGGAAAATTGTTTTTATATTCACTTAAATTTTGAGTGGTAGCGCCAAAAAGAATGTCTATGATAATGTTCCCCTTTTCTTCCTCTGAAACTTCCTCTTTTTTAAGCTCTCTTTGCACATCCAAGAAATCGTAAGCTACATCAAATATACGATCCAATTCTTCTTTGTCTTTAAATGTCTTGTGTGAAATCTCTAGGGGGTTTTCTAGATCGACAACCGCCGGATATTTAAAGGGTGCGTCTTCGCCTCGAAGTTCCTTGTCAAAATAAATACCCGTACCGTATGTACCCGAACCTGACTTTGAAACATCAAAGTGTTCAAAATCAACATTGCTCGTATGCCACAGAATTTCTTTTACCTTGCTTGCTGGAAAAATGCTTTCGATATATGAAGAATATTGTTCTTTTGTACCAATCGCTCCGAGTTCTGGCTTTATTTCAAATAAAAGATCAACTCCTTCCTTTATTTTGGACTGCTCAAAATTATTTTCAGGGCTAGGAAAGTGTTCGTTCATATCGTGAGTATATCAGAATATAGCAATGGGTACTGTGGCGAGAAGGTGGGACCTTTGTAGTCGAAATATATAACAGTTCCTAATGTACTGTATCCCAACCCTTTGGTAAATCACTATCTTCAGCGCTAAATCTTCCTAGGTCTTTTTTATCATCTTCAGACATTCCTCCTGCTTCCCCATAATCTTCAGGTGCACGTATAGCTTTAGCACTTATATAATCGACTTCTTCTTGAGATAAATAATCTGGAAAAGTTATTCTTGTTTGATAAATGTTTCCTTCTTTCAAAAAATAGACGATATATGTTTCATGATTGGCGCCAAGAGATTCCGAAACATTAGCATGCGCATTTTCATGGGCTAGAGTTTCATTTATTTCTTCCTCGGTTTTTCCTAACTCCTCAAGAATAAAACGTAGCTCTGGGATTGTTTTTACATTAATTGATATGTCTGCTAATTTTTCTTTCTTGTTTTTGTAATCTTGTTTCTCACTATTCATTAAACTTTCAGTACCACTATCTTTAATCAAAGATTCATAGCCTTCAACCTCTTGAAAAAGGTCATCATATTGATCTTCATAGATTGCTGCTTCTTTTCTCAACTCAATCAGTTTTCGAAGTTCATCTTTTCTTTGTTCAAATATGTTTTTAGGAAATTGTTCCATATCGTGATTATAGCAAAAAGCGTTTGCGGAAGTGGGGCTATAGTCGCTGTCGCTCCTTAAACTACACGGGGATGTGAGACGCTAAGCTATTCGCCCTGCGCCTTCGCTAAAGCTATGGCGACACACGGGCGAGTCTCGTCGTGTCAGACACACTTTTTAAAGCGCAAAAGGATGTGAGAATCTCACTACTCGGCTGACGCCTGCGTTTTGGAAACCACTCGGTTTCCAACGCTCCCGTTGGTCACTGCCTTCCTCCACGGGGGAACTCCCGTTTCCCCGGCCCCCTTCCCGTTCGAATCTCCCTCCACAAACAAAAAATCCCCTTTCGGGTTTTTTGTTTGCGGGCAGTTTGGTACGCAGTTGGAACTTATTTAGTGAGTAAATAATAGAAAACCCACCTAAGTAGATTTTCTCCTTTAGGGTTAGAACGTGGTTTGAAGTGAATAGCTGAGTTTATATTCCGGTTCTCGCAATAATTCAATAAACTGGTATGCTTGATACATGCAAAACTCGCCATTTCTCATTATTATTAATGGTCCTCACGGTATTGGCAAAAGCTCTCTTTCAAAGGTTCTGCACGCCGAATTCTCAATGTCCTATCTCGTTCCGATAACAAATATCCGCAACGGATTTTCTCATTTTGAAATAGATAGAGGTACAAGTATAAAGAAAACAATTCTGCTGGCTCAAAAAATGTCTGAGCATCTTTTAACTACTGGTACAACCACTATCGTTGAGGGTGTTTTTCGAGAAACAGATTTAGTTGAATTTGAAAGAATAGCAAAAGATAATAATGTACCTATTTATCATTTTATTCTTGAAGTGCAAGGTACCCCAATCATCAGACACTCATTCTAAATTAACAATTAATCATTT
>JBMOIO010000005.1:0-55702 GCA_049317285.1 Minisyncoccia bacterium | reverse complement strand
CCGGCGTTACTACTAGAACCGGAAAGAGAATCTCCAAAACCAAAGCGTCTTTTATTCTTTCAAATCCATTCTACATCGGACTATTCAAATACGGTGGTGAAATCCACGAAGGTAAACACGAGCCAATCATTTCAAAGAAACTTTTTGATGAAGCACAGGAAATGTTACGGAAACGTGGACAACCCGAGCGTAAATTGAAAAATGAACCTCAACCTTTCTGTGGTCTCATTTCCTGTGCTTCATGCAAGATGATGATAACTGGCGAACACAAGGTTAAGAAACAGAAAAACGGAAATGTGCATAACTATACTTATTATCACTGCACCAAAAAGCGTAAAGATATGAAATGTCCCGAACCTTGTATCAGACAGGAAGAATTGGATCGCCAGTTATCATCTCTAATACAAAAAGTTTCTTTGCCCAAAGACTGGGCGGAAGAATTGTTAAAAATGGCAGAAAAAGATTTTAACAATTCCGCCCCGTCTTTGATTGCTTGTGTGAAAGAGAACGAAACAAAACTATCGGTCATTTCGCAAAAGTTAGAGCGACTTCTTACAGGATATTTAGACCAAGTAATTGACGAACAAGATTATCGAAATCGGAAAGCAAAGTTATTATCAGAAAAGAAGTCGCTCGAAGAAGAAATCACTAATCTTTCACACAAGCAGAATGATTGGCTCGAACCGATGAAAGAATGGATAAAAGACGCACAATCATTGGACAAAATTGCTTCTGATGATGACCTTTTTGCGAAAAAGGTCAAAGCCAAAGAAATCTTTGGCTCGAACCTGCTCCTTGGCGAAAAATTAGTGCGCGCCAGCGCGCCAAAAATTCTGAATTCGTTTGGGGAATTCGGCGGGAATCCTTGGGACGCGCTTCGCGCGTCCCGCATTTTGGCTTCCAAAAAACCGATGAGTTCCCTAATGGTGCCTGAGGTGGGACTCGAACCCACACCCGATTTCGCGGACAACATTTTAAGTGTCGCGTGTCTACCATTCCACCACTCAGGCAATGTGTTTAAACTTTTTTCTTATTCTTTCCGCGATGCGTTGGCTGTAAGCTGTGGCAGTTAGGACAAAGGATTCGCAAGTTTTCTATTCTGTTATCAAACCTGTTTCCATTGATATGATCCAGTTCAACAGGAATTCTACCGTCTAATGACTCTTTTGACCAATTACATAGTTCACATTGAGGTTTTTTCAAACCCTCTCTAAATAACCTCTTTTTTAGTTTATGACTTTGAACTAATGATCCATTTATTAAGAGGGAAGATAGTTCTTGAAGAGGAATAGGTCTAAATACCCCGCCCTTATTCCAACCCTTCCCGGTGAAATGAGAAATATCAATATTTAAAGCTTTGATTCGTTGTTGTATTTGTACATAATTACCGCCTGCTTCAATTAGTCCCAATTTCTTGATAACTTGACGAACACTTAACGAATCTTTTACCGCAGCAATAAGATTTTCATCACCCCATTTCTTTTGACGGGTCATATAGTAATTTTATAAAGGAACAGGTCTTAGTGCAAGTGTCGGTATCTCTACCATTTGCCGGAGACCCGAGCGAGAATCGAACTCGCGAATAGTTCTTTTGCAGAGAACCGCCTTACCACTTGGCCATCGGGTCAATATTAAGTTGAAAGTAGAAAGCTGAAGGTCGAAAGTAGTTTACTATAGTTAGTTACCAAAAGCTTGCTCGTCGTCGTATAGAATTTTGTCTATATTCTGGCGCGCCTTCTCGCCTGTGTCAATCGCGACATCGATGAAGGGGATAGTGCTGATGCGCATACCGCGCTTGATAGCATCTTTGATCTCAGGACGCTTTCGCTTGATGAAATTCAGCGCACTCTCTTCGCCACTGGTCGGCATCACGGTAATGTAGATTGTTGCTTTTCGTCCGCGTTCAAATACTTCGGCACGGGTCACTGTAATTAGAGCAGTCTTATTGCTTTCGCGTTCAATGAGGCGTGCTGCGATTTCGCGGAGCTGTTCTTCAATCTTTAGTTTTCGGCCGTCGTGTTCCATAGTTATTTAGTGACAAATACAAATGCTTCAAGAATATCTCCTGGCGCGATGTCGTTTTTGCATTCCACCATCATGCCATATTCTCCTTCGTGCACTTCTTTCACTTTTTGCTTTGCCTGTTGGAGCTCTACAATCTTGCCGGTCGTGATAGGGAAGTCACGGCGCATGATGGTGACCTGTGCACCGTCAGAGAGCGACCCGGACTCAATACGGCATCCCAATACCTGACGGTCTTTTGTCTGAGAGAATGTTTTTAATACTTTTGCAGTGCCGATCACTTCACGGGTTTCCACGCGAGGGCGGCGCTTCTCAAGCTCGATTTCGAGCCATTCGGTGAGTTTGTAGATGATAGTGAAGGTTTCTACTGTTGCACCCACCGTTTCGTTTGCAATGCGCGCACGAGCGTCCATGCCGACATTGAAGCCAAGAATGATTGTTTCTTTATCAGACTGTGCAAGGCGGATATCGTTTTCAGAAATCGCGCCAATGCCGCGCCCGATGATTTTCACATGGAGACCCTCCACATTCATATTATTAATCTCGCGCTCCACCGCTTCGGCTGTACCGAATACATCGGTCTTGATGATGATAGGGGTTACCTTGTCGCCCGCTGCACCACCAACAGCAACAGAGTAGTCGTTCCCGGTTGATTCGTCTTCAATATAGTCTTCAGCGTCGCGCTTTTTGTCAAAGACTTTCACTGGCACACCCACCTCAGGAAGCACATCGAATCCGGTGAGCTGTACTGGAGACCCCGGGTCTGCTGCATCGATAGCTTTTCCAAGGAAGTTCTCCATCATGCGAGTAGTGGTGATAGCTTTGCCTGCTACAACAAACTGCCCTTTCTTCAGCGTTCCGTTTTTGATGATAAGTGTTGCGGTGATACCGCGCTTTGCATCAAGTCGGCTTTCGATGACGAGTCCTTCGGCAAGAGCGCTTGGGTCGCTGGTGAACTCTTCCATGTCGGCAACAAGGAGGATGTTCTCTAAGAGTTCGTCGATACCAGTGCCCTCAAGCGCTGAGATCCCCACCCATGAAATAGTACCGCCGTATCCCTCAACCAATACTTCGTTTTCTGCGAGCATCTGCTTTGCGCGTTCGATGTTTGCGCCAGGACGGTCGATTTTGTTGATAGCAACGATAAACGGGATTTTTGCCGCGCGAATAGTATTCAACGCTTCAATTGTCTGCGCCTTTACACCATCTTCGGCTGATACTACCAAAATGGCGATGTCTGCTGCACTTGCACCGCGCTCGCGCATGCCGGTGAATGCCGCGTGTCCTGGAGTATCCAAAAACGTGATGCGACGAGAAGACCCTTGATGAGGGACGCTGATTTCATATGCGCTTAAGTGCTGTGTAATACCACCGGCTTCAGTTGCGGTAACATTGGTTTTTCGGATGTAGTCGAGGAGCGTGCTCTTGCCGTGGTCAATATGACCCATGACTGCGACGACGGGCGGACGAATTGTGGTGGTTGGTGTACTCATGAGTTTTGTATAAATTAAGATTTAGTTTGGGCAATAGCGCTTGCGAGTGCTTCTGTTTCTTCGCGAGTGAGAGACTGCTGTGCAGTTCCGCCAATAACTTTTTTTGCATAGAGTCCAACATGGTTGCGGTTGGTGATGACCGAGAGGATGTACCCGTCTCCGCGTTCGTCGAGGAGGCCTGACGCAAAGCTCTGTTCACCACCACCGTCAGTGTATGCATTGTAGCGGACAAGCGAGTAGCCACGGAGGCTTTTTTTGACGCGTGCATCGATGAATTCAAGCCCTTCTTTGTGTGCACTGAGCGTTCGCTCGTTTGCGATAGTGCGCTCGGTCAGAAGAGTGAGGGTTTCTTCGAGGTCAGCACCATTCTTCCCGGACATGAAGATTGTTAGTTTTTTGTTGAGTCGGTATAGGAGTACGAGAACAACTGCCGTAACAATGGCAAGTGTACTGCAGACGATTACAATGATAAGCCCTGTACTTTCTCCCATAGATGCGTATTATACTTATTTTATGGCATTTTTCAAGTATTTCCAGAAGCAAAACCCTGCACGAATATATCTCGATGTTGCATCGAGTACACCAGTAGACGAAGGTATGATGAAGACTTTTCCAGTACTTTCAAGCGAAGCACTCGGGGCAAATCCAAGCGCGCTCCACAAAGAAGGGGTCATGGCAAAAACAGCCCTTTCTGATGCTCGAGCACTTGTTGCAAAAACACTCCTTGCACACACTGACGAGATTATTTTTACCAGCAATGCGACTGAGAGCGATAACCTTGCGCTGATGGGTGTTGTGAATGCATGGAGTGAAAAAGGAATTGCACCAGGCGACATAGTGGTATACAAAAGCGCGATTGAACACGCCGCAGTGAGTGAAAGCGCAGAGATGCTTTCAAAAAAAGGAGTGACTGTTCTTACACTTGAAACTATAGAAGGGGTTGTGGATCCGAAAGATATTGTAGTACCCGAGGGTGCAAAAGCAATTATTGTTTCAGTCATGTATGTAAACAACGAAATTGGTACAGTGCAGCCAATCAAAGAAATCGCAAAGCGCCTGCGTTTTTTGCGAAAAAATAATCCAGGGCTTGAAATCCTTTTTCATGTTGATGCGACCCAGGCACCGCTTCACTATGCACTTACTGTGCCACAGCTTGGTGTTGATATAATGACCCTTGGCGCGACAAAGCTCTACTGCCCGAAGGGGGTAGGGGTGTTGTATGTACGCCGTGGTGTTTCTATTGCCCCGATCATGTATGGTGGGGGGCAAGAGCGCGGACTTCGCTCTGGAACTCAGCCAGTAGAGCTTATTCATACATTCGCGCATGCACTTTCTTTTGCGCAAGAACACCGCGAAGAGTATACGGACCGTATTACACTTCTGCAGGCATATTTTGAAAACACCCTTGCAGAGGAAATCCCCGAAGCAATAATTACGCTGAAAGATGCAGATCGAACACCGCATATCACTCATGTCGCCATCAAAAGTTTTGATAGTGAACTTCTCGTACTGGAGCTCGATGCTCGTGGTATTGCAGTCAGTGCAAAAAGCGCGTGCAAGAATGACTCGGACAATGAGAGTGAAATGGTGACTGCACTCTATGGCTCAAATGTCGGCGCAATCCGCTTCTCGTTTGGACGCACCACTATACAAAAAGACCTTGACCGGGCAATACAGGCGCTCAAGGAAGTGCTAGAAAAGTATAAAAAATAGTTTTTACTTGCTATGGAAAAAAGAAGCCATTTATGCTAAAGTAGCCTTATACCGACTACTGTCTTTCCGTTATTTGTCTGACACGCCGACCACTGCCTTATGAGTAATTTTGAATCATCTATGCCACCACTAAAACAATTCACCACGAAAGCAAAGGAGGCGATCAAGCGGGCGCATGAGCTCGCTATTGAGCGGGGGCAAAACAATGTCAGCACGATGCACCTTTTGGCGTCATTGCTTGTCCAGGAAGAATCAAATGTCATCGCGCTTCTCGATAGCCTCGAAGTAGACACCATGCTCATGACCGACTCTGTACTAGAGACCATCGAAACCGTCGAGGGGTCTACAACAGTCGCGCCATCGTACCAAATGTTTCTTACCGCCGACTTGGCCCAAGTAATCGAGCACTCGTTGAAAGCGGCGACAGATTTGAAGGATACTTTTGTTTCAACCGAGCACCTCTTCCTCGCCCTTTTGGATATCAAAAACCAAACCACTGAGCTTTTGGCTGGTTTTCGCATTGACCGAGCCGCTCTCGTTGAGGCAATTATGGAATTTCGCAACGATAAAACAAAGGTAACAGGAGGGGACAAGAAAATGCGCATGCTTACCAAGTTTACGCGCAATCTCACCAAGCTTGCTCGCGAAGACAAGCTCGACCCGGTGATTGGGCGCGACACCGAGATCATGCGTATCATGCAGATCCTTTCTCGCCGTACAAAAAACAACCCACTTTTATTAGGTGAAGCAGGAACGGGGAAGACCGCTGTTGTCGAAGGGCTTGCAAACCGCATTGCTAAAGGTGACGTGTCGGAGTCATTGAAGGACAAGGAAATTGTTTCTCTTGATATTGGGCTCTTAATCGCTGGGACAAAATACCGCGGTGAATTTGAAGAGCGCGTAAAAAATATTTTGAAAGAAGTGGAGCGCCTCGACGGCAAGGTGATTTTGTTTATCGATGAAATCCACACTATGGTGGGAGCTGGAGGAGGGGGCGACGGGGCGATGGACATGTCCAATATGCTCAAGCCCGCACTCGCGCGCGGTGAGCTTCGCGCAATCGGTGCGACAACTTTGAAGGAATACCAAAAGCATATTGAAAAGGACCCGGCACTCGCGCGTCGTTTCCAACCAGTGTATATCGAAGAGCCGTCGCAAGTGGATGCAATCGCAATACTTCGCGGACTAAAAGAAAAGTACGAGTTGTATCACGGTGTGCACATTACTGACGATGCTATTGTTGCGGCAGTAAACTTTTCAACCCGCTATATTACGAACCGCTTTTTGCCGGACAAGGCGATCGACTTGCTTGACGAAGCATGCAGTGCACTTCGCATGGCGCTTGAAAACAAGCCGGCTGTGCTTGAAGAAGCCCACCGCAAAATCATGCGTCTTGAAATAGAAAAAGAAGCATTGAAAAAAGATGTAGAGAAAGATATTGATGTAAAAAACGCGACCTCGCGTATTAAGGCAATTGATGCAGAAATTGCGGATTCGCAAGAAAAAACAAAAGAGCTCGAAACAAAATGGAAGAATGAAAAGGGGTTATTGCAGGATATCGGCAAGATCAAGAAAGACCTTGAGACGCTTCGCCTCGAAGCTGAGGGTGCCGAACAGCGCGCCGACCTCGGTCGTGCGGCTGAAATCCGCTACGGGCATATCCCTATGCTCCAGAAAGACTTCGAAGCAAAGATGTTGCGCTTGAAAAAGCTGCAAAAAGTGCGCCGTGTTCTCAAAGAAGAAATCACACAGGAAGATATTGCAGAAGTAGTAGCGCGATGGACTGGTGTACCGCTAACAAAAATGCTTGAAGAAGAGCGCGAGAAACTCGTGAACATGAGCGCTGAACTGCACAAGCGTGTTGTCGGACAAAACGAAGCAATCGACAAGATTGCGCACGTTGTCCGCCGAAACCGTGCCGGCATCAGCGACCCAAACCGCCCGATTGGCTCATTCCTTTTCCTTGGTCCAACAGGGGTAGGGAAGACCGAGCTCACCAAAGCGCTCGCCGCATTTATGTTCAACGATGAGAAAGCATTGATTCGTGTAGACATGAGTGAGTACATGGAGCGCCACAGCGTGTCGAAGCTTATTGGTTCACCACCGGGCTATATCGGGCATGACGAGAGCGGGCAGCTCACTGAAGCGGTCCGCCACCGACCGTACTCTGTGATTCTTTTCGACGAAATTGAAAAGGCGCACCCAGAAGTATTCAATGTGCTCTTGCAGGTGCTCGACGACGGACGCCTCACGGACTCAAAGGGTCGTGTCGTAAACTTCAAGAACTCAATCATCGTGATGACCTCGAACATCGGAAGCCAGTACATTCAAAAAATGGAGTCAATCGGCTTTCACAACAACACTGCCGAGAGCGAATACACGCACATGAAGGATAAGGTGCAGGATGCGTTGAAAGACCACTTCCGCCCTGAATTCCTCAATCGTATTGACGAAACGGTAGTATTTGATATCCTCAGTCCCGAGGCTATCAAATCAATTGTTGCCTTGCGCACCGAAGTGGTCCTTGCTCGCCTGAGCGAAAAAGGCATTACGGTCGCTGTCAGTGATGAAGCGCTTTCATACTTGGCACGTGTCGGGTATAATCCTCACTACGGGGCTCGCCCCCTCAACCGATTGATTCAGACCAAAATTCTGAACCCTATCGCTGAGCGTATCATTAACCGAACTATTGATTCGGGTGACACGGTATCCGTTTCTATGGCAGACGCAGAGAACATTCTTGTTACTGTTGAAGCCAAGAAGAAAAAACGGACTAGTTCTTTCAAGACTCAGACAGAAACCACGGTTTCCTAAGAGACTTCTGCCGGTATTATTTATTAAGCCGGCGATACGCGTCGATGGTAGAGTGGTCAATTACATCAGACTGTAAATCTGACGCCTTCGGGCTACGCAGGTTCAAATCCTGCTCGGCGCACAATAATAAAAATCCCAGAAATGGGGTTTTTATTATTGTGCGCCGAGAGCAAGCAAACTGCTTTGCTTGCGTCAGGATTTGAAAGCCGCAGCCCTGGCCGTAGGCAGGCGAGGCGGGGTCGAGAGTACTTAGTGCGCGGAACCGATAGGTGAGCACACTTAGTAACTCGTGACCAAATCGCTCGGCGCACAGGTGTATAAAAACAGCGCACTTCGACCGAGGAACGAGGGAGAAGCAAATCCTACTCTAAAAACCGAAAACAAAAAAGACCTTGGGGTATACCCCAAGGTCTGAATAAATTACGCATTTTCAACTAATGTCGAGAATGCTTTTGGACAACGCCTTTTTACTTCTTCTAGTAATTTGTCTGCACCTTTGAATGAATCGTATTGTTCGATTTTTTCAAAAAAGTACTGCATCTGAGTCCGTATTTTTTCCAATACTGTATCATCATAGGACTGCACAAATACCCTTTCTATGTACTCCAGCATTAATTCAGCATACCCATTCCAAGTGATTGTTTTTTTGATTACCGATATGGTTACCAATTGCTCAGGGGAAGTGAATTGAGCTGCTTCAATAACATAGTTCCAGTCTTCATTTTTGTGCGCTATGCAGGACATAAGAGAAAGAACATCTTTCCATGAGGGTGAGCCACCTTTTTCTTTAATTGCAAAGATAAGATTTTCTCTTTTAATCCGTTCGGCATATGCCCGTTCTTCAGCTTCACGCTGCTGTTTTGCCAGTTCTCGCTCGTTTCTCTTTCTGAGTCGGGAGGTTCTTATATAGCTTAGTGCTCTGCTAGCAAGGAATGCTAGCCCTACGATGCAGGCGATACAGAGTATTGCCCATACCACGAAAGGTCCAAGTGTTACGCCGGGCAAGACAGGTGTGCTCCAAAACTGATACAGAGTACTTAGCAAACCAATACATACCGGACCTGTAATAGCGACATTAAACGCAGCTATGTTATTAGAGGAAGAAAACAATTTTTTCCCTACAGGGGTAGCAAAGAGAAGTAGTGTTGAGAAGGCAAGAAGGGGAATCCAAATTTTTTGAGTTCCTGCAAGCCAAAGCGCGCATCCCAGTAATAATACTTCAGTGATTGCAAAAATTGTAAATGCATACTTTTTAATCTTCTTTTCAAGATTTTTCATTGTTATTCTTTTATTAATGAATGAAGAAGGCGTGTTCCTGTGCTTTTAATCGCAGAGTGCTATTCCTAGCTTTTATGTGGCACCTTTTTACCCCACAAGTTTGATAGTATATTAACATATTATTATGTATTTGTCAATGTATCGAAAGGGAACAAATAGCGTGCTACGGGGTATACTTACTCTATGAATACCAAAACGATACTCCTTACCATGCTTGCTTTGGCACTATTCGGCGCTCTTGCTATTTTTGCAATGAAAAAAGAACCGGCCCCTCTGGTTACGCCTGTAACTGAAACACCTGAAACTCCAAACAACACCACTCAAAAGGAAGACCTTGTAGTGAAGGTATATTTTGCAAATGGAATAAAGGACCCGGGGTTCATGGATTGCTCTGTTGTGCACCCGATTACACGCAGTGTTCCGTATACGCTCGCTGTAGGAGAAGCCTCGCTGAACGAATTGATTAAAGGACTTACTGGGGAAGATATTGCACAAGGCTTTCAGACTTCCATTGTTCCCAACACAACAATCAACTCACTCTCTATTGTAAATGGCGTGGCGAGCGTGGACTTTAGCAAGGAACTTAATAATAAAAATGTAGGCTTGTGCGCCGGGCAGTTTATTGAGTCTCAGATAACACAAACACTATTGCAGTTTCCGACAGTAAAAAAAGTGATTATCACTGTCGAAGGAAAGGGGGATATTGTCCAGCCATAATCTTCTCTGGTTTACTGAATACTCTATCTGCTGTACTATGGCGGTATGAAATCAAAAGGCCCTATTCGGGACGAAAAAATCTATCTCTACGGCAAGCACGCGCTTCGCGAGGCGCTGTTGACGCGCCCGCTTTCGGTGCAGAAAGTTTTTCTCGACCAGAACGCTGAGAGCGATAAAGAGCTGATGGGGCTCTTGAAGCAGCACGCAATCGCGGTCAGTAGTATGAAAGGCGACGATGCAAAAAAGCAGGTGGGCAACGACGCAGTGCACCAAGGCGTGATTGCGGTCATTAACACTGAAAAGCTCTACACCTCAATGGAGGACATGATGAAAATTTTTGATACGGTGCCTGCTCCGTGCTTTGTCCTTTTGGACGAACTGCAAGACCCGCACAATGTCGGTGCAATCATCCGCAGTGCTGCAGCATTTGGCGCACACGCAGTGTTAATGCCCGAGCACAACCAAGCGCCTATTACTGGTGTAGTAATAAAAACTTCAGCTGGCATGGTATTTCGCATCCCCATAGTCCGTATCGGAAATGTAAACCAGACCATGCGTGCACTCGCTACTAAGCGCATGTGGAGCTACGGCCTAGTCATGGACGGGGACACAACACTCAAAGACGCCGAGTTTGACGGAGGGACGCTCATTGTCGTTGGCAACGAGTCTACCGGCATCCGCGAAAAAACGCTCGAGCTCTGTGATGTAAAGCTCACTATCCCCATGGAGCCCGGGTGCGAGTCACTCAACGCATCAGTTGCAGCCTCAGTGGTATTGTACGAATACAGCCGAAATAAATAAAAAATCCGCACCTGTTGGTGCGGATTTTCTTAGTTTTCAAAAACTAAGTCGTGAAATACAATGTGAAAAATACCGAAGAGTGAACCGAAGCAAACCACAAGGTGATTCGTCGGAATGCGCCCAATACTATTGCAGATAAAAAAAGATGCTACACCACACGCAATTGAAAGAAACATGCAAATTCTTACAGCTGCAATCTCGTCTTCACGCTCTCCTCGTTGAGGGGGGAGATGAATAGTCAGAATTCCGCGAATCTTTGAGGCTGCAATGTACAGACTGACCGAACACACCAATAGAAAGAGTGCGAGAAATACTTGATAGTTTTCCATAATTCTTATGTTAAGTTTTTTCTCAGTCTATAACTATTCTATCTTTTGTCAATAACCACTTTGTTTGGTAGTATGAATACATGACTGACTCTCAAAAAATAGTGACTCGTTTCGCCCCAAGCCCGACCGGCTTTGTGCATATTGGCGGATTGCGCACAGCGCTCTTTGCATACCTTCTGGCAAAAAAAGATAACGGAACATTTATCCTCCGCATTGAGGATACTGACAAAGCCCGTGAAGTTGAGGGCTCTATTGCTCATATTCAAGAATCCCTTCGCTGGCTTGGTATAGAGCCTGACTTTGGGCCGGACAAGCCCGGGCCGTTTGGTTCTTGCATTCAGTCCGAAAGGCTTGATACGTATCTAGAATGGGCACACAAGCTTATTGCGAAAGGGTTGGCATATCCGGATCCGTACACCGCAGAAGAAGTAGAAGCATTCAGACAAAAGGCTCAAGAAGAAAAGCGACCTTTTCTGTTTCGCGACCATCGCCCAGAAACATTTGGCACCTGGGACGGGACAACCGCGCTTCGCTTCAAAGTGCCTGAATTAAAGCGCTATGAATGGTTTGATGAGGTGCGCGGAGAACTCGCGGCCGGTCCTGAAGCGCTTGATGATATTGTTATCATCAAAGCAGACGGCTATCCAGTGTATGCATTTGCCCATATTATCGACGACTACAATATGGGAGTGACGCATGTGCTTCGCGCAGACGAATGGATTTCAAGCACACCCCGATTCTTGAGTCTCTATGAAGCGCTTGAAATTCCAAAGCCAAAGCTTGCAACACTTCCGCCTATTTTGCGAAGCGATCGCACGAAAAAACTCGGCAAGCGCGACGGAGCAAAAGACGTACTCGATTATAAAAAAGAAGGGTACTTGCCCGAAGCGATGATGAACTATCTCGCATTTGTCGGGTGGAACCCGGGCACTGAACAAGAGCTCTTTTCCAAAGAAGAGCTGATTGAAGCATTTACGCTCGACCGTATCCAAAAAGGCGGAGCTGTTGCAAATGAAGAAAAGCTTGATTGGATCAACCGAGAATATATTAAAAAGATGGACCAAAGCGCCTTTTGGACCGCCGGCGAAGGCTTTGTTCCGGCCTGGGTGTATGTAATCGATACCGAGTATAAAATGCTCGCCGCTATCGAGCACCTTATCCGCGACCGCATCGAAAAATTCTCTGATATTCAAACACTGTTTGAAGCAGGCGAGTTTGACTACTTCTTTAAAGAGCCGGTGATTGATGAAAGCATGCTTGTCTGGAAAACCGACAGCCTAGAAAACGCAAAGCTTCACCTTGCAAAGGCCCGAGAAATCCTTGAAAGCATTACAGAAGATGTTTGGAACTACGACGGCATAAAAGGCGCTCTTATGCCGTATGCTGAAGAAGTGGGGAAGGGCAATGTCCTTTGGCCGCTTCGCGTTGCGCTCTCTGGCCGTGAAAAATCCCCCGACCCGTTTGAGCTCGCCACTATCCTCGGCAAACAAACAACCCTCTCTCGAATCACTCACGCTCTCTCATAAATAAAACTATAAATAAACCGATAACCCCTAATACTCAAAATCTTGCTATAGCAAGATTTTGAGTATTAGGGGTTCTTTATTTTTTCTTTAACTCACTGTGATATACAGCAGAGGTGAAGAAGTTTTTATTTTTGATCAGCCTTACTATTTGTTTTATAGCGACACCTGCGTGTGTATATGCTGACACTATTGTCGAATCGGTATTCAGCGATAGAACATGGTCCCCTCAAGACGGTGTATATACTATTCGCGGTATTGCTCAGGTTCAGGGCGCAACGCTCACCATATTACCAGGGACGCGGGTTGAGTATGAAGACGGCGCACAACTGCGTGTTCTTTCAGGAGGAAAAATAATTGCGCATGGTGCAGTGGACAATCATATTATTTTTACCAAACAACAACCGTCTTCCGAGTCTTTGGAAGGTGAGGGTGCAAGCGCAGAAGATATCGGTTTTTATTTTTGGGCACAATCAACAGAACCACCAGTCGTTGGAGAATTTTCATATGTTGATTTTAGCGGCATGCACTACGGCATGATGCTCAACAGCTACAGCACTGTCACTATTGATCACGGTACGTTTGCTGATATATCACTCTATCCGCTTCACAGTGTGACGGGCACGCTCATTGTTACCAATACAATTTTTTCAAGCAGTCCTATTGCTGGATTTATTCAGGGAGGAATATTTACACACTCGGATAATACGTTTGCAACAGATATCCCCGGCTGGCACCTTAGTGTACACGTGCTGCCGGAGCAAACCGTTGCGATTGATAATACAGATGGAGTGTATAAGCTCGTCTCGGCGCAAGTAGCTCGCACAGCAACGCTTTCGATAGGTCCTGGAGTGAGTATTTATTACGGTCAGGGTACAGACGAAGGATTGTTTAATGTGCAAGGAGTACTTACTATCACTGGAACTGCTGAGAACCCTGTTACCATTTATGGAGACGGGAATTGTTCAGCGCACTATCCGGTGATTAATTACTATCGGTGGTGGGGGTATACTCCTGCTCCGCCTCCACCTGCTGTCACCATCGAGCACACCTTTTTTCGAAATCTTTGCGGTGGAATATATGGAACATACGGGTCATTAAGTATTACTGAAACAGTCTTTGAAAATATCGCAACTACTGCAGTATCGGTAGAAAATGCGGGCGCAGTCGCTGTACGCAACAGTGAATTTAAAAATGGAACAACAGCTCTTTCGCTTGTAGGAACACCTGCAATCATTTCAAACAATAGCTTTCACGGCAATACGGTAGGTATAGTAGCAAGTAGTATGCCCGCCTTGGATGTTTCAGGAAACTGGTGGGGTAGTGCGAACGGTCCGACAATAGCAACAAACAGTGGCGGAGACGGGCAAGCCATTATGGCGACCCACTCTGACGGTTTGGTATATTCGCCGTGGCTGACCGCGGATCCGTTTGCAGAACCGGTATCCGAGCCTGCCCCATTAAACCTTCGTGATCCAGTGATTATCATACCGGGGATTACTGGAACTAAGTTAATAAAAAATTATGGTGATAATTTAGAGGTCTGGCCAAATTTTCTCTTACTCGCTATTGATACTATTGATGAAATACTTAATCAATTAATTCTTCTCTCTTCTGGTGTTCCTGATCCAGCACGGCCAATGATCCTTGGGGATATCATACGAAGTGCTCCAGGACTCGATATATTTAATGGACTTATTGGCCAACTTGAACAGGAAGGATACAGAGAAGGGGTAGATTTATTCGTACTGCCCTACGACTGGCGTCTCAGTAATACAACAAATGCAGTAGTAGTAAAAGAGAAAATTGAAGCAGTGCTTTTACAAAGCGGAAAGGAAAAAGTGGATATTATTGCGCACAGTATGGGTGGCATACTTTCTAAGGCGTATATTTCGCAGTATGGAAAAGAAAAGGTAGATCAACTATTTTTCATCGGCACACCGCACTTGGGTGCACCAAAGGCTTTTAAGACTTTGATGTACGGAGATAATATGGGTATGAAATTTATAGTAAATTTATTAAATCCAAACAGAGTAAAAGTGATTTCTCAAAATATGCCGTCAATATACGAACTGTTGCCCACTCGAAGGTATGTCGATACGCTAGGGTATAGATATGTTGAACATGGTGGCTATCCAGACTATATAGGTATCAATGATTTTCTTGTGCTACACGACAAACACGGTGCACTACTTGCCAATGCCGATATTCTTCATACAACACTCGATACTTTCGATATGACGGGAATACAAACATATAACTTTGTGGGGTGCGGTGTTGGCAAGACCGTGACAGGAATACAGATTGGCAAGAAAACATTTTTTAATGATGGGTACAAAGTGTTTTATGGTACTGGTGATGAAACGGTGCCCCTCGTCAGCGCTATAGATGGTGCTGTTACGGGTACCTATTATGTCAAAGAGTACTCGCACGCCAAACTTCCTTCTGTCCTACCATTACGCACTGCGATCGCACAGCTTCTGAAAGGAGAACATCCTGTCGGTATTTCTGCTGACAATACTACTTGCAATGTTTCGGGGACGGCAATAGAAATCCACAGTCCCGTATCGCTTCATATTTACGATGAATCGGGTCGGCATACCGGCCCCATGCCTGACGGCAGTATTGAGTATGGCATTGATGGGGTGAGCTATGAGGTGATTGATCATGAAAAATTTGCCTTTCTTCCAGAAGGGCAAACGTATAGAATAGTGAATCAAGCAGAAGCACTGGGGGAGTATGACCTGGTTATCAGTCAGATAAATGAGGTTGATGAAGTTGGTATTGAAAGGCGCTTTGTCGATGTACCGATTAGTAGTATGAATATGGCGGGTGAAGTAGTTATACAAGACGATAGTACCGAGTACGAACTTCGTCTCGACCAAGAGGGCGATGGTATATATGAGACCACTCTTGATTCCATTTCTAGAGCTAACGCTCCAAGAAAATCAGAATCATTACTATCGGAAAGACTAGTAGAAAAAGCAGTCGCTGTTGAAATACCTACCGCTCCTCAAGAGGGAGTGTTTAACAATACTCAAAACAAAAAAGATTCAGCACTTCAAAAACCAGCCGAAGTTCAGGGCGAGTTTAAAATGCGGGGAATCAAATCATCCGAACAAGAGCAGAGGATTCCTAAAAGTAATAATGCTATGATTATTGGAGTTGCGGGCTTGGTACTACTTTTTGTTATTAGAAAACTAATCTTATAAACACTTCTGAATATGAAAAAAAAGAATTTTACTTTTAAATATCACTATTTAATCATTCCGCTATTAATTACAATCTCTAGTTTTTTTGTTTACCAAAGTTGTCAAGATTTTTTATGTGTTTTTGGGGGAAGAGGGTACCCCATACCTTTTTATAATGACTGGTTTGTTTTTTGGTTTTTTCTTGCAGATTTAGTTATTTGGTGGGTAGTGTACATGATCGTTTTTATCATTTTCAAAATTATTAAAAATCCTCGGATTTTTACAAAATAAGCCTGACAATTGTCAGGCTTAGGTGGGGTTAGAGTACAGAGTGTTGGCGTAAACCTTCTTCTTTTGTCAGTGCGCGGATAATGAATTGCTCCGCGGACGGATGCCACTCAATAACTGAATGATAGTTGCCGTGCTGACCGAGCCAGAGTTTTTCTGTTTTTGCAATAGTGAAAATTTTCTCTACGACCTCGTCAGGAGTATCGCCGTGAACAATGAAGTCAGTGTGGCTCGTGCCGTTGACGCGGGAAATCTTTCCTTCCTGTACTGAGCACAGGGTTGCATGAAAGGAGACAGTGCCATCCTTTTTTGGATGCCACTGGCATTCTGCGAGCGTAAAGCCAGCGGGAATAAAGTACTTGTGCAGTATTTCGTACGCGTTCATAGTAGGGGATTTAAATGATTTTTTCTGATACTACGGTTTATTGACTTTTTGTCAATAACTCGATAGGAGAGCTCAATTGCAACCGTTTCTTGCAAAAAAAGAGATTGTATGTTATAATTAAAAGATAATCATTAAGTTGCTCACGGAATGGGCACTACAGTAAAAAAGTAAACATATGGGTAATTTTGATCGGGGCGGATTTAATAAAGGAGGATTTGGTGGCAAGCCATCATTCCAGAAAAAGTCATGGGGAGGAAACGACTCAGACCGTGCACCAATGCTCTTTAAGGCAACCTGTGCTGAATGCGGAAAGGGCTGTGAAGTACCATTTCGCCCAACAAGTGGGAAGCCAGTATTTTGTAACGACTGTTTTAACGGACAGCGCGACAGCAACGACTCTCGCGGTGGGCGCCCAAGCTTTAACGACCGCGGTCCAAAGCGCGACTTTGGCGGTGACCGCCCAAGCTTCCGTCCTCAGGAGGACCGTCCTTCATTTAAGCAAGCTCCAGCTGACAACAAGCGCGAGCTTACTGAGATCAGCATGAAGCTTGATCGCCTCATCACTGCTATGGAAAAAATGACAAGCGGTACATCTGCACCAAAAGAAAAGGCTGTAGAGAAAGTAACTGAAGCTCCAAGGGCTGTAGAGAGCCCAGCCATCGCTAAAGCTAAGGCGGGCAAAGGAAAGTCAGAAGCAAAAAAGGCTCCTACCAAAGCTTCCAAGCCTGCTGCTAAAAAAGCTCCAGCAAAAAAGGTTGTTGCAAAGAAAAAGAAATAATTTTAAAAACAAAAAACCTCCCGCATGCGGGAGGTTTTTTGTGATCGAGAGAGTGTGCGGGTAACTATGCGTTACTCTGAAGTATGTTCTGTTGCAAACATATGAGAGATATCAATCGGTGTTGCATTTGCAACACGCTTTGCGTCAAAGACCGTCTCTTTGAAAAGGCGCATGGTTTCCTTCATCGCTTCCGGATCCGCTTTGGCTTTATCGAGCAATTCTTTGTGCTCATGAATAAAGTGCAAGAGGAGAATGAATTGCTCGTGGCTAAAGAGCACAAGGTGCCCGGCCTTGTGGAGCGCGATGTCTTGGAGCACCTGCTCGCCGCGCTCAATAAACTGCGCAAAACTCTCGGCATCGTCGCCGTCTGTATAGTGCGGGTCGTTGCGGATCCAAAACGATTCTCTTGGAACCATGCGCTCTTCGAATGTGGTGTTATTGTATTTTTCTCCTGATAGATAACTGAATTCGCGTGTACTATCCCATTCTTCCGATTCGATATCGGGGAATAGCTCAAGAAGCGGTGTAGCGGTTTGCTTGGTACGGATGTAGGAGGAATGGATTATCGCCTCAGGCTTTTCAAGCTCTTTGACGAGCCCCCTTGCTTGTTCCATGCCGAGTTCAGAAAGGGGGATAGAAGAGGCATTTTCTGTACGTCCGCCAAGGTTACCCATGCTTTCGCCGTGTCTGACGATAATGACCTTTTTCATAGATGCAGTATAGCAAATGCAGTATCCGCACGGTAAACACTATTTTGCTATATACTAAAGGTATGAGAAGCAAAGAATGGTACTCGCAATTGGAAAAGCCCACTTGGGCACCGCCCGCAAAACTGTTTGGTCCGGTGTGGAGCGTGCTCTATGTATTGATCGCGATTTCGTTTGGTGTGGTCGCATCAAAATTGATCAACAAAGAAATACCCTTTGTTGTCGCACTTCCCTTTATCCTCAATATTATATTCAATGTCCTCTTTACACCGATTCAGTTTGGTTTGATGAGTAACAAGCTCGCAACACTCGATATCTTTTTGGTCCTCGGTACCCTTGTCTGGGCCATGATTGCGATTTATCCCTATGCAAAATGGATCGCCTTTATCCAAACACCATACCTCTTGTGGGTGATGTTTGCGACTGTGCTTCAAGTTACCATTACCGTGCTCAATAAGTAGCTCTGTGCTAGTATGGCCGTATGAATATCACGTCCGCAAAATTTGTAAAAGGAATCACCACTGCCGCTGACGCCTTTACCGACGACCTGCCACAGGTCGCCTGTATTGGGCGCTCAAATGTAGGCAAGTCGAGCACAATCAATATCCTCACCAAACAAAAGGGTCTCGCAAAGACGAGTTCGTTTCCGGGGCGCACTCAGCAGATCAACCTCTTTTTGATCAACAACAAGTTTTATCTCGTCGACCTTCCGGGCTACGGCTATGCAAAGGCGTCTGGTGCGCAAAAGAAAATCCTGGGGGAACTTATCAGCGACTACTTGTTCTCGGCCGGAGAACAGCTCAAAAAAGTGATGCTCATCATTGATGCAGAAATCGGCCCGACGGACGCCGACCTTGAAATGCTCCACGCGCTCGAAGCGTACGGAAAAACAATCATCGTGGCCGCAAACAAAATCGACAAGGTCAAAAAGTCGCACTTGAAGCGACAGCTCGACACTATCCGCGCGATGGTTGCACCGCACATAGTGATGCCGTATTCTGCCGAAAATCGCCAGGGTGTGGGCGAGCTCTCTGACCAGCTGACCAATTAATAAAGATAGGGTACACTACTGCGATGAATGATATGGAACAACTTCTTGAAAAAGCTCTGAAGCTCGAACAACAAGGCGAAAAAGATGAAGCGCTTGAAACACTCAGCCATGCTTTTGATATCCTGATTGATGAAGCGGGGGCGTATGCTCGTGCCGAGGTGGGTGAGGGGAAAGAGATAGACGAACTGCGTGCTCTGGCGCCAACACTGATCGAGTATTCCACGGCATTTCTTCGACAGAACCTTACCGCATCGATGATACTCAATAATATGGGACTCTTATTTCTAGAGCTTGGGCAGTACGATGCCGCAGTGCAGAAGTTTGAAGAGTCAGTTCGACTCACTCCGGCCAATATTGAATATGATGACCCCTCCGACAATTTACAGGCAGTACTGATGAAAATAGCTGAGCTTAATACACCAGAAGAAGAGACTTCGCTTGATGGCTAACTCTTTTGATTTTTTTACGCTCATCTTCGGGAAGTCGGCTGTAAAGCGAAAAAAACGGACTGTTCGCACTGTAAAGAAGAAAGCAGTGGTGACCCCCGCCGACAGAGCTAGTGCACGCACACTTGTCCATGCGCGACTAGAGCATTTTAATCAGTACTATCATTTTTCATACAACAAGGTCGCGATACGCAACCAAAAGACCCGCTGGGGAAGCTGTTCGAGCAAGGGGAACCTGAACTTTAGCGTCCGCATTTTAACCCTTTCGCCTGAGGCACAGGATTATTTGATTATCCATGAACTGTGCCATCTCAAAGAATTCAATCATTCAGCCCGGTTTTGGGCATTGGTAGCCGAGCAGTGTCCTGACTACAAACGGATTCGCGCTTCAATGAAGGTGGTGGATGCGAAGGGGATTGGAACAATGGTATACTAAAGTATTACAAAATAACGTTTATCGTATGCCAAAAGGAGAAACCCATAAAAAGGATAAAAAGAAGCCAAAGAAAGCAAAAGAGGTTAAATAGTATGGAAGAACAAAACATACAGCGCGCTGTTGACCCTGTAGTGAGCTACTCGCTCACTATTTCACGTGTTGACTGTGCGGTGTACGACCAGACAGTAACACTCCGTTCTTAATTTACGAGTACTGATGACCCAAGAAACGGCGCTTACCATATTGAAGACTGGTGCAAATGTATTTCTCACCGGAGAGCCGGGGAGCGGAAAGACACATACTATTAACGAGTATGTGTCTTATTTGCAGGACCATGACATCGATCCGTCGATTACTGCGTCGACCGGTATTGCTGCAACCCATATTCACGGTGCGACGATTCACTCATGGAGCGGGATTGGTATTCGAAGAACACTTACGCCGTATGACCTCGACAAGATTGCAACGACTGAATATTTGGTGCGAAGAATAAAAAAGACGAAGGTATTGATCATCGATGAGATATCGATGATTGATGCAACCATGCTCGACATGGTTGATGCGGTGTGCCGTGAAGTACGCCAGACAAGAGAGCCCTTTGGGGGGATACAGGTTATTGTGGTCGGAGACTTTTTTCAGCTCCCTCCAGTGACTACGCGCGGAGAGCAGGCGCAGTTTGCCTTTATGGCGCGCGTATGGAACGAAATGCGCCTCGTGACCTGCTATCTTTCCGAACAACACCGCCAAGAGGATGAAGCACTACTCTCAGTCCTCTCTGCAATTCGCGGAGGTATATTCGACGAAATGCACTATGAATATTTGAGCACGCGCAATCATAAAGCCGGGGATACGCCTATTGATCGATCGGTCACGCGCTTGTTTGCGCACAATGCAAATGTCGACGCTATTAATGATACCGAGCTTGCAGGACTTGTTGGAGCGGGGAAGACGTATAGTATGAGAACGCACGGATCAGAAAAACTGGTGGAAACATTGATAAAGGGCTGTTTGTCGCCTGAAACGCTCACCCTTCGCATTGGGGCCTCGGTCATGTGCACTAAAAACAACCGAGAGAAAGAATTTGCAAACGGAACACTCGGGACAGTGACTGCGTTTGAAGGGTCTACTGGTTACCCTGTTATCAAAACGCGCGACGGGCGCACTATCACCATTGAACCGATGGATTGGGTGATTGAAGAGAATGGCAAGATCAAGGCGAGTATTACGCAAATACCGCTTCGACTTGCATGGGCAATCACTATTCACAAAAGCCAAGGGATGTCTCTCGACGCGGCGGTGATGGACTTGGGGCAGGTATTTGAATACGGACAGGGATATGTCGCGCTCTCGCGCGTGCGCTCGCTTTCAGGACTGCACTTGCTTGGGGTGAACCCCCGCGCATTTATGGTGCACCCGGTTATTATGGAGCGTGACCATGAGTTTCGCGCGCAGTCGTATGAGTCCGAGTCAGCGTTTATTGATTTGCTCGCAGTGACTACGGCAAAAATGCACGAAGACTTTATAATAGCGTGCGGAGGAACTCTGAAGGCGGTGAATACAAAAGACGCATCAGGAGCGCGAAAAAAAAGAGACACGTATGAAAAAACACTTGAGTTAGTGCTGGAAGAAAAGCCAATTGCCTTAATGGCGCTCGAGCGCAAAATGACAGTCGGCACTATCATGTCGCATTTGGAAAAGCTAGTGGAAGCGGGCAGGCTCAACTACGAGCAAGTTCTCGTGCTCTTGGAGCCCGCACTGATTGCTGATTTGCCGGAGATTACCCACCTCTTTGAAACGCTTGATACGATGAATTTGACCCCTATATTTGAGCACGCAAATGGCGCCTACAGCTACGACGAGCTCCGGCTGGCCCGCCTTGCACTTGCAGCGAAGCGGGCAGTCGACGAGGCATAATGGCCCACATAGGCTATACTAGGGGTATTACTATTCAATGATTTTATATGGAAATACTGTTTATGTTGGGGCGCATTTTATTAGGGGGATTTTTTGTTTTTCAGGCGTATGGCCACTTTAAAAATCATACAGGGATGACCCATTATGCACGCGCAAAGGGACTCCCTCTTCCTGGGATTGCTGTATTTACAAGCGGGATATTTCTTCTTTTAGGAGGACTTTCTCTTGTGATCGGCTTTGAAATGATTATCGGTATGTGGCTCTTGGTGATTTTCTTGGTACCGACAACATTTATCATGCACACGTTCTGGAAAGAAAAGGACGCGCAGACTCGCATGATTGAGACAATCATGTTTTCAAAAAATATAGCGCTCATCGGAGCACTTCTGATGATGATTGCGATGGCGTTTCTCTTCTTCTAAAGAGCATTGCACTGATAAAAAAGCCCTTCTTAAGGGCTTTTTTATTTCAGTAGTTATTGATTGCCACTGGCATCGCGCAATAAGAGGAGTACAATAGAAGTATGAAAACAATATACCTTGGCGGTGGATGCTTTTGGTGTACTGAAGCCGTATTTAAAAGTCTGAAGGGTGTCCAGGAAGTGATTCCAGGGTATATGGGTGGCACAGTGGCCAACCCAAGCTATGAAGCAGTATGCAGTGGTACAACTGGACATGCTGAAGTGATCAAGGTCTATTATGACGAAGGAATGATTTCTACTGATGACATTTTGGATATATTCTTCGCAACGCATGACCCCACCACTCCCAATAGACAAGGAAACGATGTCGGCAGCCAATACCGCTCGATTATTTTCTATACACATGACCAAGAACCGCACTTTCTCGGAGGCCTCACTGAAAGTCCAGAAGACGACGTGCCGGGTGCAATACAGCGCGCAATTAGTCGCGCACAGAGTACCCTTTCAGGAGATGCGCAGATTGTGACAGAGGTAGTGACAGCGACTGATTTTTATCCTGCGGAAGACTATCACTATAACTACTACGCCGACCATAGTGATGCACCGTACTGCCAGTTGGTTATTTCCCCAAAGCTTGAAAAACTGCAGAAGAAGTTTTCTGATAAGCTTCTGTAGCGCTTCATTTTTTCTATATCTTTTCTTTAATTCTTTTTCATCTCACCTTTTTATACTGTTTAGATGAAAACAGTGTTATCTCCGTACCATGGGGTGCTATACTATAACCATATGACAGTGCCGTATGATCCGGAACACATCACATATTTTGGCGAGACGGATTTTCGCAATCAGCGCACCCGCTTTGGAATAAAAAGCCGAGACCGAACCCGACACATGTATGTGATCGGTAAGAGTGGTGTGGGTAAGTCTACATTGTTGGAGAATATGGCAATCCAGGATATTGCGCATGGCGAAGGGGTAGCGGTTTTGGACCCGCACGGAAGCTTTGCTGAGAAAATGCTCGACTATATTCCGGCGGAGCGCATCAAGGATGTTATCTACTTCGCGCCGTTTGATATCAACTACCCAGTATCGTTCAATGTGCTTGAAGATGTGGGTGCTGACAAGCGCCACTTTGTCGCATCAGGACTCATGAGTACGTTTAAAAAGATTTGGGTGGATGCATGGAGCGCTCGCATGGAGTACATCCTCAACAACATCCTCCTTGCGCTCTTGGAATACCCGGGCGCAACGCTTTTGGGTGTAAACCGCATGCTCTCGGACAAGACCTTCCGCAATAAAGTAGTTGCCAACTGTACCGACCCGGGCGTAAAAGCATTTTGGGTGGAAGAGTTTGCAAAATATGGCGAGCGATACATGCAGGAAGCGGGAGCTGCAATCCAAAACAAGATTGGGCAGTTCACTGCAAATCCGCTCGTTCGCAATATCATCGGACAGCCAAAGTCGAGTTTTGATATCCGTACCGCGATGGATGAGCAAAAAATTCTCATTATCAACCTTTCAAAGGGGCGTATTGGGGAGCAGAACACCAGTCTTTTGGGAAGCATGATTATAACCAAAATCTACCTTGCGGCAATGAGTAGGGCAGATGCGACAGCAGACCGCATGACACAGTTACCGAACTTTTATTTCTATGTCGACGAATTCCAGTCGTTTGCCAATGAGTCGTTTGCCAACATTCTCTCCGAGGCTCGCAAGTACAAGCTCGCGCTCATTATTGCCCACCAGTATGTGGCACAAATGGAAGAAAGTGTTCGTGACGCGGTGTTTGGAAACGTGGGAACGAGTATTTCATTTCGTGTCGGTCCGCTTGATGCAGAACTGCTGGAGAAAGTGTACTCTCCGCAGTTTATGGCGGGGGACTTGATCAATCTTGGTATGGCACAGATATATCTTTCGCTCATGATCAACGACATGGGCTCAGCTCCGTTTTCTGCCCGGACCCTGCCTCCGTTGCCACGACCGACGATTACCTATAAAAACGATGTTATTGAGTGGACGCGCCAGACCTATGCGCATCCAAAGGAAAATGTTGATAGCAATATCCGCGAGTGGTATGCGGAAGATGCTGATACTGGCGAAGATAAACCAAAAAAGAATATCCGCTTTGCTGAAGAGGGGCAACAGCAAAACTCTTTCAAGCAAGCTTTTGCAAGCGCTCCGTACAATCCGGATGCATTGGCAAAAATAGTTGCCGCGCAATCTGTCCCGACTCCTGCACCAGTGGCTCCTCAAGCAGAAAATTCTTCCCCAGACGCACCCGCTCAGTTTATGCGCCGTATCGAACGCACCACTACCGTAGCAAAGAAACCGATGGCGCGCGCATTTACTCCGCCCTTGACCGGAATTTCTCGTGCTGCTCCAGAAGCTGTCACGACAACCACTACGACAGCCTTTACCACTACTACAAAAACAGTAACACCTCCGCCATCTTCCGCATCGGCACTCTCCTCACTTCTCTCATCTCTTGATGAGCAGTCTATGGATCTTTCAACGCCGGCTCCCTCTGCACCTTTTAGTGGAGAAAAGACACTGCGCGAAAGTATTCCGCCGGTGAAAATGGCTGAGCGTGGACCAACAGAGAAAAACCGTGACCTCCTCAAAGCTGCGCTTCAAAGCGTGCTCGCTAGTTCCTCTCCCGCACCACAACCTCCCAAGCAAACTCGAGCTCCTGCTCCACAACAAGCACATCCTTTAAAAGATTCTCCACCGCCTCCACAAGCCTTGGTTTCTGATCCAAAAGGAGATGAAGTTTCGACTGCTGTGCTCCAAAAAGTTTTAGAATAACTATGAAGTACTTCCTGGCCACACTGATCATTCTGATCACTTTGCCCCTTGTTGCGCAGGCCGAAGTACGAATAAACGAAATCGCCTGGATGGGCGTTAGTGGAACCTCTGGTCAATACGGCGAGTGGTTTGAGCTATACAATGACAGTGCCGAAGCAGTCAGTCTCGTTGGATGGGGAGTGTATAAAGATGGTGGGACGAAGGTTGTCTTTATGCTTTCAAAAACGATTCCTGCATTCGGCTTCCTTTTGGTCGAGCGGGTAACGGCAAGTATGCCGGACCCCGTTCCTGGTATTGCTGACGAATCGGGGACATTTAGTAATAATGGTTTTGCAAATACTGGCGAGTATCTTGTATTGAAAAATGAACAGGAAATTGTGGTGCACGAACTAGACTTTACAAGCGGGTGGCCGGCAGGTGACAGTACTACAAAAGAAACAATGCAATATGCGGACGGCAGCTGGATCACCGCAGTAGCAACACCGAATCTTCAGAATGCGACTCTTCCAGAAGATTCTTTTGATACAGAAGAGGACCCACTTTCCGATACACCAGGCGAATCAACAGGGGAAGAAACTCCTGCCACTACAGCGCAGTCACAAACAAAGAAAAAGAGTGTAAAGCCACCAGTTGTCTATGAAAAAAACAAACCCTCTCTCAAAGTGGTCGCTCCGAGTACTGCATATCAAGGCATGCAGTATGAATATGAGGGGACTGTAGTACTCGAGCGGGGTTCATCGAAAAAAGGAACCTATCTTTGGAATATGGGTGATGGAACAGTTATTCGAACAGACACACTCAGTACTGTACGACATACGTACGAATACCCGGGAGTGTATACAGTAACCCTTGCTTACCATACTGCACAGGAGTTTACGCGAGCACTGTTGCACTCGAGCGCTGTTGTGACAGTGGTCGCCTCTACGGTGGAACTGTCTCTCTTGAATCCGAGTACTCTCCAAATAAAAAACACCGCCAAGACCTCTATCGATATGTCGGGGTGGCGTTTGTATACTCCTGAAGGATATGCAGAGTTTCCGCTTTTTACGGTGCTTGCGCCCAAGGGAAATATTGCGCTCCCGATTAGTCGGGTGGGATTGCGGACACTGACTACGGCGACATTAAAAACAAAAGAGGGAAATACAATGGCAGTGCTCGGTATGTCAGAAAAAAGTACACAGAGAGTGCAAAGTAGCACGCGCGCTTCGCCACCGCTTTCATTTATTCCGTACACGACTGCAGTTGTAAATGACACGGTTGTACCGGAGGAAACAACCCCTGTTTACACACCCAAACCAAAAGACCACCGCGCTATAGTAATTGGCGCAGTGGTCATTATCGGTGTCTTGTCGTTATTACTCCTCGAGCGGTTTATTGCCCGGTCGGAGTAAGAGGGGTTGAGGTTTCGTTAGGTATTCCGACGCCATCGATTTCTTCTGAAATATTATTGATTTCTTTTGTGAGAATTTTTACTTCTTCTTTTGATACCTGCTCTAGTGCATCATTAACTGTTTTGAGAGCTGCGGCGATACCGTCGGAGGGAAGGGGTGCAGGAGCTCCTTCAGGAGAAACTTTTGCCATCATCAGGGTGCTTGCAGTAGTTTCAGAAGAGACACCTCCCGCTGCTTCTAATGTACCTCGGCTTGCTTTGAGAGATTCTTCTAGTGACGCGGTGAAGGTGAGTGCAGTATCTGGTTCTTCGTCGCTGAGCGTAGTGAGTTCTTTTGAAAGTTCCTGTACATGAAGGGTGATCGCTTGCTGTGCACGCTCTTGTTTTTCCTTTGTCAGCGTCTTTGAGTCGGCCAAGGTCTGGATTTCATTGACACGGGTTTCAATACGGTTTTTTTGGAATACTACCTTTTCTTCAGGGGTATTTAAAAATACACCCTTTACTTCTTCGTTTACATTGAGTTTGAATGCGTAGAGAGGATCTCCGGGAAGCGCACTGTCAGCTATTGCGCTGACGCTTCCGCCGACGAACACAACGAAGAACATCGCAGAGAGCGCCATACGAAGCCCGTGCTGAACGCCATTATAGAAAAGAGAAGGGACGGGTGCAGGTAATGGAGTGGTGACAACACGAGCAACATGCGCACGAATCAAGCCACGCTCTTCTTCAGAGAGGGTGAGGGATTTTAGTGCTTGTAGTTTGTGGAGTTTGTTTTCCATAGTGTTATAGTTGTTCGTCGTAGCGACCCCGTAATTTTTTTACAATACGGTGAATGTGCACCGTCATGGCGTTGACACTTTTGCCGTAGAGTACGGCAATGTCTTCAATAGGCTTTTCTTCCGCATAGCGGAGGAACATAATCTGTTTACTCTCTTCATCCAAGGTGTCCAGAAGTGTTCGAACTGTTTGAATGTCGTCCTGGCGCAGGACCTCGTCGGTGACCGCATGTGTCCCCGGATCAAACCCTGCCTCCATCAAATAATCAAGAGAGCTTGATTTTGATTTTTTGTAGTAGTCGATCAGCGCATTTTTTGCTGTTCGATACAAGAAGGCTTCGGGGTGGTCCACTGTCTTTCCTTTGGAAAGGTAGATCCAAGTCTTGGTGAAGGTATCTTGTGTAATGTCGAGGGCGACGGCGCGGTCTTGTACTCGAAAGTACAGAAAGCGGAAAATCGCGTCCTCAAAAGCTTTTACCATGTCAAAAAAATCCTCTTCGGTCTTCCTTTGTGACGAATCAGCGTCTTGCACCTTACAAGTATACACGCAAAATCCTTTAACAAAAGGGTTTTTAGCACTATCCCCCTATATGGGCTATACTGAGAGGCATGAAAACAGAGATACGGAAGCCCAAAATCGTCATTGTTGGAGGGGGATTTGCGGGTATTGCTGCCGCACAAAGCCTTATGAAAAGCAGAGTTCGGGCAACGATTACGCTTATTTCAAACAAGGACTATTTGACCTATTACCCGGCACTCTATAGTCTGGTGACCGACGGCCTCCAGTCAGAAGTCGCGTTTCCATTGAAGGACCTCTTTCCTGAAAATGCAATTCATCTCATGAATGCAACATTTACCGGTATGGACCAGGGTCGTCAGCTGGTAACCCTGGAAACTACCCATGGGGCAAGTGAACTCCCATACGACTATCTCGTGCTCGCGCTTGGAAGCCAGGCAAGCTATTTTAATATTCCAGGACTCAAAGAGTGCTCGCTCTCGTTCAAGTCAGTCGATGAGGCACTGCGACTGAAGGCGCATTTTGAAACAACCTTTGCTAAAGGAAAGACCCTTCCAAAGAATGAACAGGTTGCACTATTGCATACTGTTGTTGTCGGTGGTGGACCATCAGGGGTTGAACTTGCAGGGACACTGAAAGACTATTTGACCAAGCGCGCGCGGGTGCACGGCATTGACCCGTCTTTGATCACTATCGATATTATCGAAGGCGCGCCGCGCCTCCTTCCGACGATGAGCGAGGAAGTATCAAAAATTGCAGAAGACCGCTTGCGCACTTTGGGTGTTAATATTTTCACCAACCGAGTACTCCAGTCTGAAGACAGGCAAGAAGTTATTTTAAACGACATGGATATTCAAAGTGGGAGCGTGGTGTGGACCGCGGGTACGAGCATCAGCGAAACCTATATGAAAATCCCCGGACTTGTGCAAAGCGAGCGACGACGGATTGTGGTGACTGAAAATCTCATGCTCGAAAATGACAACCATGTTTTTATCGCAGGAGACGGAGCTGTAACAGAATTCAGCGGGCTTGCGCAGACTGCGATTTATGACGGCAAGTATGTAGGCAAAACAATTGCACGCATGATCAGAGGAAAAAGTATTGATGCGTATATTCCTAAAATGCCGAGCTATGTCGTTCTGATTGGAAAAAAGTGGGCGATATTTGTGCATCGAGGCATGGTGTTTAAAGGAATCTTCCCGAGTATCTTGCGCCGATTTATTGACTGGCAGTACCGTTTTAGTGTCTATAAAAAGTAGTATGAAAAACGAACAAACACAGTGGGATAATGTATCCCGTTGGTACGACGAATATCTCAAAGGGGATGACACGTATCAGGCAAAAGTGATCGCACCGAATTTATTGCGCATGCTCGACCCAAAAGAAGGGGAGAGAGTGCTCGATGTTGCTTCAGGCCAAGGATATTTTTCTCGGCTTATTGCGAAGTCGGGGGCAATGGTAGTGGGAGTAGATGCATCAAAAGAATTGGTTGAGGTGGCAGCGCGGCAAGCGAGTGTGAACGAAAGCTATAGAGTGGGGGATGCCCAAGCGCTTCCGGCTATGAAGCTCGGAAGTTTTGATGCAGTATTTTCAGTCCTCGCATTTGAAAATATAAAAAATATTCCAAAAGTATTGGAGGGTATGAATGACTGCTTGAAAAAAGAAGGAAAAGCAGTAGTAGTGCTCTTGCATCCTGCATTTCGCATCCCACAGCATTCTGACTGGGGCTATGATATGAAAAAAGGCGTACAGTACCGAAAGACAGAAAAATACCTTTCAGAAGTTTCTATTCCTATAGAACTTTCTCCTTTCCGAGGTGCAAAGAAAATCACCACCACCACATTCCATCGCTCACTACAGTGGTACGCAAAGGCATTTCGAAATGCTGGCTTTGCAATAACAAATCTCGAAGAATGGATCTCGCACAAAAAGTCCGAAGCGGGCCCGCGCCAAAGTGCAGAAGATACAGCCCGAAAGGAGATACCGATGTTTCTAGCGATTGAACTCCGCGCATTTAACTAGCTTTTGAAATCTTCTTTAGAATACGCGGGATTTTTTTGAAATCCTTTAGTAGCGCCTCTCGCAATCCGCCATTGTACAGCGCTGCAGCAGGGTGGTAGAGGGGGAGAAAATACTCGGCTGCGATGCCGGGTATTTTTTTAACGATAAGTTTTCCATGCGCAGTTGAAATTTTTTCATCCGGAAAAAAGTGGTTCATGGAGTGCCGGCCCAAGAAGACAATAAGCTTTGGCTTGATTGCTGAGAGCTCGGCGTGGAGCCATGCCTTGCATGATTCCTTCTCTTCGGGAAGTGGGTCGCGATTATTCGGCGGGCGGTATTTGACGATGTTGGTGATATAGATGTTTTCGCGACTCATCTTAATGCTACCGAGCATTTCAGAGAGGAGTTTGCCAGAAGCTCCGATAAAAGGCCTGCCACCCTCGTCTTCTTTTTTGCCAGGCGCTTCGCCGACAAATACCACTTCGGCAGAGGGATTTCCGTCGCCAAATACTGCTTGCTTTGCTGTGCTTTTCAGCCCGCACGTGTTGCTTTTAGCATGTTTTTTGTGGAGCTCCAGGAGTTTTTGGGCTGTCGCCATGACTTTTAGTATACACAGATATTTGCTATAGTGCCCCTATGGGAATCAAATCATTTTTAGTGAAAAAGACTCTTCAGATGAAGGGTGTACCGAAAGATCAGGCAGAAAAGATCGCGACAGCGATGGCAGAAAATCCGCAATTGGCGAATTCATTGAAGTCGCTCGAGCAAAACCCGGAAATCAAGAATTTGTTTGAAAAGGTACAAAAGGAAATAAAAGAAAAGACTGACGCCGGCATGCCAGAAGCATATGCAGCAGTGACAGTGATGGGTAAGTACAAAAGCGAAATCTCAAAACATCGCGAAGAGCTTGCACCATTGATGCAGTTGCTCGGAAAATAATATGGGACTATCAATCGGCATTGTCGGACTGCCTAATGTCGGCAAATCAACACTCTTTAATGCGCTCACTAAAAAGGGCGTTCCTGCGGAGAACTACCCGTTTTGTACTATCGACCCGTCAGTCGGTATTGTGCCGGTGCCCGATGAGCGCCTGGACAAGCTCGCAGCATTTTCTGAAACGCTCAAAACAATTCCCGCAGCTATCGAATTTGTCGATATTGCAGGGCTTGTGGAAGGCGCATCAAAGGGGGAAGGGCTCGGGAATAAATTCCTCGCAAATATCCGCGAATGCGATGCTGTGCTTGAAATGGTGCGCTTATTCCCGATAGTGGGAGGCGGGAAAGAAATCGCGCATGTCTACGGCTCTGTAGATCCGCTTCGCGACATCACCGTCATCAACCTTGAGCTTATCTTGGCGGACTTTGAAACAGTGACCAAGCGCCGTACCAACCTTGTGCGCGAAGTAAAGCGAGGTGACAAGCCCTCAATTGCCGAAGATGCAGTCCTTGCGCGCATAGAAGAAGCGCTTGAAGCAGGGAAGCTCGCAAACACGGTCGAGATGACCGAAGAAGAAGCAAAAATCGCAAAGATGATGAACTTGCTCACCATGAAAAAGTTTTTGTACGGGCTCAACAAGCGCTCTGGTGCCGCGAATCTCGACGAAACCGATCCAGAGAAATTCAAAGAGCTCACTGACACAATTCTTGCCAGCGGTTCGGCATTTGTCGTGATTGATGCAAAAATCGAAGACGAACTGAAAGATTTTGAAGGTGCGGAGAAACAAGAGATGCGCAAAGAAATGGAAGCGCACGACGACGGGGTGACCAACCTCATTGCTGAAGCGTACAAGCTCCTTAACCTTGAAACATACTTTACTACAGGAGTGCAAGAGACCCGCGCGTGGACCATTCCTAAAGCAAGCACGGCTCCGGTTGCAGGACAAGCAATCCATACGGACTTTAAAGACAAGTTTATCCGTGCTGAAGTGGTGTTTTGGAGCGATCTTTTGGAAAGCGGAAGCTATGCAAACGCTCGAAGTAAAGGGCTCGTGCGCACCGAAGGGAAGGAGTACATCGTCAAAGACGGGGATGTGATTGAATTTAAAATATAATGCGTTTGCGTATTATATTTTAAATTCAATCACCCAGCGGAGGCCTTCCCAGGGCCGGAGTCGGGTAAATTGAATTCTAATTTAAATATATGCTCGCAAAAGTTTTAAAAGAAGAAAAAATAGCAATCATCGCAACCGATACACTGTACGGCATTGTCGGAAGAGCGCTTTGCGAGAGTGTTGTAAGTCGTATTTACGAAGTAAAAGGTCGCGATGAAAACAAGCCGTTTATTATTTTGATTCCCACTATTGAAGCACTGAAAGAGTTCGGTATAAATCTCTCTATCGCGGAGAAAGAAAAAATTGAAACACTCTGGCCTGGCCCCGTGACTATTATTCTGCATTTACCTACAGAAACCCAAGTGCAATTTTCCTACCTGCATCGCGGAACAAATACGCTCGCATTTCGCATGCCTGATAATAGCGAGCTCATAGAGCTACTGAAAGAAACGGGACCACTCGTTGCACCAAGTGCGAACCCACAAGGGGAGCCACCAGCAAAAACTATCGATGAAGCCCAGGCATATTTTGGAGATAGTGTTGACCACTATGAAGACGCAGGTGTAGTAGAAGGGGAGCCATCAACCATTATTAGCTTTCAGAATGGTGAAATGACGGTTATTCGACAAGGGGCTGCTCGTATTGTGTAATATTGACTTTTTGGAATATTGGTGCTATAATGTATTAAATTAAACCTTGAAAATTATGGCACATACAACTCAGATTACTGCTCCGGAAAAGAATTCCGTAGTATTGTTTTTTCTTAGTATTGCTTATTGTATATTTCTTGCTGTTGTCCCATCTGTACAAACAAGTCCAACTGGACTCTTTATTGCTGCTACTGCAGCTATTGTATGGTTATTCGTATTTGCTGAAGCCACTAAGTGTAAAAGTGCATATCCATTTTTTAATATTCCAACTGGAATAATCTGGATATCACTTGTCTATCAAGCAATCTAAATAAAATAAAAGAGCCTTTCGTTTTTAACGAAAGGCTCTCTTTGTTTTATTTCTGTTTGAGCTGTTCGATTTCTCCTTGGAGCTTGGTGAGGATTTCTTGAATGGAAGCGAGCGCTTCAAATTCTTTCTTTTGTTGAGTGTCTTCCTCTTTGTCGTCCTCTTCAATTTCCTCAATGTCTTCCTGAATCTCGTCGACATCCTTTTCAATTTCCTCAATGTCTTCCTGAATCTCGTCGACGTCTTTCTGAATCTCATCGACATCTTCTTCAATCTCTTCAATATCTTCCTGGATTTCTTCCACATCTTCCTGAATATCTTCAATGTCTTCAGTGTTTTTGTTTACAGACATCTGGATGAAGATAGCAAGGTAGATTGCTTCAAGTGAGAGCGCTGTAGTGAGGATGAGAAGCATTTGTTCAAACGGCACCATACCGAAGACAGGAAGAAGAAAGGCACTCGCGAATATGACAGAGTGCACAAACAAGCTCGGCATTGAGCCGATGGATTTTGTCGCCTTATCGGCAACTTTTGCGAGCTTTGTTTTTTTGCGTTCAGGAGATTTGGTCATAGCTCATTATTTGTAACACGGAGAGAGGGGAATAGGCAAATAAAAAAAACGGGAGCGATAAATCGCTCCCGTCCTGCATTATGCAGTTTTCAGTTCTTTTAATACACCAAACTGTCCTTGTTCTTTCGCTTTATTGCGAACGTCATGACAACGCTGCAAGCCAGCTTGATACAGCGGACATTTTCCTTTTACACAAACGCCGTTTCTACATTCCTTTTCGAATCGTAGAGGAAAATAATCTCCTTTTAATCCAATGGTGATAGCATCAATGACATCGCGTACCGACAGTACTGGCCCAATCAGTCCAGGAACTTCAGGATCTACTTTAGAGCCATTTGATATGATACCCGTTTGTTCAGCGATATGGATTTCAGGCACCATATCAATGATACCTTCTTTTCCAATCTCCCAAAAATCAATTCTGGCTTTTTCGCGTGCAAAGTTTACTTTCTGACGAAGAATTTTTACAACTTCTGTCATTGCGTTTTTATCAATGCGGCGACTGGGCATGAGAACAAATTGCCCGTTTCTTTTACGAAGGAAAAGAACGGCAAGCTTTTCTTTTTTTGATTCAGGCCATTTTGAGAAAGCTACTTTACTGATTGCAGGAATATCGCTTTTCATTTCAAGAATGAAAAACTTTTCACTCCTTTTTGGAATAGAAACAGGAATAAGGTTTCTCCACTCTTTTTCAAATGCTTTGTCTGCAGCAAGAAAAAGCTTTCTTTGCTGTAGTTCATTTTGAAAGAATTGATACACAGAATCGACGATTTTTATCATTTCTCCTATATTCTCACCCGCCTGTTCGAATCCCTGCTTTGTATTAAAAGCAAGCATTCCATGTTGCATGAGCTTGAGGATATCAGTTTCATCTGGATTTAATCGGTGAGCAGGATTTTTATCGTTCAGTGCTTTGATAAGGTTATCACTATATTGATCTTCGTAATCTACATAGCATGTCATTGGTCCATATAATGAACGATTATCATATTCTTTTTTCAAATCCAGTAATTTTGTTACGAGGTTTGTGCAAGAAATTTTGTCCTTACGGTTTTTGTGTTCGTCTAGTAGACCATGTCCGACTCCTAACAACAATATGCCGTTTTGCATTGCTTTGAAAAATCCTTCTTCACCAATCCAGCCACCTGCGCGAAGCTTTGTTTCGCCCAGGAATCCAATAGAGGCTTCTTTAATCCCTGGAAATTGTGCTGTGCCTTGCGCGGTTACCTGCAAGAGAAAGCATGCTCGAATCTCATCAATATGAGGTCCGTAATGGGTTGCAAGAAGCGTAATCCCTGAAATAGGGGTGCGGTTTCTGAATGCAGCTTTTAATTCTTCAATGGTTGCAGTATTGCAATTAATACTCTGTACGTTCATGTGGTTTGGTTTTATTTTGTTTTCAATACTGTCGCTATAGCCGGACAGGTTCGGCTTATTTATATATATAATAGCATATATTAGGCAAAAAGTCAAGTAAGGGGTTATTTGCTCTAGGGGAGCCTGTATGCTATAGTTTTGCCACTATGTCACAGGTAAACATCGTAAAACTCACAAATAAAGAGACAGGGGAAACCTACTGGACCAGCAAGAACAAAAAGAAGCTTGCGGGTATCAAACTCGAATTCAAGAAATACTCCAAGAAACTCCGCAAGGTTATCACCTTCAAGGAATCAAAGAAGTAATCCCACTTCGCCGAAAGGCTTCGCGGGACAAGGAATCAAAAAAGTGGCTAACAAGCCACTTTTTTGTTATAGTTTCGAAGCTATATGGGCTTATAGTTTCAATGGTAAAATACCTCTCTCCAAAAGAGTAGTTCAAGGTTCGAGTCCTTGTGGGCCCGCAGAGTAGTTTAATGTAACGTTGGTCTCCGTGCGGTTGCTTGTAACGCACACTAAAACCTTTGGCAGGGGCGACATATTTTTGTTTACAAAAATAGAAGTGTCTTTTGACGACGATTCCCTTATCGCCCGCACAATGAAAATACTCCGTACGGAGTATTTTCATTTCCCATATTTTTTGAACCAGGTTCTTTGCCGCTTTGCATACTGCCAAATTGCTTGTTCGAGCATACTGATCATTTCGGCTTTGTCGTGTTTGTCTTGCAACATCTCTGCTATAGAGCGGTATTCCAATCCAAATGACTCGAGGCGACCCCAGGACAATCCGTCTTCATGTAATTTTGCAACCTCTTCCACCATCCCTCCTTCAAGGCGCTTCATCAGGCGGGTATGGATTCTTTCTTTGAGCACTTCGTCCGGGAAATCCAGATAGATCCACTCGACATCGTATTGCATTGTCTTTTGGAGTTCTGGTACCGAGCCGAGGACAGTCGCTATTTCAATCGCTCGAACAAGGCGCGGGCGATTTTGTTTGTCGACTAGCTCATATCGGCGCGGATCAAGCTGATGGAGCTGTGTCTGCAGTTCTTCGATAGGCTTCTCATGGAGTTCTTTGCGCAGTGCATGATTTGGAGGAACGGCAGGGAAGACGGTGTCGCAAATAATCGCATCAATATAAAATCCGGTACCGCCGACGATGATAGGAGTTTTGCCACGCGCAATAATCTCCTGGAGCGCTTTATCAGCAAGTGCTTTATACTCTACAACCGAGAAAGGATGATGTGGGTCGGCGACATCAAGCAAATGGTGGGGGATACCGCCCATTTCTTCTTGTGTGATTTTTCCGCTTCCGATATCGAGCCCTTTATATACTTGGCGCGAGTCGGCTGAGATGATTTCACCGCCGATCTTTTTTGCGAGGGCTACGGCATAGTCGCTTTTGCCTGTTGTGGTTGGTCCGCAGACTACTATCAGTTTTTGCATAGGGGAACTATAACAGGAGAGAAGGACTCTGTCACAAGTTACTAACCATACAAAAGAGGAATCTCACTGCTCGGCTGGAGCCTGCGCTTTGGAACCCAGCGGTTCCAACGTTCCCTCTGGTCACTGCCTCCGCCACGGGAAAACTCCCGTTTTCCCGACCCCTTTCCCGTTCGAGTCCTCGCACAAATATAAAAAACCTCCGAAGAGGTTTTTTATATTTGTGCCAGAGAGAGGACTCGAACCTCCACACCCTTACGAGTAATCGATTTTGAGTCGATCGCGTCTACCATTCCGCCACACTGGCCTGTGTCTCACCATAGTACAGTTTTTCCTCATTTTTTCAAATCTTTTCTTCATGTCCGCTATGGTACACTATTGCCATGTCCGAACTATACAGCAACTCCATCTTCTTTATCGATATCGAAAAGGTTCAGCCCAACCCCTTTCAGCCCCGTCGAGAATTCGAAGAAGGGCCATTGAAAGACCTCTCAGAGTCTATCCGACAGTACGGTGTGCTCCAGCCCTTGACTGTTTCTCGTGTAGAGAAAGAAACTCCTGACGGAGGACTGATCGTTGAATACGAGCTCATTGCAGGAGAGCGACGACTGCGCGCATCAAAGCTTGCAGGCCTTTCACAGGTACCGGCGATTATTCGCGTGGGGGATGACAACATGATGAAGCTTGAGCTGGCTATTATCGAGAACCTCCAGCGCGAAGACTTAAACGGTGTGGAGCGCGCTCGCGCCTTCCAACGCCTTGTCGACGAATTTAAATTCACTCATACGCAGATTGGGCAGAAAATGGGGAAGAGTCGCGAATATGTTTCAAACTCCATTCGACTACTTTCGCTTTCGCAAGAAATCCTCGATGCGCTTTCAGCGGGAAAGATCAACGAAGGGCATACTCGACCACTGTTGATGCTTGCAACGCGTCCCGAAGAGCAAACTACTTTGTTTAAGGAAATTATGTTTAGAAAGATTACTGTGCGCGAGGCAGAGCGTATTGCACGGCGTATAGCGGTAGATAAGGTGCGAAAGCATGCATTGATTCCTGATGCAGAACTCATGGTGATTGAGCAAAAGCTCCAGGAGTCTTTGGGTACTCGTGTCCATATCGAACCTAAAGAAGCCGGTGGAAAGATCACTATCGATTACTTTTCAAATGATGACCTTGAAACAATCATGGCGGCGTTTACAAACAAGTCCCAGCCAGAAGCTATTATTCCACAAGATGCACAAGAAGCCCTGTACCAAGCGCGCGAGGAGGTGAGTGGGCTTGATGACCGGTCTGTGCAGGAAGTGCGCGAAGCGGAAGAAGAGACGGAAGACCTCTACAATCTCAAAAACTTTTCTTTATAAATAGATACGTCGCAGTCATAAAAACATACTTTTAAAAACCGCACATAAAAGCCTGCTGGCTTTTTGCTACTCTCGGCTCAGTCAGCCTGCGAGATGCTTTTTAAAAGCATATTTTTCTACTGCTTCCTTATTATTCTTTTACCAAAAATTTTTCTAATAGTCCTCCGTGTTCGGCAATGTACGCGCGGATGCGGCGGCGGGCCATGGTGGTCTTTGCATAGTCGAGCCACTTGCTTGAAGGGTGCGAATTTTTCTGTGTGACGATTTCTACAATGTCGCCGTTTTGAAGCTTGGCTCCCAGAGGCGCCATCTTTCCGTTAATGCGCGCGGAACTTGTCTGTTCGCCCATTTTTGAATGCACTGCAAAGCTAAAGTCGAGAGGGGAGGCGTCTTCTGGCAGGTCGATCACATCGCCTTTTGGGGTAAACACGAAGATGCGGTTTTTGAACATATCCATCTGGAGCTGTTCGAGAAAACGGCTCGGCTTACTGATGACACTTTGAAATTCTTTGAGCTCTTCGAGCCAGCCAAGTTTTTTGCTTGTGGGACGTGAGCTTTTTGTAAACTTTCCTTCTTTGTAGAGGAAGTGCGAAGCTACACCCATTTCCGCTTCTTTGTTCATCTCGTGCGTACGGATTTGTATTTCAACAATACCGTATTCAGTGATGACGGTAGTGTGGATTGATTGGTACCCGCTTGGCTTCGGGAGCGCGATATAGTCTTTGATACGGCCAGGAATAGGCTTCCAGAGCATGTGAATGAGCCCGAGTACTTGGTAGCAGTCCGGTACAGTGTCGACATTGATGCGAAGTGCCACAATGTCATAGATCTGCTCGACATCCATATTATTTTTCAAGAGTTTGCGATACAAGCTATACAAGTGCTTTACTCGGCTTTCGATGACGGTATTCTGGATATGAAAGTCGTCCATCGTTTTTTGCACAGCAGTGTGCACCTTCTCTATGACCGCATGGCCTTCTTGTACCTCCGTATCCATGATCATTTTTGTTTTCAAATATTCCTTCGGATACGCGTAGGGGAATGAATAGTCTTCAAGCGCACCTTTGAGCTTTCCCATACCGAGCCGGCCCGCAAGCGCCGCATGCACGGCAATTGTTTCAAGGGCGATACGGTTGCGCTTGTCGGGGCGGACATGTTCGAGTGTTTGCACGTTGTGCAGGCGGTCGGCGAGCTTGATGATAAGGACTCGCAAGTCTTCTGCCATGGCGACAAAGAATTTGCGCATACTCTCTACATGGCGCTCCTGCCCGCGGTACTTCAGTTTCCCAAGCTTGGTGACCCCTTTGATGAGAAAGAGAATTTGTTCACCGAATGCTTCGCTGATTTCTTCTTCTGTCGTATCAGTGTCTTCGAGTGTGTCGTGCAAGAGTGCTGCAATAATAGTCTCGATATCCATGCCAAGGCGGGCGCAGTTTTGTGCTACGGCAAGCGCATGGGTGAAGTACGGTTCGCCGGAATTGCGCTTTTGCCCGTCATGCTTTGAAAGAGCAAAGTCGTATGCCTGTGCTATGAGGGTTCGATCGAGCGTGTTGAGTGGGTACTGTATGAGGCAGAGCAGGGATTCGAGGCTCGTATCAGTGTGTTCCATAGGTATAACTATACACGGCCTACTCAAAAATAAAAACCCGCACTATAGTGCGGGGGTTTATTCCGCCTTCGCCAAAGCTTCGTCGGACACGTCTTCTTTCTTTTTCTTTTGGAAACCGCGGGGCTTTTTAGGTTGTGCTAACAAGTCGAGTGCTTCTTCAAAGGTAATTGTGTAAACATCAAGCGGCTTTTTGATTGAGCGGAAATTGCCGTCGTGCGCGATATAGGGGCCAAAGCGCCCGTTGTTGGCGGTGACCTCCACGCCGTCTGTTGGGTGTGCACCAAGAGTGCGGGGGATAGAGAGGTATTTCAGCGCCATTGGTACAGTAACTGCAGTAGGGTCCACTTCGCGCGGGATACTCGCCATCTTCGGCTTTACTGTTTTTTTACCCTTTACCTTTGGTGGCATGATGCCAAGTTGGACATATGGCCCAAAGCGTCCAATCATAGTGAAGATAGGAAGTTCGGTTTCAGGGTCGATGCCGATCGGTTCATCCTTTTTGATTTCCAGACCTTCAATCGTGAGCGCGCCGTCGCAGTCCGGATAGCGGTCGCAGGAAAGAAACTTTCCACCGCGCCCGAGCTTGACCACCATACCACTTTCACATTTTGGACATTTGTATTTCGGGTCTGCCGCTTCAAGTGTTGTTGCCTTGTCGAGCTTTTGCTTTTCTTTCACATCCTTCTGAAAGGGCTTGTAGAATTCAGTGAGCACTTTTTTGTATTCGCGGGTGCCGGCTGCAATATCGTCGAGCTTGTCTTCCATCTCGGCGGTGAAGGTATCGTTGATGTACTCCATGAAGTTCGCTTCCAAAAATCCAGATACTACTTCGCCGGTGTCGGTAGGTTTTAGAGAGCGGTTGATCTTTTCAATGTAGCCGCGTGTTTCAAGGGTTGAAATGATAGACGCATAAGTCGAAGGTCTACCAATACCGCGCGCTTCAAGCTCTTTGACGAGGCCCGCTTCTGAATAGCGATGTGGCGGTTCAGTTTGTTTTGCAGTGTCGGTTGCCTCAAGAAGTTTCAAGGGTTCACCTTCTTTGATAGGAGGGAGCTCAACATCGTCTCCGCGTGCGGACGTGTCCACTGCGAGCCATCCGGGGAAAAGTACTTGTGAGCCGATGACGGTAAAATCAGGAATAGAAAGAGACTCGACATTTCCCACAACGCGCGTCTTGAGTACTTTTGCGTCTGACATTTGCGACGCTACAGTGCGCTCCCAAATAAGGCGGTAGAGCTTTTTCTGTTCGTCGGTGTTGCCTAAACTTTCTTTTTCAAAATGAGTAGGGCGGATTGCCTCGTGGGCTTCCTGCGCATTTTTTGATTTTGTTTTATAGGTGCGGGCTTCGAGATATTCTTTCCCATACTTTTTCTGGATAACTGCTGTGATCAATGGCACTGCCTGCGCGGAAAGGGTTGTTGAGTCTGTTCGCATGTAGGTGATATGTCCCGCTTCATAGAGCTTTTGCGCGACCTGCATGGTGCGCGACGGCGAGAAAGAAAGGCGGGAGCTTGCTGCCTGCTGTAGTGTGGAAGTGGTAAACGGCGGTTTTGGAGAGCGCTTTTGCTCTGTCTCTTTTACATCGCGCACAAGCCAGTCTTCTTTGTTTGCAATGTCGAGAATGCGGTCAACTTCCTTTTTGTTACGTGGCTCTTCAACACAGGTGAGTGTCAGCGCTGCCTTACTCTTGGTTTGTACTCGCGCAGTGAGCACCCAGTAGTCTTCTGGGATAAATGCCTTGATCTCGCGCTCGCGCTCGACAAGGATGCGAAGGGCCGGGGACTGTACGCGCCCTGCAGAGAGGCCGTAGCGGACTTTTTGCCAGATGATACCCGAGAGGTCGTAGCCCACAAGTCGGTCAAGCACACGGCGCGCTTCTTGGGCACGGCGAAGGTTCGTGTCGATTGCGCGCGGATGGTCGAGAGCAGAAAGGACTGCTTCTTTTGTGATTTCATTAAAGGTCACGCGATGAATAGGAGACTTTACTTTCTTGTCGGCCTTTAAGAGCTCTTCAATATGCCAGGCAATCGCTTCTCCTTCTCGGTCCGGGTCGGGAGCGAGAATAATCTCATTCGCTTTTTGTGCGAGTGCGCGCAATTCATCCACCACACGCTCTTTTCCTTTTGAAATTTCGTAATGCGCAATAAAGCCACCTTCAATATCGATGGCTTTTTTTTGGGACTTAGGCAAGTCGCGGATGTGTCCGACGGATGCGCGCACGGTATACGCGCCGTCGAGATATTTCTCAATCGTTTTTGCTTTTGAAGGGGATTCGACAATAAGAAGTTTCATAAACGTACTGCAGTAGTACCACGGAGGGATTTTTTTAGCAAATAGAATACAATAAAGCCCTCTATAGGATTCGTTCGATGAGGCCAAGCGTTTCTTTGATAGCACCCTTTATTTCCAAGGTTGAAAAAGTGATATTTGCCTGTCCTGCATCCAACTCTAGTTCTTCAATAATACGGTCTTTTGTTTTTGGTTCTGACAATGCGTGCATGATCCGCTCTTCTTCGGAGTTGAGTAATAAGTATTCTGTACTGTCGGCACTAGAGCGCTCAATAAGACCAAGTTCTTTGAGGATGTCTGCGGTTTCGGTGACAGGAACCGCGCCGAGTTTCAAGAGCCAGTTTGCACCACGAGCTGTTTGTGTGTTGATAGCGCCCGGCACGGTACCTACTGTTTTGTTGTATTCGGTCGCAAGGCGCGCCGTGATGAGTGTCCCGGACTTTTCCTCTGCTTCAATGACAAGGGTCATCAGTGAAATACCAGCGATGAGCCGGTTGCGCTGGGGGAATGCCCAGTACACTCCGCCCAAGTCGTTTTCAAATTCTGACAAAAGTGCGCCACCCGCGTTGAGAATATCTTTTGCGAGTTCTTTATGGTTTTGCGGATAGAGCGCACTCCAGTTCAAGCCACTCCCAGGAAATGCGATCGTGTTGAGTCCTGCATCGAGCGCTGCTCGATGCGCAATCGAATCGATGCCAAGTGCGAGCCCTGAAACTATTGTCACTGGGTATCCGGCAAGTCCCTTGATCAATGATTCGCACATTGCTTTCCCATAACTACTGTAATTGCGCGATCCGACCACCGCCAAGAGTCTTGTCCCTTGCACTCGCTCAAGGGATCCGCGCATAGTGAGTTTTTTCGGGGGCTGAGGGAGCTCTCCAAGGTCAGGGAATGATAAAAGGGGATTAATCGTGATGAGAGGGTACTGTTCCGGTTGCATACTATATATAGTAACGGGTGGTAGATAAAGATTTTATAAAATAACCAAAATACGCTATAGTGTACCCATGCTCGATATTAAATTTATCAAGGAAAACCCAGAGATTATCAAAGAGGCGCTCCGAAAAAAACACCTCTCTTTTGACCTCGACACGCTTCTTGCTGTGGAAGAAAAACGCAAAAGTACTCTTGCGGCATTTGAAGCTGCTCGTACTGAACAGCTTCGTCTCTCTGACTTGGTGGCTCAGGCTTCTGATCCGGCAGCCCGCGGGGTGCTCTTGATAGAAATCAAGCCACTGAAAGAAAAGGTGCAGACACTTGAAGAAGAGGTGCGCACCGTGATGAAAGAGTGGCAGGGGCTCATGCTTCAGGTGCCGAATGTTCCGGATATGTCAGTGCCCGAAGGCGCGGACGACAGTCAAAATGTCGAACATAAAGTATGGGGGGACCGGCCCGTATTTGATTTCACTCCAAAAGATCATATTGAACTGATGGAAAAAAATGACATGGTGGACTTTGAGCGCGGAACTCGCGTCGCAGGCTTTCGCGGATACTATTTGAAAAACGATGGCGTGCTCTTGGAGATGGCACTGTGGCAATATTTTATGCACGCACTCTTGAAAAAAGGATACTCGCCTATGCATGTGCCGTCGTTGGTAAGCAAAGCGACACTCTACGGTACTGGCTACCTTCCGCAAGGCGAGGAAGATTTGTATAAGACACAGGACGATACGTATCTCGCGGGAACAGGAGAGGTTGCGATGATGTCATACCATGCAGACGAAGTGCTTGATGCACAAACGCTTCCAAAGAAATACATTGCGCTTTCACCGTGTTTTCGCCGTGAAGCGGGCAGTCATGGAAAGGATGTAAAAGGACTGATTCGCGTGCACGAATTTTTCAAGCTCGAACAGGTCATACTCTGCGAAGCAAGCCATGAGACCAGCGTGGCATTCCACGAAGAGCTCACCCGTAATGCTGAAGAATTGCTTGAGTCTCTCGGGCTTCACTATCATGTTGTGGTGAACTGCGGAGGAGATCTGGGCTTAGGCCAGGTAAAGAAATACGATATCGAAGTGTGGATGCCAAGCCAAGAAAAATTCCGCGAGACACACTCCTCGTCCTATTTTCATGACTTCCAAACGCGCCGCCTCAATATTCGTTATAAAGACGAGACAGGGAAACTGCGCTATGCGCACTCTTTGAACAACACCCTTGTTGCAACGCCGCGCATCTTGGCCTGCATTGTTGAAAACTTCCAAGAAGCCGATGGGCGCATTCGCGTACCAGAAGTGCTCAAGCCCTACATTGGCAAAGACTATTTGGGTGCATAGCCTATGTACGAGCGCAACTATCACGACAGCGTACTTTCTGAAGAAAAGACACAGTCTGTAAAAAAGAAAAAAAAGCGAGCATTTTCTTGGAAGAATGCGCTCCTTATAGCGTTGTGCATCATTGTAGTAGGCGGTTTTATTACGGCGACGCAATTGAATCGCCTGCAGGTGCGAGAGGTTGTGGTAGAGGGCGCGAACAGTGCGGACCCAAAGGATGTTTCTGTATTTGTCACCGAATCGTTGTCGGGGAAGTGGCTCTACTTTTTTCCAAAAACAAGTATTGTGCTGTTGCCGGACCATTATCTCGAAAAAGCAATCAAGCGAGCGTTTCCAAAGTTTAGCGATGTATCAGTTGCGCGAAGAGGAACACAAACCGTGAAGGTGAGTGTGAACGAATACGAAGGCGCGTATGTGTGGTGCGAGGAGGGGACAGAAAATTGCTCCTTTATGAACTATGACGGAGTCGTGTTTGCGCCCGCACCATTTTTCTCTGGTAGCGCATACATAAAACTATTTGTTGAAAGCGCGCGTGAATATCCGTTTGTTCCTATCACTACTGAACAGCTCACCACCATGCGTTTTTTAGTGGAGCGTTTGCAGGGTATTGCTATTGAGCCTTCAGAATTTCATTTCTTTAGCGGACCAGAGCGGACAGAGATTGTGTTCTATCACAATGGCCACCCGGCACGACTGATTATTGACCCTGCTATTCCCGCGGACACCAGCTTGCAGTCTTTTTTTACTGCAATACGCACTGCGCCGTTTTCCACGCGCTATAGAGACAATGTTTCAACACTGCAGTATATCGATGTGCGCCTTCCAAACAAGATAGTTTATAAGTTCCAATAAAGAGTATGAATTTTTGGCAACAATTAAAACAACAAAAACAGCCATTCTTTGTGGTTGCCCCTATGGCAGATGTGACTGACCCTGCTTTTCGACGACTGATTGCGAAATACTCGCGCCAAGGCGAAGTAGGCGGAGGGCCGGACGTTATGTGGACGGAGTTTGTTTCCGCAAATGGGCTGATGAGCGCGGGGCGCGAAGTATTGGCGCGCGACTTGGTATTTAGCGAAATTGAGCGCCCGATTGTCGCGCAGTTTTTTAGTGCGGACCCGGAGAAAATGGAGGGCGCAGTCGCGCTTGCGTGCGAACTTGGCTTTGACGGTATCGACATCAACATGGGGTGCCCGGATAAAACGATCGAAAAGCAGGGAGCGGGAGCGGCGATGATTAAAAGCCCCCAAGCGGCTCTCGCAGTGATTGAAGCAGCTAAGCGCGCGATTGTATCTTCCGGCAAAAATATTCCACTCTCTGTGAAAACTCGTGTTGGTTACAACGCAGTGCAGATAGAGGAGTGGATTCCTCTTTTACTGAAGAGTGGAATTTCAGCACTGACAGTGCATGCGCGCACGCGCAAAGAAATGTCCAAAGTCCCAGCGCACTGGGAGTATTTGAAAAAGGTAGTGGCGCTTCGCGACGAGCTTGCACCAGAGACAGTGATTTTGGGAAATGGCGATGTGACGAGCTTGGCTGACGGCAAAGAGCGCGCTCGAATAAGTGGAGTTGATGGCGTGATGGTGGGGCGAGCACTCTTTGGTAACCCGTGGTTTTTTGACGAGTCGCGCGCGATGACTGCCACCATTCCGAAGAAGCCTGCACGGTTGTTAGTATTTCTTAAAAAACTTTTCCCTTTTATATCGCTTGAGAGCAAACGAACAGCACCTGTGTCTGTTACAAGGCCTATCACCATTGCCGAACGCCTCACGGTATTAGTTGAGCACACAAAGCTCTTTGAAGAATTACTCGGAGATATCAAAAGCTTTTCTATTATGAAAAAGCACTACAAGGCATATTGCACAGGCTTTGCGGGTGCAAAAGAGCTCCGCATCCGCCTGATGGAGGAAGCAAAAAATGGAAGCGATGTAGAGCAAATTGTGAGCGAATTCTTAGTAGTTAATAATCTGGTACAATAGCTCTATGCACGACCAAGTCTTATACAGAAAATATCGACCAAACGAGTGGGGGGAAGTAGAAGGGCAGGACCATATCGTCTCTGTCCTTTCGCAGTCCATTGAAGACCACAACTTCTCACACGCATACCTTTTCACTGGCTCCCGCGGAACAGGGAAGACTTCTGTCGCCCGCATCTTTGCGCGAGCGCTCGGTACTAATCCTGAAGATATCATGGAAATTGATGCGGCAAGCAACCGTGGTATCGACGACATTCGGGCGCTTCGCGAAGCAGTACGAGTCCTTCCTTTCTCATCTGCATTTAAGGTCTATATTATCGACGAAGTGCACATGCTCACGAAAGAAGCGTTCAACGCACTGTTGAAGACACTTGAAGAACCGCCGGCGCATGTGCTATTTATTCTCGCAACAACCGAGCTTGATAAAGTGCCGGAAACAATCTTTTCCCGCTGTCAGGTATTTGCTTTTCGAAAGCCGAGTGAAAAAATGCTTATCGCGCGTATCGAAGCGATTGCAAAAAATGAGCGTATTGAAATCGATGCGGATAGCGCGAGCTTGATTGCATTTTTAGGGGCTGGGTCATTCCGCGATACATTAAGTATTCTGCAGAAAGTATTTTCGGCTGCTAAAGGGCGCGTGATAGACCGCGAGCTTACCGAGCGCGTGACTGGTGCGCCAAGCCTTCGCGTCATTCATAACCTGTACACCGCGCTTATCAATCGCGACATCGATGCGTGCTATGCAATACTCGGGAATGCTTCTGAAGTGCACACCGATATGATGCTCTTGGCCGAGCTTTTTCTTTCAACCATGCGATTATCACTCATGTACCGCTATGCGCCCACACAGCGGGAGAGTATTGAAGCGGATTATTCCGAGCAGTATGTAGAGGTGATCAAGCGCGGGGCAGTGGAGGGGACTGACACTATCTCTTCCCGCGGTATTGTTTCGATGATCACGGCAATCGAGCGGTTGGCGTATGCCTCAGTGCCGACACTTCCGCTTGAGCTCGCCTTCATCGACATGCTCGGACTGGAAGCTTCCAAAACTCCCTAAAAAGTGGTATAAAACAAGCACCAAATATAGTACCCGATCGTCTAATGGTAGGACACCTGGTTTTGGTCCAGATAATTGGGGTTCGAGTCCCTGTCGGGTAGCAAGTCTGAAAAAGATACATTTACGGGTGTATTTGCGAACACACTATAAGGAGTTTTGTATTGTAACTTAAAGTTATTTCTATCCTTGAGGGTAAAGTTCGATAGTGAATTTGAGAGTATTATTCTCTTTTCGTCTGGTGAAGCATCTCTATAGCGTTTCGCCATTGTATTTCCTTGCTTAAATTCATTATAGATGAGTTCGATAGTTGCATACGGGTCAGGATTATTTTGTTCAATATCGGCTACTTGTTTGGTAAGGCTAACTTTTTCATTCTCTAAAGATAGTAATTTCTCTTTGTATAAGGCTTCTTCTATGTCGCCATTAGTAAATGTGTCTACTAACCGAGATTTACGCAGTACGAGCGATTTTAGAGCTTCACGAGTAGTGTCTAGGCTGTGATTATGGAACTCTCCGTTTTGCTGTAATTCTTCAAGTTTCGCTTTATATACAATATCTACAATCTTTTGATTGATATATAACTTCTCCATATCTTTAGCGATATAGTCGTGTATATCTTCTTCTCTTGTGTTTAAAGATTTTTGATCACAAGTCCCTTTGCCTGAAGTACAGTGATAGTAGATATATTTACCTTTCTTAATTTCAGCGGTGATAGCACACCCACATTTATCACAATTCATAAATCCTGAAAGCGTAAAGCCTTTCGTCTTAGCTCGAGGACGAGTTTTGTTTCCAGATAATTCTTGGCATTTTTCAAACAGTTGTTGAGAAACAATTTGTTCGTGATTGCCTTGATAATATTTTCCGTCTGAAACCATCAAGCCATAATAGAAGGTTCGATTAATTATTCTGTGAATTGATCCTTTATATATCTTTTTATTTGAGTTAGTCCGTAAACCTTGCTCATATAATTTTTCGGATATTTGTTTAAAGCTGAATAGCCCAGTTGAATACATTTCAAACATCTTATAAACATACGGAGCCTGTTTCGGATCTTTAATTATTGTTTTGTTAACCTTGTCGTTAAGGTATCCAAAAGGAGCACCGTTAACCCATTCGCCACGTTTTAGTTTTTCTCTATTTCCACGCTTCACGTTTAAACTCTTCTGATCATTTTCTAGTTTGGCTTGAGAACCTAACATTAGGAACATAAACTTACTATAGGGGTCATTATGGAACGTTTGAGAAAAGGTTTTAATACACTCTAGTTTTCCAGCGTCCATCAAATCAATCACGATACCTAAATCTCCCGCATTTCGAGAAATACGATCAGGTGCCCATGTAAGTATCGCTGTGAATTTTCCAGACTGAATCCCTTTTATCATGTTGTTGAATTCTGGTCTTTCTTTGGTTGTTTTCGCTGAGTGGGATTCTCTGATTATTTGCACTATCTCTAAGCCCTCACGCTTGGCTATAGTGAGCATTTCAGTTTCTTGGTCGTCTAGTGATTTAACCTGTCTATCTTCACTCTCGGAAGATTTTCGGGCGTATAGGACGTATTTAGTCATTGCTTTCGTATTATGCATAAACTACTCTTGGTTGTAATCATTGACGGCTTTGTGAATATATTTCGGATCTAAATTCTTTAGGTCAATATTTTCTGCCTCACTTTCATCTGTAATGTGTATTTGTATGATTCTACGGTGTAACTGTTTAATATCCTCACCAGAGAAATGGTAAGTTTCTTCTATTGATTTAGGAGAAGTGAAAATAATATACGGTGAGTTCAATGGTATCTGACTACCCTTAAATTCCAAGGTAAAAGGATAACGATCAGTAATTTTTAATACCGTATTAAATGGAAGATCATCTCTTCTAAAATCGTCTAAGAGAAAACATTCATTTTGAGCGTAATCTGTACCTAACCAATTATAAGAAGACACGGGACATACATCTTTAAAATTTCTATAGATCATTCTGGTTTTTCCTATACCAGGTGATCCGTATATCCAATAAACAATAGGAGGTGCTGAAGGGTCTCTGTTTTCTAAATAATATTTTGTTAGAGATTCAGCAAATTTTATTTGTTGATAGTTGTTTCCGTGTTCATCAATCGTACCTTTTAGATTTTTAGGATTTGCTTTAACAGCTTCCTTTATTACTTTTAAATCAGTGCGTGTTCCTTGTGTAGTAGATTCGCCAAATTCAAAGAACTCTCCATCTTTAGAATTGTATTTCTTATTATCTTCTGCTGTACCATTAGCAATTTCAACATGAAATTTCAGAACTTCTTTTTTTCTTTTGAAATTAAAATAGTTGTGAAGAAAACTATAGCGCTGTGCTGTTTTTAATTCCACGTATCCTTGTATATGAGGAGTTTTGTTTTCAGGGGCAATTTCCAAACCATAAGAAATATAGCGATGCTTTTCTAAGGCTTCTGCGAGTTTATGAAAATTTTTCAATTCAACCTTTGTATAGTTGTGAATTGTAAAACAATATCTATGACTTTTATTAGGTGTATCGCTCATAGTTATTGATAGTTAAAAGAGTTAAGTTGTCCCGAAGTCGGGGTAATACTAGCCCCGACCCTCGGTCCAACCTTTGAACCCTTAGTAGTTATTGGAAACATACTGCTAGTTAAAGCTAATAGCTGAATTTGAGCTTCAGTGTCGGCAATAGTAACACCATAAGAAATCTGCATTTCTGCTTGGTATTCTTGTATTAAATTGTTACTAAATATGCTCACCTCTAGATCATAGAAAATCAGAGTTGCGCATAGTTGACCAACTTATTGCGTGTCGTTGTATTTTTCGGAGTTAAACTCAATATGATATAGATGAACAGAAAACATTTGTTTAAGCTTTGGATGTTTATTAATAAATTTTATCATTGCGTCCCGATATGGTTTATTACCTTTAGTGGAATCAAAACCTGCTATTTCTTCATAATCAATTTTTGTAGCATTAGGATTATTAAAAATAGCTGAGAGTACGAAATGAACAAGATTAGGGAAACCACGATTGCTTGTCTTTATAGTTTTCCCATCAATGTGAAATTCATATTTAATTGGGTCATACCAATAACCATCATCCTGAATTTCTTCAAATTTTTTACCGTCATTAATCTTATTGAAAAGAATTTCTATGTCTCTAAAAGGCAGTAACAGAACTAAGCCAATATCGTCTGGTTTCATTTTACTATATATCTCTAAGCCACCGTTGAATGCTTCTGTAGCGGTTTGATTATCGTCATTAATATCACTGTAGTCAAAATCAATATTTTTTGGAATTAGTTCGCCGAAATGCTTAATAGATGCTTCGTTAAGCTTATCTGAAAAACCTTTTTCCTCTAATTTTTCAAGTGCAGTTTTAATTTGATCATGTTGTCCACTATTTTTTAAATTGTTTATCTGAGAGCGTAGATTCTCATCATGAAATACCATGTGCCAGACGTAACCTTTCTTAGCGAGAGTGTTCAAAGTATTGGTAAATTCAGGGAGCGTAAGATCAGAATCGATGAGATTTTGCTTTGTTACTGTGAGTATGTATTTATCTTCTTCCGGAATACCAAAAGCTAACTGTTTTGTAGATCGTGAGAGCATCACGAGGAGATTAAGAGTATTAAGCATGGACTGATCTTTTGGGGTCATTTACGCATTTAATCATTATTCAAAGATATGTCAAATACCCAGCCCGTCCCCGCAACCCCATACAGCTCTTCGAGACTGTATGGGGACCCCGTATTGCGGAGGAGCGTCGGACGGACTGGTTATTTCCATGGGTGGCTAATGTTCTATTGTGGTCAAGTTAGGAACTGAAATTCTAAAATGCTAATATTGCAATATGTTTAACTTTTTTAAATCCAATAAAAAATCTAAATCAGCTTCTGAAGTTGAATTTGCAGACATTAGTCTTTCTATAAAAAATGTTTCATTTGAAAATGGTAAGACTATATTAGATGTAATTCTTTCGGAACGGGATATAGGATTCCGCATCATTGTTCAAGATAAAACTTCAAAAGTAACATTTGATGAGAATGGTAAACCAACAGTGGTAGCCACACCGAACGGAGTAATCTTTAAATCACAAGGAAAGAGAAGTAATGATTTTCTCGTATTTCTTTCTAAAGAATACGGATATGAACAAGCGGATATGGTGATGGCGAATGAATTGTCTATGACCTCTGTTGCGATGGAGGGAGATTGTTCAAATCTAGATAGCGAGCCTATTAGATTTAAATTATTTAATGATAGACAATTTTTAGATCAAGATTCTTCTGAGACAGAATATTTTTATGAAAATGAGTATTTTGAAATATTCCTAATAATCGATATCCTTAATAATAAAGTTGAACTTTCAGAAAAGGATGTAGAATACCGATCATCAATATTAAAATCACTATCTTCGCAAATAGACTTAAAAGGGTCGGAAGGTATCAGAGAATAAAATCAGTATATGGCAATTGATGGTACAAAAATTATAGACAGTGATTTTGCCCATGACATTTATAATGAATTCATGGAGCTTTATGATACAGGAACTCCTATAGAAACTATAAAAGAAAAAATTGAGCAATCACGCAATGAGGCGATTGGTGACGAAGAAATTGAAATTTTTATTACCACCTATGCTTTAGCACTCTGGGAAACAGGCTTTCTTACAGAGTCTATTTTATCTGAAGTAAGAGACATTATTCAAAAGGGTGCTGGAGTTAAAATGTGGAATGAAGAAGCCGGAGAAAAAGAGGCTCATACACGAAAAAGAAATTTAGAAAAGTTATTAACTAAAATATCTACCCCTAAATCACAAATACGAAAAAGAAAAAAATATACAACCGTAAAAAACTTTATCTTTCAAATAGACGATGCTTTAACATTTAAGGGTGATAATGATTTTTATTATGCATGTATTTTAATAAACATTATTCAACATAAAGGGCGTTGTACTTATTATCTTACACCTACAACATATAAGAGCTTGAAAAAGCCTGCTATTTCAGACTTAAAGAAGTGTGAAATAATAGGAAAAAAAGTTCCTTCATCTGGAAGTTATAATTTTGATGAGTCAATGAAAGTAATGCAAGAACAAGGAATTGAAGCGTACGACAAATGGGTTACTTCACATGCAAAGCAGTTGGACATTACTCTGAGTGTTTTAGGTGTTGACCACGTTGACCTGCTTCATTTCGTTGATAGGTTTAAACTGGTTGGGAAATTGCCAATTGATAGTAAACATAAAACAGTTGGTTTATATGGCGGAGCATTAGATTTTGATAGATTTATAGAGGATTATCAAAATCAAGAAGAAAAGATAAAGGTTTTTAAATCCGAAAAGTTCCCAATTTCAAAGCTTGTTAAGAAGCGGTTTTTAGGATTATTTAGTCAGTAATACAGTTCTAATATCGTCCCACACTGCTAGCAATAGAAAAACCTCTAAGTAATTAGCTCAGAGGTCAAAAAAATAAAATGTTGTTAAGAGAAAAATACTGATCTGTATGAAATGAATTGTCCAAAGATTTCCTCATTGCTCTTACCTTTAGTATCAATACCTCCCATTCCTGTGAGATACATTAAGATCTTCCGCCCAATTTTGGCAATAGTTAACTTAAGCTCGTGATGTCCTTCCTCGTCTCTTTTGTCGACATACACAACTATATTTTTTTCATCTCCGCCGAATTTAATTTCTTCTGCCTTTAACTTTTCTTCCCAATAGGGAATGCTGTTTTTTCGTAGTAATGCCATGATTTAATTTTTTATTGATAATACGTTTTATTATCAATATGTCAATATCAGGTTTCTTACATCGTCCCATACGGCTAGCAATGAAAAAACACCTTCGGGTGTTTTTTCATTGCTACCCGACAGCAGGCAAATTGCTTTGCCTGCGTAGGGACGAGAACAGCGGAAGTATGATTTCTTAGCAGAGAAATCTACTGAGCTGGTGCCCAGCCCGAAATGAGCGACTGGCGAATTGAGAGGCGAGGGAGAGATTCCCTGTCGGGTAAATAAAAATTCCCTCCACCTAAACTAGGCAGAAGGAATAAGGTCAAGCACTTTGTAATTTTTCAGGAAAAATAGAAATACATAATTGTTTAATAACAGGAGTAAGCATTTCCCATGCCATTCTACGATCTTCTCGTACCTCCTCTTTTTCAATTGAAAGGAGATGAATAAATGCTGCAGGAACTTCAAGTTTCTCAGAAATTTTTTGAAGTAAGGTATTACTCGGTTCTTTTATACCTTTTTCAACTTGTGATAAATACGGCTGTGTGATTTCAAGACTTTTTGCGAAGTCACCCTGTTTTATACCGCTATTCTTTCGGATTAATGCAATGAGTAATCCAATACGTTTTTTGCTCATATTATTTCTTTTTTCTTCACCTTACTGTAAAGATATATTTTTTCAAATAAACGCTGTATACTATTACTGTATGACAATTGCAATTAGCGCTGACACAATAGGACTCTTTTTATTTTTTGCAGGTTTTGTTGTTGGGTTAGGGGCGGTGACAGTGATAGATATTCATGGATTTCTCGGGCGAAAATCTTCCTATTGGACTGAAGCAACAACGCGCACGCATAAAATAACCAAGCCAATGATTTGGATTGGAATTGCGTGCGCTATTATTGGCGGACTGATTTTTTATCGAGAACAACCCCTCTCTGGTATTCCATTGGTGCATGCTGTTATCGCGGGAGTGCTCATAGTAAATGGATACTTTCTTTCTTTTAGGGTCAGTCCGTTTTTACTTCAACGAGAAAAAGAAGGTCGTTCGGCAGAATTATTGCCGGCGCACTGGCAAAAGAAAATCATGATGAGCCTGATTGTTTCTGATAGTGGATGGTGGGGTGGATTATTTTTACTCGCGTTCTATCTCACTGCGTAGTATCTATAACGAAGTAACTATAAGGCGACCTGACTACACACCGCCAGCATACGAATACGAAGTAGTGGCAGAATTTCCTTTTTTGAAACAATAACTCTGTGCTATACCATATTTCTGCAAATAGGCTATACTATACCCTATGACTACAAATTCAGGACTGATGAAACCAATGGCACTGAGCGACGAACTGGCAGACATTATCGGAAAGGGCCCAATGCCCCGCACCGAGGTGGTAAAAGGACTCTGGGTCTACATTAAAAAGCATGATCTCCAGGACCCTGCAAACAAGCGCAATATCATTGCAGACGAGAAGCTTAAAAAGATTTTCGACGGCAAGGATGTGGTGACTATGTTTGAAATGACAAAACTCGTTTCAAAGCACCTCTCAAACGTCTAATCATTTTTATAAGATAGAAACAAAAGACCGTGCAGTGCACGGTTTTTTGTTTGTATTACTTTGACTTCTTTTTTGAAGCGCGTTCTGCAAGCATTTCTTTTTTGATCGCAAGACGCTTTTGGGTCTTGTGTGAATGCGTTGACTTTTTCTTTGCTCCTAGTGATGTATCTCTTTTGCCCATATAAATGTCGTTATTTGTAGTGCGGGCAGTATACGCTAAAACCCCTGTTTCGTCCATTATAAAAAACCGCCCACTTTTTTTAAAGGGGGCGGTCGTATCCTAGAGTACTGACAGATATGCACGATAGCTTTTGCTATGCGCGGGGTACAACAGGAAGGTAGTGTAGGGGATTGTTCATAAAGAGCAGGATCGTGAACCAGGACAGAAATTTTATTAAGATGTTCCCAAATATTTGTGATGACCATCTCTTCCATTCTGGAAGATTCATGCTCTCGCACAATGCGTTCTTGTTCAACTATGTCACTGATGATTAGTACAGAACTTTCTGTCCCACAGCTGTGTATGCTCAACAAAAGGGGTTCTGCTGCAAGGTGTTGTACAAACATTCTTCGAAGACCGGGACCGCAATGGGCACCAAGGCCCATAACGATAACTTTTCTCATAGAAAATAGTTTTTTTATAATACCTTGTATTAATAATATGTCAACAAACGGTAGTGGTACGATGAATCACTGAAAACCTTTGGCGGGGGAGTTATGTATTGCAAACAGCGGAGAATATAGTAGAATGTGTGCTACGGGCCCTTAGCTGTTTTGGCAGATACAGGGCGACGCAATATTTAGTGCAATTTAGTTAATAATTGATACGGGCCCTTAGCTCAGCTGGTAGAGCAGTGCTTTTGCAAAGCAAAGGTCAGGAGTTCGAATCTCCTAGGGTCCACATTAGAAGACTTCGTCCCCAAGGCGAGGTCTTTTACTTTGAAAAAGCTACATATTTCAGCGGTTCCAAAAAAATTATTTTGAAACGTCAAACCTAGTGGAAATTGGAACCATTGCAATTTAACTTGCACTCCTATCTTTGCATTTTTCCATACAGCACTTGGGTTTTTCAGATATTCCTCAAGAAACTCTACAGCTTCCTCATAATTGGTGTCTGTGTTAGGCATCACAGCAAGCGAAGCATTTGCATTAAGTAATTCCTTGTCTATCATTGCTAGTTGTTGTTTCAAAACATTATCAGGAATAATCCCATCTAAGTTTTTTTTGATTATACCTGTCTGCTTTTCTGTAAGCTCATTTATATATTTTTTCAAACGGTCCGTCTCTTTGCGTTGGTCTAGTGTCGCTTTCACTAGGTTCTCTCGCACGAGCTCTTTTAATCTTTTAATTTTTGTATCATCAAAGCCATATTTATTTACATAAGCCATAAATGCTTCTTCAAACTTATCTCTGTTGTGATTTGAATTATTACCCCCAAAGCGATAAAACGCATATCTTTTATGCCGTCCTTTGGACCAACTACCAGTAAGTTTTTTACCATCTTGGTTTATTACAAACTTACGCAATGGAAAATCGGGATTGGAAGGTACCCCTTTCTTCACACACCCATTCTATGTTCTTGAGTATACTCAGCAGTCACTAGTGCAGCAATTGCAAGGTACCCCAATCATCAGACACTCATTCTAAATTAACAATTAATCATTT
>JBMOIO010000004.1:0-71712 GCA_049317285.1 Minisyncoccia bacterium | reverse complement strand
CGGGGAAATCACGAGCATAGTACAAGTATAGCGTTTTATAGATGGTGAATCAAAGAAATTCCCTTATTACATAAGGGGGTTTCTTGTTTTTAGGAGAAGAAAACAAGCGCTGTTCCATACATAGGAGTATTAGTGTGTCAAATGGCGAGAAAGGTATATAGAATAGGGGTGGATTGGTGTTTTCTCTATACAAAGAGAATAAAGCTTGTATAAAAAAGTGTGGCGGAGGAATTCCCTTCCCCCTTCTTCAAAAGAAGGTTCTGGAAAAGCATGAGTTATCCACAGTATAAAAAGATTCAGAGAGAAAAAGGGTTGTGAAAGGAGGACTAGTGTCTGTTTATAAACGCAAACTATTTGCGTTTATAGTTCTGGCTGTTCGGGAGTAAGTGGTTTTTGTTTCCAGAATTTTGAACGCACTGTTTCAATAAACAAAACAATATCCTCGTTTCGCATTGCCATTAGAGTGATACCGTACATCGAAACTCCGACTATACCTGCAACCGTTCCCTGTACAAAGACACCGAGAAAATGTTCTTGGTCAATCCCGCTTCCTAAAAGCAAGAGCATGCCGTACGCACTGGTACCCGCTATAATACCAGCGCCGACCGTATGAAAGAGTGCTCGTCCAAGCTCTGTGGTTTCAGATTTGTGTCCTTCAAGATGGTTGTGAAATTGTGTCCACAAAAAAATAGCATTGGCAATTTGTCCGATTGAAAACGCAAGCGGAAGCAATACCACACTCGTCCCTGAGGCCCCGTCAATACGCAAAAGGTTCTCAAGAAAATCTTTGAACAGCGGGAACTCGCGAAAACACAAGAGCAATACACCGAGTGACCCGATAGTGATCAATACTGAATAGGCGTTGATAAATAAGGGTGTTTTTGTATTCCCTGCTGCATAAAATCCGCGCACCAGTAGTAAAATCATACACTGCGCCGTCACGGACAAACAAAAAAGTGCAACCGAAGCGGCGACGAGCCGCGTGTCATTCCAAGAAAAAACACCAGCCCCCAACAACACACGAACAATCTGTGCACGAAGAACAATAATCAAGATTGCAGCAGGAACAGAGAGAAAGAAAATGTTTCGCGTCGCGCGATGAATCAGATCGACAAATTCTTTTTTTTGACCGTCCATAAACAGTCTCGTCATCGTCGGGAATGCTGCAACTGCGTAGGAGATGCCGATAATCATCAGTGGCGCTGTTTCAATATTGTATGAAAGTTGAAAAATAGAAATCGATCCAGCAACAAGGAGCGATGCTACCGCACTCATCATAAGCATGGTGAGGTTCGTCAACGACATGGCGAGCGTGCGCGGAATGGAAAGCAAGATGACCTGCTTGATAAGAGGCAGGTCGAGCGTGCGCGTGAACACCGGAAGTTTTCCGAGTGTTATTAGTGTCGGAAGCTGGACCACCATGTAGAGCGCCGCTCCTACGACAACACCAATAACCACACCAAAGATTCCTAGTATCGGCAATAGCACGATAACCCCCATCAGAATTCCTAGATTGTAGAACAATGGCGCAATTGCAAATGAGAAGAACTTTTTCTGCACTTGAGCAAAAGAGCCTAAAAGGCTCGAGAGACCCATCAAAAAGGCCGAGAGTAGCATGATGCGCGAATACAAGATCAAATCCGCGTGTTGTACGGCACTAAAGCCTGGTGCTGTAAGACGTGTCAGATACGGCATCAAGACTGCGGCAACAATACAAACCATCACCATACCGGCGCAGTACACAGTAAAAAGGGTATCTGAAAACTTTTTCAGACTCGCTGCTTTGCCAGTATCTTTTTCATCAAGATACCCTGTAATAAAAGGAATAATAACCGTTACAGAAAACAACGACGCAACAGAAACATAAATAAAGTCTGGTATACGGAATGCCGCGTAGTACACATCAAGCGCAGCCGACGGCCCTACCATAGAAGCCAAGAGTCGGTCGCGGAGTAATCCAAAAAGCTGAGAGAGGAGTGAGAAAACAGCAAGAACCAGTGCTGCCTGGTTCATTGTCGTTATGTCACGATTCAAAAGTTTGAAGAATTTCGAGACCATTGTTCGGTTTTATTGTGCCTCCCCCTCTTGAGTAGTTGTCGTCGCTGCTGGCGGAGTAAAAGGTGTGTTTTGAATGCGGGATATCTGCTCTTCTACCCCTTCTACGGTTGGAAAACGGGTAATAAACGCTCGTAGTTCCTCTACTGCTTGTGCACGACTCCCCATTGCTTCGAGAGTTCCGATATACTGTAGATACACATTTGGATCGTTTGGTGCAAGCTCACGCGCTATAGAAAATGCTGACAGCGCTTCAGTGTATTTTTTCAGTTCAAGATGGGCTTGTCCGAGAAGTACATAACCCTCGGGATCAAAGCGTGCAATGCTGGTGTATGCCACGAGCTCGTTTTTAATCGCTTGGGTCTCGCCTGCCTGACGGTTGATTTGCCCTCGAAGGATATACGCGTCGAGATAGTTACTCTTCAAACTGATTGCCTGCGCGATAGAATCAAAAGCGCTCTGAGTGTCACCCTTTCGGTACGCAAGCTGAGCTTGATTGAGAGAAAAGAGCGGATTGTTCGGATTGCGCTTTTGTGCCTCATCGGCTGCCCGCTTTGCATTAGTGAATGCTTCAGTATTTTCTTTATCAACGACAAGTTGATACACCTGACTGAGTGTCAACCAGTTGTTTGCGACACCAGGGTCCCACGCAACAGCGGCTTGAGCACTCTGTTCCGCTTGAGTAAAGCTTGTCTGCAATTGAGCCTTGTCGACATCTTCGACATTTGCAAGATTTGAGAACTGACTAGTGTAAAGCACTGTTCGAGTACGCCAAAAGATATCGTTTTGAGAGAGCGAAAGCGCGCGGTCAATACGGCGCGATGCTGTATCAAACTCTGTTGCAGCAAGAGCCCTATTATAGACAACAATACTTGCAAAACGGTTCCCGCTGAAGAACACCGCTGAAAATCCTGCCATTGCAGCAAGGACGAGAATAAGAATTGCAAAGAAGGAAAGTCGAGGGTCACGAAGATAGTTAAGCGAAATGAGCTTGGTGCGCCCCACCATTGTCGATACTCCAATCAAAAGCGCTAGGTACATAAAACCAAAGGTGACAAGAATGATCCCTGGGGAAGCGAAGATGATAAGGCAGACAAAGGCAATCAACATAATCAAAGAGGTGACAGCAATAAATCGGCTGAAGCGGTCAGGGAACTGATAGTTGAAAAGCTTAAAGCCATGCATCAAGGACACTACAAGTGCAGCAATCAGGAAAAGAACAGGAAGGATGCCGTTGGTGGTAAGGAGTGACTGAAGCAAGTTGTAGCCGGTATCAAATGAAGTGTTCCAGAACATTGTCTGATTGATTTCCAATGGATGGTACAAGTTCCACACGTCGCCGTAGCGCCCCGCACCAGCGCCCAGAATCGGGTCTTTTGCAAGCGCACTTCGCATGACATCGGTTGTTGCCCCAAACGATGGGCGAATGTCAGTAAAGGTCATTCCGGCCTTGTTTGCGAGTGTCGATCCGATTGAGCCGCTTGCGAGGAAAAAGAAGAGTCCTATCAAGAGCGAGATGAAAGACATAAACGGGAAACCGCCTCCGGAGTGTTTTTCACCATGATGAGAAGTGTTTTCGTCTATCGCATCAGCAGCCGGCGAAACAAATCGGGAAAGAGATCGCTCAACAGAGGACTTGTATACAAACACCAACAATGCGGACACAATCGCAATAACCCACGCTGCCTTAAAGTTAAGGAAGATAAGCGTAACAATGGAAAGAATAATCGCAAACAGTGAAAGAAAGCGGAAAAATCCTTTTGGTGCAAGCACTTCAAACATCAAGAGCGAAATAACGAAGGTAAAGATCACGAAATAAGCAAAGTCCACCCATGAACCCACAAGTGTCCCCCCTGTTGCAACATGGCTAAGATACTGACTAACAAAAGCAGTGCTTCCAAGCGCATAGAGTGCCACCTGAAGAAATACCGTAAATACAGAGCCTGTAAAGGAAGCTAAAAAGAGTTTGATGAGTTTGCGCTGTTCGCGCGCAAACGATGCAATCATGAATGCAAAGAGTGCGAGGACGAGTACTGTTGCAAACGAGTCAATAACAAATCCTCGTCCCCAGAGCGACAGAGTGCTATTGGTCGAAAGGAGTGCACTGATAAGCGAAAATACTACCCACAATCCGATCGCTAAGAGGGCGCGATTTCTTGGAATCTTGACGGAGCCATCTAAGAATTGCGCAACAAGCCAAAATGAAAATGCGAGAAATACTCCACCGTAGAGGACCACCCCTTTAACCGGTCCGATTCCACCAAGAGTTGCTGGGAGGAAAAAGAACGGAAGTACTGCACAAATAATAGTGATAATAGTGAACGCGATCGTGTTAAATCTTGCAATGGTATTTTGATACATGATTGGCTCAGTATAGCGCACAACTGTGCAGGGACACAATTACTCGGAGGCCACAATGTTGATAGCGCGCCCCGGCACGACAATGACTTTTTTGACCTGCTTACCTGAAAGATGTCCTTGGATTTTAGGAAGTGCAAGTGCGAAGGCTTCAATTTCTTCTTTTGTTGCAGTTGCAGCAACAGTGAGTTCATCGCGAACCTTGCCGTTGATCTGCACACCAAGGGTAACTGTGTCGTCAATCAACAGTTTCTGATTTGCCTTTGGCCATACCGAACCATGAATGCTTTTCTTTTCCCCACTTTCTTTCCAAAGCTCATCGGTAACATGCGGAGCAAATGGCGCGAGTATTTGTAAAAATAATTTAAAATCTTTTATTGAAATCGTTTCAGCTTTTTCCATTTCATTCAAACAGATCATCATCGAAGACACTGCTGTGTTGAAAGAAAACGATGCAATATCATCGCTCACTTTTTTAATTGTTTTATGAAGTACTTTTTCTGCGCTTGCATCAGTCTTTTTTGCATTGTTCTGCGAAAGCTTATTCCCTAGTCTCCAGACACGTTCGATAAAACGCCGTGCACCCATGATGCCATCAGTGCTCCATGGCAAATGCGCATCAAACGGTCCGAGAAACATCTCAAATACGCGCAAGCTGTCGGCGCCGTAGGTTTTCACCACGTCGTCCGGGTTAATCACATTTCCCCATCGCTTGCTCATCTTTCGGCCGTCGGCACCACCTATCATTCCCTGATTTCGAAGCGCTTTAAACGGCTCTTTTACAGGGACATACTTCATGTCATAGAGGAATTTGTGCCAAAAACGCGAATACAAGAGGTGTCCTGTCGCGTGCTCTGCCCCGCCAACATACATATCCACCTCTTTCCAATAGTCGAGCATTTTTTTACCAGCAAATACCTTTGTGTTCTGCGGGTCCATATAGCGAAGGAAGTACCATGAAGAGCCCGCCCATCCCGGCATCGTATTAGTCTCGTACCCCTCTTTCGTCCACGATTTAATAGAGGCAAGTGGGCTCTCGCCTGTTCCAGTTGGCTCATATGATTTCACTTTTGGAAGTATCAATGGCAGTTCCTTTTCTTTCAAAGGCTCTACTGTGCTATCAGGCGCTGAACGAAGCGGAATCGGCTCTCCCCAGTAGCGTTGTCGCGCAAAAATCGCGTCTCGCATTTTGTACTTAGTGACAATGCGCCCGCCCACATATTCTGTAATTTTTTTCTTTGCTTCTTCAGAGGTAAGACCGTTGAATTCTCCTGAATTGACGAGTATTCCATATCCGGTAAAACAAAAGTCTTTCGCTGTTGCAATGTTTTCAATATAGTTGTTTAGATCATTTCGGTATTCTCGCGGAACATTACCCTTGTTCATGTCATCATTGATCACTCTCTTGATCGAGACATGATATTTTCTGGCGAATTCAAAATCGCGCTCGTCGTGAGCAGGCACCGCCATCACCGCACCTGTTCCATAGCTTGCGAGCACATAGTCGGCAATCCATACTGGAACCGCTTCGCCGTTTGCAGGATTAATTGCGTACAAACCCTCCAGCACTATGCCGGTTTTTTCTTTTCCTTCAGCGGTGCGCTCTTGCACATCTTTCTGAGTTATTTTTTTGATATATGCTTCAACTGATTTCCAGTTAGTGATATATTCTCTCAACCCTTCAACATCTGCGTGCTCCGGTGCAAATACAACATACGTCACCCCAAACAACGTGTCGGCGCGCGTTGTAAAGACTTTCATATCTCCCACGCTATGCCCATCGTTTTTTGAAAACAATTCAAAGGTAATTTCGCTTCCCTCGCTTTTTCCGATCCAGTTTTTTTGAATCTCTTTTATATTATTAGGCCAATCGAGTGTATTAAGGTCTGCTGCAAGACGGTCCGCGTATGCAGTAATGCGCATAAACCACTGTCGCATAGACTTCTTTATGACAGGGAAACCTCCTCGTTCAGAGACTGGTCCTTTTGGGCCATCAACAATCTCGTCGTTTGCAAGCACTGTGCCCAATTCTTGACACCAATTCACTTCTGCATAACCCTCATAGGCAAGGCGGTATTTCATGAGCATTTCTTGGCGCTCTTTTTTTGAAAATGCAGCCCACTCTATTGCAGAAAAAATTGGAGTCTGCTGATCAACTACTGCACTAATATTCTTGTTTCCGCTCTTCGAAAAAAGTGTAACAAGGTCACTTATCGGACGCGCTGTATTTTTCTTTGTGTCATACCATGCGTCAAACAGCTGAAGAAATATCCATTGGGTCCATTTGTAGTATTCGGGCCGGTGGGTGGACACTTCGCGCGACCAGTCATAGGAGAGCCCCATAATAGAGAGTTGGGTTTTATACTGTGCCACAAGCTTTTCAGTAAATACGGCAGGGTTTTTTCCAGTTGCAATAGCGTACTGCTCGGCCGGAAGACCAAAGGAGTCAAACCCCATCGGATGAAGGACATTGAACCCTTCCATGCGCTTTTGTCGGGCATAGACATCGCTTCCGATATAGCCACGAGGGTGCCCTACATGAAGTCCTACCCCGGACGGGTACGGGAACATATCCAGCACATAGTGCTTTTTCTTCTTAGTTCCAGTCTCGGTCTTATAGGTTTCAGCACTTTCCCACGTTTTTTGCCATTTCTTCTCTATAGCGTTGTGGTCGTACGCAGTGGGCTTCATAGAAGTTCATTGTTCCATAAATCCACGGCTACGGCAAACAAAAACCGCCTGGTAAATTTTTGGGCGGTTTTTGTTTACTTTAGCGTTTTTCCTCTTTAGGAAACGGCGGATAAAATACTGGGTCGATGGTTCGGGTAAAACAAGTGCGTCCCGCATCATGTGCCCACACCTCATTGGGTGCATTTGCAGGAAATGCAGAACTGACAGAAGTAGCACTGTCGCGCATTGGATATGCTCCACCTGCCCCATTACTTACCCACCCTTTTGGCAAAGCTGCTGTAAAGGTTGCACACAATTCAAAGGAATTAGTTTTTGCATCCACTACGCGGTATTCATACACAGCTCCTTTTTGGAACTCAGGATCAACAGGCGCTTTGTACCCTGAAAGCGGTGTTGAAAGCGCGGATAAGTCTGCAGGGAGTGTTTCGCTTTGCTGCCAGTAGTTGATTACAGCCCACTGGATTGCTTGAAGGTCGTCGAGTCTTCGCTGATCAAGACGAAGTGTACGCTGACTTCCTGGACCCCCAATGACGGTAAATGCCCAAATGATTGCCCCAAGTACAAGGACAATACTTTTTATCATCAACCACATATCGCAATGACCAGGAGCTGGCTTTCGCAAACGACGGATATAGTACCACCCCACCATACCGGCTGTGATAAGTACGATAACAACTTTCAAAATAAAGCGTGTAGTGATTTCTCCGCTCACAAAATAGCGGACCAATGTTACCAAGTCAGCAATCACGGTCACGCTTGTTAAGAATAAGACAAGGTACAGCGCCCACTTGCGAAGCGTGTCACTCCACTCTGATAATTTCGACTCTGATGCCTTGCGCCACAAGCGCTCCAATATAAGATAGAGAGGAAAGACAATAATCAACAGCGAAAGCGGTGTGCGGATAGCATCAAACGAGTATGAATAGTATCCAGAAACATACGATTCAGTAAGGATATCGGGGAAAACATGGTTGAGTGTTTCAAATACCAGATTTAAAAATGCTGATACGCTCGTGATAAGCGCAATCAGCGTACCGAGCGTAATAAAGAAAAAGTATGGGGTTACTTTGTTGTGGTGTTCCATAAATACAGTGTAGCACTGTTACTTATTCTCAAGAATTGATTTCACAAATTCCTGCAAGCTTGAGCCGACAGAATCGAGCGCCTTGAGAAAAGGTGCGTTATCTGTGAGGTGTGGATGCGTATCGATTTCGATAAACCAAATCTTCCCGCGCTTGTCGACAATAAATTCGCTCTGCGAATAGTCTTTTGCATCAAAGGTGGCGTGGAGCTTTCGCGCAAGAGTGCTTAGCTCTTCCCGTTCGCTTGCGGTAAAGCTCCCTGTCGGCACGGCATAGTCCTCGTCACTAGTGCGCATGCCGTGACTTAAGACTCCGCGGCTGGGCGAGCGGATTTCCATCACTGGCAACACGTACTCGCTTTCATTTCGAAAATCGTTTACCACACCCACTGCCGCTTCCCGCCCCTCAATATACTGCTCCGCTAAAAATGGTGCGGCATGACCCACACTGTCGTCGACAAACTGCGAAAGCTCAAGCGGAGTAAAGGCAAAGTATGCGCGGACACTTCCGCCCCCTGTGAGCGGCTTGAGTACCCACGGTGGCGCCATTGTTTTATAAATGCGCTGTGTTATTTCTGACACGCTTTCTGTACCGTCAGGCATAACAAGGAGTGACTGCGGGGTATTGAGACCTAAATTTTTTGCAGTATCTTTTGCGGTGGCTTTATTGAAAGCTAATGCGCTTGCCAAAGTACCTGAACCAGTAAACGGAATCCCATAGCTCTCAAGCATGCGCTGGACTTGTCCGTCTTCACCAAACTCGCCATGAAGTGCATTCCATACAGCGTCCACACTCGACTGTGTTTTTTCAAGATCTGCTGGCACTCCTTTTATATGGAGCACGCCATCTTTATCTAAGAGCATATCGATTGCTTCAAAGCCGGCCTCTGCAAGTGCACGACCAACATTTGCGCCTGTCTTTAGAGAGAGGTGATATTCGGGGCTCACGCCACCGCGAAGAATACCAATACGTTTCATTAGAAATAGTATAGCATTCCGAACTAAAATTTTTCTTACTGTTAATAATAAAATGGGTATAGCTCCCCTCGAACCGCACACATAAATTTCTGCTGAAATTTTATCCAACTCGGCTCAGACAGCCTCCGTTAGACGGTTCTCAAGGACTATACCCATTTTATTAAACCCTATACCATCGCTTTGCTTCGTCTGTCTTTATGGAAAGAAAGCGCAAAGCGGTGCGACTCGCTGTTCGCAAGCAGGATTGCGTATTTGTGAAGTTCGATGATCTCAGTTGGGCCACTGATCGCTTTGGGTCGATGTCGTTCATCTTTTGTCACCGCTATGACCGGTATGTCGAGCTTTAATTCACTCAAAACTGCAGTCGCCACATTCATCTGTATGATATTTCCGTCCACCACGATTGCATTTGGGTACGACCACTCGGGGTGCGCGAGACGGCGCATAAGCATTTCGCGAAGCGCTCCCGCATCGTTTGCTTTTTCAAACCCGCGAATGATAAATTTGCGGTACTCGTTTTTGTTTGTCGTCGCATTCTCAACCACCGTCATCACACCCACCATCTGTTTGCCGGAAATATGCGCCACATCGTACGCCTCAATGCGAAATACATTTGCGCCGCCGCCAGTCACCAAGTCGCGCTTGATGAGAGACACATCCTGGATATGCTCGAGCGCAAATATCTTTTGCTTCAACTCATTTGCCTCTTCAAATTTCTCCGCTTTTGCTTTCGTAAGCATTTCTTTTTTCAATGCTTCCACCAACGGCTTCAATTTCCCTTGCAAAATAAGCTTGATACGCCCAATATTTTTCTTGTATTGCTTTGTCGCTTCAACAGAGGTGACATCCGGGGCCAGGCCAATTTGGCGGTAAAATATTTCCTTGTCTTTCATGGCGCTTGCCCGGTCACGAAAGGGGAAAATCTTGCGGATAATAGCAAGCGCGTCTTTCAAAGAAGACCCGCGCGGGTACGGACCAAACACTGCATCATAGGGAATTTGTATTCCTTTTTGCTTTGGTAACGTGATGAGTTTATTCCTGCTATCAATATCTTTCTGGCGCACCAACAAGATACGCGGATATGCTTCCTTGGTAAGGGCGATACAGTTAAAGCTCTTGTCATCCTTTTCGTCGCGGTTGTAGTAGGGCTGATGTTTCTTGATGAGGTTCGCTTCAAGAATCAGTGCTTCCAAAACACTATCAGTTTCTTGCCAAGTAACCGTCGTAGACTTAAACACCATGTCCACAAGCCGTGGCCCGCGGGTTTTGATCAAATCCGGCGCAAAATAACTGCGCGTGCGCTCCCGCAAGCTTGTTGCCTTGCCAATATACAAAATAGTCCCAGCGACATTGCGCCAGAAATACACACCCGGAGTGTTTGGCAGTTTCAAATTGTCTAACTCTTGACGAAGCATAATATGGTGGTATTATAACAAAAAACTAAGAATATGAAAAGTTTAGACTTTAACTCTCCTAACAACCATCAGAAAGAACTAATTTATAAACTGGGGATACTAAAGATTATAGAAATCGTTTTTGAAGGAATGCCCCCTGTTGATCGCTTGCGAAAGAACATTACCTACATCACTGAAAAAACCGGTTTAAATGAAGATCAAATATGGGAGTGCTATGAATTTGCTTCAAAATCATCGTTTGACATTGGTCGACCAAAAACAAGAGTAGTGATTGGCTTTAAATCGTAATAATAACGCCATCGAGTAAAATCGATGGCGTTTATTTTTTCAATGCTTTCATCAGTGGGTCGATCTCTGGCTTGTACCCCCGAGCCTTCCCCTCTTTTCGCCCGTATTCTTTTATCGCGTAGCCTGCGCGCTTCCAGTCTTTTTTTGGAATAATCTGAAGCAGGTCTTGCTCTATTTTGGAAGGGTCGGTCGCGCGCGTCAGCTCAAAACGTTTTACAAAACGAATCACATGCGTATCGACCGGGATGCCAATATTTTTATATTTTGGATAGGCATTTGATATCACTGCAATCGCGCCCTTGCGCCCAATACCGGGAAGTTTTTGGATAAGGTCGGGGTCATGGGGCACCACTCCCTTAAATTCTCGTACCAACACCTCTGCTGCTGCCTTTATATATTTCGCTTTGGTGCGATAAAATCCCAGACGGCTGACAAGTGCCGAAATTTTTCCAATCGGTGCTTTCGCCAATTTCTCGGGTGTAGGATACGCTTTAAACAATGCAGGGGTCACCTTGTTTACCATATCGTCAGTAGTCTGTGCGGAAAGAGTCACTGCAACAGAAAGCTCCCACGGGTTTTTATAATCCAAAAAAGTATTGTCGCGCCGATACTGTTTCAAAAGCACGGGGGCGATTTTTTTCCATATATCCTGTGCTTTTGGAGTAAGCATTACAAAATCTTTTTCAAGTATTGTCCGGTGAAGCTCTTGGCAGTATTTGCAACCGCTTCAGGTGTTCCTTTTGCCACAATCTTTCCGCCATGAACTCCGCCTTCAGGACCAAAGTCGATCAGCCAGTCCGCGCACTTGATAAGGTCGAGGTTGTGCTCGATCACAACAACAGTATTTCCTTTTGCCACCAAGCGGTTCAGCACGCCAATGAGGTTGTTCACGTCGTCATAGTGGAGTCCCACCGTCGGCTCGTCCAACAGATACATTGTTTTTTCCATGTACGGACGATACAACTCGGACGCGATTTTTACCCGCTGCGCTTCACCTCCGGAAAGAGTTGTTGCGGACTGCCCCAGTTTTACATAGTGCAATCCCACATCAGAGAGCGTTTTAAGGCGGTCTGAAATAGCGGGAATATCTATAAAGAATTCGAGCGCCTCTTCAACAGAAAGCTGGAGCACGTCATAAATGTTTTTCTTTTTGTATTTGACGGTGAGTGTTTCTTTATCAAAGCGCTTGCCATTGCAGACATCACACGTCACATACACTGTCGGCAAAAAGTGCATTTCCACCGCGATCTGCCCGTTTCCTTCGCAGGCTTCGCATCGCCCCCCTTTCACATTAAATGAAAAGCGGTTGAGCTTCCATCCGCGCAAGCGCGCTTCTTCGGTTGCGGCAAAAATTTCTCGAATATGAGTAAATGCCCCAGTATACGTCGCAATATTTGAGCGAGGGGTGCGGCCGATAGCAGACTGGTCGATCATAATCGCTCGCTGTAAATATTCAGTGCCAGTAATAGACGCGCAGTTATAGATTTGCGCACTCCGCAGTTTTCTTTCAAAACGAGCCTGGAGGTTTTTGTATAACACTTCATAAAGGAAAGTACTTTTTCCGCTCCCTGATACACCAGTGATACACACCATGCGCCCAAGCGGAAGCTCAATGTTTTGATTCACAATATTATGCAAGTGCGCGCCGACAATGCGGATCATTCCCTTGTCGTCATCGCGTCGTTTCTCAGGAATAGCAATTTCTTCTTCACGCCGAAGATAGGCAAGTGTGCGCGAGCCTGAGTCATTGTTCTTTGCGGCAAGCAAGTCGTCAAGATAGCCAGAGACCACAACATTTCCTCCATGAATGCCGGCACCGGGGCCGATATCCACCAAATAGTCGGAAGCAAAGATAGTGTCTTCATCATGCTCCACTACGATAATAGTGTTACCGATATCGCGAAGGTCCAAAAGCGTTTTAATAAGGCGCTCGTTGTCGCGCTGATGCAAGCCAATCGTCGGCTCGTCGAGCACATACATAGCACCCACCAATCGAGAACCAAGCTGGGATGCAAGTCTGATGCGTTGCGCTTCCCCGCCAGAGAGTGTGTTTGCAGTACGAGAAAGTGCGAGATATTCCAAGCCAACATTCAAAAGAAAGGTGAGGCGGTCTTCGATTTCGCGCAAGATCGGTGTTGCAACCTCTTTGTCTTTTGCAGAGAGTTTCAATGAACCAAAGAAATCAAATGCCTGTTCTACAGAAAATGAAGTGAGGTCCACAATATTAGTCCCATAATCTCCACGGTCGGCCTCCCCTTTTTTAGTACGACCTTCACCTAAAAAGATGTTAAGCGCTTCAGGACGAAGGCGCTTGCCATTACAAACAGTACAGGGCTCGCTACCGCCAAAAAACTTGGTCCCAATACCATTACACTCCGGGCACGCGCCATACGGCGAGTTAAATGAAAACAATCGTGGCTCGATTTCTGGAAATGAAAAGCCGTCGTTGGGACACGAAAATTTCGACGACATCAAAAATTCCTGCAGGCTGTCAGTCTGCATGGCAAAGTCGGGACTTACGCCAAACACCACTTGCACCAATCCATCACTTTCCAATAGTGCGCGCTCTACCGCTTCTGAAAGACGGAGCTCTGAGTCGCGCGGATTATCTTTGAATTCGTGCACAGCAAGCTCGTCCACCAATACTTCAATAGTGTGCTTTGTTGTTTTTGAAAGCTCGATCTTTTCGCGAAGGCTATGTGTGGTGCCGTCGACACGCACAGTTGAAAATCCGCGCCCGAGCAAATCATACAAAAGCTGATAGTACTCGCCTTTTCGCCCGCGCACGACAGGGGCAAAAATTTGTATGCGAGTATCGTTGAAGGTGACGCCCATCACATCCTTATCCGCCTTCTTCGTCTTAGAAAATTCCTTAATCTTGCCGAGGATGAATGCGTTGATCTCGTCAGTTGAAAGACGAGTGATCAGTGTGCCACAGACCGGGCAATATGCTTTCCCAATACGGGCATAGAGCACACGAAGGTAGTCGTAGATTTCAGTAATAGTCGCTACCGTTGAGCGCGGGTTGTTAGAGCGCGACTTTTGGTCGATAGAAATAGCGGGCGAAAGGCCAGTGATCTCATCGACATCGGGCTTTGGCATTTGGTTTAAAAATTGGCGGGCATAGGAAGAGAGCGACTCGACATACCGGCGCTGTCCTTCGGCAAAAATAGTGTCAAAAGCAAGTGAAGACTTTCCAGAACCTGAAAGGCCAGTGATCGCCACCATTCTTCCACGGGGCATTTCGACACTCACATTTTTAAGGTTGTGCGTGCGTGCGCCCTTAACCACGATTGTGCCGTAGTCAATGCTGTGCTTTTCGCTATTTTTAGGAGTCTTGGGAGAGTCTTTGGGAGTAGTAGGCATCAATACAGTATAGCAAAAATACCCCCTTTTTAAAAGGGGCATATGATACACTGTTTCCTATGACTATTCGACAAATTGACCGCACAATACTAGCTTTTTTCCGCCGCAGTTCAGTCCCTGTGGCGCGTGGCTCCCTCTTTATTATTTTCTTTTGGTTTGGGACACTAAAGCTTATTGGCCTTTCCCCTGCAGGACCCCTGGTTCACGGGCTTTTTGACACAACACTTGCCTGGGCAATGCCGTTTGCAACCTTTTACGCACTTTTTGCATTATTTGAAATGCTCATCGGTGTTCTCTTTCTTATCAAAGGTGCCGAGCGCGTTGTCATGCCACTACTTCTTATTCACATGATAACTACTGCCCTCCCTCTTGTTTTTCTTCCAAGCGAAAGCTTTAGCGCACCGTTTGTTCCCACCCTTGTCGGGCAGTACATCATCAAAAACCTCGCCCTCATTGCAGCTGCAATCGGTATCGTTTCGCACCTCGACCCACTCAAGAAATAATCATTACTCGCTGATATAGGTTTTCTCACGAAGGACTTTTATCTCGTCGCGCAAGATTGCGGCTGTTTCAAAGTCGAGCAGTTTTACTGACTCTTTCATTTCGGCTTCCTTGATAGCAATCAATTTCTCGATTGGGTTTTTCTTTCCTTTTGTTTTCTTGCCCTTGTTTGCGAGCTCTTCTGCGGCAAAGAGCTCCATATCAAGCGCGAGCTCTTTGTTCACCGCTTTTGCATGTTCGCTTTCAAGTGCCTGAGAAATATCGCGAATCTTCTTTTGGATTGTTTTCGGCGTGATACCGTGCGTTTTGTTGTACGCAAGCTGAATATCGCGACGGCGCTTTGTCTCCCCCATCGCGCGATCCATCGAGCCGGTGATATGGTCAGCGTAGAGAATCACCCGGCCGTTTGAGTTGCGGGCAGCACGCCCGATTGTCTGAATCAGCGACACCTCGCTTCGAAGAAAGCCTTCCTTGTCGGCATCCAATATCCCAATAAGCGTTACCTCCGGCATATCCAAGCCTTCGCGAAGCAGGTTCACCCCAACGAGGACATCAAACTCTCCCTTGCGGAACTTGGTGATGATTTGAATACGCTCAATTGTTTTAATATCGCTGTGCAAGTATTCTGATTTTATTTTCTTTTCCTTTAAGTACGCTGAGAGGTCTTCTGCCATGCGCTTAGTGAGTGTGGTTGCGAGCACACGCCCACCCTTTTTGATTTCGATTTCCACTTCAGTGATAAAGTCCGAAACTTGCCCCGCGTAGCCCTCAGGGCGAAGTGGGGACTTGCCCGCTTTTTCTTCCAAAATGGGGCGCACTTCAACCAGTGGGTCGACAAGACCGGTCGGGCGGATAATCTGCTCGACGATTGCGTCGGAGCTTTCGCGCTCAAGCGTGCTTGGTGTTGCGGAAACATAGACCACCTGATTAATACGCTCTTCAAATTCATTGTACTTCAATGGCCTATTATCTTTTGCCGAAGGTAATCGAAAGCCGAATTCTACGAGCGTATTTTTGCGCGATGCGTCGCCGGCATACATTCCCTGCAGCTGCGGCAAAGTCACATGCGACTCATCAATAAAGAGCATGAAATCAGGACTACCATCAGGTTTTTTTGGGAAATACGAAAGCAATGTTTCGGGTGGTTCGCCGACAGTTTTGCCGGACATATGGCGGGAGTAGTTTTCAATACCACTGCAGTACCCCATCTCGCGGATCATCGCGAGATCGTAGTTGGTACGGCGCTTGATACGCTCCGCTTCCAAAAGCTTTCCTTCTGCTTCAAAATACTTTAGCTGTTCATTGAGCTCGTGCTGAATGTCTTTTGCAGCACGCTCCTTTTCGTTGACATCAGTGACAAAGTGCTTTGCCGGAAAGATATACACCGTCTCTTCTTCAGCGATAATACGGGCAGAGACTGGGTCGATTTTTAAAATAGAAGAAACGGTGCTTCCGGAAAATTCGATCATGTATTGAAATGTCTCCGACACTGGCATCACTTCGATTTTATTTCCGAGTGCGCGGAATTTGGCAGGTGAAAGATCGGCAGGAGTGCGCTCAAAGTGAATGCTGATCAAGCGCTGCATTGCTTCGGTGCGCGAAAGTGTCATCCCTTTCTCTATCTTAAAATTCTTTTTCTCGTATTCCACCGGGGAACCGAGACCATAGATACAAGAAACAGAGGCGACAATGATCACATCGTTGCGCGTCAGAAGTGCCTGAGTGGATGCATGACGAAGACGGTCGATCTCTTTGTTGATCTGTGCGTCTTTTTCGATAAACGTATCGGTCACTGGCATGTATGCTTCCGGCTGGTAGTAGTCGTAGTAGGAAACAAAATAGTGCACAGCATTGTTCGGGAAAAATTCCTCAAACTCGCTGGCAAGCTGGGCGGCAAGCGTTTTGTTGTGAGCTATCACCAAGGTCGGCTTTTGGATTTCAGCAATGACATTTGCCATGGTAAACGTTTTTCCGGTACCGGTCGCACCTAAAAGGGTTTGTTTTTTCAAACCCTTTTTCACGCCCTTGATCAATTGCTTGATCGCTTCAGGCTGGTCCCCGGCTGGCGGAAACTCACTATGGAGCTCAAATGCACCGCTTTTCATGAAAGCACTATATCATAAAGAAGAGCGCTGTTATGCGCTCTTCTTTATTGAACCGGGTCGGGAGTATATTCGTCGGTATTCCCCACGGCATAGCCATACTCCTTGTCATAATCATACGTACCGTCCCATGCAGTATTAACGATGTTATACACAACAAATGCTCCGATAACAACGAAAACCAAAAAATAAACAAGTGATTTGCGGACTGAAAACATACGCCTAAAGTATACCACCCCTTTATTGTTATTTGTAGTAGCGTGCAATAAAAGACTGCTTGTGCTGTGCAAAACTTCCGTCAAGAATGCTTGCGCGCATACTTTCTACTAACCGTAAAATAAAATGAAGGTTATGGATCGATGCAAGCGTGCCGGCAGCTGACTCGTTTGCACGAAAGAGATGTGCAATGTACGCGCGAGTGTGGTGCGTACAGGTGTAGCAGGTACAGTCTTTTTCAATCGGAGAAAAATCTGTCATAAAGGCCGAGTTCTTGATATTGATACGTCCGTCTGCGGTGTGAATAGTGCCATGGCGCCCCATACGAGTCGGTGCAATACAGTCAAACAAATCGCATCCTGCCTCTACTGCATTAAAAATATCCACAGGTTCCCCGATGCCAAGCAAATGGCGCGGCTTGTCTTACGGCAGGATTGCATTGACCCACCCTACTGCATTGCCGATATCGTCTTTCGTAAACGAGCCTCCGATACCGTAGCCGTCGAAATCAAGTGCTCCGAGCGTTCGCGCAGCCTCTTCGCGCAAGTCTTGGTGGCGCCCGCCTTGTATCACGCCAAATATCGACTGCTTTTTTTCAGTGTCCAATTCTTCGTGGCGAGCGAGGCTTCGCACTGCCCACTCGTAGGTTCGGTCAAGGGATTTCTTTTGGTATTCATATGCAGCTGTAGGGCTCGTGCACTCATCAAATGCAAATATCATATCCGCGCCAAGTTTCCACTGTATTTCCATGCTTCGCTCCGGAGTAAATAAATGTTTACTTCCGTCGATATGACTCTTGAATTCAACCCCTTCATCGGTCACGGTTGCAAGCTGTCCTTTTGTCGCCGAAGTGTCTTCAAGTGGCGCATCGTTATTGCGCGTTACTTTGCTCACGTGGCTTCCAAATGCAGCGCCAAGAGAAAACGCCTGAAACCCGCCCGAGTCAGTCATGGTCGGCCCGTGCCAGTCCATAAACGGACCAAAGCCGCCTGCTTTTTCTATGATATCGGGTCCTGGTTGAAGATACAGATGGTACGTATTCGCGAGCACTACTTGTGCGTTTAAACTGCGCACTTGCTCAGCGGTGAGCGCTTTTACGGCAGCCTTTGTTCCTACGGTCACAAATGCAGGCGTTTCAATCTTGCCGTTCGACGTCTCAATAACCCCCGCTCGCGCAAGTGTTCCGTCTAATTTCTTTTGTATCGTGAATTTGAGCATAGTAAGTTAAGTAACATTATCATGTTTCTCTCTCCTTCTCCAAGTACTGTATTCCTCGAAATGCACACATAATTTTCTGCTGAAAATTTGTTCCAACTCGGCTCAGACAGCCTCCGTTAGTCATTTCTCGGAGCACAGTACTTATCGTCGTCGACAAGCATTCGAGCAAAAAGAAAAATATGCTTCGAAGCTGTGTCTGAGGGCTTTAGACCGAGTTCTGCAGAAGCATATTTTTATTGTTTGCGAGAAATGCGCAGTATATAAAAAATTACCTAATCACCACCCACTTCAGAGCCGTAAGGTTTACCGGTGCTTTTGCAAGGAGTCTTTGAAACGGGTCGCGCGGATCAGTGATGATCTTCTCCACTTCGGCAAGCACGGCTGGGTACACACTTTGTAGCGCAATAGCCGATCCAATATCAAAATGCACATCGCGCGGCATGCGCACTTCGTATTCCCCGCCTCCGCGCCCAATCAGTGTCACTGCTACATCACTCCCCACTGCAGTCCCACTTGTTTCCGTACCTGGTGCACTAAAGAGTGTGACAACCGCATTGTGCTCAGAAACCTGGCTTACGGTTCCTAAAGCAATTGCATCAAATGCGTATGCTTGTTGATCTATTTGTATACCTTCAGCACTTCCTGCATCAATAACAAAGGTGTCGTAAAAACTTCGGTTCGGTACGGTGAGTACATGTGCCAAGATTCCGCGCGACTCTGGGTCGCGACCAAGCTCTGCCTTGATCGCCGCATTTTCATTTTCCAATAACGAAAGGTTTGCGCTCTGTGCATAGTAGCTATCGAGCGTGCTTTGCAGTTCGTTTACTTTCCTCACCAGCTGGCGCCGAGACATGAGTGCTGTATTAAAAGAGTCCGGGTATAAGGGAATGATCACTTCGCCATGGGACTTCACCAAGAATCGTGCAATAAAAACAAGTGCTGCAACAGAAGCAACAATGCCTAGAATGCGAAGCGCTATGTTTGCAGGATTTTGATTTCGGCGAGTGATTTTATATGGTGACATGGTCGGTAAGAGGAATGATAACAGAAGTATACTCCTCGAACTGGTCGAGGATAATACCTGTCCCGCGAGCAACAGCTGAAAGCGGATCTTCGGCAACATGAACCGGAAGCTTTAGCTCGCTTTGCAAAAGCCCTTGCAACCCGCGCAAGAGTGCGCCTCCTCCGGTGAGCACGATTCCGCTTCCGATAATATCAGCCACCATTTCAGGCGGTGCAGTTTCCAATACTTCTTGAATACCAGCAACAACAAGCGCAACTGAGCGCGCAATCGCTTCGCGAATATCTCCGTCGGTAATCATGAGCGCTTTCGGAAGACCGGATACCAAGTCGCGCCCGCGCACCTCTATTTCCATGTAGTCGGTCTCAATCGCGCTTCCCAACGCAAGCTTCACATTTTCAGCTGTCGGCTCTCCGATGAGAAGCTTGAACTCGTCGCGCATGTATTCGACAACGCGCATATTGAAGTGGTCGCCCGCAACCTTCAAATTCAGCGACCGCACAATACCACCAAGCGCAATCAGCGCGATGTCAGTTGTCCCGCCCCCAATATCAACGATAAATGTGGCGCTTGCTGACAAGACCGGCAAGCGGACCCCGATAGCAGCTGCCATCGCTTCTTCCACCAAATACACTTCGCGCGCTCCGGCATCGATTGCAGCATCATACACTGCGCGCATTTCAACATTAGTGATACCGCTCGGGACTCCGATCACAACGCGCGGACGAAAAAATTTCTGTGAAAGCTTCTCTGCTTTGCGGATAAAATAGGCGAGCATCTCTTCGGTCATTTCAAAGTCGGAGACCACACCTTCTGAAAGCGGGCGCACGATCTGAATATGAGCCGGCGTCTTGCCCCACATATTTTTTGCTTCGCGCCCCACCGCCACGATCTGTCCTGTCTTTTGGTTTACTGCCACAATCGACGGCTCATTGATGATAATGCCGTGCCCGCGCAAATACACGAGCGTATTGGCCGTCCCCAAATCGATCCCTATATCATTAGAAAACTTTTCGTAAAACCGTTTAAACATGCATAACTTTTACAATTGCGTCTGGTGCGCTCAGTACTTCCCCTTTCTCTTCTGTACGGTGCTTGTACTCCACTCCCCCTGCTGCAAGTGAGCGGTCTGATACTACAATACGGTGCGGGATGCCGATAAGGTCAGCGTCTGCAAACTTTTCGCCTGCCTGCGCTGTTGCTCGGTCATCAAAAAGGACTTCGATTCCTTGTGCTATTAAATCAGCATACAATTTCTCTGCTTCGTCTTTCGCGCCTTCTCCGAGCTGGAGTAAGTGCACCCTAAACGGAGCGATAGATTCCGGCCACACGATTCCTTGCGCGTCGGAGAGCACTTCAACCACTGTACCTATCAAGCGAGTGATACCGATACCATACGAGCCCATGAACACTGCGATTTCATTTCCGTCACTGTCTTTATAGGTGAGATCAAACGGTTCAGAAAACTTTGAGCCGAGGGAGAAAATATTCCCAACCTCTATCGCTTTCTTTTCCTCCAAATCTTCCTTTACCAAACCAAGCTCTGCAAGCACTTCATCGGTATACACTTCCTTGTTCACTGCAATACCTTTCTCTTGTGAGACATAAATAATATCCTCTCCTGCTTCTGAAACAGTTTGAAACTCATGCGAATATTTTGAAAATGTTCCGCCGGAAGCAAATGTGAGGTAGGTAGAATCACCCAGGCCAACACGGCTATACACGCGCGCATACGCACCCTTCATCTTTTCATAAAATACATTGTGCTGTTCGAGGTCTGCTGAAAACGAATAGAGTGCCTTCCAATAAAATTCGCGCCCACGCATAATCCCTGACTTGCTGCGCGTTTCATTTCTAAAAATAGTTTTGAAGTCGTACGGGTAGAGCGGAAGGTCTTTGTACGAGCTCACAAAACTTTTTACGATATTTGAGTACGCTTCTTCGTTCGTAAATGATAGTCCCACCTCTGTACCATTCTTCAGCGTTGTCTTAAACCAGTTGTCCACGACTTCGTCGTCCCAGCGGTTTGTCTTCTCCCACACTTCCTTGCTCTGAAGCGCAGAAGTTTTCATCTGCACACCACCCACAGCGTCCATTTCTTCTTTTACAATACCGATCACTTTCTCCATCACGCGCTGTCCCAACGGGAGCATGCTGTAGACCCCTGCCATTTCCTTGAAAATGTACCCGGCCCGGATCAACAGCTGTGCGTTTTTAGACACCTCATCCGCTGGGTTTTCTTTCTTAGTTTTCGTAAACAATTGGCTTTGGCGCATATAGACTCATATTCGCACAAAATGGCAAAAAAAAGAAGTATCTATTGATAAAACAGCCTTTAAATGCTATAGTAACGACTCGTCATTTGGACGAATTATTCAGTTAAAAAGGGTGCCCATTGGTACTCTGCTACAGATTGTTATGAAAAAAATAGACCCTACTACCCTCATGGAGGCAGGCGTTCACTACGGCTACAGCCGTACTCGCCGCCACCCTACCGTTACCAACTTTATTTATGGTAACAAAAACGGTGTTGATATTATCGACGCTGAAAAAACAGTTATCGCTCTTGAAAAAGTAGGCGAATTTTTGGCGTCTCTTGGAGCTGCCGGAAAAAACGTACTCTTCGTCGGTGTAAAGCCTGAAGCCCGCAATGCGACTATCGCCACTGCGAGCGTACTTTCTCAGCCATTCGTTACCGAACGATGGATCGGAGGCATGCTCACCAACTTCCCTCAGATGAAGGTGCGCATCCAAAAGCTCGAGAAGATGCGCGAAGACCGCACCAACGGCGAGTTTGAAAAGTACACAAAGAAAGAGCAGATTCTTCTGACTCGTGAAATGGCTCGCTTGGACAAATACTTTGCAGGTGTTGTCGGCCTCTACAAGATGCCGGAAGCAGTCGTGATCATCGACCCGAAAAAGGAATCAATCGCACTTTTGGAAGCTCGCAAGATGAACATCCCAGTGATCTCTATCGGAAACACTGACTGTTCAGTGCGCGGAATCGACTACCCTATTGTTGCAAACGACAGCTCTACCTCGAGTATTGTGACTATCCTTGGTATACTCAAGGACGCATTCGGAGGAAAATAAGCGGAACTTCCTAGAGCGGAAGCAGGTGCTTTCCTAAGAAACGTCTAACGCAGGCTGACTGAGCCGAGTTGGAGCAAAACAACAGCCAGAAATTTATGCGTGCGTTTCGTGGAAAGTACCAATGAAGCATCATCATCAATTCTTTCAATTTTATAACTTTAAACTTTTAACCAATATGATCACTACAGAACAAGTAAAAGAACTTCGGGACAAGACAGGTATCAGTGTCATGCAGTGCCGCAAAGCGCTTGAAGAAGCAGCAGGCGACATGGAAAAAGCAATCATCCTCCTTCAGAAGAAAGGTGCTGATATCGCTGCGAAAAAGGGCGACCGTGATGCTTCAGACGGTACAGTAGTGGTGCGCACTGACGGAAAGCGCGCGCTCACTCTCATCCTGAACTGCGAAACTGACTTCGTCGCAAAAAACGAAGACTTCGTGGCGCTGTTGAACAAGCTTGCTGACATAGCATGGGAAAGTGGCGTCGACGCTATGCGCGATACTTCTCCTGCCCTTATCAGTGATGTAGTGTTGAAAATTGGTGAGAAGATCGAACTTGGTACTGTGGAAGAAATCAGTGGCGATGCTGTTGGTGCCTATACTCACCACACCGGCAAAACTGCTGCAGTGGTAGTGCTCAATGGCGGAACTGCTGAAGTTGCAAAAGATATTGCAATGCATGTGACTGCGATGAAGCCAGCGTTTCTTTCAGAAGGTGAAATCTCTGAGGAAAACAGAACAAACGTTATGGAAGTGCTGAAGGCAGAAGTTGAAAACTCTGACAAGCCAGAAGACATGAAAGCAAAAATCCTTGAAGGAAAAATCAATGCATTCTTCAAAGAGCAAATTCTCCTCGATCAGCCATTCTTTAAGACTCCTGAAAAAACAATTGCACAGTTTGCAAAAGACAATGGAGCAACAGTCGAAAAGTTTGTGCTTTATACCGTAGCATAAGTAGCTTTGTTGTATGATTACAACGCTCCTTATCCTCCTTGCTGTACTTATTGTCCTCTTTTGGCTCTCTGTCATGCTTCTGTGGTGGCATGAGAGCGAGGCGCGTGAACACACGACCCTTGACCGCGTAGCGCTCCGCCAGGTTGACCGTGTCATTCGTCTCACCCGCCGCAGCTACTATGCAGGCGGGCTCTACAGTCGCCGTGTGTTCAATTGGGGGAACTCGGGCTTGGCAAAAGCGTTTGTTCGCGTATTTCCGAAAGCGGCACCACTGTTTCAAAAGCATGATGTGCTCACCGGGCTTGAAAACGGCCCTTCCTCATACTTCCTTCACAGCATTTCAAGTTCAAAGGACGTAGGTGAGAAACCAAAAACCCGCCGAAAGAAAATAGTTGCATAAAATTGTTTTTTCATTATAATGAAAAAACTCGAGGGTTAATTTATTAACACTCGGGTACGCCGCTTTAGCTCCCCGCCCGACTGAACGACGCTGAAGCTCTGTTCAAGTCGTTCGGGCGGGAGTTGGTAGAGCTACATTCTATGTATATCGTATACGTTCTCCAAGATGCATCGGGAAAATTCTATAAGGGAATGACAAATGACCTTGAAAGAAGAATTGCCGAGCACAAGCGGGGGCATACTCAAACAACGCGTTCTATGACTGACATATCAGTCATCTATACCGAAACATTTAAAGATATTCTTAGTGCACGCAAAAGGGAGTTATACTTCAAGAGCGCGGCGGGAAGAAGATTTTTAAAAGAGCATATCTCCCCTATGCCGCTTTAGCTCAGTTGGTAGAGCTACACTTTTGTAAAGTGAGGGTCGTCAGTTCGAGTCTGACAAGCGGCTCCAATAATAAAAACCCCTGGTTAATCTAGGGGTTTTATTATTTGGTAGACCTCTTTGTGTCAGATTCGAACCCGAGGGCTCTCCCCTCCGAGGGTCTTTCGATCTGACATAGAGCGGCTTTTTTTCTCTTTCCAATACTCAAAATCTTGCGATAGCATATTTTTGAGTATGAGGTGGTATTTCTCCACCCCTTTTTATCACTATCTAAAGATCTTTAGAAACTACAGGCGCTTTTGGAGCAGGGTTGGTGATAGCACTCGGAAGGACTGCGGCAATCTCATCGAGTGATTTAAAGCCGTTGACTGTCACGCCGTCTATTACCAATGCAGGGAGCTGGTCGCTAATACCGTAGACTGTCTTTAGGGTTTTAATCGTCGTCAGATCAAGCTTTGAATCAAATGAATAGATACGGACATTGTCGTATTTGTTGCGCAGTGCGTCGAGCACATACCCTTGCTTCACGCAGTCCGGGCAGATATTTTTATCGGTATAGAAATATAAAATGGTAACAGGAAGATTGTTGCAGCGCTCGGCGATTTGTTTTGAAAGCACAAAGTCTTTTACTTCTAAAATAGAATACTGTTTCTTCAGCTCAAGCGAATCTTCAGGCGAGGTTCCGTTTTCTTCCGTATAAGTGATTCGCTCTGCAAGGTCGGCAATCTCACTAGAAAGATAGGTATTACCAACATCTTCGCAAGAAAGGTCTTTCACCAAGTTCAGCTGAGTTTCAGAAGAGAGAATATCGGTTGCCACACGGTCCTGCAGTTCGCGGATATTTTGAAGTTTTCGCCCAGTAATATAGTTACTCAAAAATAGCGCACCAGCAAAAATGCCAGCGGTGAGGAAAAAAGCGAGAAGGTATTTACTCCATTTGTATCGGTTAAAAAAATTCATATTATCGCCACTTTGGCTGACTAGAAGTAATACTGTTCCACACCGCGCGCATCAACCAAAACGGCGCGATAATACTATAGATCAGCATAAACGAAATAATGTGCCACGAGAGCTTTTGCTTTGCGATACGTGAGCCGACAATCATAGAAATAAGGACGAGGGAGTACAAAATAATCGTCACCATGCCGAGCGCTTTTGTATTGATGTACAACCAGTCAAATTCAAAGCTTGGAAATGAATTAGTGAAACCAACAATACTCCACCGGGTAACCACTTCGGCTATATAGACAATAATATTGTATATTGCTGCAAAAAAGAGGTACACCGTAGCAGTAATAGAGATCACACCCGCTGGGACAGTGAAGAGGGAGAAGTTTCCATATTTTGGATTGAGTATCAACCGGCGGTAGTCGATAGTGTTTTGGATAAAGCCATAAATCCATCGCAGGCGCTGTGTATAGAGCTTTTTCACTGTGTCGGGGGTAACCGTGTACACATACGCGGTCGGGCAGTGCTCGATCTTCATGTGGTTTTCCTGCATGCGATACGCGATTTCCTGGTCTTCGGTGCCGTGCGCCTTTTTAAATTTTCCGATTTTTTCAAACACTTCACGTCGGAATACAGAAAACGGCCCAGGGGTCACATGGATCGCATTCATAAATGCCTGCATCTTTTTGAGATACACGCTCATATTGTATTCCACTTTCTGCGCCCACTGCAGAATATTTTTGGGGCCGTGAACAATCAGTGTCGGTGCAACCGCCATCACATCGGGGCGGTTGTTGAAAATGCGCACCATGTCGGTAAGAGCGTGCGGTGCGACAAATGAGTCTGCGTCCAAACACCCGATCAAATCCGTTGTCGCCTTGTCGATACCAAAATTTACCGCGACATGCTTCCCTCCGTTCTCTGTGTGATACAAACTGATCTGAGGATGGTCTTTGTATTTCTGCATCTCTTCCCAGGTATTGTCTGTCGAACCGTCATCAATGATAGTGATGAATAATTTTTCTTTTGGGTAGTCGAGCGCAAGAAGGCTTTCAACAGTGCCATGCACTGTTTTTGACTCGTTCCAGCACGGCATGATAATAGTCACGCTCGGAAAATGAGTAATCGCCAAGCGGTCGTCGCTGGTTTGTGCCCTGAGGTCTTTTCGGCGCTCAAAAAACGTTATAAGGATAAATACTTGGACATATACTGCCAAAAACGTAATAGTGTACGTAGCAATCGAGGTGATCGACATAGTGGGAATACTATAGCAAAAATAAGCCTTTTTTTCAATTCCCTGCACAAAATCCCGATTTGTGCGATATACTACTACCTATGGAACCACAAAACGAAACAACAACCAAAAAACCAACATTATCCCTTCCTGCAGCAGTACTCACGGGCCTTGCACTCATTGCGCTTGCCATTATTCTGACAGTGCCGGGTATGAAAAAAACAGCGGATACTGCGCCTGCTGAGACAGCACCAGAACTGCCAACAAGTATCCCGAGCGACATTGCCAAACTCCAAGCAGACGACCATGTGCAAGGAGACAAAAATGCTGCGGTTATTGTAATCGAATATTCCGACACTGACTGTCCCTTCTGCTCAAAGTTCCATCCTACACTTAAAAGTGTGGTCGCAGACTACAAAGGAAAAGTTGCGTGGGTCTACCGCCACTTCCCGCTCGACATGCATCCAAACGCCTATACTGAAGCGATTGCGCTTGAATGCGCGGCAAAGCTCGGTGGCAACAGCGCTTTTTGGAACTATCTCGACGAAGTAGTGGATGTCACACTCGAAGCTAATCCGACAAGCAACAATGCGCTCACTACATTTGCAACAAATATCGGTATCAATGCCGAAAGCTTCAAGCAGTGTTTCAGCTCTCCTGAGGCAATCGCAAGTGTTGACGCAAATATTGCTGAGGCCACAAAAATCGGCGCACGTGGTACGCCATTCTCCATTGCGGTGAACCAGAAGACCGGTGAACAGGTCATCATCCCAGGCGCCTACCCGCTTGAGGAGGTAAAGAAAATGATCGACAGTATTCTGTAAAAAAATAAAACCCCATACAGCAAGCTGTATGGGGTTTTTCATTGGAATAACCTTTCTTCCCGTCGGAGGAGGAAATGAAGGAATCAATGCCATAATCCAAAAGACAAAAAGCAGGCTTCCCCCAATACGTGTCCACTTTCCACTCTTCGAGCTGTAGACTGTCAGTATACCGGCGACACTATGGAAAGTTCCGGCAATAAAAAATGCTATTGGAGATATGGCCGCTACAGCATACGCTAGAAACACCAAACCTGAAATAAACAAGAAACGAGCTGAGCAGATTTTTTTCATAGAATCAGTATTTCACAGCACTCTACTCTTCTTTAAACAAAAGTCAACAATAAGAAAAACCCGAGACTGTGCCCGGGCTTTTTTTTTACAATTCTCCTACAATAGATTCGAAAAGTTCTTTTTTTTCTTTTCTATATACACTATGTTCTTCAGCAAGAATAATCTTTAATCTTGATTTTACAGATTTCAAAAGTTCTTGGATATTTTCCGAACCAGTTGTCGAAGCATTCGCCATAGATTCTGCAGATTTTAATGTATGCCATATCGCTATGATTTCCTCGTTTCCTGATTTTTGAATCATAAGATTAAAAGCAAGCAATTGCTTCAGAATATCTTCCGGTTTTGCAGAGAGTAGTTGTTCGAGAGATTTATTTGGGTCCATGTTTAGTTGTTAAGTCTAAGTGAATTATACCATAGATTTTACAAAAAAGCAAGTAATACAAAAGGCCCTATTACTAGGGCTTTTTGTATTACTTATTCACTAAGCGAGAGAAAAATAAGTATAGTCCTTGAGAACGGTCTAACGCAGGCTGACTGAGCCGAGTTGGAGCAAAATTTCAGCAGAAATTTATGCGTGCCGTTCGAAAGGAGCTATACTTATTTTTCTTGAGCGCTTAATCCGCCTTTGCTAAAGCTACGGCGAGACTAGTCGAAGTAATTGCGCAGCCGCTGAATGCGGTCGTTTTGGCGAAGCTTTTCGTGCACCTTCGCTTCAATCTGTCGGATGCGTTCGCGGGTGACGCCAAACTCCTTCCCTACTTCTTCAAGCGTGTGCTGTACACCGTCGGTCAACCCATAGCGCATCTCAAGAATTCGTTTCTCCTTTGGAGAGAGGTCTTCCAAAACGGCGCGGATGGCATCGGTGAGCATACGGCGAGAGGCTTCTTGGTCGGGACGAAGAATCTTGTCGTCGGGAATAAATTCACCGAAGGTTGATTTGTCTTCGTCGTCTCCGATCGGCTGTTCAAGCGAGCGAGTCTCTTGGTTGATCTGTTCAATGACATGCACTTTCTCAACTTCGATTCCCATCTCCATCGCTACTTCTTCAGGCATCGGATCACGCCCAAGGTCTTGTGCCAAACGGCGAAGCACCTGCTTGTATTTTGAAATGGTTTCCACCATGTGCACCGGAATACGGATAGTGCGAGACTGGTCCGCAAGTGCTCGAGTAATAGACTGTCGAATCCACCAAGTTGCATAGGTTGAGAACTTGAAGCCTTTCGTATGGTCAAACTTCTCTACTGCCTTAAACAATCCGATATTTCCTTCTTGGATCAAGTCCAAAAGGGTAAGGTCTGCAGTACGGTTTGCGTACTTCTTTGCAATACTTACCACCAAGCGAAGGTTGCTTCGTGCGAGCAAGTTCTTTGCTTCGCCGTCGCCGGCTTGAATACGCTTTGCAAGCTCTTTTTCCTGTGCTGCATTGATCAGTGGGTACTGACCGATATCCTTCAGATACATTTGGACCGAACTAAAGCTGTGCGAGTCCTTTGCGTATTTTGAAAGGTCTTCAGTCGCGTCAACATCAAGAAGGTTTCCCCCTTCGAGAACATCGATACCTGCACCAGAGAACTTTTCATACAATTCATCCAAAAATGAAATGTTGTTTTCAATATCGGGGAATGTTTTTAAAATCTCGTCGTAGGTGATAAAGCCGCGCTTCTTCCCTTTTTGGATCAGCTCGTCGCTCTTCACTTCCAATTCCTTTAATTTCTTTTCAGTATTAGTTTCGCGACGAGGTGCGCTTCCAGCATGACGAATAGTAATTGGCCGCGGCTTTGCGCGTTCTACAACTGGTTCTATTTTCTTTGGTGCCACTTTTTTAACAGGCGTTTTCTGTACTACTTTCTTTACTACTTTCTTTGGTGCAACGTTCGCAGGTTTCTTTACTGCTTTTTTTGCGATTGCCTTGGAGGGGACTTTTTTGACTGGTGTAGGTTTCTTCGCTACTACCTTCTTATTTTTGGGCGCCGGGGCGCTTTTTTTGAGTGCCTTCTTTGGTTGTACTTTTGCCTTTGGGGCTGGTTTCTTATTTGGCATAAATGAGTGCATAGCTATCATCAGGGAAATAGGGGTAAAAGTCAATCCCACTTCGCCGAGGCTTCGCGGGACGCGTCCCGCATAGTCCGTAAGGACAGCCGTGGTACCGCGTCCCGCATAGTCCGTAAGGACAGCCGTGGTACCGCGTCCCGCATAGTCCGTAAGGACGGCGTGGGACGCGTCTCTTACCCTCCCTGACGACGCTGGTTAATTTGCTGGAGAAGTCCGAGATAGTGAAGTTCTTTTTCTTCGTCCCCTTCTTGCTTGGCGGCAGCCATGCTCATGGAATATTGAAACTTCAATTCTTGAAGAAATTCTTGAATGATTGTTTCGGCAAGCTCACGCGCCACAGCTATCCGGTCCTCGCTTGAAAACGACTGGTACTGGCTTTCTATGAGCGCGAGGATACTCTCTTTGTTCTCGCCAAGAGAAGAAAGGGTGAGACGGCTTTCGTTGAATGTAAAATCAGTAAGCAGTGCGCGACTCTCTTTTGACTCGGTGGGATAGAGCTCGGCAAACGCAACAAAGCGCTCAATGTGCGTTGCGGACTTTGTGCTGGGAAGGGCTTGTGGTGCAGTACTCTGGACACTCGCTTGTTCTTTGGCAAATGCAGTGTAGTCTTCGAGCACGATACTCACACCAAGACTGCTTTCTCGCGCAATAGAATCGAGATAGCTCTGGCGCTCGATTGCGGACTTAACCCGCAACAAAAACGGAAAGAGTTTTTCTCGAATCAACAGTTTGAGTCCGTGCGCCGACGGTATCGAGCGCTGTATCGCATGAAGCGTGTGCAGGATATAGTGTTCGCTTTCCTTCAATCGCATTTTCCACGCTTCCGTCCCCTCTTTGAGGATAAAATCGGCCGGGTCCACACCACCCAGGAGCGATACCACCTTTGGATTCATCCCTAAAGTAAGGGCCACAAGCGCCGCTCGTGCGAGTGCTTTCTCGCCAGCACTGTCTCCGTCGAATGCCAAGAACAAGTTTGGTGTGAGTCGTGACAAGACCACCAGCTGTGCGCCCATATCGGTCGCTGATTGCTCTGATACGGCAGTACCGCTTGTTGCGACCGTATTCTTAAACCCGGCCTGATGCGAAAGCACGAGATCCATCTGCCCTTCCACCATGATCGCAAAGTTGTGCTTTCTAATTGCTTGCTTTGCTTTATCAAAGCCAAACAATATGCGCGACTTTTGAAACACTTCTGTTTCAGGCGAATTTAAATACTTTGGGCCTTCAGGAGTATCAGGGAACATGCGCCCGGAAAATCCGACGATGCGCCCACTCGAGTCCGCAAGCGGAAACATAATGCGCCCGCGAAAGCGGTCATAGTAGCCTCCCATGTCGCGACTCGAACCGTCGCTTTGCGGGACAAGCTTTTCTGTTTTTTTCGCGAGGCCTGCGCGCTCAAGGAAGAGAGTGTCTCCGATTGATGCCGTGCCACTTAAATACCGCCACTCATTTGGCGCGTAGCCAATACGGAAGTTCGAAATGGTTTCGTCTGTCAATCCGCGCGCTTTGAGATATTCAAGTGCCTCTTTATTGTTCTGCAATTCTTTTTCATAGTGCAATGATGCATCATCAAGTGCTTTGTAGATACGGTCAGTCTCATCAACTTCTTCACTCGTTTTTCCACTGTACGCAGAAAGCACTATACCCGCCCTGTCGGCGAGTATTTTGAGTGCCCCTTTGAAGTCTACCCCTTCGAACTCTTGCACAAAGTTGACGATATCGCCCTTTGCGCCACAGCCAAAACAGTAGTATAGCCCTCGCTCCGGCGAAATTGAAAACGATGCGGTCTTTTCATTATGAAACGGACACTTCGCTTTAAACTGTGTTCCAGCCGGAATAAGTGTGATATAAGACGCGAGAACTTCTGCAATAGGCAACCGACTTTTTATTTGTTCGATCACCGAGTTGTTCATTACCTCTATTCTTCGATTGGCTTGTTATTGTTGATATTGAGCGCACTTCGGTTTGCACGGAAGCCGGTACCAGCGGGAATCAATCGCCCAACAGTAACATTTTCTTTCAGTCCGCGAAGCGTATCCACTCCACCCTTGACTGCGTTTGCAATCAAGACACGGTTAGTGTTCTGGAAGGATGCTGCAGAGATCCAACTCTTGGCATGAAGCGCAGTTTGAGTGATACCGAGGATAATAAGATCACCCTTTGCTTCACGAGCATCTTGCCCGCGCATGCGGTTGTTTTCTTCCATGAGTTCAGTCATTTCAACTGTTTCCCCTGGAGAGAATGATGAGTCTCCTGCTTCCTTGATCTTTCGGCGTGAGAACATTTGGCGCACGATTATTTCAAGGTGCTTGCGGGCAATAGACGCACCCTGGAGCTCGTACACCTTGTTGATTTCTCGGATGATATAGTCTTCTGCCATATCGCGTCCGCCAAAGTCGTAGATATCAGAAATGTCTGCAGATCCGTCAGTAAGGAGTTCTCCCTTAACAACATCCTGTCCCACTTTCACGATAGCAACACGGCGAGCAGAAACAATGTATTCAACAGAATCTTTCTTTACCTCTCCTGACTTGTCAGAGATGACAGTGATGATCTTTTCGGTGCCGTTTTCTTTGATTTCTGAAACAGTACCAGTGTACTTGTTCACCGCAGCTGGGTTTTTGATTGTTCGGCATTCGAAGACTTCTTCAACACGAGGAAGACCCTGTGTAATGTCGACACCAGCCACACCGCCGGCGTGGAAGGTTCGGAGTGTGAGCTGTGTACCCGGTTCCCCGATCGCTTGTGCGGCGACAATACCGACTGATTCGCCGATAGCAACGAGGTGGTTGCGTCCGAGGTCGAGTCCGTAACACTGGCGACAGATACCGTAGATAGTCTTACACACACTTGGAGTGCGAACCGCTACTGCTTCGATACCTTTTGCTTCAATGAGTGCAACATCATCCTTTCCAAGGAGGTGTCCGCGCTTGAAGAGTGTTGTACCGTCAGGTGCAACAACTTCTTTTGCAACAATACGTCCGCGGATGCTCTTTGCGAGCGGGATTTCAAATCCTGAAAGGATTTCTTTTGTCATTGTCTTAGAGCCTTTTGTGCCACAGTCTTCTTCAGTGATCACAACATCCTGCGCCACATCAACAAGTCGGCGAGTGAGGTATCCAGCGCGAGCAGTGTTCAAGGCTGTGTCGGCGAGACCCTTACGCGATCCGTGAGTCGTAATAAAGTATTCAAGTGGAGAGAGTCCTTCTTTGTAAGAAGTGATAATCGGGAAGTCGATAGTGCGACCAGTAGTGTTCTGAATGAACCCTTTCATACCCACCATCTGAGACACCTGCGCCATAGAACCGCGGGCACCAGAGGTTACGAGGTCGCTTGCTGAGCCGTGCTTTTCAAGTGTAGCAGGAAGGAGCTTTTCAAGTTCACTCTTCGCCTTGTTCCACAAAGTGATAGTCTTTTCGTAGAGTTCTTCTTTTGAAAGAAGCCCTTCTTCATACTGCACCTTGATCTCGTCGTCGAGCGTGCGGTATTGCGCTACGAGCGCTGGCTTTTCTTTTGGAGCAACAACGTTGTCAATTCCCCATGTTGTACCAGAGCGAGTCGCGTATTTATACCCAAAGCTCTTGATGCGGTCGAGAATTGGAGCAACTTCAGTCACGCCGTACTTTGCAATCAGCTCGTCCATGATTGATCCCATCTTTTTCGATGTCATTTCTTCGTTGATATAGCCAAAGTCAGCAGGCAAGATCGCATTGAACATGAGTCGTCCGATAGTTGTTTCAAACGGCTTGTTGTCATATGCTGCGTACTTTTTGTTTGCAGTACCAAGCACATTGATGCGTGCGCGGAATGACACGATGTCAAAGTCGCCAGCAGTAATCGCTTCGTTCGGGCTTCCAAAATATTTGCCTTCGCCCTTTGCACCTTCTACCAATGAAGTTGCCCAGAAACAGCCGAGCACAATGTCGAGCTTGTTTACCGCAACGATTGGGTCTCCGTTTTGAGGCTTCAAGATGTTTTTGTCAGCGGCAATGAGTGTGCGCGCTTCTTCCTGAGCAATGTCAGAAAGCGGAAGATAGACACCCATCTGGTCACCGTCGAAGTCGGCGTTAAAGGCCGGACACACGAGTGGGTGAACCTGAATAGCGTTGCCTTCGATCAATACCGGCATGAATGCCTGAATACCGAGTCGGTGAAGTGTCGGCGCGCGGTTCAACAGAACGTGCTTGCCTTTGATCACTTCTTCGAGGATCGCCCATACTTCTGGGATACGCTCTTCGATGAGCTTGTTTGCTCCGCGGATGTTGTACGCGAGTTCTCGCTCAATCACCTTAGAGATAACAAACGGACGGAAGAGTTCAAGCGCCATGTGCTTTGGAAGTCCGCACTGGTTGAGTCGAAGTGTTGGCCCCACGACAATCACAGAACGAGCGGAGTAGTCCACGCGCTTACCAAGAAGGTTCTGACGGAAGAGACCCTGCTTACTCTTAAGGTTGTCTGAAAGGGATTTGAGTGCACGGCGCTGAGCTGAGGCCATAGCCGGTGCATCGGACCCTGCAATAGAGTTGTCGATAAGAGCGTCAACCGCTTCTTGCAAGATACGCTTTTCGTTTCGGAGGATCACATCTGGTGCACCGATTTCCTTCAATTTCTTGAGACGGTTGTTTCGGTTGATCACACGACGGTAGAGGTCGTTGATATCAGAAGTTGCGTGGCGGCCGCCTTCAAGCGCGACCATTGGTCGGATTGCAGGAGGAATCACCGGAATCGCTTCGAGGAACATCCATTCAGGGCGAATGTTTGCGTAGATCATAGAGCGGATGAGCGCAAGACGCTTGTGGAGCTTTTCTCGCTCTGCAGCACCCGCCTTCTCAAGAAGCTTTTCAGTTGCTGCTTTGAGCTTTGGAAGGTCAATATCTTTAAAGAGTGCAAAAATCGCTTCCGCACCAATTCCCGCTTCAAATGCAGAACCGTACTTGAGGGAGTAGTGATGGTATGCGAGTTCAGTCAATACCTTACCGACGCGAAGTTCAGCAATTTCTTTCTTTGTGTTTGTCAGAAGTGTGCGAAGTTTTTCGCGAGTTTCCTCATCAGCCGCGCCTTTGAGCTTGTTTTTGAATTCAGCGTCAAGGTCGGTGATGATGCGCGCGCGTTCCTCTTCGTGCATGACAGTCACGATGTAGCCTGCGAAGTAGACCACCTTTTCAAGGTCAGTGAGTGATACTCCGAGCAATGTAGACATGCGGGACGGTACTCCGCGCAAGAACCAGATGTGCGCAACCGGGCTCGCAAGCTCGATGTGGCCCATGCGGTCTCGGCGCACGATAGACTGTGTTACTTCAACGCCACACTTTTCGCAGATGATACCTGCGTATCGGATGCGCTTGTATTTTCCACAGTAACATTCGTAGTCTTTTTCAGGTCCGAAGATGCGCTCATCAAAGAGGCCCCCTCGTTCGCTTCGTCCAGTACGGTAGTTGATCGTTTCAGGCTTGGTAACTTCACCGAAAGACCATTCGCGAATACGCTCAGGGCTTGCGAGTTTCAGAGAGATTTGATCAAAATTTGTTGTGTCGAGTGTTTTCATATATGTGTGTGAGTGAGTATTACGCTTCTACTTCCTGTGCATCGGCTTCGACCACAACAGGTTTGCTTTGCACCAGTTCGACATCCAGTGACAATCCGCGAAGGTAGTTCAACATCACAGAGAATGATGCAGGAACATTTGGTTCGCCGATTGTTTCGCCCTTGATAATAGAGTCGAATGTCGCAGCTCTCCCGCGAATATCATCAGACTTGATAGTGAGCATTTCTCGAAGCGTGTGCGATGCACCGTATCCTTCAAGCGCCCAGACTTCCATTTCACCAAAGCGCTGACCTCCTCCTTGTGCCTTACCGCCGAGTGGCTGCTGCGTAATAAGAGAGTACGGCCCGATGGAACGCATGTGAATCTTGTCTTCCACCATGTGGTGAAGTTTCAAGATGTACATGTATCCGACAGCGATATCGCTTTCGAATTTATCTCCAGTTCGTCCGTCAAAGAGTGGGATGCGTCCGTTTGAAGGAAGGCCCGCTTTCACCAGTTCTTCTTTGATTTCAGCGTCTGTTGCGCCTGCAAATGGAGGGACGATAGCCTGGTAGCCAAGTTCAGCAGCTGCCATACCCAAGTGGAGCTCCAAGATTTGTCCGAGGTTCATACGAGAGGGCACACCAAGTGGGGTAAGTACCACATCAACCGGTCGGCCGTCTGCTGTGTAAGGCATGTCTTCTTCAGGAAGGATGACAGAAATAACACCCTTGTTACCGTGTCGTCCCGCGAGCTTGTCGCCCACTGAAATGTTTCGAAGCTGTGCTACTTCGATAACAATCTTTTTGATCACACCGCTTTCAAGCGTGTGTCCTTGGTCGCGTGAGAATACTTTGACGCGAATAATGCGTCCGCGCTTGCCGTGATCCATCTTCAGCGATGTGTCTTTCACGTCGCGTGCCTTTTCAGCAAAGATAGAGCGAAGGAGACGCTCTTCAGGAGTGAGTTCTGTCTCGCCTTTTGGTGTGATTTTCCCTACCAAAATGTCGCCTTCCTTTACTTCAGCACCCACGCGGATGATACCGTCTTCGTCGAGGTCTTTGAGTCGACCTTCACCGACGTTGGGGATATCGCGAGTAGTGATTTCGGGTCCAAGCTTTGTATCGCGCACCACTGACACGAATTCAACGATATACATAGAGGTAAACTTTGAATCCTTCACGAGTCGCTCTGAGAGGATGATCGCGTCTTCAAAGTTTGCACCGTTCCATGACATGAACGCTACCATCATGTTGTGTCCGAGCGAGATTTGTCCGCGGTCAGTAGTAGAAGTGTCGGCCAAGAGGTCGCCCTTCTTTACTTTCGCTCCAGGCGAAACAACTGGGCGCTGGTGGAATGCACCGAAGTTGTTGTTGCGCTGGAAAGAAACGAGGTTGTAGGTGTGGTCTTTGTTCTTGTCGTTGCGGATAGTGACTTTAGACGCATCCACTGCAACCACTTCGCCCGCTTCTTCAGCAATAACGAGACGGCCTGAGTATGGAGCAGCACTTTCTTCAACACCAGTTGCAACAAACGGCGCTTCTGGACGGATCAATGGAACCGCCTGCTTTTGCATGTTTGAACCCATGAGTGCTCGGTTCGCATCGTTGTGTTCCAAGAATGGCACCATAGAAGTCGCAAGAGAGAATGCTTGGTTTGGCGCAACATCGATGAAGTGAACTTCTTTCTTAGAAACGATTCCTGGACTGCGATAAATACGAGCTTCAACGCGCTCTTCAAGGTTGCCCTTGTCGTCGTATTTGTTTCCGCCGTGTGCGATGATGCATTTTTCTTCTTCAGCAGCATTGAGGTAAGCGATTTCGCCGGTGATCTTTCCGTCCTTCACTTTTACATACGGAGTTTCGATAATACCGAATTCGTTTACGCGGGCATAAATAGCCAAGCGAAGGATCAAACCGATGTTTGGACCTTCAGGAGTGTGTATAGGACACACACGTCCGTAGTGAGAAGGGTGCACGTCGCGTACTTCAAGGGTTGCGCGTTCTCGTGAGAGACCGCCGGGTCCAAGCGCAGAGAGGGTACGCAGCTCTTCAAGTTCTGAGAGCACGTTTTCCTGAAGCATGAACTGCGAGAGCTGGTTAGTCGTAAAGAACTCTTTGATGCGAGCTTGCAACGGGCGCTGGTTGACCACCTGGATTGGAAGCGCATTTGCAGAGTCGATAGTACTCATGCGGTCCTGCACGTTTCGCTTGATCTGAGTGAGACCAACAAAGATTTTTTGCTGAAGCATTTCGCCGACAAAGCGAACTCGGCGGGAAGCGAGGTCGTCGATATCGTCTGCATGGCTCCCTGGAGTGGTGTTGAGCTTTACGATATTGTCGATGATGTGGCAGATGTCTGAAGCTGAAAGAGTCTTGCGCTCCATTTCCTTTGGACTGGAGTCGAGCTCAAAGCGGTTGTTGAAGCGGAAGCGACCCACAGAAGAAAGGTCGTAGCGCTCTTCAGAGAAGAGGTTGTTGACGAATTCTCGTGCGTTGTCAGCAGTAGCCAAGTCACCGTCGCGGAGCTTACGGTAGATTTCAACCAATGCTTCGTCGGTCGTCTTTGAAGGGTCTTTTTCGATTGAGTGTTCAATCATTTTCTTAGACGCTTCGTTTTTGAAGTGCTTTTTGATGTCAGCGTCTTCAGTGAGACCCATTGCTCGAAGGAGTGAGATGATCGGGAACTTGCGCTTCTTGTCGATACGCACGTACACAGTACCGTCGGGATCAGATTCGATTTCGATCCATACACCGCGGTTTGGGATGATCTTTGCACCGAAAAAGCGCTTGCCTTTTACTTCAAGCTCGGTGAAAAACACACCAGACGAGCGGGAGAGCTGGGGAATGATAGAGCGTTCAACACCGTTGATGATGAATGTTCCATGACCGGTCATCACTGGGATGTCCGCCATAAAGATTTCCTGCTCCTTGTCGGTGCCGGTTTGTTTGTTGGTGAGGCGAACGCGAGCCTTCAGCTGTGTTTCAAGTGAAAGCTTGTTTTCTTTAGCATAGTGTTCGTCGAACTTTGGTTCAACGAGGTGAAATGAGACGAAGTCCAGTTGGAACTTCTTTGTAGAGTAGTCGAGGATCGGGGTGAATTCTTTAAAAACATCCTTAAGCCCTTTTTCAATCAACATATTGAACGAGTCAATCTGGTGCTGAATCAGGTTAGGAAATGGTGCGAGTGGTTCTTTGTATTTCGAAAAGTACTTTTTCGGCCGTGCTCCCGCTACGGCCTGTGTTGTTTTACTCATGCAGTATAATTTTTAACTAAAACGCGAAAATGCCGCACCAATTCTTTTAGTGAATCGGAGGGCGTACGTGTAATCTCACCTAATAATCTACAATATCTCTTTAGCCGCAACCATTCCGTAGTCAGTAGTGGAAAGAGTATATACCATAACGTTTTTTTGTCAAATCCCTCTCTATGGGGAAAATGACGTGAAGTTTGACTTTTTATAAATTATATGGTATTATACAAATAACACACATTTCTTTCATAAATCTAATATAGAAGCAATATGACACAAGACATTTTCGCCCCAATACCGGAATTTTTCCACAATGGAGAAGTCCTTCCTATTACGGAAATAGCCCAAAACAAAAAAGTTATCTCCCTCACTATCGCCTACCTTTCCAAAGGAAACCGGGTAAGTGTCGGGGGGATAAAAGGACTCTTCGGAGCTAAAAAAACCGTTCAAGAAGAAAAGGAGTTGGTTATCACCGACATGGCTGGCATCAACCTTTTTTACACTCATGGCATAGACAAAACGAGTATCCAATTCTCGGAAAAGAAAGAGTTTGAAAAGCTTGCGGACAATGACTACGATGAATCTACCCTCTTCAAGAGATATGTGATGACACTTGTTCAGCCGTATCGAATTCACTTCCCTATCGGAAATGTGAAAAAAATTGCCTGGATATAGTAGAAATTAAATCAGAGCATCCATCAGAAGCACCATTGAGTGCTTCTTTTTTATGACTGTATGTCAGCCTTTAGGGCTTCTATCTTTTGTTCGTCCACAGCCTTGTCCATCTCGCTTGTCATTCCTTCAAGGTCGGCAAGCTCAGTCTCAACCACTGCCATGTCTTGTGCAAGGTCGTGTTCAACCGCTGCAAGGCCGGCTACGAGCTCTTCGTCGAGTGCACGTGCAGCGGCAATATCTTCTGCATCCAGTGCAACAGGATCGGACTCAATATCTGCCTGAATAATGTCTTTGATCATTTCCTTTACATCAAACGTCAGCTCCGAACTGTTCAACAGGTCCGCTATCTTCTGATTGCTCTCTGCTGAGAGACCGCTTTGCTGTATTTTTTCATTATATGCTTGTTTATCCATAGATATTGTAATTATGCTACTGCTTCTAAGCTTTGAACGAGTCCGAGTTTCTCCGCCAATGCGTCTTTTTGCTGCTTGAACTTCTCGGCAACTGCTGAAGCCTGGGACTCATTTGCTGCAATGCGCTCGTATTCAGCCTGCAATCGGCGCAGGCGAAGCGCGTTCATGTTCTCGCGGTATGCATTTTTAAGTCGAGAAGCCTCCATTTTTGCCGCCATGATCGCATTCTCCCCAAATGACTTCACTTTGTTGTAGCGGTTTTCAATGCCTGTTTTCGCCTTATCGAGACCTTCAGATGTTTTTTCTTTTACAAAAAAGGCGACATCCTTTGCGAGCTCAACTTTTTCAGTGGCAAACTCTTTTACCTGCTCCACTTTTTCATTCTTGAAATTGATCGCTTTGTCGTAGTTGTCTGTAATAAACTCTCCTACCTGATCTTTTTTGTCTTTGCCCCACAGAAGGGTTTCGTCATATGCATCAGTAACAGTGTTTTTTACTTCTTGCGCCTTTCCTTGTACATAGTCCGCCGCTTCAGCGGTTTTGTAGCCTACCGTTTCGCCAAATGACTCAACTTTTTCGCCGATAGCATGATCGATCTCTGATGCTTTTTCAGCAACAGCATCGTAGCCCTTGGATGCCAATACATCCGCTGACAACACCGCTGCAGCACTCTCGCCTGCAACAGACTTTGTTCGTGACCAAAAGCGTGAAAGCGCCCCGCTGACGCGAGATGCTACATTGCCCGCCTTTTCTTTTGTTTTTGCAATAAAATCTCCGACTGCTGCTATGCGTTCCCGTCCTTTCGCAAAAGGATCTGCAGCGCTTTCTGTTTCCTGTAATGAAACTGCCTGAAGCTCAAGCTCATTTCCTTCTTCCTGTCCGTCAATCTTTTCGTGATTCATGAAATTGGGTCTTAATTTATTAAACAATTACAGTATACACCCCCTCTATCAAAAAACCTCTATAAAAAACCCTTTACTTCTGCTGGCTCAGTTTTTGTGAAGAGCGCCACTCTTCTATTTTCTTGTGATCTCCAGAGAGAAGGACCGGTGGGACTTTGTATTTCTTAGGCTTAGCCTGGGGCGTGCCTCCTGAAGTCTTACCTCGGGACGTGCCCCGCGAAGGTTTACCGGAGTGGGGCCACAATAGTACTTCGGGGCGGGTAAAGACGCGCGGGCTGGCCGCGCGCGATTCTTCAAGTGACTCCCCTTTCCCGAGTACTCCAGGTATCTGGCGCACAATCGCATCAGTCATCACCAAAGCCGGCAGCTCCCCGCCGGTCAGCACAAAGTCGCCTATTGATACCTCTTCTGCTTTCAAAATGCTTCGCACGCGGTCATCCACTCCTTCATAGCGCCCGCAGATAAAGACAATGTCGCTGTACTGCTTTGCAAGCTTTGCTGCCATGGCGTTGGTAAACAGCGCGCCGGTAGGACTCAGCATCACTACCTTTACTTTCCCCTTTGTCTTTTCACCCTTCATTTTCAGTTTTGAGTACGCGCGCAAAATAGGCTCGGGTGTCATCACCATGCCGGGACCTCCGCCATACGGGCGCTCATCGGTCTTGCCGTGGCGGTCGAGCGTATAGTCGCGAATATTAAGCACTGCAAAAGAAGCAAGCTTTTTTTCGCTGGCGCGTTTGAGCATCGCTTCCGTAAAGTAGCTTGCAACAATGGAGGGAAATATGGTCAGAAAGTGAAATTTCATTTAGAGATCTTTAAGGTCAGCCATTGCGTCGTCGAGGTTGGCGACATCTGCCTGGCCTTTGTAGCCTGCCGGTTCATTGATTTTCAGGTTGACGCGAGCATTGTTTTTCATGCCCACTACGCGAAGAAGGGTGCGGATTGCTTTAGCGGTATTGCCGGAGCGCCCGATGATTTTACCCATATCGGACTGTGCAATAGAGAGCGTGAGCAGTACTCCCATCTCGTCAACCGAGCGGTCTATCTTTACTTCGTCCGGTGTATCAACAAGGGCTTTTACGAGCATTTCGAGGAATTCTTTATCAGACATAGCAGGCAATTCTGTTAGTGAGTAATATTCACAGTATAACAGAATTGCCTGCGAGTAAAAAGTTGAAAGTTATAAAGTAAAAAGCCAAGCAGATGCTCAGCTTTATAACTTTACAAACTTTATGAACCTTATAACTTACTTCTTCTTCGGAGCGTCTTTGCGCTTTACAGTTGGAGACTTTTTTGAAAGCACGTTCTTTTTCTTGCCTTCGATGATTCCTTCCTTTACGAGCATGTTGTGTGCTGTGTCGGATACCTGTGCACCGTTTTTCATCCAGTGAAGGATGCGGTCGGCTTTGAGGGCTACGAGGTTGCTTTTCACTGTGTATGAGCCGAGAATTTCAAGGAAGCTCCCACTCTGAGCTGCGTTTTTAGAATCGGTCACTACCATACGGAATGCCGGTTCGTTTTTTCGTCCAATTCTCTGGAGGCGGATCTTTAACATGTAGGGGTCATGGTAGCAGACAAAAGAAAAAACGTCAAACGGCCAATATGGGTCGTTCAACGTTTTATTGCGTTCAGGCGAGCGCTGCCTCTCCCTCGAGAACAAGTACGGGTCTCGGTGTAGGGAAATACTGTGAAATGAGCATCCTCGCTTCAGAGCGTTTGAGTTCGGACCATTTTCTCTCTTTAAGAGCTTCATAGGTCCTGCGGATTTTTTCAAGCCTCTTTATTGAGGTTGGTGAAGGGAGTGCGTCAAGTACTGCCACTACATGATTTGCCGGTGTTTCCTCCGTATTTTTACAAAGCCATGTAAGGCCATAGAGAGCAAAACGTTCTCCTTCTCCATACATTTGCTGAATGCCTAGATTACTAGTAAGAACATGATGTCCTACTTTGAAAAAATAGTGGGTTTGTGGTTCATCCATCTTATTTTGAGTTTTAAATTTGTTTTGCATAATAGTACTACGCAAGCCAAAATAGTCAATAGATTTCTCGCCTTTACCCCTTTGCTGTGGTAAAGTATGGGCATGCAAAACTCACCTAGTATCCATTCTCTTGCCGCAGGCGCGCAATTCGAAGGCCCGATCAATATTTCGACCAAAGGAGTCGGCTACGTCAAAGTCCGCGACCTCGGCCTTACTATAGAAGTGCCTCGTGAGGCCCTCAACCGCGCATTCCACTACGACACCGTAAAAGTCGAAGTGACTTCCCTTCCCACTCCTAATAGTGTGAGCCCTAACCCGCAAGGAAAGGTCCTCGACATCGTCAAGCGCGCAAAGGTGGGATATTCCGGAACCCTTTCATTTGAAAACGGCAACCACTGCATCGTCACCAATGACGGGCGCATGTATACCGCTATCACTATTCCCGGGGACAAGCTCGGAGGCGCCGCACAAGGCGACAAAGTATTTTGCCGTATCAGCGACTGGGAAAACCCACAGGGTGAACCAACAGGTGAAATCACTCGCGTTTTGGGTCGCCCGCTTGAGAACAATGCAGAAATGCTCTCACTCGCTCTTGAAAAAGGATTTAGCGACGACTACCCGGCCGAAGTATTAAAGGAAGCGCACGATATTGCCGAACATGGGATTACTGAAGAAGAAAAGGCTACCCGCCGAGACTTCCGCGGCACTGTCACCTTTACTATCGACCCAGAAGACGCAAAAGACTTTGATGACGCTATTTCTGTAAAATTCCTCGAGGATGGCAACACCGAAATCGGCATTCACATTGCTGACGTGTCGCACTATGTGCGCCCAGGGATGGCTATTGATAAAGAAGCATCCGAGCGTGCAACAAGCGTGTACCTCGTAGACCGCACTATCCCCATGCTCCCCGAAGTCCTCTCAAACAATCTCTGCTCATTGATGCCAAACGTCGACCGCCTCACTTTCTCTGCGGTATTTGTGTTCCGGCCCAACATGGAAATCGTCAGCGAATGGTTTGGCAAAACAGTGATTCACTCTGACTATCGCTTCAGCTACGAAGCCGCACAGAAAGTATTGGATGACAAAGAAGGACCGTACTTGAAAGAGCTCGAAGCTTCACTTGCAGTGGCACAGTTTCTCGAGCGCGAGCGATTCGTCAACGGCGCAATCTCTCTTGAAACAACAGAAGTGAAGTTCAAGCTCGATGAAGCCGGCGTCCCTATCGGCGTCTATACAAAAGAACGCGGACCAACACACCACATGATCGAGGAATTGATGCTCTTGGCAAACCGCAAGGTTGCAGAGTTTGTTGCGACCCGCGACAAACACGCAGACGAAGTGTTTGTGTACCGCATCCACGACACACCGGACCCTGAGCGCGCAGAAACGCTGATGCTCTTCCTCAAGCGCCTTGGATACAAAGTCACCGCGGACGAGCACGGCGTGATCCCGTCGAAAGAATTAAACGAGCTTGTGCTCTCGCTTGAGGGCAAACCTGAGCGCGAGACCATCCAGACTGCAATCGTGCGAAGCATGGCAAAGGCAATTTATTCGACCAAAAATATCGGCCACTACGGCCTGGCATTTGAATACTACACGCACTTCACCTCTCCTATCCGCCGCTACCCCGACCTTATGGTGCACCGATTGGTTCACGAGTATTTGCAAAATAAGACCATTTCAAAAGACACGTGGGACTACTACGACAAAATGTCGGCTCATTCTTCCATGCGCGAAAAAGAAGCGTCTGATGCAGAGCGCGCAAGTATCAAATACAAGCAGACCGAGTACATGTCCACCCGCATTGGTCAGCTATTTGACGGCACTGTCACCGGTGTATCTCAAAACGGTATGTTCGTCGAAGAAAAGACGACACGCTGCGAAGGCATGGTGCGCATGCGCGACATCGGCAACGACTTCTTCGAATACTCAGAGCGCGAGCTCGCCCTTATCGGCCGAAAGACTCGCAAAGAATTCCGCATTGGGGATTCTGTCCGCTTCAAGGTTGTTTCAACCGACCTTGCAAAGCGCCTTATCGATTACGCACTAGTCTAATACAATACTGTGAAAATGTTCTGGCGCCTCCTTTTAGTTGTTATAGCTCTCGGAGTGAGCACGATTGTGTTCTCTTTTGCGTACCCGCTCACTCCAGGCACCGGCGCCCGCATAAAAAATAGTCAGCAGTATCCAAACGACATCACTGTGGGGTGGGTCGGCGACATGGTGCCGAGCCTGGACGCCACCTACAACCACACCGTCCTTTCCTTTGTTTCCCCTGCATTGGCCGAGCCTGACCTCATGATCGGCAACCTCGAAGGGACCTTTGCAAATGAAGATCGCGGAAGTAAATGCATCTATTTGCTTTCGCGCTGTCATGCATTTCGCGGAGACCCCTCATTTGCGAGCGCGCTTAAAACTTCGGGCTTTGATTTTGTGAGCTTGGTCAACAACCACTCATATGATTACGGCGATATGGGTTTGAAAGACACGACTGCCGTCCTTGATGCTGTGGGCATCCCCTATATTTCGCCCGACAAGCCGACTGCGAGTATTATTGTAAAAGGAAAGCGTATCGGCATCCTCGGCCTTTCGAGCACCAAGCCGATGCGCACCATCACCGACTATGATTTTATAAAAGAAAGAGTGGCGCAATTAAAACAAGAACATGATTTTGTCATCGTCATTTTCCACGGCGGAAACGAAGGTTCGGACAAGACTGCTGTGCCAGGAGTAAACGAATACATGGGCACCGAAGACCGCGGCAATGTCCAGCTGGTTGCATATACCGCCATTGATGCAGGTGCAGACTTAGTCTTGGGTTCAGGCCCGCATGTGTTGCGCAAAATCGAAACGTATAAAGGAAAGAAAGTCGCGTACTCTCTGGGGAATTTCGTCGGCGGCAACGGCAGGCTTATCACCTCCGGCACGCTCGGCCTCTCTGGTATTTTCACCACTCCGCTATCAGACCGTTTTGCGTATGACCACGCGCCGAGCCACACCTTCACCTCCGTCATCCTCACCCAAAACGGCACGCCGACACTAGACCCACTCGAGCGCGGCAAACAACTCATAGAGCAATTATCGCAATAAAAAAACCCTCTTTAAATAAGAGGGTTTTTGTTTACGGTGTAGGGATTCCATACTTCGCCCAAGCCGTTTGAGTGTTTGCTCGAGTGACAGGCGGGCAGTTGCAGTTACTACTGTTGCCCGGTTTTCTTCGTCCAGTACCAGTAGTAGCTACTTTCTTTTCATCCTTTTTAGGATCCGGTTTATCGTCCGGCTTTGGTTGTAGCTTCTGGATCGAGTCGAGAAGCGTCACTTGGTATTCCTTGAGGCGATCTACTTCAGCGAGTGCTTCATCAGTCTTTTTTTCTTCTTCAGCATTTCCTTTTTCAAGAGTTTGTACTTTCTTTTTAAGGCTCTTTGTTTCGATTTGAAGCGCTTTTAGTTCTCCGGTGTTAGTTTTCTTTTGTCGCCACTGAACTATAACCGCGATTAGTAATAGCACCATTAAGGATACAAGGGTTGAAATGATAATAAATCTCCAAAACCCCTTTGATGGTGTTCCGTTTGCCATATGTTTTTTGTTTAAATGAACGATTCTTTAATTACCGCTATTACAGCATGGTATGTATAAAAAGTCAAGCAGTGCGGGTTTCGTTAAAATAAGTACGAATGTGTTCCAATATCCACCAATACCAACACGAGCTCGTCTTCAACAATCCGCCAGTGCCTCCTTGCCAGTGGCATATGCCGTACCGCTCTTTCGAGCAGCAGCAACCTGCTTGTCCCAGCGGGCGCGAATCAGGGCTGGGTTATTGGTAGGAGTGAAAGGAAGGCCGTTTTCTTTCACTACCTGATGCAGAAAAAGCTTGACTGCACTCGACATATCAAGACCCATTTTTTCAAAGACCTTTGCGGCCTTTGCCTTTGTCGCTTCTTCAATTCGCACGTTTAGAGTAGTCATATATCTAGTATATACAATGTATATACAATGTCAATACAGCTATATATCTGTATGAAGTATAAAAAAGAGTCGCAGTCCCACTTGGAGACTACGACCGGTATTGGTGAATTATTAACTCCTCTTTAGTGTACTCCGTGGAAATAAAAAAGCCATACACGCACTTACGCGGTATGGCTCTACAGTGTTCCTCTATTCGCCCTATTCAGACTCGGTTTCCCTAAAACACCGCTGCCCCTTTTCCCTCGCCAGTACTTGGGGGCAACACTGATATGCCCGATTAGCGTCGGCACTATTTCAGCAATTGCAGGTTGTATCGCGCCTCATGCGCTCAGGCCCACTGCAGCCTTCATAATTTCACTATAGAAAAGAACGATCAAACTACCTCGTGGCCTTTGAAGCAATTTATGGGACTATAGCAAAGTCCCCTAATATTACAACTACCTACCAACAGACTTCCGCGTCTTCTTCGATATACTCTTCGATGAATGTTTGTGCAGAAGTACTGTTGCCGATTTCATCAATCAGGCCGAGTTCCTTTGCGCGGTCGCCGAGCACGCTTGAGCCGTCGGCTATCGCTTTGACCTGTTCAAGTGCAAGGTCTCTGTATTTCGCAATGTCTTCAATAAAGTTTTCGTGGACGATTTTTATGTCTCGCATGAGAAGCGTGCGCTCTTCTTCACTGAGCGGCTTCTCGGAACTTCCGGTGTCTTTGAACTTTCCGCTTGAGAGATCAATATAGCGCCCGCTCTGGTCTATCATTTCAATGTATGACGCAGTCACCCCGATACTTCCCACATCCGAGTTGCGTGAAGCAAATACCATGTCCGCACTGCTCACCGCCCAATACGCGGCAGACATACCGCTTTGGCGGATAACCGCAACCACGGGCTTTGTGAGCCCCGCGATAGCGCTTGCCACCTCTTCTCCGGCCACTGGTGAGCCACCGCCTGAGTCCACTTCAATAAGAATCGCCTTGATAGAGTCATCATCTTCGGCATATCGCAACATATCGACAATATTGTCGCTTGAAACAGCGTCGCCGTACTGAGCGTGGTATTCCTCTGCATCATCGGCCGAGCCTTCAACCGGGATATAGGTGTAGAGCTCTCCATACAGAGCAATGCCCTGCACATTGCACGCGCGTTCGCGCCCGGAATCTCCGTCCTCGATAATTATCTCCCTCAATCAGAATATTGTGGTCTTTTGACTCATCAGTAATGATGATAGGCTCAATATCTTTCTTCTTTTCCTTAAGACGCAAGATAGGAACATTGTGTTTACAATCTTCTACAATTTGTTCAAGTTTATCTTCCCAAACCAAGCCATATTTCTTTTGTTTCTTGAGTTTTTTTATTTCAGCTTCTAATTCTGAAATCTTCAATAAAAGGGCCCGCTCTTTTTCCATATTCTAAACTATCCCATAAATTCAGGCTTTTTTCAATATACCAAAAACCGCCCTTTCAGGTGGTTTTATTAGTATTAATACCCTATAGTCATTGACATTTTATATTTTTATATGTATTGTTTTTCCAAACAAACATTTTAACAATGGAAAAGATACTTCGAGTACCCATGGCAGACATCTTAGCTACTCCGGATGAGGAAAGGCGGGGTCGTCTTATGGATGATTTGCAAATAATTCATAGCATATTCTCACCACTGGCAAGCCTGACAAAAAGCTTTACGGGGACAGTACTATTACTACTTCGCAAAGAAACATTTGGTGTTAAGCCCTCAGTGAAATTATACAGAGTTAGCTGTGAAGAAGTTCCTGCCTTTATTCAGAAAAACAGGCATCGATTCATGTCTCCTCTCATCTTTGGATCAGACTACGAATGGTTCGAGAAGTGCAATATGGAAATCTTTACCGTATGTCTGACAGATACCGTCGTCGCAATCAATACGATAGATCAAATCGACCAAGAAAAAGGTGTCTATATTATTGATGAGGAGGAATTTCTTTCTGAAGTCGCTGAGGTAACAGATAAAAATAGGATGGTGACATTTGCGCTATACCTATAAGAAAAAAAATAATTCAAAAAGCAGTCATGTGACTGCTTTTTTCTTTTGCTCTTAATACCCCCCTTGCGGTTGCTCTGGCTTTGGAGCATCGGGGTCGTCGGCGATGGCGACGTCGGTTGTTAAAAGGATGCCGGCGGCGGAGGCTGCATTTTGTAGCGCGGTGCGGGTCACTTTGACCGGGTCGATGATCCCCTTTTTCATCATGTCCACCAATACAAAGTCGCCGCCTATACTGTCAGCACTGGCGTCATAGCCAAATGCATTTTCGGACTTCTGCACGGCATCTACGACAAGCCCCGGATCTGCGTGCCCTGCATTGTGCGCTATTTGTCGAAGCGGTGCGGTGAGTGCGTCGGTGAGCGCCATGTAGCCTGCCATGAATTCGCTCTCGCCTTTATCGGTTGTGGACTTTTTGTATCGCGCACTCTTTATCATCGCGCTCGTCACTGTGCCTGAAACTTTTGCAAGAGCAACTCCGCCTCCTGGTACTATTCCCTCTTCGATTGCGGCTTTGGTTGCGTTGACTGCGTCTTCAATCTTGAGCTTCAAATACTTCATCTCTGTTTCAGTCGCTGCCCCTACGCGGATAACTGCGACCCCGCTCGTTAATTTTGCAATGCGCTTCTCCAAATGCTCGCGCGTGAACTTGTCGAGCTTGCTCCCGCCCACCTGACTAAGTTCACCTTTGATAGCGTCAACTCGCTCCTTGATGGCGCTCTTTTTTCCTTTGCCGTCCACTATCACTGTTTTCTCTTTTGTTGAAATGACTTTGCCCGCCTTTCCAAGAACTGTGGTGTCTGCAGTTTCAAGAGCAATGCCAAGCGCGTCGGTGACAACAGTCGCGCCTACTAGTGCTGCAATGTCGGCAAGCTCGCCCGCCTTCCTATCGCCAAACCCAGGAGCCTTGATTGCTAAGATATTAAAAATGCCGCGGATTTTGTTTAATACAAATGTGGTGAGCGCTTCGCCGTCGATATCGTCCGCGATGATCACCAGCTCTTTTTTCCCCGCGGCTGCGAGCTTCTCCAGTAGTGGTAAAACGTCTTTGATAGCAGAAATCTTTTTGTCGGTCACCAATACGGGGACATTCATATAACTCGCCTCTCCGCGCTCGGCATTGTTGATCATGTAGTGCGAGACAAAACCTTTGTCGAACTCCATCCCCTCTACCACTTCGCTCGTGACCCCAAACACTTGGGACTCCTCCACTGTCACCACTCCGTCTGTCCCCACCTTGTCGATAGTGCTTGCGATGATGCTTCCGATCTCTTCGCTCTCAGCCGAGATAGTTGCAACCTGTTTAATCTCTTCTTTATTTTTCACCGGGCGTGCAAGCGCGCGAAGGGCGGTGACGACATCTGCGGCTGCAGCTTCAATGCCTTGGCGCAGTACCAAGCCATTTGCACCAGTACCGATACGCTTGACCCCTTCGGTGGCGATTGCGGCGGTGAGCACAACTGAAGTTGTTGTGCCGTCTCCTGCTGTATCATTGGTCTTGCTCGCGACCTCTTTGATGATCTCCGCTCCCATGTTTTCAAACTTGTCGAGAAGCGTAATCTCGCGCGCAATAGAAACGCCATCGTTGGTGATCATGGGCGCGCCGTACCCTTTGTCGAATACAACATTTCGCCCGCGAGGACCAAGCGTGATGCGCACTGCATCCGCAACAGTATTCAGTCCTTTTGTGAGCGCTTCTTGGGCCTCAAGCCCGTGGAGAATTTTCTTTGCCATATTCTTTAATTATACATTAATAACCAAATGATCGAGCGACGGTGTGCTCCGAGAAATACATCTCGCAGGCTGTCTGAGCCGAGAGTAGCAAAAATCCAGCAGGATTTTATGCGCGTATTTCGAGGAATACACCGTTGAGAGAGAATTATTTAATAATCGCGAGAATCTGATCTTCTCTCAATATATAGTACTCGACGCCGTCGACGACGATAATCTCCGGACCGAATTTGGAAAACAGTACTTCATCGCCCACACCCACTTCTACTGGCATATATTCGCCACTGTCGTTCTTGCGCCCCTTTCCTACCGCTGTCACCACGCCGCGCTCCGGGCGCTCTTTGCCTATCCCTTCGGAAATGATGATACCGGACAGCGTCTTCTTTTCAGTCACCACACTCACGACCACACGGTCAGCAAGCGGAATAATCTTTGTCTTTGCCATATATACCTATTATATAGTAAAGGCGGGTAAAGAAAAAAGCTCACTTTCGTGAGATTTTTTTGATTCGGTACCAGAAGTAGTATTTCGATGCCATGCGCAAGAGCGACATACTCATAACAATAGTCAGTACCAGTGCGCCTGCGTACAGAAATCCACTAAACGGCAAGTACAACAAGAACAAGCGAAGGAGTGCTGCAAAAAGGAAGCTTCCTATAATGAGCATAAAGCAAAAGCGCACGATGTAGTACCCCAAGAGGTTTTTCATCACCGGAGCAATAACTAAGGGAGGTCTACCCTCTTCTGGCATATAAATGACAAACACTATGCTGTAGAGGATGATCAATGTCATCTCTATGCCAAACGAGCTAGTGAAGAGTGCTTGTTTTGCAGAGAAAAGGTCATACATCCTTATAACTGCAACCATACGCATGATGCAAAGCAACAAAAAAACCGCGAAGAGAATCCATGCAAGAGTCTCATTTCGCTGTGGTGAAGTGTTTTCTTCCATTTTTAAATGTTTAAGTTTGTGACCACTATATAACACATAAACAAAAAGTCAATTTTACCAATTTGCTCTGGTCTGCTATAATCATCTCGTTTCACCTATGGTAGCAACTCTGCACAGCATTCAAATACTCTTGGCGCTCGCACTCATCGCCCTTATCCTTCTCCAACGCCCTTCAAGCGATGCCAGCGGTATTCCTGTTGGCGGAGACAGTGCGTCATTTTTGCATACTCGCAGAGGTGCTGAGCGATTCTTCTTTGTACTGACAATAGCGGTTTCGATTGCCTTTGCTGCAGTCTCTCTCGCCGCTATCGTTCTCACTGCATAAAGAACACACCCTCCTATATAGGTGAGCCGATTCACAATGGCATCCTTTTTTTCTTTTCTCACCCACAAAAAAATCCCCTCTCTCTCAACACTCCGTGCACTTTTGCGTGGAGAAATGACAGCGTACCGCAAGCTTGCGCTGGGCCTATTTATTGCAATCCTTGCAATAGCTTTTTTCACGCTTGTCGCCTTTCATAATTCTTTTCTTGTCACTGTCCCCGCCCCAGGAGGCGCCCTCACCGAAGGAATCATAGGTGCACCAAAAAGTATCAACCCGATCCTCGCAGTGACCGACACCGACATCGCGCTCACCAAGCTCGTCTATGCAGGACTCATGAAGGAAACTGCTGATGGCGAAATCATGCTTGAACTTGCACAAGACTACACGCTCTCGCCCGACAGCCGGACCTATACCTTCACACTCAAAGAAGCAAAATTCCACGACGGCAAAAAGCTCACCTCGCAGGACGTGCTGTTTACGGTCGGCAAACTGCAAAACAGTACACTCAACCAAAACTATACCGCGTACTGGAGCCTTGTTGGCGTGGAGGCACCAGACGAGCGAACGGTCGTGTTTACCCTCCCTGCTCCGCGCACTGACTTCCTTGCGCGCCTCACGATAGGTATTCTCCCTGAACATGTATGGGCGGAGATTTCTGACGAAGCATTTGCGACAGCCCCTGAAAATGTACAACCTATTGGCGCAGGAGCGTTTGAGCTCGTGCGCACTGACAGCGAGAAAGGTATTGCGAACTTTCTTGTCTTTAAGCGCAATCAACACTATGTACTAGGCGCGCCTCTTTTGAGAAAACTCTCTGTCCATATTTTCAGCAACCAACGAGAACTGATGGATGCGATGAATGAGGGCGACCTCGACTTTACCTTTGCACTGAGCTCTGGAACAGTGGGGACAAGCACAGAGGGCGACTACACGGTGGTGCCCGTGAAAAGTGCGACTGAAGCAACGCTCTACCATTTGCGCGGAGACGGAGGCGCGCTTGCAAACGCTGCATTTGTCACTGTACTTACTCAATATATTGACAAAGAGCGAATAATCGCTATAGTAGAAAACGGTTATGGGACTCCGCTCAAAGAGCGCGATTCTCCAAAAGAGACAAGCGAAGAAATATACGCTCGACTCGAACGACTCGGCTACCAGCTCAAAAACGGTACGCTTATGAAAAACGGTTCTTCAGTCGGATTCTCGATTGCAACAATCAACACACCGACCACTATCGCCCTTGCAAATGCTCTGGCGGAAGAAGTTCGGACGCTGGGGGTCACCGTTTCTGTGAGAAGTTTTGATCCGGGATTCTTTCAGTCAGCGCTTGCAACAGGTGCATTCAATGCAGTACTTGCAAAAGGAGCTGTACCGAGCGAAAACTACGAAGCGATTCTTCCTTTGTATACGAGCACTATTCCTTTTGTGACCAAAACAGATGCTCATGGTATCATTCCTACAGTACTTATCTCTCCCGTACTCCGGTACGCGAATGTAACGAGCTGGTATACCAATACTGACCGACTGTATCCACTACTCGCGAAAAAGAGACAGAACACTATTTACTAATTTTTATATATGGAACAACAAACAAACACACAACCAAAAAGACAATTTAACAATAACGGCCCTCGCCCAGCAGGTGCAGGAAACGGAAAACCAAAGCGTTCATTCAATCGCCGCCCACAAGGCGGAGGTGGCGGAAGAAATCGCCGACCAGCATGGCCAAAAAATGAAGGCCAAGAAGGACAAGTCGAAGAACGAAAGACTGCGCACATCCCCGCTATTGAAGAGGGAGTGATCCGCGTGATCCCGCTTGGAGGCGTGGAAGAAATCGGAAAGAACATGACAGCGATCGAAATCGGTGACGATATCATCGTGATTGACGCGGGTATGTCGTTTTCAAACGAAACAACTCCCGGTATCGACTATGTCATCCCAAACACTCGCTACCTCGAAGAGCGAAAGCACAAAATCCGCGCACTCATCGTGACCCACGGACACCTTGACCACACTGGTGGCGTACCGCTTGTGCTCTCTCGCATCGGCAACCCGCCGGTCTATTCTCGCAACCTCACCGTGTTGATGCTGAAAAAGCGCCAAGCTGAATTCCCGCATCTTCCCGCTATGAACACTGTCATCGTGGAAAATAACGAAGTGGTGACACTGGGCAAACTTCGCGTGAAGTTCTGGGGTGTGACCCACACTATCCCCGACTCTATGGGAGTGATCATCGAAACGCCTCATGGCGCGATCGTAAACCCGGGCGACTACAAACTCGATCAGCTCGACGGCATTGCAACAGAAAGCGAAGAGAAAGCGTACAAGATATTCGACTCAATGAAAACACTCCTTCTCTTGACCGACTCGACCAACATCGAAAACGAAGGCTTCTCATTGCCGGAAATCAAAGTGCACCAAGGACTTGAAAATATTTTGCGCCGTGAGAGCAACCACCGCGTGATTATTGCAGCGTTTGCCTCCCACATCACTCGCCTTATCAAGATCGTGGAAATTGCTGAAGCGCTCGGCAAGCACATCTTCTTAAACGGTCGCTCAATGAAGACAAACATTGAGATTGCAATTCAGGCAGGCCTCCTCAAGCCAAAGAAAGAAACAATCGTTTCAATGGATGAAATCGACCGATTCCCTCCTCACAAATGTATTGTCCTTTCAACAGGCGGACAGGGTGAAGAATTCTCTGGTCTCATGCGCGCTGCAAACAAGACCGACAAAAAGTTTGCGCTCAAGAAAACTGACACGGTGATTCTTTCCTCTTCTGTTATCCCTGGAAACGAACGCGCAATCGAACGCATGAAAGATGGGCTTGCTCGACAGGGCGTCCGCATCATCAGCTACCGCACTCCGGGCGAAGAAACAGTTCACGCAACAGGTCACGGCAACAAAGAAGATGTTCGATGGCTGCACCGCAAAGTGAATGAAAAGTTCTTTATTCCGATTCACGGCAACCACTACCGACTCCAACAGCACAAGGACCTTGCGATGGAACTTGGCATCCCTGAACAAAACATTGTCGTTCCCGACAACGGAAGCATCGTCGAAATTTCTCCTGACGGAGAGCGCATCAGTGTCCGCAAGGAAAAGGCTCCTGCACAGGCAATGATGGTGGACGGCTTCTCTATCGGCGACGAACAGACAGTGGTCATCCGCGACCGACAAATGCTCGCAGAAGACGGTATGTTCGTGGTGATGGCGCTTGTAGACGCAAAGACAGGCCTTTTGAAGAAGTCTCCTGACCTCATCTCTCGTGGATTCGTGTACCTCAAAGAAAACCAAGAGCTCCTTCGCACCGCTCGCACACTGATCAAGCGCACTATCGAAACAAGCACCAAGGGCCAAAACCCTATCGACTTTGATATGGCGAAAAACGAAGTGGCAGAAACGATTTCAAAATATCTCTTCCAGAACACCGCAAAGCGCCCACTGGTTATCCCGGTTATTCTCGCTATCTAATAGCGTACTAAACTGCGCTATACTACACTCATGAAAAAACTTCGGATTGTATTCCTTGCATCATTCTTTTTTGCACTCCATATGGCGCTGGTCGCCTATGTGCACTCAAGCATGCTGGGAGCGCATGTTAGCGCAAACACTGTCAGCGTCTTGTTTGCCACCGCCTCCGCGCTTTCTATCCTGCTCACCCTCTCAGCCCCGCGCTTGATGCGAAAATTTGGCACAGTGCGCGTGGCGCTTGGGGTGATACTCCTTTCAGCAACGCTTTTGTGGGTACTCGGAACAGTACAGAGCGAGTACCTTCTCCTCGGAGCATTTGTCGTCTATTTTGCGCTCAACGCCTGCATCCTCTACGCGCTCGACATATTCATCGAGCACTACAGCGCCAACACGGCCACAGGAAACATCCGCGGGCTCATGCTCACGATCATGAATATCGGATGGGTCAGCATGCCGGTACTGGTCGGTATGATTTCTACACGATACGGCTTTAGTGCGGTGTATCTCATCTCAGCAGTTGCGATTTCAGTCTGCGGAATAATCATCGCTATCAGCCAGCGAAAGTTTGTCGCGCGCCCGCAAAGTGCACCAAACCTGGTCGCTGCATTTGCACACATTCGAAAAACACCCGCACTTCGCCGGGTGATTTCCTTGAACTTTCTTTTGCAGTTTTTCTTTTCGTGGATGGCGCTCTATGTACCGCTCTATCTTATACAAGTGCTCGGCTTTAGTTGGAGTACTGTCGGGGCGATATTTTCCTTTATGCTCCTCCCTTTTATTATTTTCCCATACCCTATGGGGCGACTCGCGGATAAATACCTCGGCGAAAAAGAGCTGATGATCACCTCGCTTGTCGTCATAGCGGTTGCAATTGCGCTCTTTGCATTTGTAAACACTCCAAGCGCAATAGCGGTGGCAGTGATTCTTTTCTCTACCCGAATAGGAGCGAGTACGCTTGAGATTATGAATGACAGCTATTTTTTCAAGCAGGTCACCGATACTGACGGAGACGTGATCAGCTTTTACCGCATCATGCAGCCCTTTGCGTATGTGATCGGGCCGATGACTGGTGCTGTGCTCCTCCTCTTTTTTTCATACACAGGGCTCTTTATGCTGTTGGCAGGACTCCTCCTCTTGGGCGCCCTCTATGCATTTCGCATCGTGGACACTCGGTAATAATACTGACTAGAGAGCAGATGCTTCAGCGAGAGTCACTGTATACGGAGCGGTGACGCCGTTTCGCAATACGAGCAAGGTCACTGTCGCTCCGACTGTTTTTTGCCGTATCAAGGAAGCAAAACTCCGTGCCTGGTCGAGCTTCACGCCGTTAAGCGAAAGGATAATATCCCCGCTCATAATGCCTGCAATAGCTGCAGGAGAGCCTGGGAGCACTGCAATATCGGCTTGTGAGCGACCAGGTTCCACGATTACTCCATAGTTTACTGACAGCCCGCGCTCTGACGCAACATCAGGAGTGATTTGGGTATAGCGCACGCCAACATACGGACGGATGATACGGCCTGTTTTCTGCACCGAAGTGATAGCCTGCTTCACATCATTGATCGGAAGCGCAAAGCCGATACTCTGCGAAGTCAGTGCGCTTGCAGCGTTTACTCCGATCACTTCGCCCTTGAGGTTTAGCAAGGGACCTCCTGAGTTTCCTTTATTGATAGCGGCATCAGTTTGAATCACTGCATCAAGATAGGTCGAGTCTCCGTTATTTCCTCTTGCTACGACACTGCGCGAAAGGCCGGACACTACACCGACAGAGACAGAGTTTTGAAATGTGCCAAGCGCGTAGCCGATAGCGATAACGCTTTGCCCAGTAGAAAGCGTGTTGGAATTTCCGAGCACAAGCGGAGTAAAGCCCGAGCCTGCGACCCGCACGAGAGCGATATCGAGTACAGGGTCGATTGCCACAAGCGTGGCCGAGCGTTCTTTGCCGTCAGTGGTAGTGACAGTAAACGAAGCGCCGGAAGTGTCCACTACATGGCGGTTAGTAACAATCAGTCCATCCTTTGTAACAAAAAATCCTGTTCCTTTACCGAGTATTCTTCCGACACTGTTGGTAAGGGTGATAGACACGACACTGTCGTCGGCCTTTGCCACAACCTCTGACACTGAAAGCGGGATATCTTTCTCCTCCGGCACAACAGCGCTGTCGGCCGCCACGATCACCTCACCACCGGAAAGCGGGATTACGGGTGTCTCGGCAATTTTTGGCAGTTGTGGCGGTGGCACGTAGAGCGCAATAGAGGTCAATATACGGTCCTTAAACGCCCACACCACCCCTGCAACCAGTGCCAGGAGCACGATGCCTGCGGAGAGGCTAATAAGGAACACTTTGCCAATAAAGCGGAAATGCCGAAGTTTTCGAGGCGTCATTCTTAATATCATATAGCCTATTGTAGTAAAAATCCCCCAAGTATCAAAGGTATACGGGGCACTTGCATCAAAATCTTGCTATAGCAAGATTTTGATGCAAGTGGGATCTAAAAAGGAGGGGTTCTCGCTAGGATTTTATTTGGTAGGTGTTCCCTTTTTTTTCGATAAGGTTCTCGGTAACAAGCTGGGCAAGGGCAGTGTTGTAGCGGGGGGTGTCGAAGGAAACCTTCTTGCGCAGAGCAGTAGTAGTGTGCGGGTTGTGTGCCAACACTTTAATAATCGCGCCGCGGACTTCGCGGACGGAACCCTTCAAGGGACTTTGCTTTTTATACTGCGCACTATTGCGGTGAATCTTCACACCACTTGTTTTCAAAAAGCTGCCGTAGTCCATCAGCGCCCAATACCACTCGCGCGGATTTTTTGTATCGAGCGTCGCTTCAATAATCGGCATCAGCACCTTGTCGTCTACTAATTCTTCTGACTCGGGAAAAAAGTGATGCATGTAGACGGTGCGAATATTTGTTTCAATAAATGTGTGTGCGGTATTGTATGCAAAGGTCGCAATAGCGCGCGCAGTATAGTGACCGACTCCGGGCAAGGCCTCAAGTTCGCGCACTGTTTTGGGAAACACTCCTTTGTATTCAGTTGTCACTGTTTCCGCCATTGCCTTTAAAAATTTTGCACGGCGGTTATACCCGAGCCCGGTCCATACTTTCAATACATCCGCCAAAGACGCAGTCGCAAGCGCTTTTGCTGTTGGAAAAAGCTTTAAGAACTCTTTGTACTTTTCCTTCACGCGAGATACTTGGGTCTGCTGAAGCATCACTTCGGAGACGGCTATCTTGTACGGATTGGTGGTTTGCCGCCACGCCAAGTCATGCCTCCCCTCTTTTTTATAGTAGGCATACACAGCTTTTACAAACGCTTTCTCGCTCGTATTCATACGAGGTACTCTACCAGAATTACGGAGAAAGAAAAATAGAATAGTCCCGGAGAACCGACTAACGGAGCGCGTCTGGCGCGAGTTGGAACAAATTTTCAGCAGAAAATTATGTGTGTGGTTCGAGGGGAGCTATTCTATTTTTCTGAAATTTTTCTGTAAACAAAAAAACTCCCTTTTCGGGAGTATCTTTGTGTGAGTACTTAAAACGGATTTTCTCCGCGGATGATGCGGATGAGAATCATCACGACAGCCACAACGAGAAGGATGTGAATGAAGTTACCGATAGTATAAATACCGATAAATCCGAGGAACCAAAGAATGAGGAGGAGGATTGCAATTGTTGTGAGCATATAAATAGTTGTTTACTTCTAATACTTTCATTGTAGCTGTAGACGAGCCTCTATTGCAAGCCCTCTTCACCAAGGCTACGCGGGCCACGACCCTTATTGTACTGTCACACTATCAATCACTTCATCGAGTTTTTGACTAACGGCAAAGTGGTCAAACTCTTTGATGCCGAGCTCGGCGGGATAGTTGCCCACAGCAACCGAATGCACCACTGCGTCAAGCGCGACACAGGCACCGTTTTTCAGCATGCGGTAGCTCGTCGTCTCATAATAGTTGCCGGCTCCGGCGTCACTGAGCTTGAATACTGCCCAGGAGTTTTTCATACCGCTTGCCACTTCGCCGTTTTGCGCTGTCAGACAATTCTTTGCGGAAAGCGAGCTTTCTGTTGCATAGAGTGAGATGCGGGCTTCAGAGAAATTAGTGTTTGGCTGAAAACTTTTTGGAAGACTGATACGGAAAAGGGTTTGTGCCGGAACTGCCGTACTATTCCAATAAAATGAAGTTCCTTCAGTTGTTGGTTGTGCAGTAAAATCGGCACTGTAGCGAAGGGTGACGCCGTATTCTGGAGAGCTATACACAGTACGAGTATCTGTTTGTACGGGAGTTGGTTCAGTAACTACAGGAGCAGGCGCTTCGGCGCGTTTTCCGGGAATAAGAAAGAGAAGAATCGCTCCTACAATAAGGGTTGCGACAATAATAAGGAGTCCGTTGATTTGCTGTTGGTGGTGTTCGTTATGCATACCAACAGTATACTCGTATAAAGCAAAATGCCGCAGGCCTTGTCGTCTGCAGCATTTTGTTTATTTCACAGAAAGTATCAAAAGTAATTATTTTGATGCTTTCTTGGCAGCTTTTTTCACTGCACTTTTTGCTTTTGTTACACTTTTCTTTACAGCACTCTTTGCTGTACCAGCCGCTTTTTTAGCGGGAGCCTTCTTTGCAGGAGACGACTTTGCGTGTGCCTTTGTGATCCCCTTCCATTGCGCTTTCAGCATGTCAGAGAACATGCGGATTTCCATTTCGCTTACCTTGCCGGCCTTAGCGTATTTCGCGGACACAACATCAACGATTTTTGCGTAGACATCTTCAGTAAGGTCCTTGGCATCCTCCATCTTCTCGATGATTTCGCCTTTCATTTTGATCATCCAACCCTTTAGGCTATTGCGGTTCTTCTTCCCTTCCGGGCCGAAGAAATAGTAGGAAGCGGCGGCGAGTGCCACAACTCCTGCTCCAACTGCTGCAACATTCCCAGCCGAGAGTGAATCCTTCTGTGTTTTCTTTTTCATCATGTTACTGCTTTTTTATTCTGATAATCCTTTCTTAGTATACTTCTTTCTTTTGCGAAATAAAAGTGAGAAGAGCGAGCTTTCTTGCAGATCCATGACAAATTCCTTTGCCGTGTCCCCGATTGTGTCGATGTCGCGCTCTACTTTTTTGGTGATGCGCAAAACAGTTTTTAAAATCCCTATCAGATAGATACCCAATACGAGCAAGACTAAAAAGAGAACAGTGAAGCCGACTGAGCTGATAAGAAAAAAAGTGTTTGCGTGTTCTAGTGTCTGCATATTATTCCTTTGTTTCTACTACGGTTACCTCTTCGATCACAACAGGCTCAGTCGTGTGCACGACAGTTGTCGGAATGTCTCTCAAAAGATTCTTGTGTTCCTCAAGATCGTCAGCGAGCTTTTGATTGTGTTTCTTGAGCGATGAGTTTTTGAACTCTTTATTGAGAATAGCGGGGAGCGCGAGCAAGAGCCCGATGAGTACTCCTGCGATAACGGCCAAGAGGGCCAATACAGCGATCGTCCCACTAAACTGCCATACTAAAAAGGTGACAGTGACAGGGATAATATTTTGCAAAATAAACAGTACGACTGCGGCTCCGATCAATAATCCAATGATGAATAACATATGTATAAATTCTCTTCTAGGTTACTAATTACCTTTTCAGTATAGCACTTCTAGAATATGCATCATACACTCGTGGGCGGGCCGAAACTAGCCGACCGAAGCCGCTGTTGCGCAGTATCGGACCGCCCACGCGGGTACGATACCCAAAGTGTAAAATACACAGCATGAAATTTTCCTTAAGAAAAAACTGGTAGCAGTGCTTGCTTTTGCGCTCGAGTGAGGCGCTTGAGTGCTGCTTCGCGAGAGCGGGCTTCGCCAATCGTGGGTAACTCCTCGCTATAGCGAAGGGCTACCGGCCGGCGGATTTTTGTGTAGTGGGCGCCGTTTTTTGCAGTATTGTGCTCGTGAATACGGCGGATAAGATCGGTCGTGCTTCCTATATAGAGTGTGCCGTCGGCGCATTCAAGTATGTACACATATCCCATGCTCTACAGTGTAACAAAAATACTCATACCTTTACAAAAAAGATTTTAGTGGCAAAACATACATTTTCCTGTATACTACAATCCTTATGAAAACTGATTCCTCTACTCTCGTACCAGGTCTCGAACGCCTCGAGCGCGCCATAGCCCACCTTGGTCTTGCGAGTCGCCGTGAAGCAAAGGCGCTTATTCTCGCAGGCACTGTCTCTGTAAACGGAGTAGTGGTCAAAGAGACGGGGTACGGCGTAAAGCCAACTGATACTATCGAAGTAAAAGGAATGACAACTCCTACCAAAAAAGAATCAGTCCTTTTGTACAAGCCCCGCGGGCTTGAAACCACTAAGACGCTTCCCAAAGCAAAAGATATCAAAGACAAATTCCCAAAGCTCTCTCATCTCTCCCCTGTGGGGCGACTCGATAAAGAGTCCGAGGGGTTGATCATATTGACCAACGACGGCACCCTCACCCGCGCGCTCACCAAAGAGAATGCGACTATCGACAAAGAATATGCCGTGACTGTGCGCGAAAACATCACTGATGCGGCACTTGAAAAAATGTCGAAAGGTATCATGCTCGATAAAATCAAAACAAAACCTGCGACAACAAAGCGTCTCTCCCGCTATTCGTTTAGTATTGTTCTGCACGAAGGGCGCAAGCACCAAATCCGTCGTATGTGTGCAGCGTGCCACCTCACTGTCGAATCCTTGGTCCGCATTCGTATTGGACAACTTTTCTCAACAGGAATGAAAGTTGGGACGATAAAGAAACTTTCAGAAAAAGACATAATGCTTTTAAAAGAAGCCTAACGGGTCTCTCCAATATCGTCCATTGCAATTCGTGCAAGCAAATATACCACAGTGGACTCAGCGCCCTGGTTTAAATTGATCGCGTACTCTCCAATGCCGTCATAGCAGCCGCCCGTTGCGTGGGTATAGACGAACTGGCGAAGAAGATTGTTTCCAAGAAACCAGTTAAAGGCGAGGATAATTTTTTCCTGATACATTGAATCGCTCTTAATTGAAATCATTTTGGCAAGCGCCAAGACAAGTGCGGAAACCTCTTCGGGCTGCTGATCGTGGCGTTCTTTTTTTCCACCCTTTTTATACCATCCCGCTTGCCCAACCGGTACGCACACACTTCCTTCAAAGGACTGTGCCAACAAAAAATCAAGCGCTGATTTTCCAACAGAAAGATATCGCTCATCATTTGTGAAAGTGTAGGCTACCAATAAAGCTTCCGGCAATACACCATTAGAATAGGTCAATGTCTCCTCAAACCACTGCCACTCGCCGTCTGAACTTCGCTCATAGAGATCAACCAAAAAATCTGCGTAGAAGCGAACATGCGCTACTCGTTCGCCGTGATCTTCTGAGGTGCTCGCAACAGTTGCAAACGCTTTTATGTAGGCGGCTGCAGCGCGCGGAGAAACCACTTGTGTATGCACGGCTGTGCGTTCTGAAAAAAGTTTCCTTGCTCGATCAATCAGCTCTTTGGGGAGCGTGCTTCGCATCACTTCCGACAGCGCCCACAAGGCTCGCGCATTGGCGTCTTCGAGATTTTCATTATTGTTCAACCCACTGTCTGCTCGTCTTTCAACAGTAAAATAATTGGCGAAGCTTTCAGTGTGTACCGACGCTGACCGCTCGATGAAGCCGAGATAAATTTCTGCAAGAATACTCGTGTCTTCATTGGGCATATGTTTATTGAGCCAGCACATCGCAACAAGCGCACGCGCGTTGTCGTCGAGCGTGTAGCCAAAGTGTGTATTAGGGTTGCCGAGATGTGCAAACTGCCACATACCGAAATCATCGGTAAGCTTTTTGATATAGTCGAGCTTGATCGGCACCATGCAGTGCTTGAACCCAAGCAATGACGGCGCATGTTCGGAAAAGACTGTCATATACCCTAAGGCGACATTTGACCATGTCATCGCACGCGTTCTGAAGTACGCTGCTTTACCAAGCGATTTGAGCTCAGAAACATTTCCAAAAAGGCGAAGGCAGTTTTCCGCAATACCTGTATACTCACCAAACTGGAGCAACACCCCTACCTCAGGCGTGATCACCTCCTTTGCCTGCATAAAGGCTGTCGAAAATACGGTACGTCCAGAACCGAGCGCATAACTTAATGTCCCCGACACTGCTTGATTTGGATTTTGCGAAAGCGAAAGATAAATGTCAGTGGCCTCCAAAAAAAGCAACAGCTCTTTTGTTTCCAAGTATCTATTATGAAACTGGACATATTTTTCTACCCCAAGCTCGCGTGCAAGCGCGATTAACTCATTTCTATACACCTCTCCTTCATGCCGTGCGACAACCGGATGCGTTGCACCCAATACCAAATAGACCGTGTCTGGGTACTCGGCCACAATTGCTGGAAGTGCTCGAATGCCGTACTCGATTCCCTTTCCGCGACTCAATAATCCGAAGGTTGAAAGCACGCGCTTTCCTGAAAGCCCGAGGCGCTCTTTTGCAGATACTCCGTCGGTATAGGGTTCTGGGTGAATACCATGAGGAATGATACGTACCTTTAGAGGAGAGACATCATAAAGTGATAGCAGAAGCTCGCGCGATACTTCGGTCATCACCACTGCCGACTCTACGCGATTGAGAATTGCTTGCATTACCTCTTTCATTTCAACCGGAGGCTCCGGAAGAACCGTATGGAAAGTAATCACGGAGGGCTTAGTAAGCGCTTGCAAAAAGAGTACTATATTTTTTCCAAAGTGTTCTCCAAAGATACCGAACTCATGCTGTATTGAAATCAAAGACACGTGCGCCATGGCGTTGAGTGTGTGTGCCGCTTTTATATATTCCTGCTCCTGGTTTTCCTGTATTGAAAAGAGCACCTTGGGGCCGTACTCAGTATCGGCTGTGGCCTCTGTATTCATTGCGATGACCCTCGTTTCTACTTCCTCAGAAAAAAGTTCATCAGTATACGAAATCAAATCAGCCGTAAATGTTGCAATACCGCACGCCCGAGGAGGGTATGTTGAAAGGTAAACAATACAGTCTTTGTCGGATGTACTCTGTCTAGTTTCATACATCATTGTTTTTTTTGATTAAGCTCAGTAATAAGTGCCGAGAGGTTTGTTGTGGCAAGACACACATATCGGTCGGATGCGCCATAGTACACATACAAAGTATCATCCTTTACATATCCCCCTGTTGGGAAGACGATGTGCGAATTTCGCTCTTTTTCATAGGGCATATCCGGAGCGAGAATATCGTAGTTGAGCTTTCCGATGAGCCTCCCTGGTTCATCAAGCGCAAAGAGTGCTGCGCGCGCACTGTAGCAAAAGCCGTCCGGCCGATCTGTTGTTGTTACGTGGTGGTAAATGATAAGCCACCCGTACGGTGTTTCAATCGGAGGAAGCCCTGGTCCGATTTTTGCATCATTGGCGTGCGACGTCGGCAAAAAAATGCTGTGGTTGTCCCAATGCACCAAGTCATCAGACCACGCAATCCATATAGCGGGATTTTCCGGCAGTGCAGAAAGATCACACGGCCAGTTAACTGGGTTGCCTTCAGCCTGCCTGCGTGCGCACTTTGGCCTGTTCCATCGGTTGGGGCGGTGCAGCATTGCATAGCGCCCATTTATTTTTCGAGGAAAAAGAACAATGTCTTTATTGTCTGAATCTTCGGCAGAAATAATGCCGAGATTTTCGTACGTGCGAAAATCGCGTGTCTTTAAAAGTCCTGTTGCGGTTTCAAGCGGTACTGTTCGCGGAAAAGATGAACCGTTTAGCATAATACGCTCTGGAACGGCAACATACGTCACATAGTAGTCGTCATCTATTTTTGTAATACGAGGGTCTTCGGTTGCCCACTGGTCAAACGATTCGTGCGGACCAAACACGGGCTCATCTGAGGCGCTCGTAAAATGAATACCGTCGGCGCTTTTTGCAAGACCAAACCGTGAAATGTAGGCTTCAAGCTCGCCGACCGCGCGATAGAGCATCACGACCTCTTCGCCAATTCGGACAACGCCCGGATTGAATACACCTTCAGTTTCCCATGGGCGAGCAGGGTCAGGAGAAAGAAGAGGGTTTTCTGGATGGCGGGTGAGAGTAATCATACGCGACCGTACTTGTCTTCAAGTCTGACAATATCCTCCTCATCAAATACTCCTCTGGCAATCTCCAAAAGTTCGGTATCAGCCCCCACTGCTTCTATGCGATGCGCGACAGTCGCTGAAATAGTAAATTCATCCCCTGCTTTCGCTTCCACCACCCTCTCGCCGATAGTGATGCGCGGAGTTCCTGAAAGCACTCTCCAAAATTCTTCTCGATGGGTGTGGTGCTGAAGACTAAGGCATTCGCCTGCTTTTACCAAAATTAGCTTGACTGTGACTGGCTCATTATGGGTAAACTGCCGAAACTCTCCCCAGGGTCGTTGTGTCGTTTGTGGCTCCATGACTCTATTATAGCTTACCCTCTATAAATTTCCTCATGAGCGCCTTAGTCTCTTCTACACTCGCAACTGCCATAACAGCAACACCTGCCCTGAGTACTGACGCATCATTTCCGCCTGTAAAGAGCGCGTCACCGACAAACAGTAGTGTTTCCTGATTGCAGTTCAAATGCTTAAGCAAGGCGGTGATGCCGTACGCTTTGTCAACAGAGCCTTTTGTTATATCAATCGATGTCATGCCTCCGATTGAAACAGAAAACTCTGGGATATATTTTTTCAGTGCACTTTGCAGTGCAATACGCTTTGTATGCTCCGGGTCCCAGAGCGCTTTCAGTTGGGTTGGTGCTGTGCTTCCAAGTGCCGAGAAAGTAATCTGCGCTCCACGGTCTTCGATGATTACTCCGTGTGCATCTGTCGGACGGACATAGCCGGTTTCAGTAAATGCCTGTTCAAATGCTGAAAATATTGTTGCTTTCTCTTCTGTGGTCAGCCCATTTTCATATGCAGTGTTCCATGCACCATTGTACGACAACAGTGCCGCGCCGTTGGTGGGAAGCAGATACAAATTGGAAAGCAATGCATCGCCCGGAAGCCGTGAGAGCACTTGTTTTTGCAATTGAGGAGTGCCCGCACCGGAAATAATTGCGACTTTTTTTACTGCTAAGAGTTCTGCAATAAGAGTCGCCATTTCGGCATCGATCGGCATCTTGCTCTCAGCCAAAGTACCGTCGAGATCAAACGCGATTATTTCAAACTCTTTCTGCACTCCCCATTGCCATCGAGGGCTCTCGCCTCTCGCGTAGCAGATGCGGATCAAGGCTGTAGTTAAAATAAGAAACGGAAGAACGAGCATAAAGAACACTTCGCGGTCGGGCGATGAATTGTCCACACTGCCTGCAAAAGCAAACATGCTTGCAATATATACCGCGAGAACAAGCCACCCCTGCCAGGTTGCTGGGTACCACCCCCATCCATACACTTTTCGCTTGAACCAGAGTTTTTTCATAGTAATTAAGACAAACGGTACTATTCGTTAAGGGTAGTACCAAGGATTGTTGATATTCTTTTCATAGATTACTCCATCGAAACCTGGTACTCGACAACCTTCCATCCCTCGTTTACCCATGCAACAGTAAGATACAGAGGGATTCGCCCAAACTCTGTTCCTTTTTCATCTTCTGCGTTCGTCATCTCAACGAGCTCTGCCACCACTTTATAGTAGTTCTCCACTTTTTCCATACTAATAACTTCAATACGCTCCGGCCATGGGCTTACTGTTGTACGTCCTGGTGCACGGGTCGGATTCTGAATCCACTGAGTGATGAGTGCTGGCGCGACAGTATCCTCGTACTCTTTCTTAATACTTGCACTGAGTACCTCTTGCTCTGCAATAAGGGCAATATCTTTCATCTTGTCGCCAAATGCGACAACAGCTGCAGCAACTGCCTCTTTTTCCTCTGTCACTATCTGCTCAATAGTCGACTTGCGGATTGAGCGCTCAATAACAACAAAAGCGACAATAAGGAGCACTCCTAAAACGATAAGTATAATGGTCTTTTTTTTCATATACCTCAGTATACTATGTTTTATGGATTCAGGACTTCTTTCAATAGTTCTGGGAATTCGTTCGTTCCCATATCCCCCTCTACAAAATGCCCTTTGTCAGAGAATTCTACAACCGCAATACCTGTAATATTCTCTTTCAATAGTTCAACCGTCTTTAGCATGGGCGCATCGTCGTCGCTTGAAATAAAAATAGTTACTCCTTTTGTTTTTTCAACCATAAAAGGGTCGATAGTGAACTCAAAAAAGTCGGTCACCAATGCTGTTTCTTCATGATCCGGATCCATCCATGGAGCCACGAGAATTACTTTTCCTACTCTAGTATTGTTTTCAGAAAGCCACCGCACTAAAAACCCAGCCCCACAACTGTGCCCAATCAATACAGTTTCTTCATTTATTGGAAATTGTTCAAAAACCATTTTCCACCTTTCATAGTTCGGCTCATAGGGCTCAGGCATTTCCGGGGTGTATACAGTAACTTCTTTTAGCTCAAGCTCTTTTTTTATCCAAGGCAACCAGTGGTGCTCAGAAGAGTGTGCCCCTGTCTGTATATATTCTTCTCGACTTGGCATTCCATGGATAATAACCGCTGTTTTCATAGTAAAAAGTATATCATGGTAGAATAAGGGTATGATTAAAACACTCACTATTACAACACTCTTCCTATTCTTCACGCTCACTACCGTGACAGAGGCATCTTTAAAAAGTGCGCTAAACGATCTGATAGACGAAAATAGTATCTCCCGCGACAAACAATCTGTATGCATTGAAAACGGGAAAAAAAATGCTCTCTCGTACAACGCTGATATGCGCATCATCCCCGCTTCGGTCTCAAAGCTCTACACATTTGATTTTGCACTCGCAACACTCCCTCGAGATTTTCGCTATACAACAACGTTTATCCAAAACAAAAACACCCTCTATATCAATGGGGGCGGAGATCCGCATTTTGTGACCGAACATTTGTCGCTAGTACTAAACAAGGTGCACGCCGAGAAAAAAGTGAAGATTGACACCATCGTCTTTAGTCCTAACTTTTACTTCAACTGGGAAAATACCCCTAGCACAGTACGTACTGCACTTACTACTGCCTTGAAAGCAACTTCTACTCTTCCTACTGCAAAAACAGTGAAGATCATCTCTCGGACTACTCCGTATACAGGGGTTGGCACCAAGTACGAATTCGCCTCCGCTCCGCTTCAAGCTCTTTTGAAACAGATCAATAACCATTCGACAAATATTTCTGCCGAAGTCCTCTTTACCAAGCTCGGTGGACCGGCAGCATTTTCCGCCTACATGCAAAAGACCTATGGCGTCGGAAGTGAAACCATTTACTTCAAAAATGGTTCTGGTCTCCATGGCAACTACACCACCTGCGCACTGACCCTTCGCGTAATCAAACACCTTGAAGAACAACTAAAAGACAATGATTTCTCTGTCACCGATGTCCTCTCTGTACCAGCCGTTGACCCAGGCGTTATTAAAAACCGTGCGATCAATGTAAGCAGAAAAAATGCAATTGTCGCAAAGAGTGGCTTTCTCAACTACCATCACTCGCTCGCAGGAGTGATTAATACAAAAAAATCCCCAATATACTTTGGTATCTTTACTGCATATAATTTTATGGCGCAGACCAGTGCGGTCAAAAGTATGGTGGACGACTACACCGAAGAAATCCTTACCCACTACAAAAAGAGTCTCAAGTCCTATAACTATACCCCCGACCCGACTATCTTTAAGGACGTACTTCTGAAAAAACTCTAATATCAAACAAAAACAAGAGTGTTTTTTTATTCATATATATCACTCTATTAAGACGAACTAGGACCTCCTCTCTTTCATTGACAAAGCGCAAAAAGACAGTAATATAAATGCAAATATAAAAAGGAGGTACATATGGACAGTTATTGGGTAAAGACAACACCCGAAGAACGCGGTAAACTCGCCGAGGAAAAATTTTTTGAAGCATGGGCAGAAACAAAGAATATTCCGTCGTGGATAGTATCGGTCAGTCGACCGACAGACTATGAGGATCTCAAGCAAAAGACGGATGCGGTTATTGTCTGCACTGCGGGACCAACGCTGAAAATTCAAATCAAATCGTACTGGATAGATGAGCCGCTTCGCATACAACTCATGCAGTACGGTGTTATCCCTCTCGGCATATCAAGAAATGATACAGTGCAGAAGATACGAAAAAAGACACGTATCGCTATTAAGGACTATCTGGATTTTCTAAAAAATCACGCCCCTATCAAACGGTCAGTAGCTCGAAAAAAGAAGCGAAGGGATTCACCACGTCTGTTCTATAAAAAAGGAAGGTTACTCAAATAATACTCTGGTCAACAGAAACCACCTTAAAAAGAAGGTGGTTTTTTATTTATTCGCCTTCTCAAACCACTTCACAAACAGTTCCTTTGGGAGTGTTATGTTTGAAACATCCTTCGTGGCGATTTCTTCTACGGAGTATTTGTTGATGAGGTTCATCTCCCACTGTGTGTCTATGTCGTCCGCTATGGTGTATGCAAGCTCGAGGTCTTTGTCTTCAAATACAATGTCCTCTTCAGAAATGTACTCGGTAACAAAACGGTCCGCCCACTCTGCAATATCTGCATGGGTAACAGTATCGGAAGCAATTCCCATGGAAAGGACTTTTCGCAAAGACGCGAGGGTGAAGGGTAAGGATATAAGGTGTTCTGTAGCCATGATGCTATTGTTTTTTTACTGCAAGTAACAACAACACGAGCGCGTAAATAATATGATCGTCAATAAACGGGTTGTTCTCCGGCGGAAATGCGGCAAGCCACATCAACAGCATCATGAGTGCTCCTGCTGCGGCACCCCACTTAATATAGCGATTGAATAGAAGTGTCGCTCCGACAAACAATAGCCCGAGCATAAACAACCAGTCCACCACTGCCATACCCGCCAACCCTTGAAAAAATCCGGCAAATGGTCCATGGGTGCCATAAGTAAGGAAGCCTGTTGTTGGTGAGCCTCCATTGATCCATGCACTGTCTTTTGCGGTAGCAAAACCAAGACCAAAGACCTTATCAAAAAATGCCCAAAGGAAGATGCCTGCCATTGCGATGCGTAGTGTAGAAAAAATAAAATGTCGTGATTTCATAGTGAGAAGCGTGAATTATTTAATAAGAGATATTATTCTGTGGTGACGCCGTCAAATTCGGCCTCATTTTTTTCGGCGTCTTCTTTTGTTTGTCGTACAATACCGTCTTTATGGTGTGCAGGAGAATAAATAGTGTACAACTGCAATCGCTCGGTTGCTGAAGTATTGATAACATTGTGGCGCGCGCCGGTCGGAACAATAATTGCCGAGCCGTCCTCTACAGCATATTCATTGCCGTCGATAATCACCTTCCCTTCTCCGGACTCAAAACGGAAAAACTGGTCATTGCCTTCATGCACTTCCTCCCCGATTTCTTCTCCCGGGAGCAGGCTCATGACAACGAGCTGGCTAAAAGTACTGGTATAGAGCACTCTTCTAAAATCAGTATTGTCTCTTGTCTGTGTTTCAATATTGTTATTGTATCCTTTCATACTTTTAGTATACACCATATAGAGTGGACTTTCTTGTGCGAGAGGAATACACTTTGTGCATGAATACTTCAATTGAGCATATTATTGGTGAAATGAAAGAGCTCGAACAAAATCTCGGCGTTATTAGCACGAGTTTTGGAGACAAGCCAGAATCAGCCGTTGTCTATTTCTCCTATGACGAGAATCTCACTATCTATTTCGCCACTCGCAAAGAAAGTCGAAAATACAAAAATATTGAGAAAAATCCTCACGCCTCATTTGTCATCTATAATGCGGGACTACTGAAAACCGTGCAGATAGAAGGGGTAGTAAGCGCTGTTGAAGACCCGTACGAGCAAGGAGTGCACTATGCGCAACTTGTCGAACTTGCAACAAAAAACAGCCCCCTTCCTCCTATCGACCAGCTCGGCGAAAGCGAGATTATGTTTTTAAAGCTCACCCCTGCCTGGGCTCGCGTGGGAACCTTTGAAGCCACCGAAGACGGCGACATATTCGCAGAAGTCACTCTCTAGAATTTTCGACTGTCATAGGCCCAATGCAAAAGTGCTTGGCGCTGTTTTCTTCTGCACGACAAGTCTCCACTTCGACAATGTGCTCTAATCTGCGCCACATGCCGAACCATTGCACGCCAGCGCTTTATTTGGCGCTCGTCTTCCTCAGGAATTCTTCTCCCCCTATAATACCGGCAATACCATTGAAACCATCCGCGCGGATCGTCTTTGTATATCCACCCTTTTTCTCGCCACACCGAAAGCGGTTGGCTTGCATTCACTCCGAAAAAATTGAGTGAGGGATCGTGCCGAACCGGATTAAGAAGAGCGTGTGTAAACCATGTTCGCGGAAATTCCTCTCTGCAGTCAGTCATGTATTTCCCTCCAAAAACACCGAGCGCGAGTAGTTCTTTTGGTGTAAGGTCCGGCTTAAACAAGGGACTGAAGTGCTTCCCTTCTGGTTCTGTGCATTCGTATACATACCCGCGCTGCATGCTGTCGTTGACGGAAACAATTCTTTTCATATTTAAATTGTAGCACTATTTGCTGTGGAACCTGGACTCACCTCTTCCTTCCTCTGGTCGGTCGAGATGCTCAGTACCGCCTTAAACTCGCAAGCTCGTTTGCGGATACTGGCACCAAAGGTTCTTCGCCCAAGAACCACCAGTCAGAATAGTAAAAAACACACAACGCGGGGTTGTGTGTTTTTACTATTTGCTGTGTCTCCTGAACAAAATCCTAACTTTTTTCCAAAACAATCCGAGCGAAGACTAATCGTGCATCCGTTGCGCTGAAGCGCCTCTGTGCGAAGCACAGAGCTTTTCCAAAAGGAAAAGGACGGAAGCACGAATACAAATGCGGACTCGGTTTTGCGAAGCAATTTTGCGGGAAAGGATTCGCAAAACCTAGGCTAATTTCTTTTTGCCAGATTCGGATTCCGCCGTGCAGGAGGGTGCGGGAGGAATGCACGGCGGATTTTTTGGCGCGGGCT
>JBMOIO010000003.1:0-122691 GCA_049317285.1 Minisyncoccia bacterium | reverse complement strand
CTGAGTATACTCAAGAACATAGAATGGGTGTGTGAAGAAAGGGGTACCTTCCAGAGTTCATCATCACCGAGAACGTCAGCCATACGTTTTACGAGCCAGAAGCCCTTTACTCCGAGTATGCTAACAAATACGGTTCCGAAATAATATGCACCTGCATTGCCTTGGTCTGTAAAAGTTCCGAACCAAGTTTTTACTCCCGAGTATCCATCCACATTAGTAAATGCGGAGATGAAGTGAGTTCCTATGAATAGGTCTACCCACGGCAGGGCGAGTGCAAGCCAACATATCATAAACAGCACAGAAAGAATGCGGAACGGTAATAGTATCGTAATTCTTCCGTGTAGCTTGTTAAGCAGTTGGAAAAAATGATATTTACCCTCGGGTTTGAACCCATAACGCATTTCAAAGGCGGTCATAATGATTACAAACAGTGCTACAAATCCAGTATAGGAGAGCACGAACAATTGAAAGAACTTAAACGTTGTCATATCTGTATGTTTTTAATTTAAGGATAGTGTAGCATAAATACTTGACAATGTCAAGCGATTGTGCTATACTACCTATAGTAATCAGTTCTTTTTATAAACCAGAGATAATCATAAGAAAACCAATGACTTTTGTCCTTGCTTGACCTATCGTTATCTCACAAAAATCACAGTTATGACAGATTATTCAATTGGACTTGCAATAGTGTTTATTGCATTTAGTGGCTTTATGGGCTACATTTGGGGAAACTCCAAAAGAGGTAGTTTGGTAAAATATACCAACGAACTTCCAAACGGATTTCTTAGAGTGATAAGTATTGATAAGGTTTCTTCTGTTTTAGAGGAAATTGATGTCAATAGAAAAAGATTTTTGGTTTCCACCGAAGTTTTCGGAGGAAAACCAATTAGACCCACCGATATTGTTCGCAAGATTAAAAGCGACAAAGAAAGAAAAGAATTAGGTATCAAGGTTTTAGGATACCCACCTCTTGTTAAAGAGGAAGTTCTGTAAAGAAACGAATAAATACTGGCTTCTCTCCAGTAATTGTCATAGACAAGAGAAAATATAACTCAAGACCCTTATCTTTATAGATAGGGGCTTGTTTATTTTTAGTTAAAAGTTTGATGGACCTTTTTATTTTATTTTATCAGCATTATATTCTCGCATAATCATCATTAGGTAATCACACTCTGTAGCAAATCGGTTCCAGAAATGAGTTCCCAAGTCCACAAAGAAAATACTCCGCAACTCCTGTTGTCGGGGTATTTTCTTTGTAGGAGATTCGAACGGGAAGGGGGTCGGGGAAACGGGAGTTTCCTCGTGGAGGAAGGTATTGGAAACCGAGTGGTTTCCAAGGAGGAGCCTGCGACGACGTGAGATTCTCCTAGGGTCCACAAGACAAAATCCGTGCAACTTCTGTTGTACGGATTTTGTATTACTACCTATTGACATAAGAAATTCTCAGTATAGAATAAGAAAAAAAGCACTGTATGAAAAATAACACTACTTTACTGCATATTGCGCAGAGAGCGCAGATGCTTCCAGCTGTTTTACATCCTGAAATCAAGGTAAAAAGAAAAGTCGAAGTTGCTGGTATCCCTCTTGAAATAGAGGATGAGGAACATTCACAGACCCTAGAGCTTAAACAGCGAGAATATCAAAAAAAAGCTGCAGAGTTTGAACAATCGCTTAAGGATAGCGGTATCCCTGTCCAAGGAACGGCGCCCTATAATAAGGAATTCTTTACTAAAGAGCATTATACATTTGGCACCTTATCAGAAGGAAACATATTAGCTCATGTAAAAAATGTGTACGGATCTTCCTCAAAAGAGTCGCGGTTTAGAAAAGAAATGGATATCGCACCGTCTTGGTGGATTGTTGGATTAATCGGAGCTATCGGACTCTTATTTAAAGGAGCTATTGATGCAGCAGGTGTGCCTTCTACTATTGTCTATGACAAGGAAGGAAGTGCAAGTTCTGTAGATCCTGGACTTTCCGCATGGTATCCCTGCTTTCTGAGCTTAGTCGCTTTTGCGCTTGTATGGTATATGCTCCATTAAATTTTCCATAACCATTTTTATGCACATACTGATGCTGCACAAAACAAATTCTACAAGCCGCTTTTATGGCCGTCAGGATCTGATCAGTCAAATGGTGAAGAATTGGAAAAAGTCCCTTTTTCAATGCCCGAACAGGAAAGCGAGGTGAAAGAAATGCTTATAAAATGTCATCATGCAAAAATTAATCCGTTTGTGATATTTCATGAATCGGATGTGTACCTTAAGTTTACTAATACGGAGATGAAACAAGTGGTATTTCGGAAGACGCCCTCCTTTTGCTGTGAAAAGGATGGTATTTTAGCCTTATTGGGATAACCCTTGCACACAATTTCTAAAGCCCTCTCTAGTAGAGGGCTTTTTGTTATACTAAATTTATGACCTCCTTCAAGGAAACAGTCTTGCAAATCGTCCGAGAAATTCCAAAGGGGAGTACGATGTCGTATGGTGAAGTCGCACTACAGGCAGGGTACCCCGGAGCGTGCCGTGCGGTCGGCACTATTATGAAAAACAACTACGACGAATCGGTGCCGTGCCATCGCGTGATTTCTGCAAACGGAAAGATAGGGCAATATAATCGTGGGGGACCGGAGGCAAAATGCGCGTTGTTGATAAAGGAGGGTGTACTAGTAGCGTAGGTGGTATACTAACTACATGAAAACAGAACAACACCCACTCGTTACTCTCGGACTGATTCTTGGCGGCAGCTTTCTTGTTGCGGTTGTGCTCGGTGCGGTCACCGTATTTCAGATTCGCGCGCAAAGCGATGTCGTTTCTGTCACCGGCTCTGCAAAAATCGCTGTTACGAGCGATCAGGCAAAGTGGACCGCGGATATTTCCCGCACCGTTCGCGAGAGCGCATTGAAGACTGGCTACGAACAAATGGGTCGCGACATTGCAGAAGCAAAAGCATTCTACCTCTCCCAAGGAATCACGGAATCTGAGCTCACTATTACTCCCGTATCGATGAACGAAGTGTATCAGCAGAATCAGACAGCTGAAAAGCTCTACAACCTCACTCAAGTGCTCACTGCCCAGTCAAACGATGTGGCAAAAATGACGAATGCCTCAAACAATATTTCTCTTATTATCAATAAAGGGGTGATATTCTCGGCTCGTTCGCTTGAATACTACTATTCTGACCTTCCGCAAGCTCGTATTGACCTTCTCTCTGCCGCAATCGACGACGCAAAGCTTCGTGCAGGCGAGATTGCAAAGAATTCCGGCAAGAGAGTAGGGACGCTCAAGAGTGCGACAAGTGGAGTGGTGCAAGTGCAGTCTTTAAACTCAACCGATGTTTCTGACTACGGCAGCTACGACACCTCCCAGATTGAAAAGCAGATTACTGTAACCGTAAAAGCCGCCTTTTCTCTTCGCTAACATATGAAGTATCTTTCTCTCATCATTCTTCTTATCGTCCTTTCTACAAGCACTCTCTCTGCGCAGACTTCTGCCCCTCTCACTACTCCCGTTGCCCCTCTCGAAGCTCCTGCGAAAGCAAAAGCGGTGGACAAAGTAAAAGTCTGGCTCGCCGAAGCATTTGCCACCACTGAAGTGTTCCGACTCAAGCAATCTGCCCACTTTGTACAACTGCGCGAAGAGAAAAAAGCAGTACTCAAGATTGATGAAGTGCCTGAAATCGAAGAGAATATCACCACAGGAACAGCGGGAATAAACCCGGCTCCTCGTCCAGCAACTTCTAGTGGACTGCAAAACCCGCTTGAATACGGGGCGTACATCCTTTCAATCTCGCTCGCAAGCCTCTTTAGCAATCAGGTGATATTTTACCTTTCAAGTGCGCTTCTTTCTGTGATCATTTTGCGCTTTATCGTCAGCCGTTTAGTCTAAAGGAAAAATGGTATACTGGTTGCAATGATCAGAACAACCCTTGCAATTGCGGTTATTCTTGCCGCCATACTATGGCTTCCGTTATGGGTGCAGCTCGTGCTTTTTGGATTAAGCGTGGTGGTGCTTCCGTATCGACTTCTGCTCTTTATTCCCGCTGCATTTGCTGACGCACTCTATGCACCAGTGGGTATCAGTATTCCAGGACTCAAATACACGCTTGTTGTGGCGGGGCTGATTATTCTGCAGTGGGTAATCGTCAATAAAACGAGAGTCAAAGATTTTTATGCAGTGGAGGCGCAATAAAAAATCATACAAGCACTTTGAACTCAATCCGGACGAGATACTGCTCGACGTGCACAACCTGCCGGCTTTTAATACTCAGCAGTTTGAAGGGCGCATGGAGCGCGCTATTCCAAAACGCGCACTCACCACACTCTTCGGCGTGATGGTATTTGTCGCAGTAGGTTTTGCGGTGCGATTAGGGTATCTACAGCTTGCACGCGCCAACTATTACCAAGCAAAAAGTGAGCAAAATAGTCTTGATCACATTCCGGTCTTTGCTGATCGCGGAGTTATTTATGACCGAAATGGGGTGGAGCTTGCATGGAACAGTGTGGGCGACGAAACAGTGCCGACCTTCCGCGAATACACGCCAACTGAGGGGTTCGCAAGTATTATCGGCTATGTGGCATACCCGGCAAAAGATAAAAAGGGGATACTCTGGCGAGACCGCAGTATTGGAAAAGACGGTGTTGAAAAAGAATTTGATATCGCGCTCGCTGGGCAAAATGGCACACAGCTGATCGAGACAAATGTTGAGGGTGATATTTTGCCAGGGAGTTTGATCGAAGAGCCGATACAGGGTGCAAATATTTCCCTCGCTATTGATGCCCGCGTACAAGAAACGCTATTCGCTGGTATGAAAGCGCTTGCTGAGAGTTCGGGCTATGTCGGAGGCGCGGGGGCAGTGATGGATATACAAACAGGTGAGCTTATTGCTATTACTAGTTTTCCAGAATACAGCCAAAGCGTGATGTCTTTAGGGAAAGATGTATCCTTGATCCGCGAGTACATGCAAGGCGAAGAAAAGCCGTTTCTTAATCGTATGACCGAAGGGGTGTATACGCCGGGTTCTATCGTAAAGCCTTTTCTCTCCCTTGCGGCACTGAAGGAAGGGGTGATCGATCCGTATAAGACTATTTTTAGTTCAGGAGAACTTCGTGTACCGAACCCGTACAACCCTGGCCAGTTCACCATCTTTAGAGATAATGATGAGCATGGGGCAGTAGATATGAGGCACGCGCTTGCAGTGTCATCAAATGTATACTTTTATCAAATTGGCGGTGGGTTTGGTAGCCAGCCGGGCTTAGGTATTGCAAACATCGAAAAATATATCCGTCTGTTTGGTATTGGAGAAAAAACAGGAGTTGATATTTCGAGTGAGCAAGTGGGGTCAATACCAAGTGTTGAGTGGAAAGCACGGCGGTTTCCGGGCGACCCGTGGCGCGTCGGGGATACCTATAACACCTCTATTGGGCAGTACGGCTTTCAGGTGACGCCGATTCAGATGCTTCGTGCTGTCGCAGGTATTGCTTCGCGGGGCACGCTTGTTACTCCCACCATACAGAAACGAATTGATGGCAAAGCAGTCAACACTGTTGAACTGCCATTTAATGATGCACAATATACAGTAGTGCACGAAGGGATGCACCTCGTGGTCACCGAAGGAACGGGTGGCGCACTGTTGAACCAAAGTGTCAGCGTCGCCGCAAAAACCGGTACAGCGCAGATCAGGCAAAATACCCGCGTGAACTCATGGGTAATCGGATTTTTTCCGGTAGAGAAACCTCGCTATGCATTTACAGTATTGATGGAAAACGGACCAAAAGTTTCAAGCGGAGCCGCGCATGCAATGAAGCCCGTCATTACTTTTTTTGCAGAGCACCCAGAGTTGTTGCAATAGTTGACACAGGCCTTTGACCGAAGTTTCAAAAAGCAGTATAGTAGCGTATTCATGCCAAAAGAATTTATTACAAAAGAAAACAAAGTCGCACTTGAAGCAGAACTCAAAGAACTCTCAGGTCCTCGCCGGACGGAGATTATTTCCTCTATCGAATATGCAAAGTCTCTCGGAGACCTCTCTGAAAATGCGGAGTATCACAGCGCACGCGAAGCACAAGCACAGCTCTTGGAGCGCATCGCAACGATTGAATATGTACTGAACAACTCTATTGTTGTAGAGCCAAAAGCCGGCGGACTTGTCGATATTGGCTCCACTGTTGTCGTGAAAAAAGACGGCGAGCCAAATACTCGCACCTTCACAATGGTGGGGAGCGAAGAGACCGACATGCTCTCGGGTAAAATCTCATACAAAAGCCCGATCGGCGCCGCACTCTTTGGAAAGAAGAAAGGGGACACAGTCACCGTGGAGACTCCGCGAGGCGACATGGAATACGAAATCGTTTCAGTAAGTTAAAACAGTAATGAAAAGCACCGCGATTATCGCGGTGCTTTTTTTGTGGGTTATCCCCACCTTTTTAGTTGCTGTAGGGGAGTAAGGTGGGATATAATGGTAACAAGTGGGAAGAAGTGGTAGAATCAAAACATGTTAATCGGAGAATACACACACAGCATAGATGAGAAAAACAGACTGTCATTTCCGGTCAAATTTCGAAAGACTATGGGAAAGACTGTGGTTGTAACGCCAGGACTCGACAAGTGTTTGTTCATTTTTACAGTCAAAGAATGGGATAAGATTGCGGAGAAACTCGCTAATTCATCAATGCTCCAAGCTGACACTCGAAGCTTCAACCGATACCTTTTGGGTGGTGCGGTAGAAGTGAGTGTCGACGCACAAGGCCGCATCTTGGTCCCTGACTTCCTCAAAGACCGCGCTGGTCTCAAGGGAAGAGTCACCGTCGTGGGTGTGCACTCTCGAGTAGAACTCTGGGAAGAGGCAACCTGGAAGGCGTATCAGAAGCAAGTAGAGGCAAATGCCGACTCGCTTGCTGAACGCCTCGGAACGATTGGTGTTCTGTAAAAATATATGACAGAGATCACACACATACCCGTTCTTTTAGAACCATCCATAGAACTACTCGAAATACATCCAGGCGATATTGTTGTCGACGGGACATATGGCGGGGGTGGACACTCTGGCGCGATGATTGACGCGTACAAAGATATCACCCTCATCTGTACTGACCTCGACGAAGCAGCACAACCGCGCTTTGCCAAACGTTTTGGCAACATACCGAATGTTCATTTTGTTCATGCGAATTTCAAAGACGCAGAACAAATCATGGCGAGTGTTGGAGTACCAACTGTCAATAAAGTCCTGTTGGACCTTGGCACGAGTACCTTCCAGCTCTTGGCTGACGAACGAGGATTTTCATTCCAAAGCGACACACCGCTTGCGATGACATTTTCACAAGCAGGCTCGCATACAGGCTTCACTGCATTTGACATAGTCAACGAGTGGAGAGAAGAGTCGATTGCTGACATTGTCTACAACTACGGCGAAGAGCCAAAGTCTCGCATCATCGCAAAAGCAATTGTCGAAGCTCGAAAGCTCGCTCCGATTCTCACTTCACGACAGCTTGCCGAAGTAATCGAAAGTGTCGTTCCTCAGCGAAATCGCCCCTTTGGCCAAGGCAAGCGCATTCACCCGGCAACCAAGACGTTTCAAGCGCTCCGGATTGCGGTCAACGATGAGTTGGCGGTTATCGTGGAGGCTTTGGACAATTGGTGGAAGCACCTTGCTCCGGGCGGGCGTATCGCAGTGATCACCTTTCATTCACTGGAAGACCGAGTAGTAAAGCGATGGATGGCAGACAAAACACCGAACAAACGCGTTATCACCAAAAAAGTCATTACACCGGACGAAGAAGCATTACAAGAAAACAAACGCGCACGAAGCGCAAAACTTCGTGTCGTCGAAAAAGAACAATAATTTTTTACTCACATGATAAAAACCATACAACACACAATAGGGACTGTACCGATGGCTGATATGAACAAGGCACTTGGCATGATCAGTACCTATGCATGGATCGGAACGGGTATTTTATTTGTTTGCTATGGTTATTTTGTCGGTTCGCTCACTTTTTCAATAGTAAAACAGCAGGGGATTCAGAGCGATATCAAGGCGCGTATCTCAAGTATGAGCAAACAAGAGCTGAGCTACCTGCACACACAGAAGACCCTCACCGCGGATTATGCGCAAACTATCGGCATGGTGCCTGCAACTGTGGTATCATTCGCTACGCCAAAGCGTGCTTTTGCGTGGAATGTCGGACGCTAATATACACAACTCTCGCATACGATTATTGACCATCCTCATCGGTGTTATTGGTGGGGTTATTGTCATTCGACTCTTCATGCTTCAAATCATGAACTCTGAACTCTACCGCGCGCGCGCCGAGCGCCAGTATGTCACGCAGAGTGGGGCGGTATTTGATCGCGGAAATATTTATTTCACTGACAAAGATGGTCTTAATATTGCTGCGGCTACGATTGAAAACGGATTCAAGGCAGCAATCAACCCAAGCCAGATCACTGATGCTGAAAATGCGTATATGCTGCTCAACGCTGTTATCCCGCTTGACCGTGAAGAATTTATGCAGAAGGTTGCAAAAAAAGCAGATCCCTACGAAGAGATTGCCGTGCGCCTCAATCAAGAGACTGCGGACGCAATCAATGCGCTCGATATTTCAGGGGTAACCATGTACAGAGAGAAGTGGCGCTTTTATCCAGGAGGCACTCTTGCATCGCACGCTATTGGCTTTGTTTCGTATAAGGGCGACGACCTCGTAGGAAGATATGGTCTTGAAGAAAAGTACAATGACGTGCTTTCGCGCAGTGGAAGCAACTTTTATGTAAACTTTTTTGCAGAAATTTTTGCGAATGTTCAATCAAGAGTATTTAAAAACACTACGGCAACCGGCGACATTGTGACTTCAATCGAGCCGACCGTGCAGTCGCAACTCGAAACGCTCGTCGGCGACATTCAGGAAAAGTGGGGAAGTGACTCAGTAGGAGGAATAGTAATGGATCCACACACCGGAGAGATTGTTGCACTCGCCAACGCTCCGACCTTTGATCTCAATAACTATGGTGCAGAAAAAGACAACAGTGTATATACCAATGCGCTTGTGCAGGGACGATATGAAATGGGTTCTATTGTAAAACCGCTCGTGATGGCGGCTGCAATTGATGTAGGTGTCGTGAATTCGACAACAACATATTTTGATGCTGGAAGTGTTGTGGTGCAAGATAAGACAATCAACAACTTCGACAAAAAGGGGCGCGGCACTATTACCATGCAAGAGGTGCTCAGTCAGTCATTGAACACCGGTATGGTTTTTGCAGAACAGAAAATGGGGAAAGAAACATTTAAAGAATATATTGTTGACCGCTTCAAGCTCGGAGAAAAAACCGGTGTTGACCTTCCAGGAGAGGTGAATGGTTCGGTGAGTGGACTAAGGGGTACAAACGATGTGAACTATGCAAACGCCGCATTTGGGCAAGGGATTGCAACTTCGCCGATTAATATTCTGCGCGGGTTTGCCGTGCTTGCAAACGGTGGCACACTGGTTACTCCTCATATTACAACTGCAATCAATGAACAGAGCGGTTTTACAAAAACGATATCCTACCCAAAGTCTGAAACGCCAGTATTAAAGCCTGAAACAGTCGCCACTATTAACAACATGCTCGTACAGGTGGTGGACGACGGGTATGGTCGAGGGCTTGAACACTACAGCGTTGCTGCCAAAACAGGAACCGCACAAATCGCGCGCCCTGGCGGACAGGGGTACTATACCGACCGCAACCTGCACTCATTGATAGGCTATTTTCCGGCATCCAAACCGCGCTATGTGCTGTATCTGTTTAATATCTATCCAAAAGGGGCGCTCTATGCGATCCAGACCCTTGGTGACCCGTTTTTTGATATGGTACAATTCTTGGGAAATTATTACGCAATCAGCCCTGACCGATAACCTAAAAAATAGTTAGTATATGACATTCACTTTTTCAATCCGGACTGCTCTTAAAGAATCATGGGCTATCTTTCGGCAGCACCCATGGTATTTTGTCGCACTCTCCGCTGTCATGCTCGTTCTTAATATTGCAGGAGACACCAATGATAAGCGCCCGTGGGTTTTTGCTGTCGGTATTATCGCAGCAATCGCCTCTGTAGTAGGGAGCTATATATGGCTCTCAGTGTCGCTCGCTGCTGCCGACGGCAAGCACGAACTGCTTACCTTTAAGACGCTTCGCCAGCATCTTCCTACTGTTCGCAACTTCTTTATGATTCTCGGTGTGGGTATTATGACGGCCATTTTTGTCATCCTTGGATTGGTCGCTTTGATCATCCCTGGCATCTATATTATGGTGCGCTTGATGTTTGCAAACCTCGCCTATGTTGACCGCAAGGGGCGCGTCATGCAGAGCTTGCGCTACTCATGGCACCTGGTAAAGGGCGATGTCTTTTGGACTACACTCTTGACCATGTTCGTATCGTTGGGAGTCATCATTCTCGGCCTTGTTTTCTTTGGTGTCGGCATGCTCATTGCGTATCCGGTAGTGATGCTTCTCGTAGCAAAGCTCTACCGCGCACTCACGCTTAGTCACGAAGAACAAGCGGTAGTTGTTCAACCCGAAGAACTCGAAGCTCCGGAAGAACCAACAACTGAACCAGTTGTTGTATAAATAAAAAAGCCCCTGATTAGAGGGGCTTTTTGCTATACAAATTTTATAGCAGTGATTTGTTTTTCAAGTGCATCAAGAGAACCATTATTGTCTATTGTATACACTGTTTTAACTTCATAAAATTTTGTCATATTGGTAAAAGCTGACAAATTTTTTTCTCGGAAATCCTGCATGCGTTTTTGAAGGGCTTCTGGAGTCTGGGTTTCGATGCGCTCTGGATTTTTTTGTTGGCGAGCGACCATGCGTTCTATTGCGACTTCGTCGGTCACATCAATGTGCATGATTTGTATCTCTGCATTATAGAATTCTCTGAAGTGCTGTAGAAAGGTCAGCACTTCAGGTTCACGCCGAGGAGAGCCATCCATAATGATGAATTGTTCACCGTTGTAGTGTTGAGTAAAATGATTCATCCACATGAGTGTTGCCAGGGCAGATGTTTGCAGGGCTCCGGAAGATTGAATTTCTGTAACGCGTTTTAAGTGAAAGTCATTTAATGAAGGAACGCACCCTTCCTGATTAATGGTAAGGCGAAAGAGTAGTCCGCTGTCGCTGAAAAATGCAGTTTTTCCATAAGTTCGTTTAATGTGTTCGAGCAAAATTGTTCGCGCAGATTCCTTGCCGGAACCTGGTTTTCCAAAAAGAATAAATACTATTGGTTTGTCCATGTACATAAGAGCTAAGATTTGTTTCGGTGTTTTATAACACGATATGGTGGGGAAGTAAAGTAGGGGAGGGAAACTTAGGTTTCTCTAGCTCTTGAAATAAGAGGGGATGTTCGCTATAGTGTGCAGGTAATAAATGGCCCCATCGTCTAACGGTTAGGACGAATCCTTCTCAAGGATTAAATCGGAGTTCGATTCTCCGTGGGGTCACCAATCGAAACATTTTCGTTTTCTAAACTAAGGAGCGATTTTGCGGAAGCCAAAATCGCGCTATCAAATTTTTCAAAACCCTTTCCGCCTACGGCGGAAGCCGTGAATTCCCAAAGTTCGCTCCAATGAATATGAACTGTTTTGTCCTTGATTTCAGGGTTAGAGCCGATTTTTTGGAAAAACTGCTTCCATTCCAAAAAATCGTCACCACTTTGCAATTCTATGACTTCTTTCAAGGACAAAACAAAACTCCGCAAGGGTTCGACCCAATTCTTTCTCTGTTGCCCAAAATCTCTTTCGGATTCGAGCAAAGAGGCTTTTTCTCGCATGAGCAAATCTTTTTTATGTAAATATATATCGCGTTCAATATCTCCGTCTAAATATACCGAAACTAGTTTATCCATTTTTTCTTGATTTGCTCGAACTGCCTCTTTGAGATTTTGGGCAACACTTCCGCTTTCAGAAATTGATTCTTTTTCCCATTGTGAAATTCTCATTTCCATTTTCTCAATTTCAGAAAGCGGAAGCGACACTGTTTGAAGCAGTGTTTGCAATTGTGCGGCGAAAGCATTTTCTTGGAGGTATGACTGCGAACATACACCACGCTTTTTAGTACAGCGATAATATGTATATTTTGTGCCAAATCGGTTAGTCGCATATTGAGCAGTGATCATACCTCCACATTCGCCACACTTTGCAAACCCAGTAAACACGAAGCCATGTGACACTTTGCTTTTTCGTGGCTTCTTGCGACTGTTTAGAACTTTCTGGACTGCTTCAAACAGTGTCGGAGAAAGAATTGGTTCAAAACTTCCATTGTGCCATTCGTCGTGATGTTTGATAAAACCAAGATATGCTCTGTTGGTGAGTAATCGCACAATGGAAGCTTTGGCAAGTGGCGTTTGGTTGGAAGTAACCATTCCTAAATCAGCGAAAAACTTCGCTAATTTTTCAATAGTGTAAATTCCTTTCACATATTCCTCGAAAGCCCTTACCACAATTTTTGAGTAAACAGGATGAGGTTCAATAGTTTTCGTTTTTAAATTGTTTACATAACCATAAGGGGCTTTCGTTAGCCATTCACCACGGCGAAGTTTTTGGCGGATTCCACGCTTCACATTTTCCACGAGATTATCTGAAAAATATTTACTTTGACCGAACGCCACTTGCAACATAAATTTCCCTTGCGGAGTTGGCTCAAACCAAAACTGCGGAAAGCGCAAAGAAATAATTTTGCCAGTATCGACAAGATAGATAACTTTTCCACCATCAACACTATTTCTCGCTAGTCGGTCTGGGTGCCACGCTAAAATTCCGTTTGCTTCACCAGCTTCTATCTTGTCCATCATTCTGGCAAATTGTTCTCTGCCCGTACTCTTTGCGCTTTTCGATTCGGTAAAAATCTCTTTTACCGAAATATTTTCTCTGCGAGCATATTCTTTCAATTCAAAAAGTTGTGCCTCAATAGACATTACTTGTTTATCATCATCTTCCGTTGATTTCCTCGCATAGAGAAAATATTTGTTTTGGTTTGAGTTGTTCATATTCATTGGAGCGAACTTTGGGAATTCACGGCTTCCGCCGTAGGCGGAAAGGGTTTTGAAAAATTTGATAGCGCGATTTTGGCTTCCGCAAAATCGCTCCTTAGTTTAGAAAACGAAAATGTTTCGATTGGTGATGTAATTATATCATTTGCTCGAATTCTTTTGGAGAAAAAGGAATGATGCACCCCGCCACAATTTTTCTGGGGCAAAGGAGGCGGGGTGATGGACTCGCCCGCGCGGAGGAGGGGTCTGGGGAGGAATCCGCGCGGACTTCGGCTTTTTGTTTTGGCGAAATTTTTGCGGGCTACAAAATTGAAAAATACTCTCATATTTGTTATTATAATACTGTCAGTAGAAACAAGCAACAGTATTATGGTATCAATATATGGAAACTAACTCACTAGGACAAAAAATCAAGAAACTACGGACAAAATTGGGTCTCTCTCAAGACGATTTTGCTCGTAAAGCTGATGTTCCCTACACAACGCTAACAAAGGTCGAAACAGGTGTTATCAAAAAACCTTCGGTTTTTGTGGTAAGCAAAATCGCTAAAGCTCTCAATGTTGATATTGAGGAATTGATTAAATAAATTTTATGAAAAATATTCCCGATAATTTAATTGAAAATTGTAAAAAACTATTGAGTGCTTATAAAGCGGGAGAACTTGGTCAGACAAAAATGCCCGAAGATAGTAATCCTCATTTTGATGATATTCAAACTGAAGAAAGGCTCGCTTATTTTTCGTTACCAATGGCTTTAAACTATCAACGAGATAGCTATAAGCTTTGGGAAAGTGCTTTAAAAACTTGGCAAGACAAGGAAACCAGAAAAGTTTTTGATGTTTTGGAGGTTTCTAAAATGTCCGATGAAGAACTTAGAAAACTTCTTATGAAGTATAAAGTTGCACTCCAGCCCAATAAGCATATTACTACATGGAAAAGAATAGCGACAACTATTGCAAGCGAATGGGGCGGTTTTAAGAAATTTATTGAATCTACTGGTTACGATTTTTTAGTTTTGAAAAACATTGTTCAAAACGAACATAAAAAACAATTTTCATATTTGTCTGGACCAAAAATATTTAACTACTGGTCATTTATTCTTGGTGAATACGGCGGTGTATCACTTAAAAATAAAAATTACATTGAAATAGCACCAGATACTCACATTACACAATGTTCAGTCATTCTTGGAGTAATTTCAAAAGAAGAATCTATGATTTTGTCTAAAGACCAAATTTCAGAAAAATGGAGAGTTTTATTAAAAGACACCGATATAACTCCAATAGAAATGCACCCTCCGTTGTGGTTTTGGAGTAGAAATGGTTTTTTATTTAATCTTAAATAATTTATGAATACAAAAAATGTAAAACTTATTATATTTGTTCCACTAACTCATTCTGATATTGTTCGCCAAGCACTTGGCGAAGCAGGAGCGGGAAAAATTGGGAATTATGACTTTTGCTCATTCTCCACTAGAGGAATAGCTCGTTTTCGTGGTAACAAAAATTCTAATCCGAGAATTGGCGAATCAGAGAAATATGAATCGGTAGAAGAAGAAAGAATTGAGGTTGTTTTACCGCGAGAAATTTTAAATTCAGTGATAGAAAAAGTCAAAAGTGTTCATCCTTACGAAGAAGTTGCTTTCGATGTCTATCCTCTCCTAGATTTATGAATAAAATAAAATGGTTAATCTATAAAATTTCACATCCATTTGTCAGATTGTACTGGCAAATTGTTAAACCAAAAACGTATGGAGCGCGAGCGATAATCTTACACGAAGCAAACATTCTTTTAGTAAAAAATATCAATGTTAATCATTGGTCGCTTCCAGGTGGAAAAATAGATAAAGGAGAAACGCCTGAAGAATGTTTGCTTCGTGAACTAAAAGAAGAACTCGCGCTCTCCATTTCAAAAACAGATTACAAACTCGGCGAGTATCTTTCAAATAAGGAAGGCAAACGAGATACGGTTCATATCTTTGTGGTAAAACTTTTATCACCGACTTTTCAAAAGCAGTGGGAACTTGAAGATGCACAATGGTTTCCGTTATCTCGTTTGCCTGACAACATTAGTCCTGCCGCTTCGCGACGAATAAATGAATTTCAAAATGGAAGCAGAAATCTTATTTCTGCTTGGTAGTTTTTAGGTTAGCTCGCAAAAATTTCGCCAAAACAAAAAGCCGAAGCCCGCGCGGATTCCTCCCCAGACCCCTCCTCCGCGCGGGCGAGTCCATCACCCCGCCTCCTTTGCCCCAGAAAAATTGTGGCGGGGTGCATCATTCCTTTTTCTCCAAAAGAATTCGAGCAAATGATATAATTACATCACCACTTCGCCTTCGATGCCTCAGGCTTCGCGGTGCACGCACTCAAGAAAAATAAATACAGAGTTTTATATTTCCGTCAGCGAAGGGGTGAATCCCGCATAGTTGAGCTTTGCGAGACGACGTGGGAGCACGGTTGATGAAGTCTTAATCTCGCATTTGTTATAAAAAAGGAATGTATTATGTATACATTCTTAAAAATAAAACGAACCATTTTTATATCGGCACAACTGAGGACTTAAAACGAAGGTTACAGGAACATACTTCCGGCAATTCCTATTTCACTCAACATTCTGGGCCATGTACATTAGTTTGGTATTGTGCATTTTTAGAAAAGAAAAAGGCATATGAGTTCGAAACATATTTAAAATCTAGTTCCGGTTTCGCGTTTCGAAATAAGAGGTTAGTATAGTTTGATAACTTGTGACCACCAAATAAAAAAACGCCCAAATATTGAGCGTCTTAGAACGATTATTTTTTAGCGAGGGTATCAACAAGAGTATTAATACTTCTCACTTCCTGGTCTGCCATCCATGCAATGGTTTGAGCTATCCTTTTAGGTTCGGACGGTAATGTTGCTAATACGGTAAGTTGCAATTTGAGTACCTTTTTGTTTTTTAAATAAAACAATACCTCTTCTTTGGTAAGTTTTGGCAGGCAAGATATCAGTGTGCGATGAAAGCGTTCTTTTTGCTTTTCGGTAAGTTCTTTTGTCATAGTGCGGAAAGATTAAGAAGTTTTTCTTTAAAATACTCTTATTTTACAATTAGTCAATTATATAGTGTATAATCAAAGTATATGAAGAAACGATACATTGTCTTGTTTATTGTCGTCTTGTTTGCTGCCGTAGTGTATGGAATCATGCGAGAAGCTCCAACAATTGCTCCTGCTCCCGCTGGTTCGCCAGGCGCTATTGGACTTGGACCAGAGCAAAACAAACCTGTCTCCACTCCTTTGGCATATAAAGACCTTATTGTGATTGAAAGCCCTCGGGCGAATGACACGATCAAGTCGTCTGTCACTGTTACTGGTCAGGCGCGCGGCAACTGGTTTTTTGAAGGGTCATTTCCGGTGAGCATTACCGACACGGCCGGTAACCTTATCGCGCAGAAATACGCAATAGCACAGGGCGAGTGGATGACCACCGACTATGTGCCGTTTGAGGGAAAGATTTCTTTCACAGTACCAACAGGCGTGACAAATGGCTACATTGTATTTAGAAAAGATAATCCGAGCGGGGAAGCGCGCTTTGACGACGCGGTTTCACTTCCTATTGTTTTTAATTAATATGCCAAAGCGATCTTCTCTTTTTCCCGCTATAGCTATCCTCGTTGTTGCCATCGGCATTATCGCGTATATGCTCATGCGTGGAGAGGGGGATATGGTGATACATCCGAGCACAGAAGAGGGAAGTATAAACGGTGGTGCGTGGCCTAGTGAAGAAATTCGATCTGAAGTCGTGAAGGATTCGGCGCGCGGACATACTATCAATGCCACCTATCCAGTGACCGCATCTGACGCGATAACAACCTACTTCCGTACTTTTGTTGATGAGACGATTATTCAATTCAAGGCTGAGACCGCATGGGTTGCAGACCTTGAAAACGCGCAAGAAAATGCCGTAGCGCTTGATGTTACGTATACCCGCGAAAAGGGAACAACAGCGGACAACTATGTATTCTTGCTTGCTATGTACACCGGTGGCGCGCACGGACTGCAGGCGACAAAGACCTTTACTTTTATACCCGACGGCACGCCGGTGACAATCGATATGCTGTTTACCAACAATGCTGAGGGGCTCAAAACAATTGCACCTCTTGTAGAGAAAGAATTGATGACCCGTGAATTTACTGATAATCAATGGGTGAAAGACGGTACAGCACCGAGCGAACAAAACTATAAGAATTTTATTATTACTGATGCGGGAATCACCTTCATCTTTGATCCGTACCAGGTTGCTCCATACTCTGAAGGTACACAAAAGGTGACCATACCGCTCAGCGCATTTAAGAAGATCGCCAACACAGAAGTGTTTGGGGAATAAATAGTAAAACAACAATCCCCGCATCTGCGGGGATTGTTGTTAGTCGTCGTTTCGTTCAACAGTGCTTTCTATCAGAAGTGGTTCGATGCCGGCGCTTTCGCCTGAAATGCGCATGACATCTTTGTCCACTTTCTTTAGTTCCTTTCCAGAAGAAACATAGTGGTTCACCACAGTTGAGAGCGATCCGCCGAGCTTGTTGTGGTACTCCTCATACGCTTTGAGGTGCTTGCCGAGCTCTTCCACGCGCTTCACGATATCTTTTGCTCCTTCTTCTATCTTCAATGCACGAAGGCCTTGGAGGACAGTCTGGAGGTATGCGAGGAATGAAGTCGGGGAGACGATGATGACTTTCTTTTCGAATGCGTACTGGATGAGGTCTTGAGTGTTTACTTTGATCGCACCCACTTCAGCGACAAGTATGTCGTAGTAGATGGATTCGTGTGGGATGAACATAAAGGCAAAGTCGAGCGTGTCTTCAGCGGGGCGGATGTACTTTGATGTTTCGTCAATGCGCTTCTTGATATCTTTTTTGAACTCTGCGACAAAAGGCTCCGGGTCAGTGCCGTCTTTGTGTGCGTCGATGATGCGGTTGTAGTTTTCAAGCGAGAACTTCGAGTCGATAGGGATGATTTTTTTGTCGACAAACACCACTGCATCAACTGCTTCGCCGTTTTTAAACTGGTACTGTGTTTGAAATGTCTTTGGCGGAAGGACGCGGGAGAGAATCGTTTCCAAATAGTATTCGCCCAAAATAGTGCCGCGCTGTTTTGGGTTTTTCAAAATGTCCTGCAAGTTTCGAAGCTGGTCTGCAAAGCCGATGACCTGTTTGTTGCCTTCGTCGAGACGGGTGAGGCGCTCGGTGATGTCTTGGATGATTTTGTTGGACTGGCTGGACTGGTGCATCATGCTCTCGCGGATAGAGCGCTCGTTTTCGCCGAGCTTTGCGTCCACTGTTTTCTGGAGCTCAGTTACTTGCTGCATCAAGAGCTGGAAGCCGGTCGTGTTGTTGTCTTCTGTTTTTGTATCTGTGTCTGTGTTCTTTGGACGCGCGAGCATATAGACGATACCGCCTCCTACTAATAGTCCGATGATGAGATAAATGGTTTGCATACTTATTTTGTGAGCCCTAATGCTTTTTCTAATGTCGCGATCCAGTCCTTTTCGTCTTTGTCGCTCGCACGCTTTTGGTCGAGAAGCCAAGAGAGGTACCCTGGGTCAGTTGCGGCAACTTCGGCCACAGTGCGCCCTTTGTGTTTTCCGAAATCAATCGTGCGGATAGTGAGGGCCTCGCCTGAAAGTTCAATCATTTTTAGAAGCGCTTCTTCCTCAGTCATATTCCAAAGCTTCATGGATTCTGCGAGCTCGTGCTCAAACAGTTTTTCAAGAACGAGGACATCAGCAAAGGCGTCGTGTGCTGGAACATCGAGCTCCATATCGAGCGCATAGCGCAAGTACTGCAGTTTGTGGTTGGCGTATCTGCCTTCTGCATCAAGTATGCGAATCATTTTGAATGTACAGACGATATTGGTTGGGTCGATGCCGTCATTTTTCAGTATCTGCTCGTCAAATGCGGCATTGTGGGCGACGACAAGCGTGTCGGGGCTCTCAAAGAGCTCCTTGATAGTCTGATATTCGGGTGCCATTTTAAATGCCGGTCGGTCCGCAACCATTTTGTTTGAAATATGGTGGATGGCAGAGCACTCAAAGGGGATAGTGACAGGGGGTTTGTAGAGCGCATTTACTAGTGGCTCTTGTACACCGCGCTCTTTCACGGCAAGCTGGCAGAGAAAGTCGCCAGTCGCGTTTCCTGTGGTCTCTGTATCAAAAAAGTAGATTTTCATGACTGTATTGTACCATGCTATACTTTTGTCATTATGACACTTGCAGAAACGATACGAGAGAAGTTAAAAGACGCCATGCGGGCAAAGGACCAAACAGCACTCGATACCCTTCGAAGCGTCCTTACCGGTTTTACCAGTGAGCTTGTTTCAGGGGGGAAGACTCCGCAAGATGAGGTGACTGACGACATTGCTTTGAAGGTTATCACCAAGCTTCTAAAGCAACGCAAAGACGCTATCGATCAGTTTGAAGCGGGCGGGCGCCAAGACTTGGCAGACGACGAAAAAGCGCAGCTCAAAGTACTGGAAGAATACTTGCCCGAGCAAATGAGCGAGAGCGATATTCGGAGTATCGCAATCGCCAAAAAAGAAGCGCTCAATATTACTGACAAGGCAAAGGCGGGGATTTTGATGGGCGCAGTCATGAAAGAGACCGCAGGTAATGCGGACGGCATGCTTGTAAAGCAAGTTGTGGACTCATTATTTACATAAGTTATTTTCCTATGATTATCCTTCGCTGGTTTATTACAACACTTGCAATCTTCGCTCTTCCGTACTTTGTAGCCGGCATTGGTATAGCGGGCGACCGCGGACAGGCCATGCTCACCGCGCTGGTGGTGGCGGCGTGTTTGGTGTTTCTTAACCTTGTGGTGAAGCCAGTCGTGACGCTATTGACCCTTCCGTTGAACATCATCACGCTTGGCCTTTTCTCTATCATCATCAACGGTGTGTTCTTTTGGTTTGTCGCGCAAATCATCATGGGCTTTAGTGTCACTACCTTTATGGCCGCTATCATCGGCGCACTCGTGATCTCTATTATTAACTGGATCGTAGGACGATTCATCAACGACTAGTATGGCTGAAGACTACAGCGCATTTCGCACCGCATTTTTTGCAAAGTGCGAGCGCGCGAATACTATTGCTATCACGGCACACTATTCGCCCGACGACGACTCAATTGCGTCGGTGCTTTCGGTCTACACGATTTTGACTACACAGTATCCTTCCAAGTCGGTGCGTATTGTTTATACAGGCAAGCCGGTGGAGCGCTATAACATTTTCCATAATTTTGAACATATTGAATTTGTCGATGATATTGCGAACCATCTTGAAGGAATAGACCTTCTTATTATTTTGGATGTAAGTCGCCTTGCGCGCATTTCAAATGCACCAGAGAAAATTATTGCGCTCGGTATTCCGGCGATGATTGCTATCGACCACCATGCAAGCCCGCCCGACGAATTTACGCTTTCTCTGATTGAGTCCGCTCTTTCATCAAATGCAGAGCTTGTGTACCGCGCCCTTGGAGCCGAGAGTATGCTCACAAAAGAATTGGCGGAGCTCTTTTTGCTCGGTATTCTCGGCGACACAGGCAACTTTGCCTATGTGAACCCAGGTCAAACAGGTGTATTCACCATAGCGAAAGGGTTGATTGAAATAGTGGGAATGCCGATAGATGCATTTCGCGCGCGCTACGGAGGTATTCCAAAGCATATCGTCCCGCTTCTTCAGTTATTGGTGCAAAACATGGCGTACTCAAGCATTGCCGGCTGGCCCGATGCGCAGTATTCATTTATTGACCGCGCAACCATGCTCGAGAGAGGATACACCGATGAAGACATGAGTGCGGCAAGCCATATTTATATGGGGCAGTATCTTCCCCGTATTCAAGGGCAAGGGTGGGGATTGGTTGCCACCCCTCGCGAAGACGGCAGTGCACGCATTTCCGGTCGATCGCTTCGAGGAAGCGTGAATGTGCGAGAGCTTTTTGAGCGGATGGGTATCGGTGGCGGACATGATCGGGCAAGCGGCGCTGCCATGCCCGCTATGGACGGAAAACCCGCAGTACTTGCCATACTCGAGTGGATGAAGCATAATCAGCCCCTTGATTAACTATTTTGTAAAGATATGACCTTTCTCGATGAAATCACACTGAATGTACGGGCAGGAAACGGCGGAGACGGCGTTGTTCGCTGGCGTCGGGAGAAATTCATCGCCAAAGGGGGACCAAATGGAGGCGACGGCGGACGCGGGGGAGATGTCTATATTCGTGCTGTCCGATCGCTTCGCGTACTCGATATTTATAGAAGTAAGAAGGAATTTGCCGCACAGGATGGTATTCCTGGAAATGGGCGATCTCTTAAGGGCGCCGATGGCGATCGCTTGTATATTGATCTTCCAATTGGGTCAGTGGTCACTGTTGTAGGTACTGGCATCACGCACGAGCTTTTGAAAGAAGGCGCTGAGATCAAGCTCCTCAAAGGTGGCTCAGGCGGTTTTGGAAACGAGCACTTTAAAAGCTCAACCAACCAAGCACCAAAAAACTTTACACCTGGTAAGCCAGGAGAGAGTGCTGAGCTTCATATAGAAGTGTCATTGATTGCGGACGTGGGACTGATTGGTTTTCCTAACGCTGGAAAAAGCAGTCTCTTGAATGCACTCACTAATGCAAGCGCGAAGGTGGGCGACTATCCGTTTACGACACTTGACCCAAACCTCGGGGATTTGTACGGATACATCATTGCTGACATTCCGGGACTCATCGAAGGTGCGAGCGAAGGGCGGGGACTTGGACACACATTCTTGCGCCATGTATCGCGCACAAAAGTACTCGTGCATCTTGTGTCATTTGAACAGGAGAATATGATGGAATCCTATGAAGCGATCCGGAAAGAACTTGAAAAATTTGGACAAGGGCTCGCAGAAAAAGACGAAATTATTTTGCTTACAAAAACTGATACCGTTTCGAAAGAGGTGATTGAAGAAAAAATGAAGCAATTCAAGAAAATGAAGAAACCGGTCTTTACTACCACACTCTTTGATGAAGGAAGCGTGAAAACATTCAACGACGAACTCATAAAAATTTTGAAACAGGAGAAATAAGATAAAAAGGGTTTGCGCCATAGCGCAAACCCTTTTTTGTTTTAACATTACGAAGGAATTTCAAACTTTCGAATCTTCTCAGTTTCGTCCACCATATCCGCCAGCCTGTCGCTGTAGAATAAATCTGGATCGTGATCACTTCGATTCTTCGGTTTTGGTCGATAATGGGGCAGAGAGATGTTTTCACCTGCCAGTTCGCTGAATAAGTCCCTTACTTCAGCGCCAATGTTTTTTTGTACATCCATAATGATAGGAGTTAAATTTTTTCTTAATACTACTACTCCTATTGCTTCTGTCAACAGATAATGGCGAAAAAACCGTTTTCTTGTATAATTCCCACTACGCTCCCATTTCGCTAAAGCTACACGGGACTAGTATGCTTCGCGGGACACAGCACCAATACCATTATGAAAACCTATTATCCTATTATCGGGCTTGAAATCCATGCCGAGCTTTCGACAAAGAGCAAGATGTTCTGTGGCTGTAAAAACGACCCCGACGAAACAGTGCCCAACACCAACATTTGCCCGGTTTGCATGGCGCATCCTGGCACGCTTCCTGTCGCAAACAAGTCCGCGATTGAGCGGGTGATCAAGGTGGGTCTCGCGCTTGGAAGCGATATTGCTGACTTTACCGAATTTGACCGCAAGAACTATTTTTACCCTGACATCCCAAAAGGGTATCAGATTTCGCAGTACAAGTACCCGGTTGTTTCCGGCGGCACACTCGCAGGCGCCGACATTACGCGTATTCATATTGAAGAAGATACTGGTCTTTCAAAACACGACCGCGGAAACTATACACTTGTCGACTACAATCGTGCAGGAGTGCCGTTGATGGAGCTTGTCACCGAGCCGGTGATCAAAAATGCAAAACAAGCAGGAGACTTTGCGCGCGAGCTTCAGCTATTGCTTCGCACGCTTGGCGTATCCGAAGCAAATTTGGAAAAAGGGGAGATGCGCGTTGAGCCCAATATTTCTCTTTCAGACAAAGAGGGGGTTTTCGGAACAAAAGTGGAAGTGAAAAACCTCAACTCATTTAAAAGCGTGGTTGGTGCGATCGAGTTTGAGCTTGCCCGCATGGAAGCGCTCTACGAAGCGGGGAGAGAGAATGAAATTGTGCAGGAAACGCGCGGATGGGATGAGAATAAGCAATCGACATTTTCACAGCGTTCAAAAGAAAACGCCAACGACTACCGCTACTTCCCAGACCCCGACCTTCCAAAAATGCAGTTACATAGTCTCTTTGATATAGAAAAAATGAAGGTAGCACTTCCGGAGCTTCCATGGGACAAGCGCACACGATTTATGAATGACTTTGGGTTGAATGCCGACGAGGCAGAGCTCTTTGTCATAAACGAAACCCTTGCGCACTATTTTGAACAGCATATCGAACACCTTGCTGGCGACAAGACAAAAATAAAGCTCGCGGCAAACTATATTGCAAACGACCTTCGCACCAGTTTTGCTTCGGTTCCTGTCGCGCTTTCAGTTGAAATCGTGAATATGGTTGCTGGAAACGAGCTAACCTCTCGTGGAGCAAAAGATATTTTTACGGCTATCATTTCAGGTACGGCTATTGCTTCAGTGAAAGACTATGCAACCGAGCACGGCCTCTTGCAGCAAAACAATGCAGAATCGCTCAAACCTATTATCGAAACCGTCATCGCAGAAAATCAAAAAATCGCGGAAGACTACAAGGCCGGAAAGGAAGCAGCACTTCAGGCGCTTTTAGGGATGACGATGAAGGCAACAAAGGGGAGTGCAAACCCGAGCCTTGCAACAGAAATTTTAAAAGAATTATTACAATAGAGTATGAAGGAAAATTTTGAAGGCAGTATTGCAGGTACAGAATCACAAGCGGGAAGCTATCCGTACTTTGAAGGCACTGCTTCATCAAAAGAGTTTATTGCCGGAAAGAAGTTTGTTGAAAAATTTCTTAAGGATGTACCGGAGGATATTAGTCTTTTAGATACTCCTGAAGCCATTGAGGTATTTACAACATATATCGAACCGTTGATGAAGCGACTGCATCCTGCAGCTGCACTTGAGGGTACTGTTGAAGAGTTGAAAAAGGCGGGCGTATTCTTGGCACCTTCTATAGAAGAAAAAATAAAGGCACCAAAACAGCCTGAATTTCTTGAAACGCAGTACGTCAATCTCGAAAAGCCGAAAGTGGTTGAGATGGACGAGCGGGAACTTCAGATACTTGAAGCCAATCTCTTGCTCGAAGAGATGGAGAAGGCGAATGTTTTCAAGAATGCCAGTGAACTCGAAGCTGTCTACACAAAGTCATCAGAAATGGGGAATACTATACTCGAGAATGAGGAGTATTATTTGCAGTTTGCGCACTTGGTAAAAGGAGGGGTGACTGAAATACAGGAGGACATGCGCCTGCTTGCTGAGAGGAAGAAACAATTTGAGGACAAACTGATTGACATGACTCCAAAAGAAAAAGGTAGACTGGAGAGCGCCAAAAAGGTTGCAACCATCACCGAGCGCGCGTTGGTGTACTATGTTTCTATTCTTGCATGCTACGGCAAGGAGGTCAGTGTTACCTCTGCATCAGAATTTGATGATGTGAAGCGTGGTGTGGATGATATTTTTCAGATTGAACGAGAAGACGATATAAGCACCTTTCTGGGACTTGCCATTGATGCGACGTTTCGCGGACTCTATAGTGAACAGTTCAAAAACAAATTTACAGGACTCCTCGCTTCCATTTATGAAGGCTATAAGACAAAGGTAAAATATCATAAAAATCACCAGAACGAATTGATGAAGGAATTTGCGATTCCTAAAATGGTGCTCTCTTTCAATATGAACGACGTGAGAGAATTGATTGAAATGCTCAAGCAAGCGGACAGTCCTGATATGGAGGAGAAATTCAAAAACAGCCCTCAGAAATTCAATATCCTCAATCAGGTGATGAATTCGTGCGCGATTTTGGCGGAATTTGCCCAAGAATGCAATAACAGCATTTCTAAAGAGTACAAGGCGGTTGCTGATTCGATAAAAGAGCTTGCAGCAAAAAATCCGGACGTTCAAGAAGTGCTGGATGCCGGGCAGGACGATGAAGTTTCCAAACATCTTAAAATGCTCATAGATGAGTTTAGATTTAATAAAAAAGGGGAAAAAAAGGAACAGCAACGAGCTGCGTAGTGCTATAATTGTTGGTATGAAAGCACTCTATACATTGATCGGACTCATTGTTGGCTTGGTAATCGGCATTTCTATCCGCCCGTAGGGAGTGGTGCTATACTGGTGGCTATGGAACAAACAATCAAAGTAGCAATCAACGGATTTGGACGCATTGGTCGAGCCTTTTTAAAAATCGCATGGGAACGCCCTGAGATTGAGATAGTCGCAGTGAACGACTTGGGCTCTATCGACTCGCTTGCATACCTTTTGAAATACGACACGGTGTATCGCACTTGGGCGCATGAGGTGAAGGTGGACGGCACTGACCTCTTAATAAACGGCAAGCGCGTGAAATTCATTTCAGAAAAAGACACGACCAAGCTTCCATGGGGCGACCTTGGTGTGGATGTTGTCGTTGAATCAACTGGCCTCTTTACCGCTTACGATAAGGCGGCATTTCATATTGCAAACGGTGCGAAGAAGGTGGTAATTAGTGCGCCTGCAAAAGAGGGCGAAGATGCCGGAGTCAAAGGCGAAACAATTCTTTTGGGTGTAAACGAAGACAAGTTCGGCACTTGCGACATTACTTCAAATGCTTCCTGTACTACCAATGCCGCAAGTCCGCTTATCGGTATTCTCAATGACGCTATTGGTATTGAAAAGGCACTGTTGAATACTGTGCACGGCTACACTGCTTCCCAAGCGCTCGTTGACGGACCAAGCAAGAAAGACCTGCGCGAGGGCCGTGCTGCAGCACAAAATATCGTGCCATCTTCCACTGGTGCCGCTATTGCGGTGACCAAAGCATATCCAGAACTCGACGGACTCTTTGACGGTATCTCTATCCGTGTACCCGTACCGGCTGGTTCTATTGTGGATGTGACCTTTATCGCAAAGCGCGACACTACGGCTAGCGAGGTCAATGACATCCTTACAAAGGCCGCGAGTGACCCAAGGTGGAAGGGTGTGTTTGCAGTAACAAACGAACCGCTTGTCTCAAGCGACATTCTTGCGAACCCTCATGCTTCCATTGCAGACCTTGCGATGACTCGCGTTGTGGGCGGAAACCTCGTAAAAGTGATGGGCTGGTACGACAATGAGTACGGCTATACCTATACCCTTGTGGATCATGTGATCAAAACAGGGAAGACGATACAATAACTCAAAACGATCTAAATCTAAGAAAAAGCCCTATTATGGGGCTTTTTCTGATTATTGACTTTTATACAAATATGTGTTATTATATAAATAAGTTCTTAAACAATTAAATATACTCTCATGAAAAAAGCATTAAATTTGTTTATTCTATTATTCGCTTTAGCGACAGTAAGCGTTCAGGCCCAAAACATGAAACCTGAACCAACCAGAAGCGGGTTGAATTTATATTTCAATCAGCATACTCTTGAAAAAAGTGATACGCAGTATGCTATGGATTATGCTCCTGGCAGGGAATTGATTCTCGTAAAGATTACTGATACTAAAAACAATGACACTTTTACGTTTCAATGTACTCCAGATGAGCTTTTGTTTTTACAGAATCAGCTTAAAAAAGAAAACATTCAAATTGTTTTAGATGACAAAGTTTTCATGGGATTTGTAAAGATCAGACAGTAGTAAAAACATTGACCACTATCCTCTATGGGTAGTGGTCATTTTTTTTGCCCTTGTTGCTGGACAAACCCCTCAAAAGTACTAGTATTAAAGGTATGAATGAAAACAATATGGAAATAATAAAAGACCAAGAAGGAAAGGAGATTGGTGTGCACTATACCATCAGCTCAGAAGAGCAGTTGAAAGAGAATATTGGTGAAATGACCACTGTAGAACTTGAAAAAAAGCATGCAGAACTCAAAGAACAGAAAGAATCAATCGAAAGACAGCTACAAATTATAGAAGCTGAGCTTGCTGAGCAAGAAGTAGTCGCATAATACGCAAAAATCCCACCTTGGTGGGATTTTTGTTATACTATCAGGGTATGACTATCCACCTCGCCACCGACCATGCAGGCTTTTTGCATAAAGAAGCGGTAAAAGAATATTTGATAAGCATTGGTATGACTGTCGTTGATCACGGTGCAACTCAGCTTGTTGAAAGTGACGACTACCCAGACTTTGTCCTTCCGGCAGCGAGCGCTGTAGCAAGCGACACTGGAAGCCTTGGTATTATCTTTGGCGGCTCTGGCCAAGGCGAAGCGATGGCGGCAAACCGCGTGCCAGGTATTCGCGCTGCTGTGTACTATGGCGGTCCCGCTGACATCCTCACACTCTCGCGCGAGCACAACAATGCAAACATCCTCTCTATCGGTGCAAATTTTGTTTCGGTAGAAGAAACACTGCAAGCTGTTCGTTTGTGGTCCGAGACACCATTTTCAAACGATGAGCGCCATGTCCGCAGACTGGGGAAATTTTAATATGATCAAAATCATCCCTGCCATTTTACCGACCTCATACCGCGCAATTGTTCTTGGTGCAGACCAAGTGCATGAAGCGGTAGACACGATACAAATTGACTTTGTCGACGGGCATTTTGCGCACAACCGCACCTGGCTCTACAACAATAAGGAAACTGAGCGCTACACGGCAATTGAGCGCGAAGAGGAAGGCTTGCCGTATTGGGACTCGATGAACTATGAATTTGACCTCATGGTAAAAGACCCACTGGAAGATATGGAGAAGTTTATCGCGCTCGGCCCTTCAAAAATGATTTTTCATATTGAATCGCTCGATGAAGCGCGCATGATTCCGTATTTGGAAAATATCCCGCATATTATGCGCGACACGATGTCGTTTGGTATTGCCATCGGCATCGGTACCGACCCAAGCCTTATTGCGCCATACCTTGAACATATCGACACCATTCAGTGTATGGGTATCAAAGACCCTGGTTTTCAAGGGCGGCCGTTTGACGAAGGAGTGCTAGAACAAATAAAAAAAGTAAAAGCATTGTATCCTGACAAATCTATCAGTGTGGACGGGGGAGTAACGCTCGAAACTGCACCGCTATTGATTGCGGCGGGAGCAGACACGCTTGTTGTCGGCTCCGCACTATTTCAGAGTGGCGACATCTACGGTACAATAGAAGCATTGCAGCGGTTGTAAAAATCGCGCCAATGTTTTTCAATGAGTAACACTTCTGCGTACAGTATTAGAGAACTTGAAATAAAAGCGAATGATATTCGCGAGAGTATTATTTCAATGCTCCTTGAAGCGGGAAGTGGTCACACAGCCGGCCCGCTTGGTATGGCAGATGTCTTCACTGCGCTCTATTTCGAACTCTTGCGCCATGATCCAAAAAATCCGGATTGGCCAGAACGCGACCGCCTAGTACTATCAAACGGACACATCTGCCCGGTTCTCTATGCAACGATGGCGCACGCAGGGTATTTCTCTGTAGAAGAACTGCAGACGCTGCGCAAGTTTGGTACGCGCTTGCAGGGGCATCCGCACCGCGAGTTTTTGCCGTATCTTGAAACTTCTTCAGGCCCTTTAGGAAGTGGTTTGTCGCAAAGCGTCGGCATGGCGCTTGCAGACCGCATGGACTTTGGCCTTGCGTCGCCTCGCTATATGTACTGCCTGCTTGGAGACGGAGAACTCAATGAAGGAAACAACTGGGAGGCAATGATGCTTGCCGGAAAAGAAAAACTCCGCAACCTTATCGCTATCGTCGACCGCAACAATATTCAGATTGACGGCTATACCGAAGACATCATGCCACTCGATTCTCTGACCGAAAAATGGGAAGCCTTCAATTGGCATGTACAGGAAATCGACGGGAACAATATCACGGCCGTCATTGATGCAGTAAACAAAGCAAAGGCCGTGTTTGAAAAGCCTTCCGTGATTATTGCGCGCACCATCCCCGGCAAAGGCGTGCGCGAATTTGAGCGAAAGTTCGAATGGCACGGCAAGACGCCGAATAAAGAACAGGCAACTGCGGCGCTTGATGAGCTCCGCACCCTGGGCGGGAAGATTAAGAGCGAGCACAAGTAATATGTTGAACCCCGATTTACAACTCAATACAAAAATTTTTAATGACGATGTCGAGCAAGTACCGATTCGCAAAGGCTTTGGCGAAGGACTTGCAGAAGCAGGCGAAACAAACAAAACTATTGTCGCGCTTTCAGCTGACTTAACAGAAAGCACAATGATGCATTTTTTCCGCGACAAGTTTCCTGAAAGATTTATTGAAATAGGAGTAGCGGAGCAAAATCTCGCAACCGTTTCCGCGGGCCTCGCTGCTATGGGTAAGTATCCGTTTTTCTCGTCCTATGCCATGTTCTCTCCGGGGCGAAACTGGGAGCAGATTCGCACCACACTTGCATACAATGATCGCGCAGCGGTGATCGTAGGCTCGCATGCAGGCATCTCTGTGGGACCTGACGGGGGAACGCACCAGGCAATTGAAGACATGGCGCTCATGCGCGTGATGCCGAAGATGACAGTGCTTTCGCCGTGCGACTCAATTCAGGCGCGCAAGGCAACACTTGCGCTTTCCGCGAACCCACGACTCGCATATCTTCGATTGGCCCGCGAGAAGACCCCTGTCATCACCACGGACGCAACACCGTTTGAAATAGGGAAAGGGCAAATACTCTACCGCCCGGACGGCATTGCGCACGTGGCCGTATTCGCAACCGGCGGACTGGTGGCAAATGCGCTTCGCGTTGCAAAAGATTTAGAGAAAAAAGGAATCCGCATTATCGTTGCAAACATTCACACTATCAAACCGCTTGATGAAGAATTAGTAATCAATTTGGCAAAAGAAACAAAAGCAGTGGTGACAGTTGAAGAGCACCAGATTGCAGGCGGACTTGGCGGTGCGATAGCTGAGTGCCTTGCACAACACGCACCGACACCGATAGAGTTTGTCGGAGTGCACGACCTCTTTGGACAGTCTGGTACACCCAACCAACTCATCGAGCACTACGGTATGGGGCGCGACGGCATTGAAGCTGCAGTAGTGAAAGTAATTGGAAGAAAATAATTTAATACTCACTCAAAAGAATACCTTTCAAAAACCGCACATAAAAGCCTGGTGGCTTTTTGCTACTCTCGGCTCAGTCAGCCTGCGAGATGCTTTTTGAAAGGTATTCTTTATCGTTCGTAACACGATGAGATTTCATACTGTGTTTGAGAACTGACTCACGGAGCCTGTCTGAGGCGAGTAGGAACAAAATTTCAGCAGAAATTTATGTGTGCAGTTCGAGAATATAGTATGAAATCGAGGAGTAGTCTCTAACTAACAAAAAGTGTTTTTGGTGCGTAGTCTAGCGGTGCTTCAGCGAGATGCTTCTCTAATTTCTCGCGGGTCAGGAGGCCTTCTTGTGCGCCAACATATTGCACCACTGACATGGAGTTGATAGGTCCCCATTTCAATGCTTCAGGAATAGTTTTTCCCAGGAGGAGTGCAGCCGCGACAGTGGATGCAAATGCGTCGCCCGCACCAGTGCGCTCGTAGGGTGCGTGTGGGAATATTGGCATGAAGTAGCTCTCAGACCCGTCTGATGCATACGCACCCTTGATTCCGTCGGTGACAAAAACGAGCTTTGGTCCAAGAGTGTGGAGTTGTTGCATGAGGACTTTCACATCGCTTTCAGTAGTTCCCAAAATTCTCTGCGCTTCTTGGACATTACAGAAAAAGGCATAGGTGTGTTCGTAAATAGTTTTCAGAATATCCGCTCCTAATTTCATTTGGAAGGTTCCCGGTTGAAACACTAATTTCATTTCAGGGTGCGCTGCAACATACTGCGCAATTTCAGTATGGTACTGCTCGGTGTGGTCGCCAAGGGATGACAGGTAGAGCATTTTAGGTGCTATAGCGAGAGCGGGCATGGAAGTAGGGAATTGCGCGTGCTTTACCAAAATAGTGCGCTCAACATCGTACCAGAGTACATAGTGGTAGTTGGTTGGGATGCCATCGTGCACACCGACATAGGAAGTTTCGACATTGTTTAATTTCAATTCTTCAATGCACGCTTTTCCATGTGTGTCGTTTCCGACATGAGCTATGAGCGCGGTCTTTAACCCAAGTCGCGCAGCTGATACTGCAGCATTTGCGCTGTTTCCTACCGCACGGACTTCTTGAGCGGATTCAAACGGCACTTTGTCGCCAAAGCGAAGGCAGAGCTTTTGACTGCCGTCGGGGTCTGTGCGGACTTCAGCATCTTTAATGCGGATAAATGCGTCTGTCACAATGTCGCCAATGGCGAGAAAATCTATTTGTTCATTCATGCGAACAGTATATAAAATAAGGGCTTTTACACTACTATTGACATTTATATAAAAATAGTATATAATGTAAATATATAGTTCTTATTTTTAAAATAGTATGAAAGCAATAGAAATTATCGGTTTAATTTTCTTTCTTTTATTTATTATATTATTTATCATCTGTTTTTATGGAATGTTCGGGCAACCACTCGGTGAATTGTTTGAAGACGAACATACTATGATTGGTGTAGCAGGGCTTTTTGGAGTCTTATGCCTTATTATTTCAAAAATATCCTTTGATATTGCTGGAACAGGAATAAAAATATTTTAGATAAACCGCCTCATTCGTGAGACGGTTTTTTTTGTATGTGATACACTGTACTTATGAATACCCTTCGTCAGTACGTTGCAGATGCTCGAGCGAAGAAAGTCGCTATTGGGCACTTTAATTTTTCAAACATTGAAGGCCTCTATGCTATTGTGCGGGCGGCACGGACACTTGGCGTACCAGTCATTGTAGGGCTCTCTGAAGGGGAAGAAGAAGCGATTGGTACAAAAGCCGCAGTTGCATTGGTAAAGATCATCCGCGAAGAGTGGAATATCCCTATTTTTCTCAATGCCGACCATCACTACAGTTTTGCAACCGTAAAAGCGTGTATCGATGCCGGGTTTGATGCAGTCATTTATGACGGCGCAAAATTATCCTTTGATGAAAATGTTGCCATTGCGAAACAGTGTGTACAATATGCGCGCGAAGTGACCCGTACGACAGGGCGCGATATTTTGGTAGAAGTTGAGCTCGGCTATATCGGCGAAGGTTCGATGCTCCGCGATGTTGCACCGGAGGGAGTGGTCGCGATCACGAGCCCCGCTGATGCGAGCCGGTTTATCCGGGAGACCGAAGCAGACATGCTTGCGCCTGCTGTCGGCACATTCCATGGCATGCTGAAAACTGCAGCAAAGCCACGCCTTAATATTGAATCAATCGCGGCGCTGACAAAATCGGTGAACACACCGCTTGTATTGCATGGTGGCAGTGGTAATGAAGCGGACTTTGTGCTCGCAATCGATGCAGGGATTTCAATCATCCATGTAAACACTGAACTTCGCCGGTCGTATACTGACACTGTGCGCTCATGGCTCGCCGCACACCCCGACGATATCGCTCCGTACAAGTATGGCGCTGCTGCTGGCCTTGCGATGGAGGCGACTGTTACGGAAAAGCTTAAAATTTTTAATAAGTTAGCATAATGTTAAACGTTTCAGATTTACAGAAAAAAATACAAGGAGAGATACATGCAGACGATGTAATGCGAGAAAAGTATTCGCATGATGCAAGCCTCTTTACTGTGTACCCCGACGCAATTGTCTTTCCGAAAGACAGCGCGGATGTGCAGGCAGTAGTGCGCTATGTAAGCGAACATAAAGACGCTGACCCATCCCTTTCTGTTACCGCCCGAAGTGCGGGTACTGATATGAGTGGTGGACCCTTGAATGACTCGATCATCATGGACTTCACAAAGCATATGAACACACTTGTCAGTGTCGACGACGAAAAAGGGATTGCACAGCCAGGAGTTTTTTATCGCGATTTTGAAAAAGAAGCATTGAAAAGAAACCGCATCATGCCTTCGTATACGGCTTCAAAAGAAATCAACGCAATCGGCGGAATGGTAGCGAACAATTCAGGTGGGGAGAAGACTATCAAATACGGAAAAGTAGAGCGCTATATTCGCCGGCAAAAAATAGTGCTCGCCGACGGCAATGAATATGACATCAAGCCTCTGAATGTAGCTGAATTGAAGGCAAAGATAAAAGAGAAAACATTTGAAGGGTTGGTATATAAACAGCTCTACAAGCTGATTGATAAAAACTATGATCTTATTGCTGCTGCAAAGCCGAATGTTTCAAAAAATTCTGCAGGGTACTATTTGTGGAATGTTTGGAATAAGGAAACAGGAATCTTTGATTTAAATCAGCTTCTTGTCGGAGCGCAGGGAACACTTGGCATTATGACTGAAGCGGAGCTTGGGCTGGTGCCGGTGCCAAAATATTCGCGTATGGTAGTGATGTACCTGCCCACAATTGAACGCCTCGGTGATATTGTCGACACTATTATGGAGTACGAGCCGGAGAGCTTCGAAAGCTATGACGACTACAGTATGAAGCTCGCAATAAAGTTCGCAGGGGACTTTTTCAAGCAACTCGGATTTTTCGGCGCGATGAAATTAGGGATTCAATTTATCCCTGACCTATTCCAAGTGCTGACCGGTGGCGTGCCAAAGCTTATTTTGATGGCAGAGGTGACGGGCGACAACGAAGCGGAAGTGTTGCGTCGAGCGATTGCGATCAAGACGGCTGTGAAGCCATTTAGATATAAGACGCATGTTGCAAAAAGTGCAGCTGAAGTAGAGAAGTATTGGAAAATTCGCCGAGAGAGCTTCAACCTCCTTCGCAAACATGTGAAAGGAAAGAAAACAGCGCCGTTTATCGATGACATTATTATTGACCCGCACAAGATGCCGGAATTCTTGCCAAAACTGCAAAAGATTCTTGACGACAACAAGCTCATCTACACTATTGCCGGACACGCAGGCAATGGGAACTTTCATATTATTCCTCTTATGGACTTGGCGAACCCGCTTTCGGGCGACCTTATCCTCGCCGTTTCAAAAAAGGTGTACGAGCTGGTTGCACAATACAAAGGCTCGATCACGGCCGAGCACAATGACGGTATTATCCGCACACCGTTTTTGCCATACATGTATAGCCCGGAAATCATTGAGCTCTTCAAGGCTGTGAAAACTATTATGGACCCATTGAACATCTTTAACCCTGGTAAAAAGGTAGGAGGGTCGTTTGACTATATTCGCGAGCACTTGGTAGATACTCATAACACAAAGCACGGCTCCTGATATTGACATAATTAAAATATGTGATATTGTTTTAATAAATTAACATATCACATATGAAAAGAAAATTTCTTATTATTCATCATTTACCTGAAGAGAGGTGGAAAGAATATAAAGCATTACGAATCAAGGCTGTAAAGGTAGATCCGTTAGCATTTGGATTAACTGAAGCTGAAGAATTAAAGAAATCAGATAAAGAATGGAAACACCGTTTAAAATCAGATGCCTCAGTACAAATGATCTTTGTAGAAAGCGAGGGAACACTCGTGGGGATGATAGGTCTTTTTAAGGAAACACTAGAAAAGATTAGGCACCTCAGTAAGATACTTTCCTTTTTTGTAGATCCACAGTATCGTGGAAATGATATTGGGAAATTACTTCTCGAGGAAGTCATTACTTGTCTTAAGGCAGATAAAGAGGTTAAAAAAATAACTCTTTCTGTTACAACGACACAGAAATCTGCAATTGGTCTGTACAAAAAGTATGGGTTTAAAATTACAGGAGTTCTTCATGAAGAACTTTGCTGGAAAAAAGACTATTACGATCAGTATTTAATGGAATATGTTTTTAATTAAAATCATTCTTTCACAAAAAAATAACAATATATAATGGAAAAAATTCAACCAGATTTTGGTGTTCAGGTGAGAGCATTTTACAAACCAAGAATAAGAAGAGTTGTTATTCTTTTCTTTCTTCTTATTATTGCAGACAGTACACTGTTTATAATTTTATTATTCTCAGCTCCTGGCAATGACAATACTGTTACAAATGGTGTCTTATTGTTCAATATGGTGAGTATTATTTTACTTTTTTGGTATCATGAAAAATACATATTTGAACAAGATTGTCTTATCAGAGCGTGGAGCGGAGAAGATACCTTATTTGGACTTTTTCATCGAAATATCCCCATGGGTATGCGAAAAAGCTTTAAGCAAATTCTAGAGGAAAATCCAAAAGCAGTACGAACCCAATTTGCAAAAAGGTTCAAAATTGTCATTTAATCAAACAATAAAAACGAGCTTCGGCTCGTTTTTCTTTTTAACTTTCCTTCATCTCGCTTTTATATAATAAAGCAGTGAACAACTACGCATTTATCGATAGCCAGAATGTTTACCTTGCCATTCGGGCACAAGGATGGGGAATAGACTGGAAACGCTTCAGAGTGTACCTAAAAGAAAAGTACCACGTTGACAAAGCGTATCTTTTCATTGGATATATTGAAGGAAATAGCAAATTGTATGAAGAACTGCAGACAGCGGGGTTTATTTGTATATGGAAACCGACATTAAAATATAAAGACGGAACAATAAAAGGGAATTGTGATGCTGAACTTGTACTGCACGCGATGATTCAATACGATTATTTTGATGAGGCAGTCATAGTAACAGGAGATGGCGATTTTTATTGTCTTATTGATCATTTTATAGAAAATAAGAAGCTTCACTCATTATTGGTGCCGGACAGGCTTCACTATTCTGCATTGCTTAAAATGAAGAATTTCAGAAGGTATACGAAATACATGAACGAACTTGAGCAGAAAATAAAAAAGGCCCCGTAGGTATTGCTCCTAAGGGGTTTGCTTTTTCGTTGGTGATATAGCAATTGTAGCGTATATATTCAGAGCGTCAAGCCTGTTAAGGAGGTAGACAATTATGCCCTTATTGTGTATAGTGTTCCCACTATGATTACATTATCTGCAGAACAACGAAAAGGCACACCGGCTGAATTACGAGCAAATGACCAGCTCCCAGCGGTGTATTATGGAAAAGGCTCTGATGCCGTTTCTGTTGCAATCAATGCAAAGGAATTTATCCGTGTATTTAAAGAAGCGGGTGAAAGCACAGCGATCGCTCTTATGGTAGGAGGCGAAAAAATCCCGACTATCATCAAGGAAATCCAGCGCAATGCCATCACTGGCGAACCAACTCACGTAGACTTCCTTATTATCGACATGAAAGTCGCTCTTGAAGTAGCTATCCCGATTGAATTTACTGGTGAAGCTGAGGCTGAAAAGCTCGGTCTTGGAAACCTGATGAAAGCCCTCCATGAACTCACTGTTTCTGCACTTCCAGGCGACCTTCCTCACACACTCGAAGTAGATGTTTCCGGTCTTGCTACTCTTGAAGATCATATCAAGGCTTCAGATGTGAAGCTTCCAAAGGGCGTAACACTTGTTACTGAGCCTGAAGAGATGGTTGCACTCATCGCAGCATTCGTGGAAGAAAAGGAAGAACCAGTACTCGATGTCAACGCTATTGAAGTGGAAGCAAAGGGTAAAAAAGAAGAGGACGACACTGCAGAATAATTGTCAATACTTTTCGATGTAAGACTCCTGCTATACTAGGAGTCTTATTGTTATGCGAAACACAGTTACATTCACCTTACTATCATCAATCATATTTTTTAGTAGCGCATTGTTTGCACCTACAAGTGCTTTTGCGCAAGCGCCAGCGGTCTGTGCAGCACCGGCTACAGAAGATATCAAGCAGGCATGTGCTGACTTTGCAGTAGAATCTGCTGCTCTCGCGAAATTACAAGCACAGCTCAATGTGCAAAAAGGGAAAAGTGGCGTGCTTCAAAAGGATGTGAACGCACTCGTGTCCCAAATCACCAAGGCACAGTCTAAAATCAGTAGTCAAATATCAACTATTAGCCGCCTTTCTCAGGAAATCGGAAAAAAAGAAGAAGCGATTGATTCACTGGAAAACGAGCTTGACCGCGAGCGCGCAAGTATGACTCAGCTGGTGAAGCGCACCAACGAACTCGACCAAAAAGGTGCGGCATATGTGTTGCTTTCTGCTGAATCAATCACGGGCTTTTACCAAGACCTCGACGACTTTCTTTCAATCAAGTCATCGCTCTATGACTCACTGAACCATGTAAAGCGCATCAAGTCGATGACTGAAGAAGAGCGCGAAGACCTCAAAGACGCACAATTTCGCGCGATTGATGCAAAGAGTGCCTACGAAAGCGAAAAGGCAAAGCTTGCTGTATCACAAAAAACTGCACAGTCGCTCTTGAGCACTAGTAAAACAGAAGAACAAAAGCAAGCCGCGCTTGTCGCACAGCAACAAAAGAAAGTTGCCGCAATTCAAAGCAAACTCTTTAGTTTTGCTGGAGGCGCGACAAAAGCCATCCCGTTTAAGGATGCCTATGCCTTTGCAGTAGAGGCTTCAAAAGTTACCGGCGTCAGACCAGCGTTTGTTCTTGCTGTTTTGACACAGGAAAGTAATCTTGGTTCAAATGTGGGTACTTGTAATCGCGCAGGCGACCCTGTTACTAAAAGCTATACAGCGGTGATGCATCCGACTCGTGATATCCCTCCATTTTTGCGCATTACCAAAGCGCTTGGAATAAACCCGAACACTACGCCGGTATCATGTCGTATTGGTACAGTGGGGTGGGGAGGCGCTATGGGGCCGGCACAGTTTATTCCGTCTACTTGGGAAAGTGTTGCTGGAAGAATCCAAGCAGCAATCGGTATGAGCCCAAATCCATGGCGCGCGCGAGATGCGATTTTCGCATCCTCTATTTACCTGCAGGTTCGTGGAGGTACTGGTGGCGAAGTAAATGAACGCAACGCTGCCTGTCGCTACTATTCAGGGCGTGCCTGCGACGGGAAAACCCCTGCAAATAGCTTTTATGGGAACTCTGTTATGGGGTTGACTCGAAAAGTGCAAGCTGATATTGACTATCTTGAACAATACGGTGTTTCAAGACGCTAAAAGGGCAAGAAAGCACACCCTTGAAAAAAAACTGGCCTTATGCTATAATACCCTCCTATGAAGAAAGACATTCACCCAAAAACCTTTCGTGATGTAGTATTCCATGACAACTCGTCAGGGACTGACTTCCTCGTGAGCTCAACCGTAAAGACAACAGAAACCACTACCTATAAGGGTGCTGAATATCCGCTCTTTCGCGTTGAAATCTCAAGTGCGTCACATCCGTTCTATACAGGAACAGAAAAGGTGATCGACACTGCTGGACGCGTAGATCGCTTCAACAAGCGCCGCGCTGCTACTGTTGCAAAGAAATAACTACTCCACAAAAACACCTTTTGAAGGTGTTTTTGTATGTCTGCTACACTGAATATACCTATGGATATCGAAGCATTAAAAAAGAATAACAAGACCCAATATATTGCCGAGGAATACGAGCGTCTTTTGAAAGCGGAGGAAGAAGTTCGTGCGCTCGCTGATACTGATCCGTCTATGGCGGAAATGGCTTCCGAAGAGATCGCTTCAATCGAAGTGCAGAAGAAAGCATTTGAAGACCAAGTGAAGGCGATTGAAGCGTCTGAAAAAGAAGAAGAGGAATTTCCTAATGAAATTATTTTGGAAGCTCGCGCCGGAGCCGGGGGCGATGAAGCAGCACTCTTTGCGTATCAGCTCGTCCAGATGTATACGCGCTTTGCAGAGCTCAGTGGCTGGCAAGTGCGGGTGATTGATGAGTCTATGAATGATTTGGGTGGGTACAAGACCGCTTCGATTGAAATAAAAGGGAAGGATGTATACAAAATGCTTCGCTTTGAAACAGGAGTGCATCGCGTACAGCGCGTGCCGGCCACAGAGAAAAACGGCCGTATCCACACCTCGACTGCATCGATCGCTATTTTACCGATTCGAAAGAAGGTGAATTTTGAAATCAATCCAGCCGACCTTGAGATGGAGTATTCGCGCTCAGGCGGTGCGGGCGGACAAAACGTCAACAAGGTGGAAACAGCGGTGCGTCTGATTCACAAGCCGACCGGTATTGATGTCCGCTCCACTTCCGAGCGAACACAGCTCGGCAACCGAGAAAAAGCGTTTGCTATTTTGACAGCGAAGCTTCAGCAGATCGAAGAGGAAGCAGAAGCAAAGCAGTACGCAGGGGACCGTAAAAGCCAAATCGGTACCGCGGACCGCAGTGAAAAGATCCGCACCTACAATTTCCCGCAGGACCGCATCACTGACCACCGCATTCGCCAAAACTGGTCCAATATTGAAGGCGTGCTTTTAGGCAAGATGGATAAGATCATTGAAGCTGTACAGAGCGGGGAAGTGGGAGAAGGGGAAGAAGAGGAGGAATAAAAACATCCCCATACATATAGGGGTGTTTTTATATTGGTGCGTGCACATGGAATCGGACCATGGACCTCTGTCTTATCAGGACAGCGTTCTACCACTGAACTATGCACGCATTGGGTATTTACTCTAAATTTGGAAAAGGTCTCTTTCTTACATCAGACAACGTTACACTGAACTATGCACGCGTGGGGTTTACTATACCAAATTCTGGAGTTTTTTCAACTAAAACTTTCTCATTATAAGAGAGGCTACGAATTTTATTCTCCGCCATTTATTTACAATCCGTCAAGAGTAGGGTAGGATAGGGGGTATATGGTGCTCAGTATTGTCGCAACCCCAATAGGGAACTTGAAAGATATCACGCTTCGCGCAAAAGAAGTGCTTGAAAACGCGACTCTTATTCTTGCAGAAGATACTCGCAGTATCAAAAAACTGCTCACGCTTTTAGAGATTCCGCTCGGAGGGAAGCACTACCTCTCTTCTCATGCACAAAGCACTCCTGGGGCGCTTCAGAAGGCTCTGGAGGCATGTACTGGTCACGAGACAATCGCTCTGGTGACAGATGCTGGCACGCCCGCTATTTCAGACCCAGGCTCACTGTTTGTTCAGGAATTTCGCAGAGCATACTCCGAGGCTACAGTGGTCCCAATTCCTGGTGTTTCGGCCGTAGTTGCAGCGCTTTGTGTCTCGGGATTTCCTGGAAACCATTTTGAATTCATCGGCTTTGTTCCCCATAAAAAGGGGCGCCAAACACTGTTTTCTACTATTGCACAAACAGAGCATACCGTTGCCATGTACGAGTCGCCGCACCGCATTTTGAAAACACTGGAAGCCTTAGCTTCTGTCTTGGGAGATCGGCTCGTAATGGTCGGCCGCGAGATGACAAAAAGCTTTGAGGAATATCCGATAGGGACAGCACAAGAGTTGTTGGACTACTATCTGGACAATGCCGAAAAAGTTCGCGGAGAATTTGTCATTGTTGTGTCGCCGTCGTACAACACTCCCTACCATAGCTCCAGCTCATCTGATACAATAGAGTAATGTTGAGCAAGTTACGAATACTCTTTTGGTTGGGCATAATCACACTGTGTATTTCTTTTATTGGTATTCCCGATAGTTGGAAAATGACCAGCGCACTTGTTATTGGTGTTGCTCTTATAGCCCTTGCAGTTACTCTTCGCAAAGAGTATCGCCTTCTTCGATTGAAGCTCAAAGAATATGGACAATAATTTAAAAGAGGGAACAGTAGAACATGCACCACATGTGCAAACCGGAGTGCGCATTTTTGGCACGATCATTTTCGGCATTATAGTATTTCTCGCTGGTATCTATGTGGGTTTTGAAAACCGTCCTTCTGTACAGAAAGTAACAGGACTTTTCAATAAAGAAACGACTACTATTGCAGCAGAAACAGATTTTAATGCGTTTTGGAAAGCCTGGCGTGCAGTGGATGAGAAATTCCCTGGTGCCGACAACACAACAAACGCCGACCGCATGTACGGCGCTATCAAAGGCATGCTCGCTTCATTTGATGACCCGTATACTACCTTTTTCACACCGTCCGAAAATACGATTTTTGAAACAGAAATCAATGGTGCGTTTTCAGGAGTCGGTATTGAGCTTGGAGAGAAAGATGACATTCTCACTGTCATTGCTCCTTTGAAAAATACTCCCGCTGACAAAGCCGGTATTCTTCCTGGCGACAAAATTATAAAAATTGCAGAGACTATCACGACAGAGATGGGTATTGATGATGCGATTAAATTGATTCGAGGAGAAAACGGCACGACTATTGCGTTGACTATTTTCCGTGAAGGATTTACCGAACCTAAAGTATATGAGCTGACCCGAAGCACTATCACGCTTCCCACTGTTGAAACCGAAACGATTGACGGCGTCTTTGTTGTTCACCTGTACAACTTTTCGGCTCAGTCAGTCGGACAGTTTAAGCAAGCACTTGAGCAATACAGTGCATCAGGAAACAATAAACTTCTCCTGGACTTGCGCGGAAATCCGGGCGGATATCTCGATGCGGCCGTTTCTATCGGAAGCTGGTTTATCCCAAGCGGTGAGGTGATTGTAAAAGAGATTGGTAAGTCCGAAGGCGACGTTGTTGTCCATAGGAGTTCAGGGTTAATGCTTTTCCCAAAAAAGCATCAATTGATTGTTCTTGTGGACAAGGGTTCGGCTTCTGCATCAGAGATATTGGCTGGCGCGCTCTCAGAACATGGCATAGGGACCCTTGTGGGGACACAGACGTATGGAAAGGGTTCTGTACAGGAAGTGATCCCGATTACGAGCGACACCTCTATGAAGGTAACGGTTGCCAAGTGGTATACGCCAAAGGGAGTATCGATTTCCGACAACGGCTTGACCCCGAGTGTGGTTATTCCGTACAATCCGGAAAGCAGTACAGATACACAGCTTAAGAGTGCACTACAACTATTTAAATAATACAGTATCGCTATGAAAGTAATCCTCCTCAAAACTGTTTCAAAACTCGGAAAAAAAGACGATGTTGTCGAAGTAAACCAGGGCTATGCGGCCAATGCGCTGTTTCCCAATAAGCTTGCAATCCCTGCAACTGATGCTGCTATCGCTAATAGCAAGGCTCGTACTCAGCATAAGGTTGCCGAGAAAGAAATTCAGCACAATTTGCTTGACCGCGCCATTGGCGAGCTAGAGGGTAAGGCGCTGGTGTACAAGGCAAAAGCAAATGAAAAGGGGAGTCTTTTTTCAAAAGTGGATGTCGAGGATATTAGTGCGGAGCTTTTGAAGCAGTACCGCATTGCAGTGGATGCAAAGCTCATGACACTCGAGGGCGCCCCAATCAAACATGCGGGCACGTATACTGTCACGGTTACGGATGGGAAATATAAATCATCATTTTCAGTAAGCATAGTAGGGGAGTAGTATGAAAAACCGCGGCTTCACCCTCATTGAACTCCTCGTAGTCATCGCAGTCATTGGCATTCTCGCAAGTGTCGTTCTTGCTTCATTGAATTCAGCGCGAGCGAAGGGGCGCAATGCTCGCCGGGCAAGCGATGTAAAACAAATAATGCTTGCGTTTCAAATGGCAATTAATGACACGGGGACGGTTCCTTCTGTAGCCGCAGAGCATTGTATCAGCGCAACGTGCTACGAATCATGGAGCAACTATGCAAGAAATGCGACGGTTGATGCGTGGCTTGCTCCGTATATGCCGACATGGCCAAGCGACCCTGTTGGAGGGCGGGCTCGGGGAGGCTATTTGTATTTCCTTAATTTCCCCGGAGGTACTACGCCCTATGATGGTTCTCCTGCACCGGCTGGGCACTTGTTGAACTGGGCAACAGAGCCCCCGTTAACAAGCACTTCATGCAGTGGGGGAAAAGTGTGGGCTGTGGAGTCTAATTATGTAGAGTGTGTTTTATATATTAACTAAATGAATTATAAAAAGGGTTTTACGTTAATAGAACTCCTTGTCGTCATCGCAGTTATCGGTATTCTCGCTTCAGTAGTTATGGCGTCTTTAAACTCAGCCCGGGCAAAGGCGCGTGATGCACGGCGATTGGCAGATATCAAACAAGTAGCTACTGCGCTCGAATTGTATTACGATAAATACGGGTACTATCCTGTGTACACGACAGTAGGAGGGCGCGACTGCTCTAGTTGGAACGGTATTTTGGTTGGAACTGACACCTTCATGAAGCCATTGGTGGACGAAGGATTTCTCGGAAAGCCGTTGATGGACCCAAAGCCTGTGGACTGTATCATGCAGTACCGGGATGCAAATTTTGGCCAAGGATATCGACTTATCTTTCAGTACGAAACAAAACCCAACAATGATCTGACATGCTATGCTTTAGGGGGATGGAACTGCATTAAGCAAAATACAACTGCAGTCAATTAATTATGTGCAACAAACAGAGACGAAAAGGCTTCACTCTTATAGAACTCCTCGTAGTGATTGCAGTCATCGGCATTTTGGCATCTGTTGTTTTGGCATCACTTAATAGTGCTCGTGCAAAAGCGCGTGATGCAAAGAAGATTGCAGAAATGAAGGCTGTTGAAACAGCTCTCGAACTTTATTATGATAAATACGGGCAATATGTTCTCTGGGAGCAGACTGCATGGGGGATAGACTGCGCCGGCTTCAGAGGGTCTTCATTAACCAGTAATACCTTCATGAAGCCATTGGTTGATGAAGGGTTTCTTTCGGACTACCCCAATGATATGAGCTATAATTGCTCTTTGCAGTACCGCCACGAAAAGAATGCCCATGGATACCGACTGCTTTTCCACTACGAAACAAAGCCCAACAATGACCTCAGTTGCTATGAGCCGGGCGGATGGAGCTGTATTCGAGTAAATTTTGATGACCTAGTAGATTAGAAATAAAAAACTCCCCGTAGGGAGTTTTTTATTATGCGCGTTCTGCGAGAATGTTTGCCATCTTGCGAACGGTAGTTGTACCGTCGAAGTTGTCTTTGCGCTTGTTGGTGAATTTCACAAATCCAGGCTTCAGAGCGTAGAGAGTGTGGTCTTTTCCAAGGCCAACATCCTTTCCGGCCATGATTTTAGTACCGCGCTGACGCACGATAACAGAACCAGCCTTTGCTACCTGGCCGTCGTAGAGTTTTGTACCCAGATATTGTGGGTTGGAATCGTTTAGGTTTTTTGCCGCTCCTTGGGCTTTCTTATGTGCCATAGTGGGTACATGATAGCCCGAGGCCCCCGAAATGTCAATCCCGGAGAGAGTAGGATATACTAGGGAATAGTGAGCAATTTCCTGATTCGGCACTATCGCACGCTTTTCACCATACTTCTCATTGGCATGCTGACACTGGCCTTTTTTATGGGCTTTTTGACAGGAAAACAGCAGCAGACTCCATCGGTAGTGCTTTCGTGTACCCCAGACGTCCTCTCAGAGCTCACGATACCGGTTGCGCGACTCTCCCAGAATGCTATAACAATGGAGAGCGAAAAGCCCACAACTGGCGCATTTGTCGGCTCAAAAAACGGCACAAAATACTACCCTCCGAATTGCTCCGGGGTCAGTCGCATCAAGCCCGAGAACTATATTTGGTTTAAGGATGCCGAAGACGCACAGCTCCAAGGGTATACGCGAATATCATCATGTTAAGATCAATCCTTTCAGTATGTATTATGGGACTCACGGGGCTACTCATGCTTGCCATTCTTTTGCCGACTCAGGTGAGGGACGTTGCTGAAACGATTCTCTCTGGAGCAAGTAGTTTTTCAAGTTATCTCCCGTCGATTAATTCAGAGACAAAGCCTCAGGAAGAAATAAAGGATCCGATTCAAGATGCTGCACCGCTCAGTACGATTGGGAGTGCAGCACAAGTCGTGATTGATGTTATTTCTCCAAAGAAAGAAACTGCACCAAAAAACGACGACTCGCTCACTGCCGCCAATATTGTCGACGCGACAAATAGGGAGCGCATCAAGCTTGGCTTGCCCCCGCTTTTGACAAATACAAAGCTCGCTGCCTCTGCAAAACTAAAAACCGATGACATGATTAAGCAGGGGTATTTCGAACATGTCTCGCCACAGGGTGTTTCCGTCTCGGACTTGGGGACACAGGTGGGATATGACTATGTGATCATGGGAGAAAACCTCGCGCTCGGAAATTTCTCCGGTGCAAACGATCTTTTGCAGGCATGGATGGATAGTCCGGGGCACCGTGCAAATATTGTCAGTGAGAGCTATCTTGAAATCGGCATTTATGCAGCGCAGGGGCAATATCAAGGCCGAAAGGTGTGGTTTGCTGTCCAGCACTTTGGTACTGCGCGCGGTGCGTGTCCTATAGTGGACCAAAAACTAAAGTCGGAGATTGATGCACTGAATACATCACTAAAGGCAAAAGAAAAGAAGATTAATACGCTTCGCGCTGAGCTTGGGGCTATGGAGCAAAACGACAGTGAGTATCAGGAAAAGGTCGCTACCTTCAACGCGCTCGTTGCCGAGTACAACGCACAGCTTGCAGTATCCCAGTCCGCAATCGCGCGCTACAACAAACAAGTTGTCGCATTCAACAAATGCCTCGCACAGTATCAAGGTGGGGAGTAGGGAATTGTACTATATAAATAGCAAGATATATCATTCTTCAGAATGCTGTGGGAGGGAGGTGAAAACAAAAGACCTACAACTCGTGTAGGTCTGATGCCCTGTAGAGATACTATTTAGTATCGCCGAAGCCTGGTTTAGGCACTCGTTCTACAGTGTGAGTCTTCGGTTCGTTGCGAGCTTCTTTAACAGTAGTGAATTGTCCTGTTTCAGAATCTCGACCACGGAGCGAAGTCTTAGGTGTATTTACCATAAGATCGGTACTCACTTGGTCTAATAACATTGTTCGACCAGACACTTACGCATTTTTGTTTAAAAAGAAAGGAGCCAAAAACAAAAAAACTTGTAAGGTCTTTTCAATTATAAATTGAATTGGGTAGCTATTTAAATTTTTAGAAGTTATTTTGACGCAGTGATATAAAAAAATTTTCTTGTAAAGACTTGTGTTCAGAGAGACTTGTGTATAAGGATCTCTAGGCGCTGTATGATCGCAGTGAAATAAAATCTTTTCTCGAATGTGAACGATCGTCCCATTTCTCCTTAGCATTTTAGAGGGGGTGGTGCTAGCACTGGCGGTATGGTATATAATTAAAATATGGAAAAGAAGGGAATTACAGCAATTGTTTCTAAGATTCTTAACGCTCGAACACAACGAAAGGAGCTTGAGAAGAAAATAGCAAAAAAGCGCAATATAGAAAAAAGTGCCAAGGATTTTGCAACGCGTTTTGAAACAGTAATGCGCGAACTTTCTAATGGCTAAAACCACTAACTTTGTTTATCCTGAAAAGGAAGATATCGAACTCTTCGTACAAGTCTTAAGGGAAGGAAAATATACAATTAATAAATATTTACCCCGCACAGACGCACGATGGTTCACTGTAGTTTCAGAATGTATTGATTATGTAAGGCATACCTCTAGTTATGAAAATGACTGTACTCTACATGAGGTCGCAGCAAGGATACTTTATAAAATTGCCAAAAGGCATGAACTTGAAGATGGTAATAAAAGAAGTGCTGTTATAGGAGTTTATCTATTTATAGTTGTTAACGACCACTATATGATTTATCCTAATGGAGTTAAATATCAAGCAAAAAGAGTCGCAGCAACCAAAGGAAGAGTAAATGAGGAAATTATAAAGGATAGGGTTTCAAAAAGTTTAGCCTTCTTAATCAGGCCAATGTCTACTAATTAATAATTATAGAGTTTGGTATCTTTCTGAGTCTAAAATCAAAAATAGCAGGGAAGTATAGGAAAGGGGGTATTGGGTAGATACCTCTTTTCTATTACCTTAAACAATTCTTCTAAGCACACTCTTCCGCTCCGGCTCTACGCAATGAATTAATTACCTAATTGCGGTACTAATTATTTTGATAGCTCAATCATTGAACACTCTCTCTATTTTACCCCCAGGGGAATAGGGCTTTATTGTAAAGGAGAAAAATAGGTAACGTCGTACAATAAGCAGTTCGACTGGTTCTTTCGTCATAGAAACTATGTGCGTATAGATCATTGGCGACAAGATGTGATAAAATACACTTATGAAAATAGTATTAGGATGTAGCATGAAATATCGTGATTTAGTTCGGAAGACAATCTCAAAGCTAGAAGCTCTTGGACTAGAACCAATTTTTCCAAATCTAGACTACAGCACTGATAACAAGGATGATGCTAACACGATTGAAGAAAAGAAAAGGCTTGCAATCGAACACTATGAAGCTATTGATAGGGCAGATGTAGTTTATTTGATTACACCTCAAGGTTATATGGGAACAAGCTGTAAACTTGAGCTAGGTTATGCAATAGCAAAAGGTAAGCCAATATTTTTTTCAGAACCAACAAATGATATAGGCTTAGATTGTTATGTAACAAAATTTATTCCAATTGATAACTTAAGACTCTTCTTGGAAATTTAAGTTACTGTTGATGATGACTAAAGCATAGTTGTATGTAGGGGAAGAGTGAAGAAAACGCGCTTTATCAGCGCTATGTCGTTTACGACACCACGTCGCACAATATATCTTTCACGACGTATATATACTCTATAACTAAATAACAATACTTTCTTTAAACACAGCTTCAGTTGGGAGCTTTTTTGATATACTTCCCCTATATGATTCCTCCTGAAAACAGAGTCCTCTTAATCAAAAACCTCAAAGCCGGATGGAATATCAGGCATGCCTGCGACCGCTCGCATATCAGCCGTTCTAGCTTGTATCAGTACTATAAAAAGGAACCTGAGTTTAAGGCGTTGGTGCAAAAGACAATACACACCTTTCTTGAGCGAAAAGATAAAGCCACTAAACTTTCGGCCCGCCATGCATTGATGAAAGACAAGCAGGCACTTCGAAACCGTGCGAAATAAGCCCTCAATAAAATATTGTAGAGTGCGCTATACTAGACCCTATGAGTATTAAGGAAATCATCAGGATAAGCCGCCCGCGCTTTTGGCTTTATGAAGCGGCAACATTTGGGTTGGTGGGTGCAGTTGCCGGCGCTGAAAACACGCTCTTTCTTTCGACCCCTCATTTTTGGATTTTCTTTTTCTATTTTCTTATTCCTGCCAATATTTTGATTTACGGTATCAATGATATTTTTGACTACGAAACCGACAAGTTCAATCAAAAGAAAACGGAATATGAAGGACTGCTCCCTCCGCATAGGCGCCGGGCAGTGTGGTTGTGGATCATAGGAAGCACACTTCCCTTTTTATTTTTTGTACCGATTACCGCACCGCTTTTATTGAGTTTTGGAGCGTTTCTCTTTTTTGCTGTTTTTTATTCTGCACCACCTATTCGTGCTAAAGCACTCCCCTTATTTGACTCGCTTTTTTCTGCCGCGCATTATGTTGCAACAGGAGTCTTCGGCTACTACCTTGTCGGAGGAACACACTTCCCTCTTATCGGGGTTATCGCCGGGATGCTCTGGGCGGTGGCGATGCACGCATACAGCGCTGTTCCTGATATTACAGCGGATGCAAAAGCTGGTTTGCAAACTATTGCGATACTGGTGGGAAAACATAAAACGATACTTGTCTGTTGGTTCCTGTACCTTCTCGCAGGGTTCGTGGCAAAAGAGCTTCTTCCTTTTTCTACGCTCATTGGAGGAGTTGTGTATTCGTACTTGATGTGGCGCTCACTAAAAGCGACAACTGAAGCAGAGCTCTTTCGACTGTATACCTACTTCCCGACAGTAAACACGCTTGTCGGCGCGAGTGTCTCTCTTGAATTGATTGCACAGCTTGTCTTTTAAACAATAGGATCGAGCGGATGCGGGTGCGTGATACCCTCTATGCGCTTGTACGCAAGCTCGGCTGAGATAAGACAAATCGGCATACCGATCCCGGGGTTTGTCCCTGCTCCTACATACAAAAGGTTTGGTATTTTTGGATGAATATTATTCGGGCGGAAGATCGCTGTCTGCATGAGAGTGTGAGCAAGGCCGAGGGCTGTTCCTTTGTGTGCGTTGTAGTCAGACTTGAATTCTTTGATGGAGTAGGTGCGCTTCACGACGATTCGCTCTTTGAGGTCAGGGATATCCATATTTGTCTGGATTTCCTTTAGTATAAATTCTTCATACTGTGCCTGGAACTCGTCGGTGTACGATAGTCCGGGAGGAATAGGAACAAGAACAAAAAGATTTTCATCACCTTCGGGGGCAACAGTCGCGTCTGTTTTTGAAGGCATGCAGATATAGAGTGATGGTTCTGTAGGCCACACTGGTTCTTTTCCAAAAATCTCTTTAAAATTTTTGTTCCAATCTTTTGAAAACAACAGATTGTGGTGATCAAGTTGAGGGAGCTTTCCTTTTACGCCGAGATAGAGAATAAAGGCGCTCGGCGCCAAGACGCGGGTGTCCCAGTATTTCTCGCTATAGATGCGGTGCTCTTTTAAAAGCGCGGTATCTGTATGCCAAATATCTGCGTTTGAGACGACAATATCTGCAGAAAGGGTCTCTCCTGAAGAGAGAATTACTCCGGTTGCCTTTCCGTCCTCTACAACAATCTCCTGCACCGGTGCGCTGTATTTGATTTCTGCGCCGTGCTTTAGTGCAATAGCTGTCAGTGCTTCTGGAATCGCGCGGATTCCTTTTGACGGATACCATACACCGCCTTCGAAGTCGACATAGTTCATCATGCTGTAAATGCCAGGCGTGTCGCCAGGTGCAGTTCCCAAGAGAATTGTTTGGTACTGCATGACTTTGCGGATCAGTTCGTTTTTAAACAGCCCCTCAATGATAGCTTTTTGTTTTTTGAATATCGGCAGACGCGCACCGATTTTCATTGTTTTAAAGTTGATGAAATCAAAGAAAGAATTGTAGTTTTTGTACATAAATTCGCCGTGCGCGATTTCATACTGCTCTTTTGTGTCGGCGAGAAAGCGCTCGAGTTTTTTTTCGGCTCCCACTTCCAAAGACTCAAAGAGTGCCTGTATTTTTTCTGGATCAGAAAAAAAATCATATTGCTCGCCCTTGTTTTTCAAAAAGACACGGTATGACGGCGCGAGGCGCGCGAGGCTGTAGTAGTCTTCTCGATGTTCGCCTACCACGGAAAAGAAGTGGTCAAATACGTCTGGCATCATGTACCAGCTCGGACCCATATCAAACATAAAACCGTCTTTCTCCCAAATACGGGCGCGTCCGCCTGAAGCGTCGTTTTTCTCTACGATAGTAACCTGGTGCCCCTTTTTACCCAGCATTCCCGCCAAGGCAAGCCCTCCTATCCCCGCTCCAATAATAAGTATTTTTTTAGACATTAAACGCTGATTTGAATAATAATGCGACCTTTCGAAGGCTGCTTGTTTTTTGTTTACGCGTAAAGACATCATAGTCTGCTTTCTCTATTTCCGAAAGGATAGCTTCATAGAAGATGCTTGCTGTTCGAACTGGATAGCGCATAGAGGGCGGTAGTGCCCGTATGCCCTTATCTGCTTGCCGGTAGAGCTCGCGGTTTCGCTTGATCTGAAACTGCATGAATGCGCGCCACTGGGGAGTCACTTTTTTTTCAGCGATCATCGCTTCAGTAATGCCGAATTGCGCCATTTCATCCTGGGGCAAGTAGATTCTGTTTCGCAGGGTAAAGTCTTCGCCAACATCGCGCAGGATATTGGTGATTTGCATGGCATAGGCAAGCGCATCTGCCTGCAGAAGTGTCGGTTCATCGGTGACTCCAGAGAAGTATGTGATCATGCGCCCTACTGTTGCTGCAGAGCCGTACATATAGCGAAGCAGTTCCGCATAGTTTTTATAGCGGGTCACCGTCGTGTCTTCTTTCATTACATTCAAAAAAGCATGACTTAAATCAAACGGCATACTGTACTGCAAGTGGAGTGCGTACATATCGTTCAATACCCACTCATCGGACACTTTTCCTTCAATGACAGAATCCCACTCTTTTCTCCATGAATCAATTTTTTTGTTTGCCTCTTGGGGGGAAGCTGCATTGTCGACATATTCATCAGGAATGCGGACAAATGCGTAAAGAACAGCTATCTCCGCGCGGATTTTTTTTGGAAAAAAGAATGACGCAAGAAAATAGTTTGAACTATAAGAACGCTGTAGAGCGAGTGCTCGCTTCCTATTCTCTTTAGAAATAATATACGAGGGAGGCATTATGCAATTTCAATTGTTTCAATACTTATCGGTTCAATAGGGCGGTCAGCTGCATTGGTCGGAGCCATTTCTATTGCGGTGACGACATCCATCCCCTCTCTCACCTTCCCAAAGACAGTATGCTTTTCATTGAGAAAAATATTGTCGTTGCAGTTGATGAAAAACTGGCTACCGTTGGTGTTGGGGCCAGAGTTTGCCATAGAAATAGTGCCTTCGAGGTTATTGTTTGCACCCGTGATCTCGTCGGCAAATTTATATCCCGGGTCTCCTGTCCCCCACAAGGGCATCTTACTGTCGTCTTTCGTCAATGGGTCCCCGCCTTGGATCATGAATCCACTGATGACACGGTGGAATTTGGTACCGTTGTAAAACCCCGCGCCTGCAAGTTTTGCAAAGTTTGCAACGGTGTTCGGTGTCTGAGTGTCGAATAATTCTATAACAATGGTCCCCTTTGATGTATATACTGTTGCTTTCATACCCATGAGTATAGCGCATTTTTTATTCTTTTTTATTTACTCTTTCTAAGAAATTGTAAGAATACCCATTTATCACTTTTTTCTTGGACTGTATCAATTGCACGGGCAAGCATTCGGTCTTTTTCTGTTACCGTATTGTCTTTATCGTGAGTGACAGTGAGGACTGTAACGGTGTTGTAATTGCGGAGAGCTATATCAGGGTGGTGCTGTAATTTTTCAGCTACTGCGCCTACCCTGTTAATAAAAGCGAGCGCCTCCTTGAAGTCCGCAAAAGCAAATGTTTTTGTCAGCCCCCGCACTTCTTCTTTCCACCCCGTGTTCATTCCTTCAGTATACTCTTTTTTATGCATTACTCCCTGCAATATATCCGCTGGTCCAACAGAGCTGGAGAGAAAATCCGCCGGAAGGGCGCGTGATATGCAGGAGGTCGCCGGTGACGAACATGTTATCTACCATTTTTGACTTGAATGTTTTCATATCAATTTCCGTCAGTGGCACTCCGCCGTCGGCAACCACTGCGCGGTCGTAGCCCATCAGGCCGGTGATGGTGATCGGGAGTGCCTTTAAAAGATTGAGTAGTTGCTTTCGGTCTTCTTTGGTAACACTATGCACTTTGGTGTCTGGTGTTAGTGTTGGAAGTAATGCAAAAAAAGTGGCAATCATGCCATGAGGCACAATATCGTCAAAAATATTTTTCACGTTTTTGTTTTTGTTCGCATCGAATGTCGCAATGATTTTTTGCTCGAGTGCTGCATGATCAGTATCGGGGTAGCAGTCGATATTCGCTGTGACGAGCCCACTGTGGAGCAAATCCCCTACTTTGCCGGCTGAGTTTAAGATAAGCGGGCCTGAGAGTCCGAAGTGTGTAAACAACAGCTTCCCTGTTTTTGAAAATGATTTCTTGCCGTCAGTAAAGAAGGTGATTTTCATAAATGAAAGAGAGACGCCCGCAAGTGCGTGGACCCACGCTTCTTTTACCGCAAGTGGGACGATTGTTGGTGTTGGTTCTGCCACAGTGTGCCCGAGAGTTTTTAGCCACGCAAAGCCGTCGCCAGTAGAGCCGGTTTCTGGGTGGGACATTCCGCCAGTTGCAATGATGTATGCATCAGCTGTGTAGGTGCCAGAGCTGGTCACAATACCCTCTATATGGCCTGAAATTGCCTGAATTTCGATGACGGGAGAATTAGTGAGGATTGTTACATTCCCCCGCTTTATACAGCGCTCTAGGGCTTTAAAGACGTCGAGCGCTTTCTCTGTTGCAGGGAATGCGCGCTTGCGAGCCTGGACCACAATCGGCAGTCCTAAGTCCTCAAAAAAGGTTATCGTTTCCGGTACGCCAAAGATGGCAAAGGGCGAATATAAGAATTGTTCAGCCTTGCCATAGTTCGCCATAAAGGTGCGGATATTTTCTTCCGCATTCGTAATATTGCATCGTCCGCCACCGGTGATTTTGAGCTTTTCGCCAAGCGCACGATTCTTTTCGATGATGAGAACTTTCTTACCAGATTCAGCTGCACGCCCCGCCGCCATCATTCCGCTTGCACCGCCCCCGACTACTAGTACATCATAGTGATTCATTGTACTCCAGTATACGGATTTTATTGACAAAATCAAGTTTCAGTGTAAAATTCTTTTAAATAAAATGTAAATGAAAAATTCAAAAAAGCCATCTAAAAGCAAAAAACAGGAAAGCAAAGAAAAGATGAATTCTTCTCAAAATTTCAACAGTGAATTAGTAGCTGGTTCCTATATCTTAAGTGACGGCAAAAATTATTTCTCCAGCAAAAAATGAAAAAAGCCCTTCAAGGGCTTTTTTATTTATCCAAATCCAACACCTCGTCGATGCGGATAAAATAAAAATGAAGAAGTATTCACACCTTGACACTTGACTTTTATGATGTATTTACGGTATAGTATAAACGTGTTCGGGGGCGAAAGCCTATTTCGGATAAGGAATTCCAAAGCCGAGACGAACACAGTATAGAAACTGCCCTAGCAATGGGGCGGTTTTTATATTTTGTATTTCAAGAGAGCTTCATGACGCTCCAAAAATGTATGTGCTCTCCATCCCCTATTTTTCGGAGTACTACCTTGATTTTTACTTGCTGCTTTCCCACCACTTCGGTGATTCCCCAATATTGCATTTCTTTTAATACTTTCTTACGGCTTCCTCCCACTGGAGCAACTCGTTGTTCATATTTTTCTATAGCTGTAGCATTGTGAATAACAGATCTCACCAAGGGTAATAATCCTAATTTATACATCGCTTCTTTTGGCGCGCGAGGTGTGTTGTCTGTTTTAAACCTCAGATGAGTGAACCCTTTTGCATTAAAGAATACATAGGTTCGCAATGCAGGGCAATAAATCGGAACCCATGTGTGGTACTCTTTTCTTCGTTCCTCTAATAATTTTTTGAATGCAGTACCCATAGACAAAGCATAACAATCTACAGTTAAAGAAAACCTCAATCCCGAAATCTTGCTATCGCTAAAATTCGGGATAATTTATTGACAAAATCAAGTTCAGGTGTTATTTTAGTGGAAATGAATTGGTGCAAATAAAACGTTTGTTATGAAAAAAACCGAGGTCCTCAAGGAATACGTATGCGATAAAATGGCCTATTGTTCTAAAAAAGTTGCGAATGATGCGCTGAGAATAATACGAGAAATAGAGCAAGAACATAAAAAACCTGTCAGGTCGTATGAGTGTGAAAAATGCAGTCAATGGCATCTGACATCTATACCCTACGAAACATGGAAAGAAATGTAGCGAAAAGCAGTCAAGGTTTGACTGCTTTTTTATTTATCCAAATCCAACACCTCGTCGATGCGGATTTGGGAAACGAATTCGGGTACGTGGGAGACGAGAATCATGGCGCCCGCATACATGCTGAGCGCCTTTGCAATAATTGGGAGGTGGCGGAAGTTGATGTGGTTCGTCGGCTCGTCGAGAATAAGAAGACCTGGCTCAAGCAATACGAGTGTGCCAAATGCCACCATCCCCTTTTGTCCTTCGGAAAGGCTTCCGATTTTTGTATTGATGATGTCGCTCGTAATTAAAAAGTTTGCAGCAACGCTTCGGATGCGCTCTTCGTTGGGGCGGTTGCCGGATGCTGCCATCGCTTTTTTAAACGCCTCATATGCCGTGTCATTGAAGTCAAGCGTTGAGAAGTCTTGGCGGTAGTAGCCGACACGGACGCCCGCTCCGATTTTTGCGCCCTTTGCAGTTCCTGTTGCCAGTGACTCAAGAAGTGTGCTTTTGCCGATTCCGTTTGGCCCGCGAAGCTGGAGGTGTTGGTTTTTGCGCAATGTCAGGTTTGCAGTCCGTTCCGTTACTTTATGGTTTTTCATGACCGTGAACGAATCAATCGACATGATTACCCCCACTGTATCGCTCTGTACCGGAATGGCGAATTGGCGGATTGTCTTGTCCTCTTTTCGCACGTCCACAATGTCCTCTTCGAGCTCCTCTGCCTTTTCGCGCATTTTTTTTGCGACCAAACGCATCTGTCCCCCTTTATACGCAAACTGGTTCGCCTTTGATTTCTTGGCTTGGATTTCTTTTGCGAGCTGGGCGTTTTTCATGTTCTCTTTTTCAATACGAATAGAGATTTCTTTCACTACGTCGTTGTAGTTCCCGACATACTGCTCGATTTTTTTAGAATAGATGTCGAGGTACAAGACGCCTTCGGTAAAGGCATTCAAGAATTCTTCATCATGAGAAATGACAATAACCGTTTTCTTGTACTCCACCAAGAATTTAGTGAGGTGGTCGATACCCGCATGGTCGAGGTTGTTGGTCGGCTCGTCCAAAAGCAGAATATCCGGATCTTGGATAAGCGCTGCTGCAAGCAAGAGTCGTGCCTGCTGTCCGCCGGAGAATGAATCGATAGTGCGCTCGTAAATATTTTTGTGCCCGGTGAGGTTCACCACCTCTAAGACTTCGTCAATGCGCGGGTCGATATCGTACACTTTTTCTTTAAAGCAGTGTTCGAAATATTCTCGCACCGTGAACGTCATCTGCTCTCGCGGCATTACTTGGCGCCCTGTGGCAATAGTGGTTCCTTTTTCGATAATCACCTTTCCTTCTTCGGGCTTGTACGCTCCAGTGATCAGATTGAAAATAGTACTCTTGCCGGCCCCGTTTTGGCCCATCAGGGTTATTTTTGAACCTCGGCGCACAGAAAGGCTGACCTCCTCTAAAATAGGCTTGGTGGCGCTGTATTCGAACGACACGTTGTCGAACCTGATGATGGTGTCGGCTTTTGACATTGCTACACTATATAGTATTTTTGAAAAATAGCATTCCTATTGCTATTGCAAAAAGCACCTCATAGGAATTCTATGAGGTGCTTTTTGGTTTTTATACAATTAATACTTCCGCATCACGCCGCGGACGATTGCCACGATTTCGAGGCTCTCGGTGGGGTAGATGTTTTTAAATGCCTTGTTTGCAGGCTCAAGCCACACCTTCTCTCCTTTTTGTTTAAAATATTTCATAGTGAACTCGCCGTCCACCTGTGCGATCACAATGTCTCCGTCTTTGGCACGGTTCGTGCGCTCTGCTACTACCATGTCCCCGTCTGCAATATGTGCGTCGATCATAGAGTCTCCGTCCACTTCCAACAGGTACGTGCTCTCCCGCTTACGCACCATGTAGTCTTCGATATTAAGTGTGTCGGTAAGCATCTCGCCCGGTGCAGGAAGTCCTGCTTTCACCAAGCCTGCCATCGGGAGCTCGTCAAAGCTCGCGCTTGGGATAAGGTGCCCAAGCTTGTCCTTCATGACAATACCGGCTGCAATCATTTTTGTCACAACGCGAGACACTGCGTTTTTAGATTTGAATCCAAAGAGCGCCATCATTTCCGTATACGACGGCATGCGGCGCTTGTTTTGGTAGAACTGTATTACTTTAGCTTGATAATCATTTTCCATATTAGTTTCCAAAAACGCGAGCGAGCAGTCCTTTGCGTGCTCGGGCCTTCATGGCTATATGCTTCATTGTATAACTATTGGATAGTGTTGGAAACCCGGCAAGAACGGTATGTGCCGATATATGCGGTGCACTAGCGATGGTTCGCAAGCGTTCTATTTCTGAAGTGACGAGCTGTTTGAATGGGGTAATTGTTCTCATGGCAATAGTGATTAAACGATTAGTTGAATGCGAGCAATAGTCGACTAAACATTGAAGCACGACTCTGTCGGCGGATTTGTGCAAGGAGCTGTTTGTGCTTTCGAGATTCTTCTGCGTACCGTTGTCCGCGAAGAATTTTTGCGTCGATGCGTTCGTTGAGACGAGCGAGTTCAAGTTCGATTGCTTTGGTGTATTGTGTGCGAGTCATATACTTCTTTTATCAGTCGTTATTACTAATGGCGACCTCAAAATAAGTATAGGTGAACGTTCGTTCACACGCAAGTGGATTACCCTATTATTTCACGATAGAACATGATTAAGAAATCGTGTCTAGATTAGTTGTTGTAATAGGTTGTCGTTGTTGTGGTTTGTGGAGTACTTGAAGTAGTGTAGCTCGAAGAAGTGTTGCTTGAATAGCTACTGCTACGAGAATTTGATACTGGAGAGATACCGCGTACTGCTGTTCCTGCGCTTGCTGGGGCCGTAGTCGTATACCAACGATTTGTTACCATACCGCGGTTTGCAACGCGAGGTGAGAAATACACAATAACCGCAAGAATTGCGATAATAAGAAAAAGTGCGAGTAGAGTTCGGTCGGTAGATTCAGTCATAAGGATATGGGTGAATTAAGTGCTTAGTAATAGCGAGTCCTATAGTAACTGACGAATCAAGGGAGATGAGGGTTACACTTATTTAGATTATACCATATTTTTCTTCTAAAATCAATATTTTATGAGTTAAAATAATTATGAATAGGTTTCCCCATTTCTCCTCTTCACTACTACACTGAGTCTCGTATAATTACTAGTATCAATAGAACTATTGAATATGAGAATATTAATCGCCGAAGGCAATGATGAGACGCGTGTGCTGCTCAGTAGCTATCTTGAGCAGGAGTGTTTTGCGGTGGATACTGTCTCAAATGGTAAAGAAGTCGCTTCTCTGATAGAAATCAATGAATATGACATTTTGATTCTTGATTGTATTTTGCCAGGGAAAGACGGTGTTGAAATTTGCAAAGAAATTCGACAGCGCGGTAAGGTACTTCCTGTTCTTATCCTCTCCACTATTACAGACTGTACAACTAAAATAATTTTATTAAATGCTGGTGCAGATGACTATATCACTAAGCCGTTTTCACTTCCGGAAGTCTGTGCGCGTATTCGGGCACTACTGCGCAGACCGTATATCATAGTACCCACAGTCATTACGGTTGCGCACATAACAATCGATTCCGGTCGACAAAAGGTTTTTTGTGATGGAAATGAAGTCTACCTTACAAGAAAAGAATTTATTTTATTGGAATATCTCGCGCGAAACGAAGGTCAGGTACTTTCTCGAGGCATGATTATGGAGCATGTGTGGAATATGGAGAGCGATCCGTTTTCAAACACCATCGAAGCCCATATCTTTAATCTTCGCAAAAAAATTGCTCAGAAAGGGATGGAGATCATCCATACCATTCCCGGAAGAGGCTACCGCTTGAGCGCTATCGCATAAATGCGCTATGATAGAGCTATTATATGAAGTCATTCATACAGCTCATCAAGCGCTCTCTTCGCCACTACAGCAAACACAATGCGTCGCGCATGGGAGCTGCACTCTCCTACTACGCTATTTTTTCTATCGCACCCTTGACCATTCTCATTATCGCGCTGGCCGGCTCTATTTTTGGCACAGCGCTTGCCGAAAGCAGTATTGTCTCTCAACTTGATCGCGTCATTGGAAGCGGAGCGCGCGATTTTATTGATGGCATTATCAAAAGCACTTCTCGACACTCGCTCGGTACCGCCGGGACGATAGCCAGTATTGCAACGATTGTTTTAGGGTCCATCAGTGTTCTCGCTGTTCTCGATACCTCGCTTGACGAGCTGTGGGAGACGAAGACTATAAAGGAAAAAGAACCTCAACCATTTTTTGCGCGCCTGTGGCGGGCGGTGTGGCGAAAGTTCCCGGCGTTTTCTCTTATTCCCATAATCGCGCTCCTCTTTTTATTTTTTATTGCAATTAGTGTCTTTCTCTCCTTGTATCAAGAGAGCTTTGGTGGCGTGCCAGGGTTTTCAGTTATGGTGACCTTTATTGAGCCCGTGACTCTATTTCTTTTCGGTACTGCATTCTTTGCGCTCATCTATCGAATCCTGCCTGAACAAGCACTCCCTCTTAAAGCAATTGTTCTTGGAGCCGTCGTCACTTCCCTCCTCTTTTTGCTTGGGCGCGTACTGATCGGTCTCTATATTGCGCACTTTGCCAACACCACCCTCTACGGAGCCGCAGCGTCCCTTGTAGCGCTGTTGATTTGGATATACTACTCAGCCCAAGTATTTTTCTATGGAGCGTCTCTGACGTATGTGTACGCGAAGAAGCTCAATAAATAAAAAGCTATGACCGAACTGTTACTAAAACTCACTTTTATACCAGGACTCGAAGAAATAGTCTTGCAAGAAATCAAACACTATCCGGAGTTTCATATTATCGAAAAAAGGAAGGATGCTTTTTATCTTGATATTATTGATGACCTCTCTACTGTTCTAACCCTGAAAAGTATTATCGGTGTTTCCATAATACGACAAGGCACTGAGTTGAATCCTCATTTTCTCTCAAAACATAAATCCTTGTTGGGAGAAATCGTCGAGAGGGTTCTTAGTGTTACCCCTGAATCGTTTCGCACGATGAAATTTAGTTGCGCGGGGGCCGATTCAAAAGAGGTGAAGGAAATACAAACTTTTGTAAAAGATACCTATAAAGTAGTCTCGGCAGAAGAAGCTGATATGGAAATTTCTATTGGAAAGCAGTCAGGGGTGTGGGAAGTCGGCGTTCGTCTCACGAATCGCCCTCTTTCCCTCCGATCCTATAAAGTAGCAAATATCAAGGGCGGACTTAATCCAACAATAGCGTATGCAATGAATGTGCTCGCTGAGCTTAGGGATAAAAAAACCTACCTTAATGTTTTTTCTGGGAGCGCAACACTTTTGATTGAAGCCGGGCTCACCTATACACAGCTATCATTGCTGGGTTTTGATAATAACGGTAAAAGTATCGCACTTGCTGTGCAAAATATTAAAAAGGCCGGATTAATAAAAAGAATTCAGCTGAAGAATGCTGACATCAGAGAGCACCCTGACCTCGGCACTTTTGATTGTATCGTGTCGGACTTGCCGTTTGGAATGCAGATTGGCAAAGATGAAGATTTAGATGCGCTTTACCGGCAATTTGTCGCCTTTTGTGAAGATGTCTTAAGCCCACACGGTGTATTGGTTGTGTATACAACCGAACATGAGCTATTAGAGGGTATATTCCTTCAATCACGTTTCACTATTTCGCAGACGCTCAGTCTGAGGGTTTCAACGGTTGTGAACGCTTATATTTATCCAAAGATTTTTGTCTGTAGGTTGAAATAAAAAACTCCCGCATGATGCGGGAGTTTTTTATTGAGTTAATTACCAGGACATAGAGCGAATTCGCAGTTCGGGCCTTGGCGACCGACGTACGTTTTTCCATCAGGACACTGCTTTGCTTCCATTGTGCAGGCTGTAAATCCGCCCTTACCGTCTACTGATACGTCAGGACTCGGCTGTTGTGGACGTGGTTCCGGGTTTTGATTCATGTCGCGACCCCAATCGTCTTTGTCATGGTCCAATGCACCCTTATCAAAATCTCGGTCCATCTGTCCCGGGGTGTTGTCTTCGACAACTACAGGCTTTTTCATTTGCATGGATCCATAGGCAATAAGCCCAAATAAAATAACAATGCTAGCAACAGTAAGGATAATGGTGTTTTTATTCATATAAAAAAGTATACCACTTATCGAACGTGCTCGAGCGCGATCTCAATCGCTTCAGCTGCAATCATGCGGGCAGCGTCTGGTTTGTGGAGACTCTTTGCATGCTTTGCCATTACTTCGTAGCGGTCTTTATGCTCCAAAATGAGGCGAATTTCATTTACCAAGACACTTCCCGTGAGGTTTGCCTGTTCGACTACGACACATGCCCCGGTGCGAGCCATATGGTACGCATTTTTTCGCTGATGGTCTCCGTGCGAGTTGCTTGCAGGGATAGGGATAATAATAGAGGGCTTGCCCCACGCGGCGATTTCAAACAGGCTCGAGCCCGCGCGTGAAATGATGATGTCAGATGCTCCACCAAACATTTTGCTCTGCAAGTCATTGAGGTACGGAAATATCTTATATCGAGTACGCTTCACACTGTCGCCCATAATAACACTTGCGTCTGTTTTTGTTTCTTCAAATGTTTTTGTACCAGTCTGATGGATGACCTGATAGTGATCAATAAGCTGTGGCAGTACCGCCGTGATGGTGTCGTTGATCACTTTTGCTCCACTTGATCCACCAATAATGCCGACTGTCAAAATATTTGGGTCAAGGTCAAAAAATTCTTTTGCACCTTCGGTTGCAGTGTAGGTAACTGTTTTTCGTATTGGCTGTCCAGTGACGGATACCTTTGCTTCATTGAAAAAGCTTGCCGCTTCCGGGTATGAGAGTGCGATCTTTCGCGCAAACTTGCCCGACCATTTGTTCACGCGCCCTGGTACTGTGTCGCTCTCGTGGATAATCACTGGGATACGCAAAAGCTTTGCCGCAACAAGAACAGGAAATGCAGCGTACCCTCCCTTTGAGATGACAACATCGGGGTAAAGGTTGAATACTTTAAACAGCGCATCAATAACACCAAACCCTGTTTTAAAAACATCGATGAAGTTTTGCAGAGAAAAATAGACGCGCAATTTGCCGGCGGTGATAGGGATGAACTTGATGAACTGCTGTTCGAGCTCTCGCGCATTATACGGAGCGTCAGACATGAAGTAGAGCTTCATGTTTACCAAGCGTTCCTGGTCGGAGAGGCGGTTGAGTTCTTCGGCAATAGCGATGAGTGGGTAAAAGTGTCCTCCTGTCCCCCCGCCTGTTAATAGGATTTTCATAATGCCCCTATTTTACACTTTTTTTGGATATCGAGAAACGTTCAAAATGATGCCGGCTGCAGCAAGGGCGATAAAGAGCGACGTCCCTCCGTGGGAGATAAAGACAAGAGGTACGCCGGTCAAAGGAAATAGCCCGAGCAGGGAGAGGATATTGAGAAAGGATTGCGCTGTAAGCAGTGTTACCAAACCAATGACAATGTACCGCCCAAAGCTGTCCGACGCAGTCAGTGCGATCTTAAAGCCGCGTATTGCGAGGAATACATAGAGAATAACAAGAATCGTGCTTCCCAAGAAACCAAACTCTTCCCCTATTACTGCGAATATTGAGTCGCCTTGTGGTTCAGGAAGATAATTGAACTTCTGCACGCTCTGCCCAAGCCCGCGCCCAAATGCGCCCCCGCTTCCGATAGCGATGAGTCCTTGTTGAAGCTGGTATGACGAACCGCGCGGGTCAGTGCTTGGGTTGATGTATGTTTTGATACGATCCATCACATAGGGGCGGACAAATGCCAAGACCGTGATACAGAGCATTCCGGCGAGGATAATCCCCACCACTTTTTTCCATGACACACCAGAAACAAAGAGCATACAGCAGGCCGCTGCAGTGATAAGAATAAGACTCTTGGTATCAGGTTGGCGCAACAGTGTCACAGCAACAATACCGAGCATGATCATCAGTGGCGCCACTTTGTATTTAAACTCTTCTTCTTTTTTTCGTGTCCATGCGAGCCATGCAGCAAAATAAATAACAAAGCCAATCTTCAAAAGTTCAGCCGGTTGAAAAGAAATAGGACCGAGTGAAATCCATCGGCGCGCACCGCCGTGTGAAAAGCCAAGGCCAGGGATAAATACAGCAAGGGTTAAGAGGAGTGTCCCGATAAATATGAAAAAAGCATTTCTGCGCCAAAAGTGGTACGGAATATTTGCGGTCAGCCACAATGCGCCCAAGCCTCCGATAAAGCCGAGCACTATCTGGTTAAAGAGAACACCGTAAAACTTGTCCTGATTGCGCGCAAGCACTCCTAATGATGCCGACACAAAAGCAAAAAGTCCTATAACAGTAATAAGAAGTACGATGAAAAAGAAGTATCGGTCAAATGCGGCAGGCTTTACTACTTTCGCCATATTATTTGCTGATCAGTGCGATTACTACACCGACAAGTGCGCAAATAATAGAGACGACCCAGTAGCGCATGACCACCTTTTCGCGAGACCAGCCGAGTGCGCGGAAGTGATGGTGCAAGGGTGCAATCTTAAACACCCGGCGCTTTCCAAAGTATTTGTAGCTGATGATCTGAATGAGAGATGACGCACTGCTAATAGCAAGGGGGAATGCAATCAAAGGGAGAAGAAGAACAGTGTCGGTAAGAAAGGCAATAACAGTAAGCACCACCAAAAGCCCCATCATCCCGGTTTCCCCCATATAAAAGCGCGCAGGAGGCACATTGAACCAAAGAAATGCGAGAATACCGCCGGAGATAACTCCGCAGAGTGCTGCAATATCTATCTGATCTTGCCCGTACGCAATAATCGCATAGGAAGCAAAAATGATTGCAAGTACACCGCCCGCAAGGCCGTCGAGCCCGTCAATCACGCCGCCTGAAAATACAGCGATCATGATGAATATAAAAAAGGGAATAAAGAACATTCCGAGATAGAGCGGCACTGCACTAAATGGTATTGCGACACTATTCACTCCAAGCTTGGTGTAAAACCATCCACCAATAACAGCACCCGCTATGACAATAAGGGCGATTTTAAAATAGCGAAACCAAATGTCTTTGTCGGTCTTTCCTACTACATCGTTTGTTCCTTTGATTTGTATAATGTCATCAATTAATCCAAGCAGGCTTCCCAAGAGTAAGCTTGCCAGCGGTACAAGTGTCTGGCTTTTACTGAAGAAGTCGAGCTTTGCTGAAAGGTCAGAGGGTACAATGCGGGAAATCGCCCACATGATCGAAATACAGATCACTACAGAGAGCCAAATGATAATCCCTCCTACTCGCGGTGTAGAAAGCTCCTCGGCGCTGTTGTGCACTTTTGCAAAGTCGGTATTGGTGATTGATGCGTGTTCGGCGCGCGCACTTTTTTTCCAGAGCTTACGCGCGTACATGATAGCAGTGAGGCGCGGAGTCAGTGCAATGCCGATAATAAAGGCAAGTGCAGTGGGGAGGAAAATTTTGATGACATTGATATCCATAGCTATTCTCAAAAATTATTCTACAGCGTTGGTGGCGAGTAATGTTTCGATCTTTGCTTTCACTTCGGCAAACTGTGGCAGTTCAGCAATGCTTTGCGCGCCAAAGTGTTCCAAAAGTGCAAGAGTTGGGTGGTAGACAAGTCCGCGCCCCACACTTTTTGCTTCTATTAGTCCGCGCATGGAAAGAGCGCGCAAAGAATATGATGCATTCACTCCCCGGATAAGCTCAATCTCCGCTTTTGTTGCACCAGGGCGATAGACAACAATAGCGAGGGTTTCTGCACTTGCTTTTGAAAGCTCTTTTGAAAGCTCTTCTTTACGGATTGTTTCTAAGAGTGCACCATGTTCAGGTCGTGTCGCCAAGATGACGCTATTGCCTTCGCGCACGAGCATGATTCCCTGCCCTTCTAATCCAGCAGAGAGACTCTGAAGCGCTGTTTCTATCTCCTCTGTACTTACTGAAAGCAGTGCAGAGAGTCCCACTACTGTGTAGTTGTCTGCTGTTGCAAAAAGAAGTGCGTGGATTGTTTGGGCTGTTGGTGTCATTATAGTGTTTCGTCTAGAGACTCGTCAGTAAGAGTTTTTTCCTCTGCTTTTGCAAGGGTGATGTCGTGGAAGAGGTCGTTTTGCTCAGCGGCCAAAAGTCCTCGTCGTACGAGCTCAAGCATACCAAGAAATGACACAATCGTATACACTTTTTGGCTTTTATCGTCTTCGTCTGGCGAGTGCACTCGTACACTATTGAAAGAAACGGTGCCATTAATATTTTCTAGCGCTCGCTCGATGCGCTCAGTGAGTGTATTCAATACCTCGCTGATAGAGATGGTTTTAAATACGCGAGCTTCGGGCTTCTTTGGTGCTTCAACTGGAGCTCGCTTCACTGCGCCAAGGATGAGTCCTGCAAGGTCAGTAAGTGCGAGGGTGTTGTCCGGCGCAAACACTACGCCTGTAGTACGGCGGACCCCTTCAAACGACACTTTCTTTCCATAGGTTCGAGTGAGTTCTCCGGAAACTTGCGAGATTATTTGATACAGTGCTACGCGGCGTTCAAGGTCGCTGATAGATTCTGTTTCCTGCGGAGTAAGCTCAAGGTTCGGCAAGAGTGATCGTGCTTTAATCAAAATAAGTGTTGCAGCAACCGCCAAGAAGTTTGCTGTTTCATCAGGGTGCATCCCGCGGGTTTGCATGTAGCTGATAAACTCTTCGGTGACAGAACCCAAAGACACATCGTTTACAAAGAGCTTTCGCTTTTCAATCAGCTCCAAAAGCACCTCAATCGGTCCTTCAAAATGTTCATGCTTAACGGTGAATGTGGTTTCAGTTTCCATATTAAACAATAGATTTTTTAATATCTTCTGCAAGTATCTTTAGCTGTTCATCATCCGCTCTCGGCCCGCCACCAGAAGAAATCCACCCTTCGTATGTATCAAACCAAAACTCTTTTCCAGAAAGATGTTGTTTCCATTCTCCACGCTTTAATTCTTGGGTTCCATGAAGGGGCACAAGCTTAATGTGCGCATGGTCTATCCCGGTACCCTCCATAAGAAGCCCTACTCGCCCAACATCTTCGAAATAGTTTTCTAAAATCCCGGCAACTTTTTTAGATGCAATAATAAAACGCTGTAGTACATCGTCCGACATTTTTAATACGTCACTGCCATGATGCTCTTTTGGAATCACACAAGAAAATCCTTTTGTATTAGGGTCAATGGAAAGAAATGCCATAAACTTCATATCTTCCCAAAAGATTCCGGGAGTTTCAAAGCGCCCCGCAACTATCTCGCAGAAAATACATTTATTTTCAGCTGTTGTTGCGTCGTAGTGTGCCATTGTTATGCTTTCGGCTTCTTAAGAACGATGTTCAATTCGTCGAGCTGTTTGTCGGATACGGCTGCAGGAGAGTCCATCATCGGGTCGCGGCCTTCGCCTGTCTTTGGAAATGGGATCACTTCGCGGATGTTTGGCTCGTTTTGCATGAGCATCATAAAGCGGTCAAGGCCCCACGCAATACCGCCGTGCGGTGGTGTACCGAGCTTAAATGCCTGGAGCATATGCCCGAACTGTCCGTTGATAGTCTCTTCATCGTGACCCAAGACTTCAAACACTTTTGCGAGTGCTTCATAGTTGTGGTTACGGATAGAACCGCCCCCGATTTCAAAGCCGTTGAGGATAATGTCGTACTGTGTCGTAAGAATGTCGCCAATGTTCTTTTTCTCCATCAAGTTCTCCATGTGTGCCTCTATAGGGCGCGAAAACGGATTGTGGCTATAGGTCCAAGCACCTTTGGCGTTTGGGTCGTCGCTTGTTTCTGTGGACTCAAAGAAGGGGAAGTCTACTACCCACGCAAATGCAAGGAGGTTCGGGTCTTCTTTGTCTTCTCGAATATCAGGGCAGTCATTGCCATATTTTTCCATCGCGTCTTTGTACGTGATGCGAGGAAACGGAATTGCTTGGATTCTTTTCTCAGGATAAAGCTCGGTTACCATTTTAATCAAGAGCGCTTCGTTGACTGCCATGACGTCATCGCGTTCAACAAAACTCATTTCCATATCAAGCTGAGTAAATTCGGGCTGGCGGTCACCGCGCGAGTCTTCGTCGCGCATACAGCGAGCAATTTGGAAGTATCGCTCTACGCCTGCTGTCATCAAGAGTTGTTTGTACTGCTGGGGCGACTGTGGGAGCGCATAAAATGTCCCCGGGTACAGGCGTGCGGGTACGATATAGTCGCGAGAGCCTTCAGGGGTGCTTTTGGTGAGCATTGGTGTTTCCACTTCGATAAACTTCTCGTTGTGAAGGAAGTTTCTGATATAACTAATCACACGGTCGCGCGCGCGGATGTTTGCCTGCATGCGGGTACTGCGGAGGTCGAGGTATCGGTGGCGCAATCGCACTTCTTCGTTTACTTCTTTAGTGTCTACATTGATTTCAAACGGAAGTGGTTCAGCGTGGTTTAAAATAGTAATAGCAGTGATTTCAAGTTCAATGTCGCCGTTTACTTTTCCTTCTACAATATTTCGCTCTGGGCGCTTGTTCACGATTCCTTCTATCATCACCACGCTTTCAGGGCGAGTTGTTTTTGCAACTTCTATCACCTCAGCCTGGTTTGGGAGCACCACGCCCTGGATCATGCCGGTCATGTCGCGGAAATCAAAAAAGACCATTTTTCCCTGGTCACGGCGCACATCCACCCATCCTTTTATCAGTATTGTTTCCCCCGCCTTACTACTCGCCTCTCCAATGTATGTTCTCTCCATAATTCCCCTATTCTACTAGAAAAAGGTCAATAAAAAAAGCCCCGTTTCGGGAGCTTTTTTTACAGTATGTTTTGAGTATTACTCAAAACAGGCAAAAGTGTCGCCATAGAGTTCTTTGTAATAGTCTTGCTTTCGAGAAATATAATACCAATCGTATTGATATATTCTCTGAGGAAATTCTTCAACGATGATGAAGTGGGTGGGTCCGTTGCCGTTTTCTCCCGCTTCAATTCTTCTCACCGTTACTTTACCGCCCGTTCGATGGTCATCTACTTTTACATGATGAACCGGGGGTACATAGATGACTCCTCCAACTGTTGGAAGCGTCTTCGCATAATGCACAGCTGTTTTCATAGTCGAGGGGTTTTATTTTAAGGATATAGTATTTAAGGAAAATAAAAAAGCCCGGAATAGTTCCGGGCTTAGTTTAATTAAGGGCCTGAGCAACACAATGGTCTAAATGAATATCATAGTGCAGCTGTCCCGGTGTGGGAAAAAACGGCAAATGCTCTTTTGTCACAATAAACCTCTGTTGTGCATACAATGACTCGTACGCCCTGTACTCAGATGGCTTGTACTGCTTAAACGGTGTTGCGTCCAATAAATAGACATACCCAGTGACAGTATTATTCATAAGATACTCAAGTGCTTCTTCGCACAGTCTGAGAGTTGCTTTACAATTGCGGTCCCTTTTAAAAACATTGAAGGAAAATGTTTCAGGTTTGCAGGCACGTACAATTGCCATATAAATTGCAATTTCGGGATGCTGGGTGGCGCACACAGCAAATTCGTCATCAGTGAAAAAAGGCTTTATTTCAGTAAGTTGCCTCGGGCTTCGGTGAAGCAAAACACCATTTTCTAAAACGTGTTTTTTAAGAAGTTCTTTTATCATGTCGCTCTGTTAAAGTGAATTTTGTTCACTATAGCACGATTTTAGAATAAATCAATACTATGCCATCAGTACTTGATTCTTAATCAGGCGCTGATATTCTTTAGACTTCTTTTCAAGTACTGCGTGAGTTCCGTGGTCCACAATCTTTCCCTCCTTCACCACAAAAATAATATCAGCATCAGCCACTGTTGAAAGGCGGTGTGCAATGATAATGGTCGTTCTCCCCTTGGCACTTTTGTTGATGGCGTCATGAATAAGCTTTTCGTTAATAGAGTCGAGCGCACTTGTTGCTTCATCAAAAATAAGAATCTTTGGGTCTTTGATGAGTGCACGCGCAATACCAATACGCTGGCGCTCGCCACCGGAGACTTTCACTCCCCCTTCGCCAATGACAGTATCAAGACCATGGTCTTTTAGTTTTTCAATAAATTCATCGAGCGACGCATCAGTCACTGCCTTTTGTAGCTTTTCTTCAGGTACTTTGGCATCATGGGGTAATCCAAATAAAATGTTTTCTCTGACACTTCGGTCAAAGAGGTCTATCTTTTGCTCGACATTCCCTATTTGAGATCGAAGCCAGTGCAAATCAAGTTCTTTCAATGGTACTCCGTCGATTAATATGTCCCCGCTTGTCGTATCGTAATATCGGCGCATAAGATTTACCATTGTTGTTTTACCTGAACCAGAAACTCCTACAAATCCAACTTTTGATCCTGCAGGAATACTAAAGTTAATGTCGGTAATGGTGTGCGCCTGCTCCTTCTCTTCTGTACTCTCTTCATCTATTTCCTGAGCACTTTTTCGGTATGGATATGCAAAGCTCACATTTTTAAACTCTATTGTTCCCTTCAGTTCAGGAATTGTTTTCCCGCCAATGTTCGGGTCAATATCCGGCGCAATATCTAACAGTTCAAAATATTTTTTAATCTCCACCACTTGAAACATCACAGAACGCTGATAGTTCATCAGTTGATTGAGATTATCAAAAATAGAACCCGTCCAAGCAAAAAGCGCTACAAACATACCGGCCGAATGATTCCCCATTAAAATAAAATATACTCCGAGACCAAGTACCATATACCTCCCTATAATAATAGTGAATTTCTGTCCGTAATAAGCGTTTATGTACTTTAACCATACTTTGATGGTGAAGTCCGTAACGCCGCTATACGCAGTATCAAAATCAGCCACCGTTTTATCTTCTTGGGATTCTGCAATAACCAATGTCGAATTACGATACAGTTCTGAGCCGAGTTTCGATTGCGCTTGATTTTTCTTTCGTACTTCGTCTATTTTAGGAAAGAACGTTTTGTTTCTTTTGTTTGAAACTAAAATATGTATCAATATAAATACAAGTGCGACCGCTGCCAAGCGCCAGTCAAACACTGCTAAGATTATTAGTGTTACAAGAATTTGAATACCGTTTTGGAGAAGGATGTAAATAAAATTATCAACCAAACTCGTAAGCGCATTTTGCCCCTTGTTCACTATCGTCTGCTTCACCCCGGAGTGCTCATTGATATGCTGTCCAATTGAAAACTGAAGCATGCGACGCAGAGAAACAAGTGAGAGCGCCTTATCAATATTTGTGTCTAAGCGCTTAACATCTATATATTCCTTTAAATACCAAAATACTTGCTGCTGCAAAATAGTGATAACAAACGATATAATAAGAAAAATAAACGTTAGTCGAACATTGCCTGCAGTAATAGCATCTACCCCCTTCCCAAACAAATAAGGGGTAATAGCACCAAATGACTGGATAACTACCAGCAACAATCCTGTCATGATGAAATATTTCCAAAAGGGCTTAAAGAAATAGACTATTCGTATAAAGAAACTTTTTTTCACCATATTAACTCGTTAACCCTACTGCTTCGTATACAGCAAATAATTTCTTCATCGCAATATCGTTTGCGCGCATGGCGCCATTGATCATGATATCTCGCACAAGCTCCGGATTGTTTTCAAATTCTTTTCGGCGCGCACGCAAAGGAGTGACAAAGGAAATAATATCGTTGATGAGCATCTTCTTTGCATCGCCATAGCCCAAGCCTTTTGCGTACTGAGCTTTCAGGTCAGCGGAATCATTAAAATACTTGTGAATCTGGTAAAGCACCAATTCATCAGGATTCTTTTCCTCGTCGCGACCGCGCGAGTCTGTTGCAATACTCATCACCACTTTTGTGATTTCCTCATCGCTCGCAAACAAAGGAATCGTGTTGCCGTAGCTTTTCGACATCTTGCGTCCGTCAGTTCCTGGAATGATGCCGGTTGTTTCCAAAATCATTTCGTTGGGGAGTGTGAAATGCTCTCCATAAATATGGTTGAACTTCCCTGCTATATCGCGCGCGTATTCAACATGTTGTTTTTGATCTTGCCCGACTGGCACCACTGCCGGGTCATAGAGCAAAATATCTGCCGCCATAAGTACTGGGTAATTAAAGAGGCCCATGCTCGGCTCTAGCTCTTTTGCCACCGCATCTTTGTACGCATGTGCGCGCATCATAAAGGGCACCGTTACGAGCGTATCAAATATCCAGGCAAGGTTTGCATGTGCCGGCACTGAAGACTGTTTAAAGAGTGTTACTTTTTTCGGATCGAGACCAATTGCCAAATAGTCCAATACCAAGTCATACGAAAGCGCACGCATCGCTTCGGCATCCTGGATGAAGTTGAGCGCATGGAGGTCTGCAATAAAAATGAACGCTTCGTGTGTTTCTTGAAGGTCCACAAATTGCTTCATTGCGCCAAAGTAGTTGCCGATGTGCGGGCGTCCTGTCGGTTTTACTCCTGAGACAAGGCGCTTTTTTTCGCCTGTGATAGTTGGGGAAGACATGGGGATATCATATCAAAAATAAGACTCGTTTGGAAATAAAGTGGGTATTACGACACCATTGTCTAAAGAGTGGCTTAGGGTGTTACAATAAACCCTATGAACAAGCCTACTGTTACAGGAAATAAGATTTCGGAGAGTATCGCAAACCTCCGCATCCCGCCCCACGACCTCGACGCTGAGCAAGCGGTGCTCGGAGCACTTATGCTTCGCCCGGCTGCAATCCATGACATTATCGATCTCCTTATCCCGGAAATGTTTTATGCAAAAAAGCACACGCTCGTATTTCGCACTATCCTCGACCTCTCAAATAAAAACGAGCCGATTGATGTGCTCTCTGTGGCAAACCGCCTCAAAGAAAAAAAGTGTCTCAACGAAATCGGCGGCAATGCATACCTCAATGAATTGATGTCCAATGTGCCGTCTACCGTGAACATTCGCCATTACGGCGACATTGTGTACAAAAAATTCATCCTTCGTGCACTCATCGATTCCGGCGAAGCAATCGCAAGTATGGCGTACGAGCAAAATGATATGGATGTCGCAGATGTTATCGACATGGCAGAAAAAAGCATCTTCCGGGTGACCTCAAGTATCAATACTAAAAATGCCTTCACTTCAATCAAGCAGTCGTTGATTGAAACATGGGAGCAGATCGAGCACCTTCGCGAACATAAAGATGAAGTGCGCGGTGTCCCTACTGGCTTTAGTGATCTCGACAACATGCTCGCAGGCCTTCAAAAGTCTGACCTCATCATTCTCGCAGCGCGCCCGGGTATGGGTAAAACCACCTTCGCGCTCGACATTGCCAGAAACGCCGCTCTTGGAGGAACGCCAGTCGGCATCTTCTCTCTTGAAATGAGTGCAAACCAGCTGGTACAGCGCATGCTCTCGGCCGAGAGCCGTGTAGACGCATGGAGCATCCGTACCGGACACGGCCTTTCCACGACTCACTTCACCACCCTTCAAGAAGCGGCAAGTCGACTGCAAAAAGCACCAATCTATATCGATGACCAGGCCGGAAACTCTATCGTGAAAATGCGCTCTGTTGCCCGCAGGCTCAAGAGTGAGCACGGCCTCGGCCTCATTGTGGTCGACTACCTTCAGCTCATGACGACAAGCAAAAACTATGACAGTATGGTAAACCAAGTGACTGAAATCTCGCGTTCATTGAAAGGGCTTGCACGCGAGCTCGACGTGCCTGTGCTTGCACTCTCACAGCTCTCTCGTGCGGTGGAATCCCGTGGTGGCAAACCTCGCCTCTCCGACCTTCGCGACTCAGGTTCCATTGAGCAAGACGCCGACTTGGTTATTTTCATCCACAATGAAGACCGCTTTAAAGACCATGCGGAGCGAAGTAATGTGACAGAAATTTTGATTGAAAAGCACCGAAACGGTGCGGTGGGCAAAATCGACCTCATGTTCGATCCAAAGACCACTACTTTCCTTTCCATGGATAAGAACTTTGTTCCTGTTAAAGCAAAGTCGCTTGATGACTTCTAAATAATTTTTGTATGCAAAATGATTCTATTGAACGGTTAGTAAAACTCTTTGTCAGGTTCCCTGGCATCGGTGAACGCCAAGCAAAGCGCTTTGCGTACTTTATACTCGCCCAACAAACAAGCTATGTGCAGAGTCTTGCAGTAGCCCTCACGACAGCTCGTGCCAGTGCACATACCTGCGCAAAGTGCTTGCGCATTTTTGAAGCGAATACGGCAGAAATTCCAGGTCTCTGTACTATCTGCAGTGATGAACGCCGCGACCAAAGCACCATTGTCGTAGTTGAAAAAGGCCAAGACATTGAAGCCTTTGCCCGCACGGATTATAAAGGACTCTTTTTTGTCCTCGGCGGACTGATTCCTATCATTCAGAAAAACATTGTCGAAGGAACACATATCGCATACCTCCAAACGCGTATAGAAACAGAAAAAGAGGTATTGAAAGAACTTATCCTCGCCTTCCCTCTTACGCCAAACGGCGACCACACCGACCAAGCAGTGCGCGAAATTCTTGCACCGACCTTGCCGAGCGGTATTTCCATCACGAGCTTGGGCCGAGGGCTCTCTACAGGAGCCGAACTCGAATACGCAGACCCGGCATCGCTTTCAGCATCATTAAAGAAACGAGAATAAAAAATCCCTAGGTCTTGCCTAGGGATTTTTTATTCTGTAGAGAGATTACGCGATTGCAGTGATGGTCACTTTTACGTATGGCTGGCGGTGGCCATTTTTCTTGAAGTAGCGGCTCTTTTGCTTGTACTTGATAACCACTTCTTTCTTTGCGCGGCCTACTGAAGCAACTTCGCCAGTAACAGTTGCGCCTGCGATTGCAGGAGTACCGATAGTAGTGTCAGTACCATTGTCCACAAGGAGAACTTTGTCGAAAACAACAACGTCGCCCTTTTTGTGCTCGTCCTTCATTTTCTCAATAGTGACAGTTTCGCCCACTTTTACAGCGTATTGCTTTCCACCTGTTGCGATAACAGCGAATTCGTCCTTATTTTCCTTAGTTGTAGCCTTTTTTGCAGTTGCCATAGATGAGCCCCTATTATACAGAAAGCCTTAAAAAATGCAACTTTAAGACCCACTATTCCCTCGAAAAGGTGTATTCTTCTCGCCGTCGCGTAATTTCTGGCTGTTGATTCGCTCCAACTCGGCTCAGACAGCCTGCGTTAGACGGCTCAAAGAGCACACCTTTCCTCGCTCATGTTAGGCAAGTGAGTGAAAGAAGTCATGCTCCGAGAACTGACTAGTGGAGCGCGACTGGCGCGAGCTGGAATAATTCAACAGCCAGAAAAATTGTGTGGTTTCGAGGAATATGACTTCTTGAAGGAACAATCCCTATATTGTTATAACAACTTTATGATACACTTGATGCAATGATTTCCCGCTACAACTACCATGGACTGATATGGGTTGATCTCGAAAACCCCAGTCGAGAAGAGATAGTCCACATCAGCGAAGAGTTTTCCATCCCTACCCTCGTCGGCGACGAAATGTTCACCAATTCGCTCCGCTCAAAAGTTGACCTCTACGACAATTTCATCTACCTCATCCTTCACTTCCCTGATATTAATCAAAACAGTGTTATCGAAGACGACCTTGAAATTGACTTTATCATCGGGAAAAATTTCCTCATCACGGTGCGGTACGAAAAAGTGCTTCCTATTACCGAATTTAGTTCGATGTTTGAAACAGTCGGTTTGCAAGACACAGTCAAACACCATGGCGGTATGTTGTTTGCAGCAATGATGAAGCAAATTTACAAGCAGTGTTTGGGTGACCTTGAAGATACACATAAAAAAATCCGCGATATTGAACACCGCATTTTTGATGGCCAGGAAGAAAAGATGGTGAAGATCCTCTCCTATACCCGCCGACAGCTTTTGGATTTCAAGCAAGCGACCCGTTTTCATACTGATATTTTGAAATCATATGAGGTGGCAAGCAAACAATTCTTCGGCGTTGAGTATTCGTACTATGCTACTGCAATCGCTTCTGAATTCAACAAAGTCGACGGTATGTTGCAAAGCCATCGCGAAGTCCTCGGAGAGCTCCAGCAAACAAACGACTCGCTCTTAGCTACCAAGAGCAACGACATCATGAAGACGTTTACTATTTTAACCTTCGTGATGCTACCGCTTTCAGTGATTACTGGTGTATTTGGCATGAATATGAACTTTGTATTTATCAACGACCTGTCTGACTTTTTCTTTGTCGTGGGAGCAATGACTCTCACTGGGCTTGTCATGTTTATTTTCTTCAAATACCGCAAGTGGCTCTAATACTATGAACCTCTCCCTCTACAATACTAAAACCCGCTCTATAGAAGAATTTACGCCACTGAACGAGGGTATTGTCACTCTGTACGCCTGCGGGCCTACGGTGTACGACTACACCCATATCGGCCACATGCGCAAATATATCGGAGACGATATTCTCAAGCGCACACTGACCCTTTTAGGCTATAGCGTGACGCATGTGATGAACATCACCGATGTAGGGCATCTCACCAACGATAGCGACCAAGGTGACGACAAGTTTGAAGCAAAAGCCTTAAGTGAGGGCAAAAGCGTGTGGGATATTGCGAACCTGTACACTGACTATTTCCACAAAACAATGGAGTCGGTGAATGTCCTACCCCCAACCCATGAGACCAAAGCGACTGATCATATTAAAGAAATGGTTGAACTCGTCGAGGTGCTTATGGCAAAAGGGTTTGCATACGAAACTGCTGAAGCAATTTATTTTGATGTATCAAAAGACGCAGAATACGGCAAGCTTTCTGGGCAAAAACTCTCTGAGAAAGAGCATGGCGTACGCGCAGATGTGGTGACCGACCCTGACAAAAGAAACCCTGCTGACTTTTCGCTCTGGTTTAAGTGTGTTGGTAAATTTGCGGACCATGCCATGCATTGGCCAAACCCAAACAAGATAGAAGGAGAAGGCTTTCCGGGCTGGCATATTGAGTGCTCCGCCATGGCGATGAAATACCTCGGGGAGACGATTGATATCCATACCGGAGGCATCGACCATATCCCTGTCCATCACGAAAATGAAATCGCGCAAAGCGAATGCGCGACCGGGCAGGAGTTTGTGCGCTTTTGGATGCACCATGAATTTTTAAACGTTGATGGCGAGAAAATGTCTAAGAGCAAGCACAACTTTTATACCCTCCAGGATATTGAGGGGCATAATATTGACCCTGTTGCCATGCGCCTGTTGTGTATGCAGACGAGCTATCGCAAGCCATTAAATTTTACCTGGGAATCATTGCTCGTGGCTGATACACAGCTGAAGAAACTGCAGAAGTTCGCTTCTACACAGTCCGCTCTTGGGCTTATTGACGACAACTCACTCGTAGCTTTTACCGAAGCACTTGCAGATGACCTCAATACTGCGAAAGCACTCGCTGTTGTATGGGAACTACTCGGAAACACTTTCCTGAGCGCAGAAGACAAGTGGGCAACACTGCTTGCCTTGGATACCGTGCTAGGATTAAACCTTGTGAATATAGAAAAGTTTACTCCAACAGAAGAAGCGCTTGCACTCGCTTTAAAGCGCGACGAAGCTCGCGCACAAAAGGACTATGCGCTCTCGGATACTCTTCGAACCGAGATTGAAGCACTCGGATACACAGTGCTCGACACCGCCGAAGGCACAGTACTGGAATAAACAAAAAAAACCGCTGTAGCGGTTTTTTTGTTCCTTTTAAAAGATATTAACTTGGCATAACGTCCGGTGCAACTTGGGCACCTGCAGCAGGAAGCTCTACAATAAAGGTTGCCCCCTTACCCGCGCCTTCACTTTCAATAACAATCCGCCCTTTGTGCGCTTTTGTAATTTCCTGAGCAAGATATAATCCCAAGCCCGATCCTCCGGTATTAAGCTTCCCGCCTTCGCCGCGGCTAAACTTCTCAAATAATTTTTCCTTTGTTTCAGGGGTGATACCAACCCCTGTATCAGCAACAGAGAAAAGGATTGTATCATCTTTGCGCGAAAGGAAAAGTTTTACAAAGCCACTAGGCGTGTATTTGATACTGTTGTCGGTAAGGTTGAGGAATACCTGCTTGATCTTTAGCGGGTCGACAATCGCCATAAACACATCGTGGTTCGGAATGTCGAGTGTGAATACAAGCCCTTTTGCTTCAGCAGGGATCTTCATTTCGTTGTAGAGCGCAGTGACGATAGGTGTAAGGTCAGTTGGTTGAAGCTCGTACTTCATGCCACCTTGTTCAATCTTTGAAACATTCAATAGGTCTTCAACAATGTTGACAAGCCCTTGTGCAGAAGAGTAAATACGCTTCACCCCTTCATCTTGCTTTGCTGTCATTTTTCCAAACGCGCCTTCGGCAAGCATTGAGGCGTATCCTTTGATAGCCGTCAGCGGGCTGCGCAACTGGTGAGATGCGAGCGAAAGGAATTCAGTCTTGAGCTTGTCGAGACTCTGCAGTTTTTCGTTCGACACTTCAAGTTTTTGAGCAAGTATTTCCACCTGCTCGCGCTGCTCGATTTCTTTTTTAACGCTTCGCACTAACGCGTATCCAACGCCGCACACAATCACAAACGTGAACGCTGTAATAATCTGAACACGTTCAATCGTCCGGACAAACAAGAGCGACAAAACGAGTACTGCCAACCCCGACACCAGCGCCTGAACTCCGAGCATTTTTACATTAAAACTTCGATAGCGAACGACACAGTATGCAAGGAAACCGATAAATATCGGCATACCGAACAGTCCGTACTGCGCAAGTTCCCAGTTCTCAGTGAGGCTTCCGATGATATTTCCAGAAGAAAAGGCAAGCAAAAAAACGATAATGCCAGCAACAAAAAGCCAGGATTCCTTCTTTTCAACAGAAGTCTTTTTCTGTAGTGCTATAGCGGCAAAAAAGAAGATAGAGAGGATAATGAGTGCTTGGAGCGCATAGGTGTACAGTATGACAAGTGGACTTTCCACTGCATTGCAGTACCCGATGTCGACACCCGAGAGTAGCAAGCGTGTCGGTAAAAGCGCGAGCATCAGCAAAATCGGCGAGAAGAGCAGTATTTTTTTGCCTACAGAAAGATCGTGTTTATGTATAAACACAGAGCACAAATAAAATGCCGCGGAATAAATCAGAAGCTCGAGAATAATGTTTACCGACCAGAAAAAAAGGAGTACATCGGGACGGTTTGTTGCCCACTGCATCAAATCAAACAGTGTCCAAAGCGAAAAAGCCGAGATGATGAAGAAGAGAATAGAGTTAAGAAGCGTTCTATTCTTATAAAAGACAAGAATACCAAAGAGGAGGGCCGAGACCAACGCAATACCGTGGGAATATAAAAGGTACGGCGGAGTATTTTCTGAAATCAAGAAAAGTTGTGGAGCGTCCCACGGGCAAAATGGTAACATATATGTATTATATGAACGTTGCGGAGAAATTCCTATACCCGTTGCCAAAAAAGTAGTTAATCTTCACCTGTACCACCTCTCCCGCGGCTACTGATTTCTCTTCATTAAAAGGTATTAACACAGGGCCATTAAGAGCCATAGTGTCTCCAACAAACAACGCTTCGGCAAGCTGGGTCGTGCTTTCAATATACAGTGCGTTTATCGTAGTGTCGTTTGCAATAGTAAAGGAGTATTCTCTTGAAAATACTTCTGGATTGGTAGTATTAAATCCAATACTGTTAATTTCCAATCGATTACTCACTGGAATAAATTCAGCTATCCCTTTGTCCATAAACTTCCAAAGATGAAGCGGCATCCGGACATCAAGTCCGAACATTGTAAAATCAGCATTTACCAAAACAGCTGTTGTATCTTGGCGGAAAGGAATAAATATCGTATGCGGACCTATTGCCCCCTTGCCATGAAGTTGGTTCACCGCCCAGACCTGATACTCATCTATCATGCCAGTAGTCAACATCTCCATGATAACAACATCAAACTTTGCAGTTTGGTCAAACGGATAATTTCGGATATCTTCGTTTACCACTTCAACCACGTCCTGCAAGCCATTTCTCACCACATTATCGCGGGCAAGTTTTGCAATATAAGGATCCAGTTCAAGGGCGATTACCTTCTTTGCACCTGCTTTTGCAGCAAACATGGCGAGTATGCCCGAGCCTGTACCCGAATCCAATACAATGTCTCCTGGCTTTACGGTTTGTTCAATTGCTTTTTTAAATGCTTCTGTTCGTTCTGTATCAAGCAAACACTGCGCGACAAAATCTACTGAGCTAAAAGTTTCATCCATAAAAGTGCTTCAATTGTAAAATAAAAATAGGGCTTAAACAAGCCCTATCCATTGTGCAATATTTTTTACACACTCCCAAAATCCAATCATCACTATTGCCCACCAGACATTACCCACAACGAAACTCACTGCAAATACTGTTTTGTCCCGAAGCGTCATACTATTCTCAGTTATCTTTTGCTGCTTCGCGATGATCATCACCATAAAAGGATTGAACTCAACGCTCAGGAGAATAACGCTCCACCATGAACTTCTTACCCTTAAGGCAAAGCAATAGAGCGTTTGCCATACACGGATTACCCACCATCTCGACGGTTTTTCATTTGCCATTGCGACCTCAATAGTTGACGCAAGAGAGTTTATTCCCAAAAAATCAATCCCTTTATATAAATAAATATATGCAGTGATAATATCAATGAGAAGTGTCGCAGTAACTATATATGGTACTGCTATCAGTCCGTATGTTAAATAAAATACTGAATACAGTCCATAATCTATAGCGTTGCTAAAGATTGTATAAAGTCCATATCTTCCAATATGGTTCCAATATTTTTTGAATGTGCGTGCCCCTTGGACAGCAGCATTCCAAAGCGCGCTGTCCATTTGTAAATATTATAACATAGAATATATAAAAAAGCAATAGACTAAAAAGCCTTTGTTTAGTAGTCTCCTTTCTCTTCCTCTATAATATCGAAATTCTGATCGATAAACACTCTTTTGTAGGTGAAGTACAGTGAAGTTGCCACAAGAAGTGCGGTGGTGATGAAAAATATGATATTTTTATTTTTTTCAGACATATTTAATAATTAGCTACGGGATACTTTTTGCCTCGCTTCACAAAATTAACCTCAATCTCCCCTGCTCTAAAGGCATCCTTGAAATAAGCAGTGATAAATTCTCTATCCATTCCGTTTACACAAGTATACACGTCGGCGCTGAGAAAGTGGCGCCCGACAAATGTGTGTATGCTGATATGGCTTTCGAGAATGACAACAAACCCACTCCAACCGCCCGGATCTTTCTGTCCGTTGTCTTCTGCAAAGTACACTTCCGGTTCTGAGAGTTTGTGCATGCCAAGTTTTTCAGGAAGTTCATTCAATACACGAAGTACATGATCTTTTGATCCCAGCAAGACCGGATCCGCATCATAGCAATCAAGCATCATGTGTTCTCCGAAATTTATTGTTTCCATAGCGAGAAGTATAACAAATACTATCCTTGATGAATACTTATTCTGAACGCGGTTTCAGAAGTGGGAAAATCTGCGCTTCGCGCACGGGCTTGTCCATCAAAAATGAGAAGAGTCGCTCTGATAGCCCAAAGCCAAATGCAGGCGGCATGCCGTGCTCAAGCGCCTCGACAAATTCCATGTCGGCCATCTGTGCCTCGTCGTCTCCTCCGTCACGGAGCGCCTGCTGGTGTTCAAATCGCCCGCGCTGGTCAACAGGATCATTGAGTTCGCTGAATCCCTTCCCCATTTCACTTCCCGCCAAAATTACTTGAAAGCGCTCTACTGTTTGCGGGTTGGTGCGACTGCGCTTTGCAAGCGGTTCAAGATACACAGGGACATTGATCAAAAATCCTGGACCAGCGAGACCTTTGCGCACTTTCTTCCACAACAAGTCTATTCCCCGCTCAATATTAAGCGTGCCCTTATCAAATGCAATATCATTTTTCTTGAGCTCTGCTTCAACTCTATCAAGTGTAGTATCAAGCGCGTTGATACCGTAATTGTCTTGCAGTACTTTTACAAAATCATAGACTTCCCATTCTTTATTAAAATCCACTTCGTATCCGCGAATAGTGAATACTGTTTTCCCAAATGTTTTCTCTGCAATCAGTCGGTAGAGCTCTTTTGTAAGCTCCATCCCTTGGATATAGTCGGCATATGCCATGTAGTACTCAAGCTGTGTGTAGTCTTGGAGGTGCTCGTTTGAAATTCCTTCGTTGCGGAAGATGCGCCCGATTTCGAATGTGCGAGGGATGCCGGCAACAAGCAGTTTCTTTTGCCACAACTCGCCCGCTGAAATGCGAAGAAAGACATCAATGTCGAGTGCATTGTGGTGTGTGACAAAGGGGCGCGCATCAGCTCCACCGGTGGTGTTTTCAAGCACTGGCGTTTCCACTTCGACAAATGATTTCTCTAAAAGGAATTGGCGAATCGTATTCCAGAATATTGAACGCTTGTACACGATATCGCGCACCTCTTCATTCATGAGAATATCGAGGTATCGCTTTCGGAATCGCTCGTCCTCGTCCTTGATGCCATACCATTCGTCAGGAATAGGAAGGAGGCTCTTTGAAAGCATGTTCCATTCTGTCACAAACAAGCTCTGTGCACCGCGCTGTGTTGTATACGCCGTGCCGGTGACAGTGACAAAGTCCCCGATATCCACCGTGTCATTAAAAAGATCAAAGACGCTTTCTTCCATTTCGTCTTTCTTAAAAAATGCCTGAATGCGGCCGGTGCCGTCATAGAGGTCGCAGAAGGTGATACCTCCTTGCCCGCGCTTCGACATAATGCGGCCTGCAAGCGTGATGACGTCTTTACCTCCTTCATAGAGGCCGAATCGGTCAATAAAGAGCGCAATATCGTGCGAGCGATTAGTCTCAGCCGGGTACGGATTAATTCCTTTAGATTCGAGTAGTGCTTTCTTTTTCAGTCGGTCTGCTCGGAGTTCTTCAATGGATGCCATATGTACAACGAATTATACAAGAAACGCAATAAAAAGCACATTTTAGAGACTAACGGAGGCTGTCTGAGCCGAGTTGGAACAAATTTTCACCAGAAATTATGTGTGCTCTAAAATGTGCTTTTTATGAAGTTTTATAATCCTTCCTTTTTAAGGTCTTCAATAATTTCCTTTGCTTTTTTTGAAAGCTTCTCGGGAAGGGTGATGTTGAGCTTGATGATAAGGTTTCCGCGCTTGCTCGAATTCACAGGTACGCCATGGTTTTTGAGTACTACTGTATCGCCCACCTTTGTTCCGCTCGGAATGGTGAAATCAATCTTCCCATCAAGTGTTTCGATTGAGTGCTCCGTGCCCAAAAGTGCATCCGTGAGCTTGATGCTGTGAGACGCGATCAAATCACTTCCTTGGCGGGAAATTGTTTTGTGCGGGGAAACTGATACATGCACATAGAGATCGCCTGACTGCCCACCAGAAATCGCTTCGCCCATACCGGAAAGGCGCAATGTCTCGCCGTTTTGAATACCGCTTGGCACATTTATTTTAATAGTGCGCGCTTCGGTCACCACGCCGTCGCCCTTACAGGTCTTGCACGGATCTTTTGGAATCTTTCCTTTCCCAAAACACTTGTTACAGGTTTGGTTTGTTGTGATAGAACCCAAAATTGTGCGCTGTACGGTGCGGATTGATCCTTTGCCGTCGCACTTTGAACAGGTCTCAAGCTTGCTTCCTGGCTGTGCGCCATCGCCCTTACAAGTAGTACAAGTAGAGGGCTTGGTCACGCGGATTTCTTTCTCTACACCAAAGATTGATTCCTTGAAATCGATTGAAATATTTGTCTGCAAATCATTTCCTCGTCGAGCACGGCTTGAGCGTCCTCCGCCAAACATTTCTCCAAAAATATCTCCCATATCAAAACCAAAGCCTTGCCCTCCTTGCGAGAAGTCAAAACCACTCGGGTCAAATCCCCCAAAGCCTCCACCGCCCATGTTAGGGCCGGCAGAACCAAACTGGTCGTACTGCGCGCGCTTCGTATCGTCGGAGAGGGTTTGATACGCTTCGTTTACCTCTTTAAACTTCTTGTCGTCTCCTTTATTTTTATCGGGATGATACTGGTGCGCGAGCTTATGAAATGCCTTTTTGATTTCATCTTTTGAGGCACCCTTTTTTACACCCAATGTATCGTAATAGTCTGCCATAGAAGCGCATTATACCACAAAATACCCATAAGAAAATGCCCCGATTAGGGGCATTTTCGAGTAGCTAGCGGTGGCGGAGAGACACTGTCTTCCCTTCTGCCTTTCGCTTTTTCTTTGCTGCGATTTTGCGTTTCTTGTTCATAGTCAGAACACTATAGCACAAATTGGAAATAAAAAAAGCCCCATTAGAGCTTTTAATTTGATGCTAGATTACTTAAACATCATGATGAACTTTTTCAAGAAGAGTAGTGAGGCTTGTAGCTTCTTCCTCTCCAAGTCCATATTCATTTACCCAGCGTTGTTTCCATTCTTCTTTAGAAGAGCAATTGGTTGTATGGTACAAGCCCTTAATAAAAGGTGCTTCTTCTGGAGAGAATCCAATCATAACGAGCTTATCCCGTACATGTTTTAATGCTTTTGAAACAGCAGCCGATCTATCTCCATCGAGTCCTATGGCTCCTCTTTCACTAAATTTTTCAATAACCTCCTTAGCTGTTAGTGATAATACTTCTTTAACTAAAACATCATCTTTAGCTATGCGAAAATACTGTTCTTTGCCTGTAATAAATCTGAAAAAACCATAGGGACGGCAAGAAATTTTTAGACCACTAAATTTTCCTAATGGCATTTCTTTAATATCTTCTTTCATAATTCTATTATTTTTTATCATCATATCATTTATTAATATAATGTCAATATAATATAAAAACACCTGATTTCTCAGATGTTTTTATCCTTTATCTATTTAGGTAAAGATTATTCAGCTTTTTCTTCTGCTGTCGTGTCTGTCGCTTCAGCATCCTTTGCTTCGCCTTCGGCCGGAGATTCTTGTGGCTGTGCCTTGGAAACCGCTTCGCCAATCTTAGACATCTCAGTTGAAAGGGTGTGGGTAGCTGCCTCAATCGCAGACTTGTCGCTTCCCTCTTTTGCTTTCTTCACGGCATCAATCGCTCCTTGTACTGAAGTCTTAATGTCTTCAGTCACATGCTCTGCATGGTCAGTGAGCGCTTTCTCTGCAGCAAACACTGTCATGTCAGCGGTATTTTTTGTGTCCACGAGTGCCTTCTTTTCTTCGTCTTCCTTTGCATGAAGCTCAGCGTCGTTTTTCATGCGCTCGATATCTTCAGGAGTGAGACCGCTTGATGCTTCAATACGGATAGACTGCTCCTTGCCGGAAGCTTTGTCTTTTGCCTTCACATTAAGAATACCGTTTGCATCTACATCGAAGGTCACTTCAACCTGTGGTATACCGCGCGGTGCTGGTGGAATGCCATCGAGGATAAACCGACCCAAACTCTTGTTGTCTGAGGCCATAGGGCGCTCTCCTTGAGTGATATGGATTTCAACCGATGTCTGATTGTCGGCAGCCGTTGAAAACACCTGGCTTTTAGATGACGGAATAGTAGTATTTCGCTCTACAAGCTTTGTTGCCACACCGCCGAGGGTTTCAATACCGAGAGAAAGCGGGATAACATCGAGCAACAAGACATCGCGGACATCTCCCTGAAGCACTCCACCTTGCACTGCAGCACCAAGCGCCACCACTTCGTCCGGGTTGATAGTGCGGTTTGGCTCTTTGCCAAAGAGTTTCTTTACCTCTTCAACGATTTTCGGCATGCGAGTCTGTCCTCCCACCAAAATGATTTCATTAATCTCCCCAATCTTAAACGGAGACGCATCGATTGCGCGCTTGGTGATTTCGATAGAGCGGGACACAAATTCGTCCGCGAGGTTTTCAAGCTGTGCACGAGACATCTTCAACAGAAGGTGCTGAGGCCCCGCATCGGTTGAAGTGATGAACGGAATGTTGATCTCGGTTTCAGGAGTGGTAGAAAGCTCGATTTTTGCTTTTTCAGCAGCTTCGTCGAGGCGCTGAAGCGCGAGCGGGTCTTTTGTCACATCTACACCAGACTCTTTTTTAAATTCAGCAGCAATCCATTCAACAATGGTGCGGTCAATATCACGGCCTCCCATCATAGAGTCGCCATCGGTTGATTTCACTTCAATAACATCGTTTCCGATTTCAAGCACAGACACGTCAAAGGTTCCGCCTCCAAAGTCGTACACCACTACCTTTTCATCTTTCTTTGTATCAAAGCCATAGGCAAGTGCGGCTGCGGTCGGCTCGTTGATGATGCGCTTCACATCGAGGCCTGCAATTGCGCCGGCATCTTTTGTTGCTTTGCGCTGTGCGTCATTGAAATACGCGGGCACAGTGATGATCGCTTCAGTGATTTTCTCACCGAGCTTTGCTTCAACATCTGTTTTGATTTTCTGCAGAATCATCGCGGAGATTTCTTCCGGGCGATATTTCTTTCCGTCGAGCGTTACCTCCGCTCCGCCATCGGCGCCTGCACCCACAGGAAACGGCATGTGAGAAATAACTTTATCGATACCAGCATCAGAGAATTTGTGCCCCATCAATCGCTTGATACCATACACCGTATTTTGCGGGTTGGTCACCGCCTGGCGCTTTGCCAAAAGGCCAACGAGTCGATCACCGTTTTTTGCTTGCGCGACAATAGAAGGCGTGGTGCGCGCGCCTTCGATGTTTTCAATGATTTTTGGCTGGCCGCCTTCGATGATAGCGACAGCGCTGTTTGTAGTTCCAAGGTCAATTCCGATGATTTTTGCCATAAATATTGTGTGTGAAAAGTTATTTTTTTAATTAAAAGTAAATCCAAGTGTATTTCAAGCAATTCTTCCGTTTCTACCGTTTTTTCGTGGTCGCGAAATACTTGTTGATAGTATAAATGATTTATGATATTGTGCAAGTATATGAATAAACCAAAGGGTACCAGAGAGAAAAAATCATTCTCTAAACAAATCCTCGCCCTCCTCCAAGCCAAGCCTGCGGTTTCTGTGGCTGAGCTTACGGAGAGTATTGAAGCCCTCGGAAGCGAACGGTATGCCCTCACACGCTCATTAAAGGGCCTCACAGAGTCGGGACTAGTGGAAACGCACCATTCAGGCCAGCAAGCCTACACACGCCTCACGCGCGAAGGAAAGAAGAAAGCGCACAGTCTCAAGCTTGAGAGCGATACAGTGCTCTTTGACCCGACCTGGGACGGCAAATGGCGCATCATTCTTCTCGACCTACCAGAAGAGCGTAAAGCCGAGCGCGAAGGCTTGCGGTACCTTTTGAAAAAAGCCGGGTTTATATTATTGAAAAATTCAGTGTGGATCTCCCCTCACCCGTTTGAGCACTTGTTTATGAATATTAAAAAAGACCTCACACTCACAACGGAGCTGATGATATTTGTGACCGACACAATAGATGCGGAAACAGAAAAAGAATTTATTGCTTTGGCAAAATAAAAAGAACCTCACTTTATTAAATAAAGTGAGGAACCAATGAGCGCAGTTTATTTTAGAGTTGCAGCTCCATACTTTCTTTTTGCATAGATAAGAGATACTACTCCAACTAAAAGAAAAAAGACGTCAAAGACTAAGGCATTTGTTTGTTGCTCGTTTGTTGAGTCGCCAGGAAAAAATAAAACCTGTACGAGTACAACTCCAAACAATAGTATAAATACATACCCGAAAATTACTGAAGTTCTCATATTTTTGATTTAAATTAATTTAAATATATTATATACTTAAATCAGTATTTTGTCAATAGACTATTTCGCCTTGTACACTGAAACTCTCGCCGGACGGAGGATGGATTCCCCAAGCTTGTAGCCTTGCTGTAATACCGCAGAAACACTGTGGTCGAGCGCACTGTCGTCCGTTTTAGTTTCTGACACCGCTTCGTGCAAAGTTGGGTCAAAGCTGTCCCCTACTGCGCCGAATACACTAAAGCCTTTTTCTTTAAGCGTGTTCATCAATTGCGCATAAATGTACTCTACCCCGGTGCGCCAATTGGCATCCACCTTCTCCCAGGCGTCCTTGTTATTCATCGCGAGCGAAAAGCTGTCTACTACCGGCAAGAGTTCTTCGATAAACGACTCTTCAACAATACTTCGCATGCGCTTCTTGTCTTCGTCCGCACTCTTTACGACGTTCGCATAGTCCGCGCGCGCACGCTGCCAGCCGTCGAGATATTCAGTCTTTTCTTTCTGCAACACCTTTATTTGTGCGCGAAGTTTCTTGAGCTGATCGGCGCCTGAGAGCTCGGTGCCATCTTCATTGCTTTCCACTATGTCTTCATCAAATACGATTTCGTCTTCTTCCATATAGGCCTGATTATACTGATTTTTGGCAAATAAAAAAGCCTTCCGCAAAGGAAGGCTTTTTTTATCGAGCTTTAGCAACATACAGGTACTGTGCAGGGTTCCCCCTACGGAATGAATTAGGGACAACAACTTGGGTCCGGTATTTATCATACACAAACGCAATGGAGTCTCGACCAATAGGTTTTGTGGAGGAGTAGAAAGGACAATTAAATCCATGTGCAAGTCGCACCTTGTTGAATCTCTTTTTACTAAGGTGTCCCTTGACTGGCTCGATTGAAACGACATGTGATGGAATAACTCCGATCGAATTGCTCTTCTGAGCAAAGACCGTACTTCCGGCAAGTACACCGAAAAGAATAATTAAAAACATTGCTTTTTTCATAGTGTTACTAATTTAAGGTTTGTCTCTATACTACAAATTAAATTGCGTGTGTCAATAGAAATGGAGATAAACAAAAACACCCCAATTGAGGGGTGTTTTTGAGAGATTAACGCTTACTCCATTGACCGGCTTTGCGGGCCTTTTTGAGACCGAATTTGCGGCGTTCTTTTGCGCGAGGATCGCGCTTGAGGAAGCCGTCGGTTTTGAGCTTGGTCTTGTCTTCTTCGTTCTCTTTAACGAGAGCGCGAGAGATACCGTGGCGCACTGCTTCTGCCTGAGAGTGGATACCGCTTCCCTTCACATGCACTGAAACGCCGTATGACACTCCTACTGTCTTGAAAGGGTCAGTAACAATCTTCTGCAATTCTTCTGTTGGGAAATACGTTGCAAGGTCTTTGTCATTGATAGTGTACGACTCTTTAGTGCCGAGCATCAAACGAACGCGAGCGGTTGCAGTCTTGCGGCGGCCGATAGCTTCAGTGTATTTCTTTTTTGTAGTAGTTTTTTCCATATATAAATTTAATCAGTTACAGTGAGAGACTTCATCATTTCATTGCGAAGCTTGTTGTTAGGAAGCATGCCTTTTACAGCGAGCGTCACTACCTCACGGTAGCCTTTTTTCTCCACAACATGGGCCATACTAGACTTTTTGAGACCACCTGGGTAGCCACTGAAAGAAAGGTAGGTCTTTTCGATCATCTTTTGCCCTGGCACTTTGAGCTTGCCTGCGTTCGTTACTTCAACCGTGTTTCCTGAAAGGTTGTTCTTTGTGAAGTTCACAGAGTTCTTGCCCATCAAAAGCACTGCTACTTCTGTAGCGAGGCGTCCGAGTGATTTTCCTGTTGCGTCGATAGTGTAGTTCATAAAATTAAAATTATTGGACGAATTCGATTACTGCCATAGGGCTTGCGTCGCTTTTGCGAAGCGCGAGCTTTATGATGCGGGTGTAGCCACCATCCCGGCCTGCAAAGCGTGGTGCAATGTCAGCAATAAGCTTTGTTGCCACCGCTTCGTTGTTGTAGAAGCCACCGAGAAGCAAACGACGGTTTGCAAGAGTCGGGTTCTTTGCCTTGGTGACCATTTTTTCCACTGCTGGGCGAAGTTCCTTTGCCTTTGCTTCAGTCGTCATAATGCGACCGTGCTGGATCAAAGATGCAGCAAGGCCCTTCAAAAGAGCTGAACGCTGGTTCTTTGGTCGGCCGAATTTTCTGTTTGCATTATGGTGTCGCATGATAAAAATTTAAATTGAGTCTATGTTATACCGTATTAATCCTTCAAAGACAAGTTAAAGACTGCAAGTGCTTCGCGGATTTCTGTAATCCCCTTGTCGCCAATACCGTCAATCTCTAAAAGATCTGTAGCATGCTTGCGCGCAATACCCCCTACAGTGCGGATATTTGCCGCTGAGAGCGCGTTGAGTGTGCGAGTTGAGAGTCCGATAGAGTCGATGCGGTTCTTGAGCACATCAGTCACATCAACGCCGTCCTCGTCACTGCCCACTGGAGCAGATTCTTCTTCACTCGCCATTTCAGCAACTGGTGCCTTAGCGGCAACACTTGCCTGCACAGCGGCGATTACTTCACCGCTGTCTACTGACACGATTGCAGCAAGCTGGTCGATCATAGTACGCACTGAAGACTCAAGCGCTGCACGAGGTGAAAGCGTGCCATCAGTTTCGATAGTCATTCGAAGGCGATTAAAGTTTGTCTTGTCGCCTACGCGCATTTCCTCTACATCATAGCTCACGCGACGGATTGGAGAGAAAATGGCATCAAGAAAAATAGTACCGATATCAGCCTTTTGCTTGTGGTGTGCATCGCGAGAAACAAATCCAAGACCGCGCTCGATAGTAAGCTCGATGTTGAGCCCAACCTTCCCGGTGATTTCACAAATGTACTGGTCGGGGTTTGCAACAGATACGGCACCGTTTGCACTGATGTCAGCTGCAGTTACCATTTTTGGTCCCTTTGCTGAAAGCACAACAGTAGCAGGCTCGTCAGTTGCGAGGCCAAAGCGAATGTTCTTGAGGTTCAACAAAATAGTGATGACATCTTCTTTGATGCCGTCCATTGTGGAAAATTCGTGAGAAACACCATCGATCTTTACTGCAGTCACTGCAGCTCCTTCAAGAGAAGAAAGAATGATACGGCGAAGAGAGTTTCCAAGGGTGTAGCCGTAGCCCGGTACGAGACCGTCGATCTCGAACACGCCTTTGTTTGCTTCTTCAAGTACTGCTTTTGGTTTTGATGGGAGGAGGATAGTTTGTTCGCTCATGGTGTTATATAATACAATTATTTTGTAATTATTGCAATGGTGTGTTCTATTATCGGCTATAGAACTCAAGAACGGTGTCGAGCTGCAAGAACTGTTCGTCGTTTTTTGGTTTTGCTACCACCTCGGCCGTGAGTGCTTCAGGCGTGAGCTTGAGCCAGGCAGGCCAGGTGTAGTCTTTTACTTTTGTACTAAAATCGGTGAAAATCGGGCTTTTACGTGAACCTTCACGCACCGCTATAACATCGCCTACGTGAATCTGCTGACTCGGGATTGTAGACTTTTTGCCGTTGACAGTAAAGTGTCCATGGCTTGCAAGCTGGCGCGCAAAACGGCGGGTTCCAGCAAAACCAAGGCGGTAAATGACATTGTCGAGGCGGTTTTCAAGCTGCTCGTAGAGTTTGTCAGTTACTGGCATTCCCTTTACATGAGTTGCATGTTCAACATAGTTTCCGAGCTGGCGTTCACTGATACCGTATGAGAAGCGCACTTTTTGCTTCTCAATCAACTGAGTACCGTAATCACTGAGCGCTTTTGGGCGCTTGCCCTTTGTTGTTGTGCGGGTTTTTTTGTCTGCACTAGTAACATATTTTGCGGTCTGGCATTTTTCGAACATTCCTGCTCCCAGACGGCGGCACATTTTGTATTTTGCGATAGTATTCATAAATTTTAAACTCTTCGAGGTTTCTTAGGCTTTGGACCGTTGTGCGGAACTGGTGTTTCGTCGCGGATGCCCAATAGTTCGATCCCTGTTCCTACAAATCCGCGGATCAATGGTTCTCGGCCGCTTCCGACTCCTTTAACAAGTACGCGGCATTCTTTGATGCCAAGCACTGTTGCTTTTTCAGAGAGGATTTCCCCTACTTTTGATGCAGCAAAGGGAGTTCCCTTTTTTGCACCCTTAAAGCCGAGAGAGCCAGCTGATGACCAGAAAAGAACATTCCCCTTTAGGTCGCTTACGACAGCCTTTGTATTATTAAAAGTCGCTTCAATAGCAAGGATACAGGTAGTAACCTTCTTCTTAGGCGTACGCGCGCCTTGGCGAGTGCGAGCATTCGCATCTACCAACTGTCCTTCTTGTGTTGCAATTCTTTTTTTACCCATACTACTCTTGATTATGTCTTACTTTCCTTACGACGTCCGCTTCCCATCGTGTTTCGAACGTTTCCGCGAACAGTACGAGAGTTGGTCTTAGTGCGCTGGCCGTTTACCGGAAGGCGCTTTGTGTGGCGAGTACCGCGGTAGCATTTGATATCCTTGAGGCGCTTTACATTACTAGAGATTTCACGCTTGAGGTTTCCTTCGATAGTGCGTTCTTCAACATCCTTACGGATTGCTGCTTCTTGTTCAAGGGTAACGTCTGCACCTTTTGTTTCAGGAGTGACACCATTTGCAAGGAGGATTTTTGTTGCAGTGACACGTCCAATACCATACAGAGTAGTAAGTCCGATGTCGAGTCTTTTTTCGTTAGGGATGTTGATTCCGAGGATACGCATGGTTTATTGTTTTTGCTTATGTTTTGGATTATCGCAGATCACCACCAAATGCCGATTGCGCTTTACAATCTTACACTTATCGCACATTTTTTTGACGGTTGATTTGACTTTCATACAAGATGATAAAATTGAAAAAATTTGGACGCAAAATCGAGTCGCGGCCTAGTATACACTATCTACATTCTCCTGACAATACGCCCTTTTCCCCCATACGGGTCGATGATCACTTCGACAGTGTCGCCTACCAGTACTTTGATGCGGTGCAGTCTCATTTTGCCGGCTAAATACGCGACAAGGACGGTTCCATTCTCAAGCTCCACTCGAAACATAGTGTTAGGAAGTGCTTCTTGAATTGTGCCCCGAACTGACTCTGCTTGTGTTTGCATGTGTTACAAGGGACACTATACTAGAATTCTACAAAACGGTCAACTATTACTTCACTTCTACGGTTATCCGCTCCTGATTTCTCGGAAAAAAGGGTGCCCAAAACGGGTACAGTGTATAGCGCGCCTCCTCTATTTCAGCTACCGATGCAAGTGCTGTCGTAAAAGACCCTCGGGGAACGCCCAGGACAGACTGCGCGACTTTCTCAGTATTCACGTTCGTAATAAGGGTGCCGGTACCTGAAAGTGAAATCGTCAGCGTATCAGGAACTTTGGTTGCATCAGTAGGGATAGCGGAAATAGGCTCTACATCAATATCCCCAAGTGCCGGTATTGAAACCGCTGGATAGGTGCGGTCGTTCACTACTTTTGCGGCAATTGCGCTTTCAAGCAAATCTCTGCGGATCAAGTAGGACACCATGGTCCCCTTGATGCTTGCGGGAAACTTGATGGCACTTCCTTGAATAGTGAGTGAGTCGCGATCAATCGTGATGAACTGGAGGTTTGGGAAGGTAATATATTCAGCTGGGATTGCCGCGCGCGTCTCGCGCTTTAATTTCTCGGCCAGGTCTGCTTGAAGAGAAAGAATGGCCTCCTCCTTGTCGCTCTCTGTCAGTACGTGTGCCATACCAGCTTCTCCTCCAGTGATCGAACCTGTACTTCTCGCATAAATCTGTTTACTGGTATATCCAGCAACCGTAAAGCTTGTACCGTCTGTATTATAGGTACTACCGACATCTACCGCAGTCACAGTGACTTGCGGACTAGTCCCCGCCTTTTTTACCTTGTTGGCCGTCGTGTATCCGGAAATTGTTACCGCGGACTGAGTAGTATATTTTTTTCCATTTGCCCCCGTCAGTGTCGTTCCACTTTTGATAGTCACCGCCTTGGTGCTATTTTCATTAAAAAGAACTACTTTGCCCGATGCGCGGGTATTGCTTTGCTTCAGTGCAGAAGCATAAATCTGCCGAGTAACGTCAGTGGTCACTACCATCGCCTGAAAAGAGAGGCGGTCAGCATCCGCGATTTTCTCTTCCTCCATATCAAGCTGCATGCGGTCAAAGGAAAACGGAATATGCCGTTCAGTCACAACAACCCGCGCATGAACGAGCTTCATGCCGACAACATAGAGAAGTGCGATAAAAATGACCGCTCCTGCAATGACCGCAAGCGAGCGCCATGAAAATTTTCTCCGTGGTCTGTGGCTATGCCTGGTGCGCTGCAGTTCCTCCGGATATTCCGGCGTATTTATCTCTTCGAGTGTAGTGCCGTCTTTTTCAAGTTCTTCTTTGCGAATGACATCGTAGAGTTTCATGCACTTATTGTATTACATCACTCAGGCAATAAAAAGCTTTCGACAAACAACAATCCTACTGCAAGCGGTACATCGAGCGCTGTTTCCGGCGCGGGCTTCACTATTTTTTCAAGTAGCCCCGCAGTAATAACTGTCGAGGTCATCGCTGTCGCTGATCGGTGTGCAAGAAACGGATTATTCGCGAGAATACGCTGTAGTAACTGTACAAAATGCTGATCGACAACCGTAAACCAGCTTGGCGGGAGCGCAAAGCCATAGTGTCCCTTGTCGATTACATCCTCTAACCCCTTCTGCCAAGTAGTGGCGAACAGTGCCAGCGCCTTTTCAACCGTCTGTTGGGCACCCCCAGAGAGCTTCTGCAGTGCATAGCTTTCAAGCACTGCTGCTCCTTCAGAAGGAGCATGGTTCCCCTCTGTTGCCAAAGCGCGGTACAGTTCATACGTGCCGACCGGGAACGAATGTTGGTATAAAAAAAGCTCGTCTTTGACAAAGGCAACATCGGTCACCTCTTCTCCAACATCAACAATGACGCTCTCGTGCGTGCTCGCGGCGCGGGCGCGCATACTGACAAACGTTGCATACGGGCTTGTTGTGATGCCGATAGGGCGTGTGCCATACATTCGGCGCAAAAGATCAGTACACTGGTCCAATACTTTTTTTGGAGCCACAGTGACCGTCAAATACACTTCTATGGAAGTAGTGCGCTTGCCATAAGGCGCGTGGGTCACATACCCGTTGAGCTTTATGAGTGAAAGCTGCTTTTCGACAATTGTATACTCCGTCCCGAGCGCTCCAAATTGGTCGGTTTCATTTTTTAATATATATTCAACCTCTTTATCAACAAGACTGTGCACAAGTTTTTCAGTGCAGAGAAAGGGTGTCGACTTGTTAAACGAAATGGTGCGAGTCTGCGATGTATACCAAGGCGACGCAAGCACTATCTGAATATATTCTGGGTGGTGCACGTCTGCCTTGCGGACAGCGGTCGCAACCGTTTCCAATCCTTTCAGTGCTTCTGCGACAAAGCGTTCAATATTGAGTTCTGTCTGCAAAGGAGCCTCACTGCGTGCTTGTGCGAGGAGAGCGACTTTTTCAGTCAATGGTATTTCAGTATTCGCGGCTTTTTTAATCAGTGCGTGCGCACCGCCAACACTGCTTGAGCTGATATCAAAAATAGCAACAGGGATACTTCGTACTTTCGAAGATGACATACATACAGTATAGCGTATTATTTTTTTTCGCATATAAAAATCCCTGACTATATTTCTATAATCAGGGATGTTGTCATTGAGCATATTGATGTTTAACTAATTCAGTATAAAAACCATTTTGCTCCATAAGGGCGTAGTGTGAACCGTCTTCTTTGATGGTTCCATTTTCTAAAACAATGATACGGTCACATTCGCGCACGGTCGCGAGACGATGGGCAATGATAATTACTGTTTTTCCTTGTAGTTCAGTTTGAAGGATTTCCTGTATATACGTTTCGGTAATCGCATCGAGCGAGCTGGTGGCTTCGTCGAGAATAATTATCTTGGCATCAATTACGAGTGCTCGAGCGATGGCTATTCTTTGACGTTGTCCTCCTGAGAGTTTGACGCCGCGTTCGCCCACGACAGTGTTGTATCCGTGTTCGAACTTCATTATGGTGTCGTGTATCTGTGCTTTCTTTGCCGCATCAATCACTTGTTCCATTGTGGGATCTTTTGCGCCGTATCCGATATTTTCAAATATCGTACGGTGAAGTAATGACACATCCTGGGGAACAATCGCAATCTGCCTGCGCAATGCGTCGTGCTCAATAGAAGCAATATCAACGCCTCCAATTTCAATTACGCCACCCAGAGGGTCACGAAACCGCATAAGCATGGCAATCAGTGTGGACTTGCCCGCACCAGTAGTACCAACCACTCCTACATGCTGACCATGAGGAATAGTGAGATGAAGGTTACTAAACACATTTTTTCCAACGGTGTAGCTGAAGGTTAAGTCGCTTATAACAACAGAGCCATCAGTAATATCGTAATCTTCATCGTCGGCCAAGATATTCACTTCCGGAGTTGATTTGAATATATCAATCATCTCGGTCGCATCTGTCGTAGCTTTTGAAAATTTCACGAATTGTTTTCCTACTTCCCACATAGTATTTGAAATGATGCCCATGTAGAAATATACTAGCGCCACATCCGCAGCATTTAATTGCCCCTTTCTCCATAAGAGAAGCGCGGCCCCCAATGCACCTACTTCAAGAGCTGCGGTAAGGAAGCCCTGAATTCCATTTTGTATATTACTATACATCCATGAACGCTTCAGTGCCGCACCCTGCTGCTGGTTTTCTTGCTTGAAATATTTCATCTCTGCCTTGCGCCTTCCAAAGAGCATAATAGTGAAAGCGTTTCCAATAATATCGGCGCTAACACCTGTGAGCTTTGAGCTCAGCTCGGCTTCGTGAGAATCTATTGCAACCCTCAATCGGGCAGTATGTATGCTTATAAAAACATACAGCGCAGCCCACACAAGCACAATGCTTGCCATGAGGAGAGACTTGAAAGACAGCACAATGAATATTCCTATTACTTGCACCGTCGAGAAGAGGAATCCCCAGGCCAAAATATCAAACATTGTTTCAAAGCTCCGTTCAAATCGAGCCATCCGAGCAACCAATGCTCCAGAAAAACTATTCATAAAGAAGCTTTGAGGTTGTGCAATGATTGATTCAATAGCATTTTGGCGCAATGTAACAATCGATTTTGATTCGAATTGAACAATACACCAGTCTCCGATTCTAAAAAGAATGTTGGCGAGAATAATCCCTCCGGCAAAAAGCCAGAATGGCGTAAATACTTCACTTGCATTACTCACCATATTGGCAAGCACGCTTGCAACAAACATTGGTACCAGTACCCGCTGGGTAGTAGTGGCACCGGAATAACAGGCTAGTGTTGCTAAGGCATACCCTTGGTACCGCTTAGTCATTTTTCGATATGTCGAAAAAACTATCTTTAAGTTTCTTACCATTTACTATTATTTTTAAGGTTCAGTGTTTTTCGCTTTATATCACAAAATTATAAAAAAGTCAAACAACTAATTATCCAAGTATTGCTTTGATTCGGCGGATGCCGGCAGATGATGCTTCTTCTTTGAGAATACGGAATGTGCCGATGGCTCCGGTGTGTTCAACATGCGGGCCGCCACAGAATTCTTTTGATACTGCAGTGCCATTATTGTCTTCGATAGAGTACACGCTCACAATATCTGGGTAGGTGGTGCCAAATTCCATCTCCGCCCCAATACTCTCTGCATCAGCTTTCGGCATTTCTCTTCGAACAACACTGTAGTCATGCGCAATGATGTTGTTTACCCACGCTTCAATAGCGTGCTTTTCTTCATCGGTGAGTTTTCGGTCGAGGTTAAAGTCGATGCGAAGGCGCTCGTCGGTGATATTACTTCCCTTTTGGTGAATGTCCGGGCTCACTATTGTTTGAAGCGCTGCGAGCAACAGGTGGTGCGCTGTGTGAAGCTTTGTCGTCATCTCTGTAGTACCAGAAAGCCCGCCTTTGAACTTCTGCTCTGCCCCTGCACGCGATACCTCTTGGTGGGCTTTCATTTGCACGTTGAACGCTTCCACATCAACCTCCCACTCCTTTTCTTTCGCAAGCTCTATTGTGAGCTCTATTGGAAAACCGTAGGTAGTAGCAAGTGTGAATGCGTCTATCCCTTTTTCAAATTCTTTCAAACCGGATTCAAGTGTTTTTTTGAATTTTGAAATCTCAGCCAAAATCGTTTCTGAAACATTTAGTACTGCAGTTTCTGGATAATGATCTTTGTACGAAATAATAAAGAGTGCAATTATATCAATAACAACTTGGTCTGTAAGACCGAGTGCTCGCGCCTGTACTGCTGCACGACGGATAAGACGACGAAGGATATACCCCTGATCTTTATTTGAAGGAATAACTCCGTCTGCAACCAAAAAAACTGCGCTTCGAATATGGTCTGCAACAATGCGAGCACTGCGCTCCTCATATACTGTTGCTGTAGTAATAATAAGATCAATCACAGGCGCAAATGTATCCGTCTCAAACACATTCGACTTCCCTTGCACAATCATCGCAATGCGCTCAAGCCCGCTTCCTGTGTCTACATTTTTTTGACTGAGTTGCCCAATCACTTTTCCATCCTTTGCCAAGTACTGCATGAACACATCATTCCAAATTTCTACCACATCTCCACGGTCGTCGGCAGTCACAAATTCCTCATGCGACATGTCTCCAAGAGTGCCGGCAATGTCATAAAACATTTCACTGTCTGGTCCGCAAGGGCCATTGTCGCCTGGGCTCCACCAGTTGTTCTTTGCAGGAAGAAAATAAATACGGTGCTCCGGAATGTATTGTTTCCATATTTCAACTGCTTCCAAGTCCCGCGGTGCATTCTCGTCACCTTCAAACACTGTCACATAGAGGCGTGACGGATCAATCCCAAGCCCTTCTTCTTTGGATATGAGAAATTCATAGCTCCACTTAATAGCATCTTCCTTGAAGTACCCGCCTTGTCCTACGCCGTCAGGCGAGGCAGGATCACCCAAAGACCAGTTACCGAGCATTTCAAAAAACGTGAGATGGCGGTTGTCTCCCACTTCGTCAATGTCTCCCGTACGCACGCACTTTTGTGCGCTTGCAAGGCGGGTGCCCTGTGGGTGCTGTTCTCCCAATAAGTATGGGACCAAAGGCTGCATGCCGGCTGTATTAAAGAGAACTGAAGGGTCATTTTTAGGGACAAGCGAAGCTGAGGGTAAAATAGCGTGTCCGCGCTTCTCAAAGAATGCGAGGAATCGAGCGCGAATATCGGAAGAAGTCATGGGAATACTGTAGCAAAAATACTAGCCTTTATAAAGTTACTTCTTTTTCTGCTTTTTGAGCCATGTGGCATAGGTTGCTGCCATGTCTTCAAAGCTCTTTTTATTGGTCGCAACCAACTGCTTGCCGTGCACCATAGAAATACTTGCATCAAGACTAATCGGTTTTTTAAATACCGGTTTTTTAGAAAGGGTTTCGATTCGCTCTTTTGCAATTTTTAAAATAGACGGTATTGAACGCGTAACATTTTGTACATAAGGAGTAGCAGAGAGTTTTTTTCCGGTAGCCAATTTTACCAATTCAGAAAATGTTTTTGATGCCCCAAGACTCCATACTTTTTTCATTTCTTTTCCAATATGAGGGTTATCGACTATGTATCCGTACTTTTTAAAGAAATAATCTCTCCACTGTGCCAGCGCCAACTGAGCCAGACCATATCCATGATAAGAACAGGCACTTTCCCAGGAATAAATATGAGGAACCTCAAGAAGAGAAACAGAATCCGCACTGCGGTCGGTATATTTTTTAAATGTCTTTTTTGCTATAGCAATTACTCTCTCTGGGGTAAGTGACCTTGCTTCATATATCGTTTTTTCGAATTCGCACACCATCATGATTCCCATCATGCCAAGTGGGGTGGTGACATGGAGCGATTTCACCATGCGTTCATACAAATCAAATGGATACGGTCTATCAGCCTCATCCTTTGCATATCGAGTGCGCCATTCAATACCTCCACACACCGTATCAAGAAACATACTTTGCGTTTCAGCCCATGCTGTCGACATGGGTGGGTATTCATGGTTGACGCAGACATCCTTCATTTCTGTATTGAGCATGTGCGCCGCATGTCCTCCTTCATGGAAGAGGGTGTCATATCCTTGGTCAGATTGGCCAGGAATTCCTAGAGATACGTTACAGGTAAACTGCGAACGCCCTGCGACGCGCTTTCCATTTTTAAACTGCACCAACTCGGGCCAATGACAAAAGCCGTTATTATATTTTCCTTTTCTGTCTAGAAGATCGAGAACAAGTGTTCCCTTTTTAAAACCAATACCAAGCGCTGCAAACGACCTACCCCATCGAGAGAGTGCCTGCTCAAACGGATAGTATGGATCCTCCTCTTTTGTAAAAGAGCCGGCCATCATATACCCAAAGTTCCACGGCTTTCTTAGTCCCGGCTTCTCTTTTTTTTCAAGTGCCCTAATATCTTCGAAAGCATATTTTGTTTTATTGTAAATCGTATCCCAAAGCGTGAAGAGCTCACTCTTTGTCATTCCCTCTTCAATATCAATTTTATACGCATAAAAGTCTGTGTACCCAAGTGTTTGAGCAAATTCATTGCGCAACTGGACAAGCTTTATATAGTCGGGTATCCCTACCAAAGGAAGTTTTTGTAAGGCGTCGAAACAGGCCTTACGCACAGCTTCATTATCTTGTGTTGCAACCATTGAGCGCATTGCGTTGGATGATTTTTTTACAAATTGCTTTGTCGCAGGGTCAACATATCCTTCTTCGCGTTTTGCACGAAGTGTTTCAATCTTTGTCTCAATTGCTGCAATTTTTTGTTTCAATTCCTTAGTCGATGAAGGGACTTGATATAAGGAAAAGAATCGCTGCCATAGTGCGAGCCTATCTTTTGTTATACCTTTACTTTTTTTCAAAAAAACATCAACTGTTTCTTTTAAGGATTCATTACCTCGAAATGCATCTCTTGCTAAAAGCGCCTTGTCTTTCTTTTCGTTTGCAGTATGGTCTCCCATATAACTTATCCAAAAGTTATTTTCATACGCTGTATGAAGCTTTGCATAGGTAGTATTTAAATAGTCCAAAAATGCAGTAGTTGTTTTCCACTCGGTTTTCATCTCCCCATAATACCAGAAAGCAAAAAAGCTCCATAATGGAGCTTTTTTGCTTTAGAAAATCTTACAGAGGGTTTTGATCAGTTTCTTTGGAAACAGGAAGCTTGCGAATACGTGCTTCTATAAACCATAGTACGATAAAAGTGAAAAGGGTAAGAAGAGTGACAAGGATGGCAAGAGAGTACATTCCAAATCCGCACGCCATACCGATACCTGCTGCGACCCAGAGTCCTGAGGCAGTCGTAATACCGCTCACCCGACCTTCAGTGTGAAATATTGCCCCCACCCCAAGGAAGCCAGCAGCTGCGACAATTTGCGCCGCCATGCGAAGCGGGTCAAACACTCCTGTTGAGTAGTTTGCCGCAACTTCTTGTGAAATAATCACAAAGAGTGCAGACCCCAAAGAGATAAGTGTGTAGGTGCGCATGCCGGCAGTTTTATGCGCGATAAATCGCTCAACGCCGAGCACCATACCAAGCCCCATAGCCAATAAAAGATGAATATAAATGTCTTGTATCATGCACGCAGTATATCCCACTTGGTAAAATAAAAAAGCTGTATCACTACAGCCTTTTTTCAATACTCAACTCAATTACCACCTTCTTCGATTGTTTAGAAGAGCATCCAAAATAATTACAACACCAGAAGGTCTTCTGTACATTGGATAATACCCAGGCGGTTGCAACAGCTCAATACTACCCTGATTTTGAAACCAATAATCATCATACACCGGCCGATTATAGAACTGGGGTAGATAACCATACGGACCTTGGTTGGGATACTGTACAAGAGGAGGAAGTACCTGTGACCACGCATTGTTAAACCGGGGGCGGGGCGGATACACTCCATAGAGCCAGTCATTAACTCCAAGACCTTCGTCTGCACGCAAGACTGGGCGAGGGAGTATTCTCCTTGATTCATAATTCCAATACGAATAATTCCTTCGATTATTCCATTGAGCAAAAGAGGGTGCCGCAGAAAGCACTATCAGTGCTATAAGCGTCATAACAATATGCTTTTTCATACTATATAACGTGCTAGTTTGCGTAAAGAATACGATAGAATCAATAGTGTGTCAATACTATTGAAGAGACGCTACAATCCCCGCTCCAACTACTGTTTCTCCCTCATAGATAACCAGCGATTGCCCCAATGGCAGCACTTCAGTGGTTGAAATACGCACCGTATTTTTATCAACTACCACCATATCCATCAATGCTCCGTGGTAGCGGATCTGTGCCTGATAGCACTCTCCCTTTTTAGGCTCGATATACCAGTTAGTCTCCCGCAGTGTCACTGTTACTTCCCCGCCTTTTTCTCTTGATTCATTTTGTTCTTTTGTTGATACTGTGAGCGTATTGGTTTCAATGTTTTTCCCGACAACATAGTACGCATTTCGCTCAGTATTTTTTTCTGTAATGCGAAAGCCGTGGCGCTCACCAATAGTGTAAAACCATACGCCGTCGTGCTCGCCCACAACCCGGCCCTCGGTGTCTACTACAGGGCCTTTCTTTTGTTCAATATAGTGCGAAAGGAATTCGCGCATATCCACATCTCCCAAAAAACAAATTCCTTGGCTGTCTTTTTTAGTCGAGGTAAAAAGGTTCGCCTTTTCTGCGAGCGCGCGCACCTCGCTTTTTGGCAAATGCCCGAGCGGGAACAAAATATGCGAAAGCTCGGACTGTTCAATCATCCACAAAAAATATGATTGGTCTTTAGACTTATCAATCCCAGAAAGGAGAGAGTAGAGGGCGGAGGGTAGTTGTTCACCACCTTCCACTTTCTGCCTTCCACTTTCTATTCTCGCGTAGTGCCCCGTTGCTATCTTTGTCGCACCGAGTGTTTGCGCATATTCCCACAGCACCCCGAACTTGATCACGCGGTTGCACAACACGTCCGGGTTCGGCGTGCGTCCCGCCTGGTATTCGTTGATCATGTACTCGGCAACGCCCTTTTTATACGCTTCTTCAGCATCTAAAAAATAAAACGGAATATCAAGGGCTGCACACACGCGCATAGCGTCGCGCTTTTCGTCCACCCAGGTGCACGGAAGCCACTCAGGCGACCAAGTCTTTACGAATATGCCGATGACATCATAGCCTTGTGCTTTCAGCAAATACGCCGCAACAGACGAGTCCACCCCGCCTGAAATCCCGACTGCTATTCGTTCTTTTTTCTTCTCCATTTCCATTATGAATTGATACTAGCATAAAATAAATAGACTACTTAATAATTAAGTAGTCTATGGTGTAGGGATAAGAAATGTACTTTTACCAAATTAAGAAACAGGCCTTATCACCCCATTTTTTCTTTGCATCTTTCGTCGCTTCGTAGAGGTCTTTCACTTGGTTTTTTATTTCATCAAGCTCGGCCTCACTAGGAGCCATAAAACCTCCTGTTGCACTAGAAACTGCAATAAAAGAAAGTATGTTATTCCATGAACGTTCAATTGCTTTAAGGGAGACAATTTTAAATTCCTGCCCCATAGCAACTATATCTTTTGTTGCATCTGAACCGTATTTTTGTTCAGTAAAAGAAGATAGTTGCAATCTCATAGCAAAAGAAAAATCATATCCTACGCTCGTTAAAGAAGGATTTTCCTCCATGAACAAATCAAGATCTGTTGATGCAACAGTGAAAGCAAAATCGTTTATTGACTTTGAGAAGCCGCCAAAGTGAATTCTATCTGACATATTTTTTTATTTAAGGGTTATCGGAGAGCCCCACAGGAGTGAGAATGTCTGAAAACCCTTAAAATTTCAAGGTACTCGTATAATTATATTATAGCACCTATTTTACTAAAAGTCAATATTTCCCCTCCCTCACCAAGCGAAAGAAAACGCTGTCGAAGTGTGTCCGGAGCCGAATTGGCTTGGTCTTGGCGATATAATTATGCGAAGCATCGCCAAGCAATTCGGCGAGGATTAGTGCGGAGCTCGCCGGAAGCGACAAGCGCACACTCCGATAGTGTTTTCTGAAGCGACTACTTAAGCTTCATCAATTTCTTAAACACCTCGTAGGTGGCATACGCGTCTGCAAAGGCGCTGTGGGCGCGTTTGTTTTCGATTTCAAATTTCTCGCACAGTGCGCGAAGCGAGAGCTTTCCAATATCATCGTTGGTATGCAGGATACCAAAAGCCAAAGCGATTGTGTCGAGCTTGTGGTAGTGCATTTTGTTTTCTATGCCGGTTTTTTTAAAGGCGGCATTTACGAATCCGTAGTCGAAGGTGAGGTTGTGCGCCACAAAAATCGCACCTTCAGTTTTTTCTGCAAATGTTTTCATCGCATCTTCAAGTGTCACGGCAAAGAGCCAGTCCGCCGGGTCGTAGCCGTTGACGCGAAGCGCCGCGGGTTCGGCGCGCTCGATATACTGAGGCTGAATTTTTATATCGAGTTCATCTACTACAGTGAGCACATCGTCTTTCATGCGCGCGAGCACCAGCCCGAGTTCGATGATTTCGTGGTTGTCATGGTCGAGCCCTGTGGTTTCGACATCAATAAAGGCGAGTGGTTGTTGTAGCATGTTATTTTAGATAGCGTTTGATATTTGCCTGGTGCTGTTGGTAGGTAGAGGCATAGTGTATTCCCCCTTGTGAATCATGTAAATAGTACAAATAGGGAGAGCTCTGAGGGGTAATAGCCGCCTTGATTGACTCAAGGCCTGGGTTGTTGATAGGGCCTGGCGGAAGGCCTTTGTATTTATAGGTGTTGTACGGAGAATCCATAGCAAGATCTTTCATTGTCAGCTCCTTGCTTTCCTTATTGAGTAAAAAGAGAAACGGAGCATCCACCTGAAGCGGCATATCTATCGAAATTCGCTTCCACAGAATACCGGAAATTACTGCGCGATCCTCTTCTCCGTTTGCTTCTTTTTCAATGATGGACGCCATGGTGATGATATCTTCGAGACTTCGTCCGCTTTGGAGGATACTTTCTTCAAGTGGGGCTATTTTCTTTTCAAAATTGCGGGTAAGCGTTGTCACCACCAAGTCCGGTGCTAAAGACGGGAAGAATCCATAGGTATCAGGAAAAAGATACCCCTGCTTGTCTTTTGTCAGATCCATAAAGAGTGCCCTATCAAAGGCCGGGAAAGTTGCCGACAAGCGGTCTGCCATATTAGTGTTGGTGAACCCTTCTGGGAAGGTGATGCGCTCGCGGTCTATGCCAAACTGTTTCCCAGAAATACGCATGGCAACCCCAAGTGCCGTCATCGGCTCGGAGAAATAGTACTCCCCTTCACTGATACTTTTCTCATTCCCCAAAGAAAGCATGAATATCTCAAACACGCGCGGAGAGCGGATGACGTTGTCAGCGTGCAGTTCGTTTGAAACGGAAAACAGCGTCTGCCCCGGCTCAATCGTCAAATGATATGGGTTCGGGAAGTTATCCGGTGCTGCGAAAAACCGATTGTACCCTACAGCAAAAAGGCTCGCACCCAAAAGGAGCGTAAGAAAAGTTTTAACGATAAATCCGGCTTGTGTTTGTTGGCGCATATATTAAATAGGAAGGTTGCCCGGAGCCTCGGCTTTTTTGCTTTCAATGCGCTCAAATGTCGGAGTCTCTGCGACACGCCCCGGCAAGTGATAGAGCGTTGCGAGCTCTTCGGTGGAGAGGATAAACGCCTTACTACTGTTTGCGTTGGGGTGACTGAAGTACGTTTTGATGTCAGTCATATCGAACCCTCCGTAAAAATAATTACGCTTTTTATAGTCAGTAAGAATATCTTTTTTCTTTTCAATCATTTTCTTTCCGAAGATGTCTTGCCACGGAAAATCAAAGCCGGTGAGCCGTGATGATTTAAAACCATTGTAGTCTGAAGCGCCGTATTGTTTGAGTATGCCAGTGATTCCCGAAATACGGTTTGCGTCAAAACGGTCAGAGTTAGTGACGTAGAGCACTCGGATACCGCTATCAAACCCGAGTTTATTGGCATTGCGCTCAATCGACTCGATTACACCCAATTCCCCCTTTGTTGCACGGCGCGTTGCAATGGTTTTTCCTTCTTTATCTTTTTCGTTCAATCCTTCATTGAATTTTTTAATGACATCTTTTGCGGCATCGGTCCACTTCTTCCCCTCTTTGCCGTCGACAGTAAATCGCTCTGTTGCTCCACGAACAATAATTTGAAACCAAATGTGCTCTCCCGCTCCAACAGAACCCATGAATTCAAGGGTTGGTGTGATTGGGTCAATACGCTCTTCTTCTGCAAGCGAGCCGACGGCACGGTCCAGCCCATAGTCAACATACGTCTTTATAGGGTACGGATCGTCTTTGACGAGTTCAAGATGGGTCCCCCACAGCGTGATAGGTCCATCTTTTTTGAATTCAGGAATGCGATTTGTATAATCCTCCACCTCCACCACTTCTGCCTGCGGGTACTGCGCATAAATTTGGCTTTCGATCAGCTTACGAAATTTTTCTGACGTTCGTATATAAAAATGAAGCGATCCTTCGGTCGAAACAATCTCAAGTGCAAAGTAATTGTGGACCTGACCTTTCCAATATTTGTCGTACCAGTTCCTTGTACCGCCCATTTGATACAGTGCATTAAGCACAAGCTCCATCGCAAGCGGACTTTTAAAAACATCTCTCGGTGGCTTTACCTCCAGCAGCACCCACTTGATGCCGCGCAAAAACTCCGTTTGTATGTACGAAAGCCACAAATTCCATGCAAGGGTTACAAGAATGGGAAGGAGTATTATTAAAACAATGAGGTTTGCAAATCCATTCTGCATAAAGAATGCATTCAGTATAGCACCCCCTATTGATTCACAAAGCGAATAGGTAATCGAGCGCCGCCCTCGGACACCTGTGCTCCGGTATTTCGATTGCGAGTTACCAATACATACCCATTGCCCGGACGAGGGGGTACGGTGAACTGGATAAAGGCATTAAAGGACCAAGTGTCGCGCGTAGCGCTCACAGGCACAGAATAAGACGGTGACAATGGCAGCCCCTGCGCATCTACTATCGTGACTGTAAACCTATCGGCTTCTACAAAAATAGTATTGCAGGTGGTAACACTCCCGGCCACGGCAATCCCCGTTGCGGTAATTTTTACCTTTTCAAGGGGTTTTGGCTGCGTCATCAGCAGTTTTCCGCAATCGTTAAATGACGGCGCGAGAGCATTTTTATCTCCTTTATAAGTAGCAACATCGGGCACTGTTATCGGCTTAATGCCAGCCCCGGTACCAAACAATTTTCCCAAGAGAGCAAGCACAAGAATAAGAACAATAATGATTTCAAGTGCACTCCAACCGCCCGATGATGATCCGCCGTCAGCCATAATAGATTAGAGGTTCGTGTAGCGACCGTCTTCTAGTTTTGCAAAATAGTTCGGGTTCTGAAGGTTCACCAAAATGGTGTTCTTCTTAAGAAAGCGCTCTTTGAGTACTCGGTCTACCACTTCTTCTTTTGTCAGTGGTCCTTCCTTTTCGAGGATTTCTGCGATTACTTCTCGGACAACGCCCGGCTTGTAGCCCCATTCTGAGAGTGCGTAATATCCGCGACCAACAAGAACAAAACGACTGTCTTTAATCAGCTCGTTGTGAGTTGTCGCAATGTGCGTTTTTCGTCCAAACGTATCCATGATAGCTTTTGCCACTTCACGGAAGTGCATCGGAGAACCATGCTTGCGCATCATGAGGAATGCGTAGTCTTTGATACCTCGAGTCTTGATGTTCTGAGAGTCAGCTGGTCCCCATTCGCCGAGAGGATTCTTGCCGATCTTCTTTGAGATGCTCAACCATCGGCGAGCAACCTCTTCGTTGCGGTATTGTGCCGCAACTTCCTTCAACTCTTCAAGAAATCGAATCACGAGGTCGTCTTCTGAAAGAAGTTCCTTGTCGTCGAGTCCGCGATACACGCTCTGAAGAGCGTCATGTACCACTTCTGAGAGGTCTTCGTTTACCGTCCAGCGCTTTTCAAAATGGTCATCTTCTTTAATATGTTTGAATTCGTCGCCGAGCACGAGATAGAATCGAATATGGTTTTGGATTGCTTTGTCCTTAGAAATTTGAGTAAGAAAATCTTCTTCATGCACCATGGCACCCATCGCTTCAACAAGGGTTTTTAGTTCACCAAATACTTTGTCTTCGGTCTTAAATGTTTCGCTCTTGCGGATGCTTGCAAGGGCTGCATTTTCGATTTGACGAACACGCTCGCGCGTAATGCCGTACTTTTTGCCGATTGCTTCGAGTGTTTTTGAGTCGGCGGTGTCGCCGAGGCCGTAGCGGTGGACGATAATATCGTACGCTCGATCCTGAAGATTCGAGAGCAATCGTTTGGTAACTTGTTTGGGTTTGAAGCTGATAACTGCCATATTTTTGGTGTAATTATTCTATTGCTATGTTCAATACTCTATCATACATCTGGGAATGCGTCAACATCTTGTCAAGACTTGCGCTCATGGTACTACAGAAGTCTTCCGACATCGCCTACCGTCAAAACAAGCATCAATATCAGAAGGAGTGCGAAGCCGATAGTGTGGATAATACCGACGACATTCGGAGGAAATCGGCGTCTGAAGATGGCCTCCAAAAGCACTACCACCAAGCGCCCCCCGTCGAGAGCCGGAAACGGAAGGATATTAAGCACAGCGAGGTTGACTGAAATGGCTGCAGTAAATGCCAAGAGGTAGGTAAAGCCGATAAGGGCCGCACCTCCCACTTCGCGCGCAAGTCCCACTGGCCCCATAAGGCCCTCTGTCCCCTCTGCTCCAAACAATCCCGCGATAAGATTGCCGAGTGTGGTGAAGATGCCAACAATAATACTCGTGATCTGTAGCCAGCTTGCATGCATCGCAGTAAAGAGTGGGAGCTTCACGATTGCAATCGGTTCTATTGCAACCCCTATCAATCGATCAGAGGATGTTTCAGGAAAAGTAATGTCAGCAACTTTTGTCTCGCCATCGTGGCTATATGAAATACTGATCGATCCATCGCTCACAGCAATGCTCTCACGGATACTTGTTGTCGTAAGCTCAGACACTTCGACACCGTCAACGACAATACTCTCTATTGTGTCTCCGACTTCTATCCCTGCAGTATCAACAAGTCCTCCGGCTGTTACCGATACCACAGTAGGCACTCCATCAGGGGTAGTGCTCGGCATGCCGATAGTATAGGCCGCAGTAAACAGAACAAACGCCAATACAATATTCATGACAACACCAGCAACAAGGACAATTGATTTTTTATACCATGGCTTGGTATCAAACTGCCGAGAAGGCGAAACTGCACCGGGAGTACCTTCTTCTAAGCCATTTTCTCCAGCAATCTTTACAAAACCCCCGATCGGGAGTGCGTTGATTGAGTACACGGTCTCTCCGCGCTTCCAAGAAAACAGTCTCGGTGGGATACCAAAACCGAATTCTTCTACTGTCATACCACTTTTGCGTGCCGCATAAAAATGCCCCCATTCATGAGCAATGACCGTGACAAAAAGGACGAGAATAAAAATAATAATAGTCATTTAACTAAGGATATCAGCTTCTTTCTTCTTAAACAGCGCCTCTAGTGAATTGTTTGCTCCGTCGACAAGCTTTTGGAGATCTTCTTTTGCACTGCGCATCATGTCTTCTGAAAGACCCTGTTCTTTGAGGCTGTTTAGCATACCCTCACGCGCTTTTCGGATAGTGATACGAGCATCTTCAAGACGCTCTTTTGCGATTTTCACAAGATTGTTGCGGGTTTCAGTCGTCAGTGCCGGAATAATCACGCGAATACCGGCGTCGTCTACCGCAATAGAAAAGCCGAGGTTTGCCGCATGAAGAGAGCGCTCAATATCTTTGATTTGGCCTTTGTCCCAAGGAGACACGCGAAGCGTCTTTGCTTCTTCAATAGTGGTTGAGGCGACATTTTTCAATGGTTGAAATGAGCCATATGCTTCCACCATCACTCCGTCGAGAAGCGCCGGTGCAGCGCGACCGGTATGGATTTGCGAATATTCTTTTGAAAGCCAGGTTTCGGCCTGTGTGGCCTCTGTTTTAAATGGTTGTAAATCGTACATGGCGCTATTATAACACAACACTCACTGCATACTCGAGAACAAACTTTGTAGGCAAGTTTGCGGAGAAGAGCATTTTTTTTGCTTCGTAAATAGTATCTGCTTTTTTAGGGTCATTTTTTATATAATGTTCGAGCGAATCCAAGAGTTCAACTGCACGAGCCCGTCTGGTTGCAGCATCGTCATCTGCATCCGTTGCAAATTCAGTCTTGATCATCGCAAGCATTGTCTCGCGCGACGAAATGGCAAACGCACTCTTTTCTTTTTCTTCCACACTATGAATGAGCATTACGCGGGAGCGGATTGTTGCTGGCACAGTGTACGGGTACGGCGTCATTAACATAATAGTTGTATCGAGGTCGGGCTCTTCGAGACTCTTTAGTAGCACCTGGGCTGCATCCGGAGAAAAAACGGAAAAAAATATCATATACACACGCTGTTGCCCTGTTCCTTCAGCAATAAATGTTGCGAGTGTCCGCGCATGGTCAACAGTAAAGCGAGGAACGGATAGCGAGTGGACAAAACTATTCTCGAGGAGCGCTTCGGCTACATGGCGGTCATATGCGCTCTGTGTGCTTTGTATTAAAAACGTCCGTTGTGGCGCATACTCTGCAACAAGCTTCATCACCTTACCGCTTAGCTAAAATAGAGCGCTTGTAGTCATCAATGTGTCCGAGCAATATTCCAGTCCCCTTGACCACGCAATACAAAGGGTCGTCAGCAAGGCGCACCTTTACCCCTGTCTGCTCTTCGATCAAAGCCGGTAAGTTCGCAAGCAAGCTTGTTCCACCAGTCATCACAATGCCGTGATCAATAATATCGCTTGCAAGCTCAGGTGGTGTTGCTTCCAATACGGTTTTAATCGCCTTAACTACTTCCTTTAGTTCATAATCAAGTGCCTTAACGAGTTCGTTTGTAGTAATCGGAATTGTTTTAGGAAGCCCGGTTGCAATATCGCGCCCCTTCACCTCGCCAGTAACATCCGGTGTCACTACTAGTGCTGAAGCAAGCGTGCATTTCAATTCTTCCGCGCTTTGGTCGCCAATAACCACTCCATATGTTTTTCGAACATGGTCAACAATCGCCGAATCAAATTTTGTCCCCCCTACTTTCACTGAAGTGGATGCGACAATGCCTCCGAGAGAAATCACTGCAACATCTGTCGTCCCGCCTCCAATATCGATCACCATCGCTCCGCGCGCTTCATTAATCGGCACTCCAGCACCAAGCGCCGCCAAGACAGGCTCTTTCACGAGCATTGCCGTTCGTGCACCTGCTTTCATAGTTGCTTCGATTACTGCACGGCGTTCAGTTGAGGTAATACCAACAGGCACTGACACCAAGACATCGGGCTTAAAAAGCGTGCTTCTGCCCAATGCTTTCCCGATAAAGTGTCGAAGCATGGCGTATGTGACGTAATAGTCTGCAATCGCGCCGTCTTGCATAGGCCGGTACACTACCACCGCTTCAGGCGTTTTTCCGATCATTTCTTTAGCATCAGAGCCTATTGCTTCGATTGTTTTTGTGGTCTGATTCACTGCGACAACAGTCGGCTCGTTCACCACAATCCCTTTTCCTGCAACAAATACAAGGGTATTTGCCGTACCGAGGTCAATCCCTATTTTTTTCGATCCAAAGAGTTTCCACATGTGTCATACAATAGTATAGTGTGCGCATACCTCCTGTAAAGGAAACCAGTCTTATGTTTATCGCAACTATCATCCCTATCGCCCGAGGCATTCCGTTTGACACGCTTACGTATTATGCGAGCGATCTCTTGGAGCCCGGCACCCTTGTCAGTATCCCTTTCGGGCGCCAAGTAATAAACGGTATTGTTTCTGAAACGATACCACTCACAGAAGCGAAGAGTATGGTACGGTCTGCAAACTTTACGCTCAAAAAAATAAAAAGTGTGCTCGGTACCGCACCATTTATACAAGCAGCTGCACTTGCGCTTGCAGACACCTCAGCGCTAACCTTGACCCCTATTGGCACGCTTGCAGGAAATGTCATTCCGAATACGCTCTTTGACTACATCAACAGTGAGAAAGTAGTTGTAGAAGAAACCGCCTCTGGAGAAACTACAGTTGTGCAACCATTTGAAGAAACGGTGACACTAGGAACTGAAAGTGAACGCATTGATCACTACAAGCGCTTAGTGCGAAGCGCCTTTGCTTCCAAAAAAAGCGTGCTTATCACCGCGCCCACTATCCGCAAGCTCGAACGACTGCAAGCACTACTAGAAAAGGGTATCGGCAAGCATGTTGTCATACTGCACAGTAAAACAACAAAAAAAAATCTCCGCAGTGCGTTTGCGCTTTTGAAGTCGAGTGAGCGACCACTGATTATTTTTGCAACAGCCGGCTTTTTAGTACTGCCACGCACTGACATCGGCACAATCATTACGGAAGATGAGAGTAGCAGCCTGTATCACACGAGTGATCGCTACAAGAGCGATCTGCGAATATTTATTAAAAGCTTTTCGGAACGGCTCGGTTGCAAGCTTGTCTGGGGAGACACATTTCCACGCATCGCAACACTCAAAAGGCTCGGTGCAGACCACCTTCCTCGCACCTATATCCCCGACAAGCTCACTGTTGTTCCGGTTGAACCTTATAGAAGCGTTCTGCCGACTGAGGTGATGGAGATTATTCGTCATGCTGAAAGAAAAGGGCGCCGACTCTATGTATACGCTTCTCGAAAAGGAGTAGCTCCGCTTTCGCGCTGTAGCGACTGTGGAACCATTGTGATATGTCCAGAATGCGAGCTTCCGATGGTGCTTCGAAACACGACGACAAGTGAAGGTGTTCGCGTGCGCTCATTTGTCTGCTCGCATTGTGCAACAACACTTCCTCCAACCCATACTTGTACCTACTGCGGGAGCTGGAATATCACCCCTTCGGCAATTGGTACCGAAAGCATCCGAGACGCAATCATTGAACTAGTGGGACCCGAACACGTGGTCACGATAGACGACGAGCTCACCCCTGACAGTGCCACAATCGAAAATCTCATCACTGACACCAACAAAAAAAAGTTTGTCGTCATTATTGGCACGATTAAAGTGTTGCCGTTTCTTAAGCATATTCACTATGCGCTGTTTCCCTTTTTTGACCGACTGCTTTCGACACCCTCTTTATACACTACTGAAAACATTCTCCGCCTGGTGATGGAGTGCAATGAGCGCTCAACCGAAGGTGTCCTCGCTTTTTCTCGCGACCCCGAGTTTCCCTTCACGCGACAACTTGAAACGCAAAAGATTAATGCAATCATTCACGATGAATTAACACTTCGAAGCGAGCTTGGCTATCCGCCGTTTGGCTCATTGGTAAAAGTGAGCCTTACTGTGCCTGAAGGATATCGACAGCGAGTCCTCGACGAAGTGACTGTGTATTTATGCAATACAGAAACAACCATGATGCCGGCACGGCGCATCAGCCCCGGGAGCATGAAAGTATTGATGACATGGGTCATCAAAGCACCACTGACGTTTATCGAAGAAGACGGCCCGGCCCTAGTGTCATTTCTCCAAACGCTCCGCTTTCCGTACTTGATAGAAGAAAACCCCGAACGGCTGTAGTTTTGACAAGTGGTACTATCGTGTTACAATAAAATATTGTACATTTTAATATAAAGAAATAATGAGAAAAAAGAGCCGATACCTTCGAGCATTACTTGCGCAACAATCCGTTCGGCGCATCCATTCAAAACACTATGCAACAGCAAGTCTTGTAATTGCACTTTTGGTTGGTGTATATGTATTCACACCGATAGGGACAACAGCAATTGAACAGCGTCTTATTATTGCGGTTCCCTTTGCGATATTGTCGCTTGTCTTCTATTGGTATTCTGAAAAAAAACGCGGGTACAGACTAGGCGAGTAATCCCTCTTCCCCGAAAAGCTGCCAAACGGCAGCTTCTTTCTATGGTTGCGCAAGTACACAGAGCGTGGTACCATTAGCGCCTATGTCAATGATCAATGTTGAACTAAAGCCAAACGCCCACGAAAACGCGATGAGTATCATCCGTCGTTTTTCACGCAAAATGATCGAAAGCGGCATTATTCCAAAGGTAAAGGGAAAGCGCTATGCAGTGCGCCCAATGTCCAAACTCGGACAGAAAAACCTCGCACTGAAGAAACTGGTTCGACGCGATGAAGTGGAGCACCTCAAAAAGCTCGGAAAAATGTAATCCTGTTATACGATAATGGTAGAGGAATATCCCAATCTCACTATCTCTGGAAAAGGCACACTCCCCCGTGTGCCTTTTTTGGCAATAAAAGAGGCAGTGCTCGGAAAAAAATATGACCTCTCTATCCGCTTTGTTGACCCCGGCACAGCCCTTGCACTGAATATCACGCACCGCAACAAAGACTACACTCCGAACACGCTCTCCTTTTCTCTGAGCAAGACGAGCGGAGAAATTGTATTATGTCGCTCTGCAATCAGAAAAGAATACAAAAAATTTGGCATGAGCTACGACACGTACATGATGTTTTTAGTCATCCACAGTAGCCTGCATTTGGTGGGAATGACGCATGGGAGTACAATGGAGAACAAGGAACTTTTTTTTCTAAAAAAATTCGCACCAACAAATGAAACAATCACTTTCAGTCGGCATTGATATCGGTTCGAGCATGACGCGCGTCGTCGTGACTGAATACGTGTCGCCCGACGGCGGACACCCGCGCATCGTAGCGCTTGGCACAGCCGAAACTCGTGGAGTGCACCATGGCTATATCACCAATAAAGACGATGCAACAACGAGCCTGACTGTTGCACTGCGTGAAGCAGAGCGAGAACTCGGCAGTCGCATCAAGACTGCTGCTATTTCTATTGGCGGTATCGGATTACAAAGCGTGTATTCAAACGGGTCCGCTATTACTAGCCGCGCTGACGGCATCATCAGTTCGCTCGATATTGAAAAAGCGATTCAAGATGCGGAGGGGCAGATTGATCTCAAAAATAAATCAATCCTCCACGCGTTCCCTGTATTGTTTAAAGTAGACGGCAAAGAACTCCCCACCCGACCCGACGGCATACAAGGGCTCAGACTTGAAGTAAAAGTGCTGTTTATCACCGCCTTCCAACAGCACCTCGATGATGTGCTCTCTGTAGTAGCAGATGCCGGCATAAAAGTAACAAGCTTTACCGCAACCCCTATCGCTCCGCAAAAGCTGTTGCTGACTGACCTTCAGCGAAACTTTGGCTGTGCACTGATTGATATCGGCGCTGAGACAGTGTCTGTTTCAGTATATGAAAACAACACCCTCACCACGCTTCATGTGTTTGGGATCGGATCACTCGACATCACTAAAGATATTGCGCTTGGCCTTCGCATCACCCCTGAAGAAGCAGAGAGTATCAAGCTTGGCACCGTAAACTTTCAAACCGTACCGAAAAAGAAGCTCGACGAAATCATCGAAGCGCGCCTCTCAGACATTTTTGAACTAATCGACAAATATTTTAAAAAGATTGGGCGAAGCGGCTTGTTGCCCGCGGGTGCAATCATTATTGGTGGGGGTTCGCTTGTGCCTATGATAGAGCCAGTGGCAAAAGCACTGCTCAAAATCCCTGTTCGCATGGGGCACGTGGATATCCCAAGCACCAAAGGGCCTATCAAAGACCCGCGCTACCTCCTCGCCTACGCGATCGCAACCAATAATTCGCACGAAGGTAAACGGTCTCGCGCACACTCCAGTAGCGACAACGACGGATTCATAAGCGTCATAAAGGATTTCTTTAAGCAATTAATGCCGTAACACCATGACTATTTCTGTTGTCGTTATTGCAAACAACGAAGAACCGTGGATCGCAAAGTGCCTTGAGTCTCTTAACCGCCAAACACTGCGACCGACAGAAATTATTGTTCTTGCACACAACTGCACGGACCGCACCGTACAAATCGCTCGCACATTCGCCACTGTTCGCATCATTGAATGCCATGAACACGGCGGGCCGATTATTGCGCGCATGCGCGCCATCGAAGCTGCAAGCAATGAAATCATTGCTTGCATTGATGGAGATGCTTGGGCGCATCCGGACTGGCTCATGAATGTGTCGATTCCTCTTTTGCGCGACAATAGTATTTCACTCGTTTCGGGCTACACCACTATCATGAACAGTTGGCTATGGAAATTCACTTCATGGTACCAATTTGCTATAAACAGAAAATTACTTGATGCAAAAAAGCACCGTTTTGCGTGGGGATCGAACATGGCATTTCGCAAAGCTGATTATAGTGCTTCCGGCGGTCTTGAGCCGTTTCTTCGCCTCCACGACAGCCTTCTCCTCAACTACTGGGCAGAAGACCTCTATCTTTCGCTTTCTCTACAACGCCTCGGCTCCATGTATGTTGCACTCAATGCACGCGTCTATACCCTTCTCCCGCCAGAGAAATCAACACTGTCCGCACAAAAAGAAATCGTCCGCGGACAAAAGAGCGACAATGCAAAACTCTTCGCGTATTTTGAAACGAAATAATACTTAGTCAACTCTCATTGCCCTTTTCTGGCGTTCTGCTACTATTGTGCGTATAGCAATAACCCCGTGGAAAGGGAGCAAAAGAGAGGAGAAATATGGCAAAGATAACTACAGATATTGAAACGGCTGCCCGTATCAAAGTGATCGGTATCGGCGGATCCGGCGGAAACGCAATCAACCACATGATCAACAATAAAGTCCGCACCGTCGAATTCATCGCGATGAATACTGACGTGCAAGACTTGCACAAAAGTCTTGCCGAGAAAAAAATTCACCTTGGAAAAAACTTGACCAAGGGTCTTGGTGCTGGCGGAAATCCAGACATGGGCATGCGCGCAGCAGAAGAAACCAAAGCTGAAATCCAAGACGCGATCAAGGGCGCGGACATGGTATTTATCGCCTGCGGAATGGGTGGCGGAACTGGTACTGGTGCTGCCCCTGTTGTTGCACAAGCAGCAAAAGAAGCGGGTATCCTCACCGTCGGTGTTGTCACCAAGCCATTCTTCTTTGAAGGAAACCAGCGCATGCGACTCGCCGAGAGCGGTATTTCAGAACTTGAAAAAGAAGTTGATGCAATCATTGTCATCCCCAACGACCGCCTTCTGGCAATCGCTGGAAAAGATACCACCTTCAAAGACGCATTCGCAAAATGCGATGAAGTACTCCTTCAGGCAGTTGAAGGAATTTCAGAACTCATTGCTTCTCCTGGTATCATCAACGTCGACTTTGCGGACATGAAGAGCGTCCTTACCGACGCCGGAACAGCACTTATGGGTGTTGGGTTTGCCGGTGGCGAAGATCGCGCTGAAAAAGCGGCAGTACAGGCTATCAACTCTCCTCTTCTCGACATTTCCATCAATGGTGCAAAAGGTGTTCTCTTTGCCATCTCCTCAAACGACGACCTCACTATGGCTGAATTCCAAGACGCCGCAAAAGTGATCACTGAAAGCATCGACAAAGACGCGCGCGTTATTATCGGTACAATTCTCGACGAGCGTATGAAAAAAGGTGAAATGAAAATCACTGTCATCGCAACTGGCTTTCCGAACGAACTGAACAAAAAGAACAACCTCTTTGGACAAAGTGCGAACCAGATTTTCTCTGCGCGCGAACAGCAGGATGTACAGCCAGTCCAAGCGCCACAACCTGAGCGCGATGTGATAAAACCACTCGTTCAAAAAGCGGAAACTCGCCCAGAAGACATGGGTGTTATGGAGCCTGAAACAACTGATGAAGAGGACTGGGGTGCAATCCCGGCCTTCCTTCGAAGAAATAAGAAGTAAGTTATAAAGCTGAAAGTTATCAAGTTTATAAAGCAAGCAAAAATCCTCTTTACGAGGATTTTTGCTTTAGTCCTCTCTTTAAAAACTTTACTACTTTATAAACTTTCAACTAGTAAATCATCCGTGTATACTACACGGATGATTTACGACTTAGTGATTATTGGAGGAGGTCCAGCCGGTGCGGCGGCGGCAGTATATGCTGCTCGAAAGCGATTAAAGACTAGTATCATTGCGGAAGAATTCGGTGGGCAATCAGCCGTTTCAGAAACTATCTATAACTGGATTGGCACCCCTGCAATCGGTGGGAGCGAACTCGCTGCCGACCTTCAAAAGCATGTAGAAGAATATACTACCCCGGAACATACCCTCACCCTCACCCTTGGAAAACGCGCGACAAACATCGAAAGTACTGACGGTGGATTCATTGTCACGGTGGGAGACGACAACACTATCACGACAAAAAGCATCCTCATTGCAACTGGTTCTCGCCACCGAGCACTTGAAGTACCGGGCGTAAAAGAGTTTGAACACAAAGGCATCATGTACTGTGCGACCTGTGACGGCCCCCTCTTTTCTGGCATGCCGGTAGCAGTAGCAGGTGGCGGAAACGCAGCCCTTGAAGCAGTGCTTCAACTTGCGCAATATGCGTCGCAGGTGACCCTTATCCACCGAAGCGCACAGTTTAAAGCAGATCCGATCACTGTTGAAGAGGTAGCAAAGCTTCCGAATGTTACGTTGCTTACAAACACAGAGATTGCCGAAATAAAGGGCGAACTATTTGTTTCAAGTGTTGAGTATAAAAATAAAGAGACAGAAGAAACTACTACGCTTCCGGTAAACGCAGTTTTTGTTGAAATCGGACAAATCCCGAACACTGATTACGCGCGCGGTATTGTTGAACTCAATGAGACAGCAAATGTTGTTGTTGACCCGCGCAACCAGCGCACCAGCACTCCTGGTATTTGGGCAGCCGGCGACTGCACTGACGGCCTCTACCACCAAAACAATATTGCAGCCGGCGATGCAGTCAAAGCCATCGAAGACCTGTACGTGTGGATCAAAACCGGTAAGTAATAAAAAAAATCCCCAGCATACTGCGGGGATTTTTATTTTATGAGAGCAAAAAACCATTGGATTGAAATGCCTTAATAAAGCTTCTCAAACGAATAGTATCGGCGGGGATAGAATAAAAAAAGTGAAACGGTTTAATGTAGTGTTCCCACACGAGAGTTCTCTGGAACCAGCGTGCAGCTTTTTTCAACTTTGCCATAACAATATCTATTAAGGGTAGTATTTTCTAAACTATACTCCTCCTATTACTCGAGTCAATAGCTATTTCAACACACCACGAAGCACTGGGAGTACCTTCTCAGCGACTCGTTTGTAGCCTGCATCGTTTGGGTGGATTGCGTCTGCCATGAGTGCTGTATTCCCTATCAGCCCGCTTAATACGTTGGGTACATAAGCCATCCCTCGGCGCTCTGCCAGCGCTTCAAATTGCTTGGCGAAAGGGTCACTGAGTACTCCACCCTGAATACCCAAGAGTACGACAACCGCTCCACTAGATTGTAGCTTCTCTACGATTGCTTCCAGATTTTGAAATGTCTCATCTATCGGCACCCCTCGCAAAAAATCGTTCCCTCCCAACAAGACGATAACAACCCGTGGCTTTACTGCGAGTACTGTGTCTACTCGCGCGAGTCCATCTGCAGTTGTACTTCCGTTTACCCCGCTGTTGATGACAGGTTCGCCAATTTCCCGCGACAATACACTGACGAAATCATTTCCGCGAGTTGAGCCCGCACCATAGACCAGGCTGTCTCCCATCGCAACAATAGGGCCCGGAATGGGCGGATAGTTAGTAATTTCCGACATATCCTTTTTAAAAAGAAAAAAAGCTATACCTCCCAGAAGGAGCGCGCCTGCAATAACAAGAATCGTTTTATTCATACCATGACAGTATACAACAGCAATACTTCAGCCATGGTACACTTTTTCCATGCAATCGAACCACCCCACAAATACCCCTTGGTCAGAAAACCCCGACGCCATCCTCGCGCATTTTGAAAGCTCCCCCAGAGGGCTCAGTGAGGCAAATGCTCTTGAGCGCCTGAAAATAAACGGTATAAATATTGTCGGGGGCCGGGCAAAGAGTAACGTCTTGCGTCTGTTGTGGAACCAGTGCAAAAACCCGCTCGTATTTTTATTGATTGCTGCAAGCGCATTGTCGTTTTTTCTTGGAAAACTTAATGAAGGATTTTTTGTTCTCGCGGCAATTCTTGTAAACGTCGCGCTGGGGTTTTGGCAGGAATACAAAGCGGACAATGCAGTGCAAAAGCTTGAGCACTACCTCACACAACTCGCCCGCGTTATGCGAGATGGCACCGCTCGCTCAATTAAAACCCAAGACATCGTTGCTGGAGATTACATTCTCTTTCGCGCAGGAGACCGAATCCCGGCCGATGTGCGCATCACAGCGCTTGCAAACCTCGAAGTAGACGAATCAATTTTAACTGGAGAATCACTCCCTGTACGCAAATCACTTGGCACAGTGCCGAGCGAAACGACCCTTGCGGACCGAACAAACATGCTCTGGGGTGGGACAGTTATCACTGAGGGAACAGCTGAAGGAGTAGTAGTCGCAACTGCAGGAAATACCGCACTCGGTGGCATTGCGACTCTTGTCGGCAGGCAGGAAGACGAAAAAACTCCACTGGAGCAATCCGTGATGCAATTTACAAAAATCATCTCTGTTGTCTTGGTATTTGTCGGTATCCTCATTGCAGTAATCGGTATCTACAACGGATATCCGCTCTCTGAAATGCTCCTGACAAGTATTGCTGTTATTGTCTCGGCAGTCCCTGAAAGCCTCCCTATCGCGCTCTCTGTAGTGCTCGCGATTGGAGCTGAAACACTCGCTAAAAAGCGTGCTGTGGTGCGCAAAATGGCCGCCACAGAGACCCTTGGCGCGACAACTATCATTCTCACCGACAAAACCGGCACTCTCACTGAGGGTACGCTCACTCTTGTAGCAATCGACGCGGACGAAAGCGAGGTGGACACGGTACTAGTTGACGCAAGCCTGAACTCCGATGTGACTGTCCACGAAGGCATGTTTCAAGGGCGCCCGCTAGACATCGCACTCGTGCAAACAATTTCTGCGCGTCCTGAACTTGCAGCACTTCAGCAGTCACGCACTGTTCTTGAACGGCTTGCCTTTACCTCTACTGCAAAATATTCAGCTGTTCTCTTTTCACACAATAACACTGAGCATGTCGTACTCCTCGGGGCACCGGATATTCTGCTTGAAAAAACAACACTAAGCGCACAAGAGAAAGCGACACTTCATGCGCGCATCAGCGAACTCTCGCACTCAGGTGAACGAGTGCTCGGACTTGTTCGCCTCCCTATAAAAAAAGGTGACACGATTTCCTCTGTTACTTCAAGCGATGCATTTGTTTTTGGAGGACTCTTACGCTTTCGTGATCCTATTCGCCAAAGCGTTCCTGAAGCGGTTGCGCGAATTAGTGCAAGCGGAGTGCGCACTATCATTGTCACCGGAGACCACCCCGGCACTGCTACCTGGGTTGCAAAAGAAATCGGACTGATCAGTGGCACTACCGAACCGCTCACCGGAAGCGACCTGTTGGCAATGACTGATGACGAACTTCGCTCAGCATTAAAGACCACGACCGTCTTCGCTCGCGTTACCCCCGAACAAAAGCTTCGTCTTGTTGAACTCCTTGAGGGCTCCGGCGAAGTAGTGGCTGTCACTGGTGACGGCGTCAACGATGCTCCCGCATTAAAAGCTGCGACGATTGGCGTTTCGATGGGAAGCGGGACCGATGTTGCGCGCACCTCTTCCGACATTGTTATTCTCGACAATAACTATGGCTCTATTGTCGACGCAATATTCGAAGGTCGCGGCGTGCTGAAAAAAATCCGCACCGTCATCACCTATTTGATGGCGAATTCGTTCGACGCACTATTGCTCGTCGGGGGGTCAATCATTATGACAATCGCCCTCCCTATCACCGCCATACAAATTCTTTTTGTAAAATTCTTTGCGGACATTTTACCGACACTTGCCTTTACCTTTGAGAAAATCGACCAGAAAAGCGTGGCGCGCCTCGATAGAAAAGCGCGCCTCTTAGACCGCACTGTCACCCTCTTCACCTTCGGTCGAGGAATTGTTTCAAGTGCCCTACTCTTTCTTCTTTATCTGTACCTTCTCAATACCGGCAACGACCCAAGCCTGGTGCGGACATTCATTTATGCCTCATTTGCCTCCTACATGCTCTTCCTTGCGTTTTCTATGCGCAACCTCGAAGAGAGTATTCTGTCGTACAATCCGTTTTCAAACTACTACCTCACAGTGGGAGTATTCATTGGCTTTGTCATGATTGCAGCCTCTGTTTATCTACCGATCATAAGCAACTTTCTTGGTACAAATGTGCTTCCCTTGAGCTGGTTTATGGGCGTCATTGGAGTAGGGGTTGCAAACTTCATCCTCATCGAAGCATTCAAATATTTCCTCCGCAAAAAACCCGCGCGCATTGCATAAAAAAATCCCGGAGATCTCCGGGATTTTTTACAACGCTTATACAAACAAGTTTTTCAAAAGTACTGCCACAGTGACCGGACCCACTCCGCCGGGCACTGTTGTATAGTGCGAGGCTTTATCAAAACAGGCCGGATCAACATCTCCGACAAGCACGCCATTGTGTTCGCTTGTCCCAGCATCGATCAGTACTACTCCCTCTTTTATCATGCTTGGCTGTATATGCCCCGCTACGCCAATACCAGAAATAACAATATCAGCAGAAAGCAGTAGTTCCTTTTGCGCCTGGGGCGGTGTTTCAAGGTCAATAGCGCTATAGGCAATATTCATCCGGTCAAACAAGAGTGCAATCGGCCCGCCGACAAGCCTCCCCTTTCCTAGTATCACAATATTTTTCCCAGCCAAGTCTATACTGCCGTGCTTAATCACTGCATCAACCGCACCGGCAACAGGCGGCATGCGCTCAGTCTGCCCGCGCTCGAATACCTCAATCGCCTCTTTACTCAATACATCGATATCGCATTCTACAGGAATCGAATTAAGGATAGTGTCGGTATCCATTCCGTACGGCAAGGGCAGTTGCACTACGATGCCGTCATAGCCGTGCGCAACCACCTCTTGGAGCACTGCGAGTGCTTCATCAGTTGTAGTAAGCGTGCTTTCGTGAAGTACATCGGACTGGATGCCAAGCCCGCTTGCCACCCGCTCCTTGCGCGCAATAAACTGTGTACTCGCTCGATCGTCTCCAAACTGGATAAAGGCAATGCGCTTTTGCATGACCGGCGCCATAATGCCAACATCGCGGAGAATCTCTTGTGCAATATGCTTGCCGTCTATTTTTTTCTCAAGAGAAGGATTCACGCCTTTCACTATAGCAAAAAATGAGGGTAAAAACGAGTAAGTAAAAAGAAAAAAGCCCGCTTCAGAGAAGGGGCTTTAGATATGGGAAATATATTTTGAGACTAAAATGCAGAGCATGTTAGTCGGGAAGGGGGGAAAATGAACAAGGAAAGAACAGTGGTGGTGGGAGAAGTAGCGAGCTATTTCTCCGAAACCAGTGCGTAGTATTTGATGAACAAATGACTACACTACTATTATATACCCTATTCCTGTGGAGTCAATCCTTCAATATACGCTTCACGCCCGGCTTGGCGCTCCATAATGGTGTCGAGATATGAGTCAGCTATTTCCTTTAGTTCCTCTGTTGTTATCTTGGTTGCCTGTGCGTCCTCGGGAAGCAATTTCCACGGCGCGGTTTTTCCAAATTCGTACTCTCCGAAAATAACTACCGGTGTTCCATGCGCATGACGCGACTGTTCGTTCTCGGTCAGTATCCATTGGTCGGCCCAGTCATAGAGCCACATGGCGTCTTCCATAAACATACGCACACAAGAGTGGCTTGCGGGGTAGCCCGGCATTTGATATTGATGGAAGCCAATCCCTGCTTTATTATCGAGATTGAAATTAAATTTCAATATCCACTCGTCGTCAAAACTACTCTGCACCTCCTTCCCTTTCCAGTTTGTTGAAAAAAGCTTGCTCGGTGTTTGTGTTGACTGCTTGCCAGTACTCACTGGACCCCATCGCACCAATTTCCCTGACTCATACACCCCGAAGGCTTGAATGCGTTGAGAAATCAGCAACACTTTTTTTACCTCAGAAAGCTCGGATACTTCCAAAGGAAACGGTGCTCTCGTTGCGCTGTCAAAGGCAGCAGGAACAACAATCTTCGCTCCGCTCTTGATATGTTCCGCATCAATCCGGTTTGTCTGGAGCACCGCAAGCACGTTGTCTGCCCCCACCAACTCTTCAAGCTCAACAGCCGCGTCGGCGCTCTTCATCGTATAAAAATAATATTCCTGGCCCTCTGTAGGGCCTTCAGGAACCTTCTCAGGAACTACTAGTGGTGGTGTTGGAGCTGTCGGCTCATGAACAAGCGGTTGCTCTTCTGCAAAGGGCGGGATAACGCCCACCTCAGACTCTTGGGGCTTCGTGCCAAATACAAAGAAAGCTGCGATACCGGCAATCACAAGTGCCCCTATTACTATCAGCATTTTTTTTCGGTCCTGTGTCATGGCTATAGTATATACGATGGAAGGTACCCCTTTCTTCACACACCCATTCTATGTTCTTGAGTATACTCAGC
>JBMOIO010000002.1:0-127773 GCA_049317285.1 Minisyncoccia bacterium | reverse complement strand
TAAATGATTAATTGTTAATTTAGAATGAGTGTCTGATGATTGGGGTACCTTGCAACTTGCCAATGTTCCTGTAACGATTTTAGCAATGATTTCATCTGGCAACACCCCTGAACAAATCCGAAGCTTACCATTCTCAAGTTTCTCAATAACCGATAATGTTGTTCTTTCAAAAACAGTATTGCAATCTATTGCAGTTTCTTTAATAAAACAATCACATTCCCCTACAGAAACAATTACAAGCGTTTCCTCTGGAAAACCTAACTTTTGTATAGCATTCTTTCTCTTATCTACTTGCGAAGATGCACATACAAGAAACAAAACTGTGTCCACCCTCGGCTCTCTATTGAGAACTATAAAATAATGCGGCTCTGGAGACGACAACCTTTCTTCCTCAAAATAGTAAACTGATCCAGTTTTAAGCGTAGCAAGAAGTCGGACATCAGGAGGAATAGCTATCATTACAGTATTTATTATTACTTCCAATATTCAGCGACTTTATAGTGGTCCTCAAATAGTTCTTTCGATGCTTCAAGCGCCTCTTGTTTCATAGAGAATCCGTTAGAATTATTAGTCGGGTCCTTAAAGAAATCACTATAATTCATCGATTCACGAGTGGTTTCTTTTGACTCAAGTGCATTTTTAAATTTACTCCATTCTGGATATATATGGGTTATGTCCACCAACTGAGAAGCACGGTAGCTACCAAATTCTTGATATGCAAAATTTAGAGCTTCAATCTCACTTTGTGAAAAAATATTACTATCAACGTCAGAGACAGACACGACAGTATTAGCCCGTGGTCCACGAGATATAAATTTTCCAGCATATTCAACTTCTTCCTCAGCTAAGAAACTCGAAAATTCAGCTATATCCTTAACAGAAGAACCGACAGGACCAAGTGGCATAGCTAGGTAAGTGTCGTTCATTATCGGTCTACCATATTTTCTTAAGTGGAATCTATCAGCAAGATACACTAATTTAATTAGTTTCAACTTTTCTATTTGCCCACCCTCTTGCTTCGTGAAGTAGTTAATTGCCTGGGTTGCCTTTTTGTAGTCAAACTCCAACAGCGTTTTCATATTTACATACTACCAAATTTAGGTTCTTATATCAATAAGACGTAATAGTTTTAATTAAATTACCAAACTAATATAACTTAAAATCTTCAACCAACTGGCGTGGCACGAAGAACTCTTTTGATAATTTCTTTCTAAGCTTTTTTGCCTTATCTCGATTTCTTTCAACAATTAGTCTCACTTTCTTTTTCTCAATCCCTATTCTTTGCAACTTACCTTCAAGAGATTGCGCATTAGAACTCTGCTTGTAACATTCTTCTATCTCATCAGCGAGTCGTTTAGTGAGGCGAGTAACAATAATATAGTCACCAAATACGGTAATGTAGTCTGTCTTTGAAAAATGTTCAGTGCCAACAGCCCATTGCACAAACTCATTCTGAAGGTTTTTCTTTACTTCTACATCATGTGGATTATTACTACCAATTAAAGAAAAAGCATAACTTTTATTTTCAATAAATGAGCGGTAGTAGTCCAGCTCGCTTTGCTTACGACTTTCACTAAGGTATATCCATACGTAGTGGTAACTGTAGAAAAATATAGGGTCCATAGGATGTGCTTCATGTAGTGGCAAAACTATATTTTTCCATTGTAGGTCGTGATGAACCAACGAAGATAAAACATACGTAATACTCTCTCCTTCTGATAGCTCTGCTGTTTCTCTTTTACCTAATTGTAACGCAACCTTTGAACGCCATTCTTCATTTAAAAAATAAAAGGTTCCCCTCTTCACAACTACCTCTGTAACTGCTAATCCACGAAGTACCACATATAGTGCTTGGATTGTGTAATGGTCGGACTCATTTTTAAGCAGTTTGAGTAACCCCTTTGCGGTTTGCTCCTTTGGTACTAGATAGCGAATTATCTTATCTTCTAAGGTTTCTTTGATAGAAAATATCATAATTGAAGTATACATGATTTTTACTATTTTTAAAATATTTTTTTAAAAACTATAGCTTTTGCAATATATTTTTGAAATGTCAATAAACACCTGCTATTATTTCGGCATGATAGAAAAAGACATTAAAGAGCAATATAACGGTTTCCATGGCACATATAGCAATAACCTAGCCGAGCAAAATGAGCTAAGCAACCGCCTCTTCCATGAAGCAATAGACTTTAGCCTTGAAGGTAAAAAATTGTTAGATATTGGCTGTGGGGATGGTAGTGATTTGGCTTTACTCGCTTCGCGTGGAGCACAGGTTTTTGGCATTGACCCTAGTAACGAATTTCTTAAGAAAGCTCAGGTCAATAATCCAACAGGTGTGTTCATAAAGGGTGTAGGAGAAGCAATCCCTTGCGAAAATACAATGTTTGATGTTGTTGTATCAAAATGGGCTATGCAAACATCTACGAACGTGCCAGCAATTCTTAACGAGATGGCAAGAGTAACAAAACCAGGAGGTGTTCTTGTATTCCTTTCAAAACACCCTTGGATGCAATGGCTGGAAAAAATACGTGATTATGGCCACGGTGCTGACTATTACAAGCAAATGATTGTAACTTCAAATATTTATGATGGAGAGATAGTTCTTAAAGAACCTTCTCATACAATCGGTGAATACTTTAACAGTGATTTCTTCAAGAACTTTGAGATTCTTGATTACAAAGAAGGGACCGACTTCCCTGCTTCTGAGCAGATACACAACGACATCTATCCTACTTTCTTTATTGTAAAAGCTAAACGAAAATAATATGAAAATAGCAATATTCAGCTCATGGCTTCCAGAAGTCAGTGAGGAAAATAAAAACCTAATAAAAGATATTGTTCGTTATCTATGCGATAGAAACATTACCGTTGTAACAGGTGGATGTAGCGGAATACCTGCAATTGCAATTGAGACCGCACACGAGTGTGGAGCTAAAACCATTGGTTATTTCCCTCTTAAGGACCAACAGGATTATTTTGATAGACAGCATGAAAAGAACATCCATTGTATAGATTATTACTCTACAGCCCATTTCATTGCTGGGTTTACTGCCCGAAGCCTTGAGATGGTTAAGAATGTTGATGCGGCTATTGTTCTCAATGGTCGCATTGGCACACTTTCAGAGTTTGGGATTGCAATTGAGGAAGGTTTACCATTAGCAGTAATTGAAAATAGTGGCGGTATATCAGATGAGTTGAAAAATATAACCAAGATTGCAAATAAAGAATTTCCTAATAACGAGGTAATTTTTGATACGGACTATAAAAAAGCAACTGACATGCTTATTGAGGGCTACAACAAGCATGGCAAGGCTATGTGTCAGGATTAACCGAGAATGTTCCAATACCCCTGTATACCATCAATAGCTCTACCACTCCCTCACCACTGCGAAATGATCGGCGTATAAGCCCATAATAGCGGTTCTGACTTGTTCCAATTCGCGGGACAATAAATAAAAAGACTTGGTTTTATGCCAAGTCTTTTTATTTATATGACCCCCGACAGGTAGGAATCGAACCGTAGGTGCCTGTTTCTAAGAAGCGAAGCGACTATAGAAACAGCGCACTTCGACCGAGGAACGAGGGAGAAGCGATTACTAGCGAGAACTTGAAACGCTTCCCATTATGACGCGACATATACGATACATTGCACATATTCTTCTGGAGCAGCATATACTTTGCCTGGTCCGCAGATACCGGGAACATTGGGAGATTCTTGGAACCAAGTAATAATCGCGCCCAAAGGAAAGAGTGGATTACCAGAGACTCCGGACCACTCACTGAGGTAGACATACCCTCCACGCGCCCGAGATCCTCCGGGAGGATCAATTGGTTTCGTCGGTAAATACGGGGAAAGAAATGCATCGACAGTACTATTCGCAATATATGAACTGTACGCTTCATAACAAGTGGCGGAAACACAGGCACCGTTCGCTGTGCTATCGGGAAGCGTCCCGGTGTTTGTTATACCCAGATTAAATGCATTCACCAACTGCTTGATGTCACTGTTGCGCCGAGCATTGCGCGCTTTCACGCGTGCACTGTTGAGGCTCGCCATCACGACTGATGCCAAAATCCCTATCACCGCAATGACGACAAGAAGTTCGATGAGAGTGAAGCCTTTTTCCTTGTTCATACTTTACCAATTCGCAGCTCCCGGACTCCAGTATCCATAGGCATAACAATCGCGCACAGGATCAATAAGATTCGGGTGCTTTGCCTTTACCGAAGGACAATCCTCTGCGCCGTGCCAAATGAGCTTATAGTTTCTCCCATCAGAATGGTAAATATAATTCTTTGTTCCATCGGTAGTATTGTTCGGCGAGCGAGGAAGGGTAACCATATACAACGGAGTAAGTCCTGCAATCCAGTTCGCAGAACTCTCGCCATAACTACTATACAAACCGTCCCAGTTTCCCCCACTTGTTGGGTAGCGCCCGTTTTCAGCTTGATACCCTTGGAGCGCGAGATTGATTTGCGCCAAATCAGTAAGCGCTTGTGCAATCCGGCTTTTCTGCCGCGCACTGTTTGCACTAGTAATAATGATTGATGCAAGCACACCAATAATCGCAATCACGATAAGCATTTCAATAAGGGTAAAGCCTTTTTTCATATCTTTAGTATACAGGGTTTAAGAAACTTCGGCCCAACCTTTCAATTCTTCATATGACACTTCCCCGCAGAGCCACTTCTTTGTTTTGCCGTTGTAATAAAATGGCACCCCTCCGCAGGCGTCTCCCTTATCAAGTTCTTCGATGAACTTCATATTGCTTTCATTGTGCCATACCTCCTTTCGGTCGATATAAACATCGGGGTATTCAAGCATCAGCTTATCAGTGAGTTCTCGCATGCGGTCGCAATGCGGGCATTCCAGTCCATAAAATTCGTATAGCATAAGTTAGTTATAAGGTTAAAAGTTATAAGGTTTATAAAGTATAGCAAAAAATCCCCTATGGGGATTTTTTGCTATCAGTTTATTTTTCTTTTGCCATTTTTGAAAGGCGAGCTTTCTTGCGGCTAGCAGTATTCTTTTTGATTACTCCTTTCTTCGCTGCCTTGTCGATTGCGCTGTACGCTTTCGAGAGAGAGTCTTTTGCCTCCTTCCAAGACTTGGTTGAGACAAGCTTTTGCACTGTTTTTACACCCTCTTTAAGGACTTTCTTTGTTCGGGCATTCACCGCAGCTTTGCGGTCTGATACGCGAAGGGCTTTTTTGGCGTTTCTCGTGATAGGCATATGTGGCGAAACTATAGCAAACATAGTCCTAAATGACAAGAGCTGATATGATACAACCATGATCGCGCGTATTACCGGTACTATTATAGAAACAGGGGAGAAATTCCTGGTGGTAGAAACAGCAGGGCTCGGCTACATGGTATTCACCCCCTCTCTTGCGGGCACTATCGGAGAGATTGTCACCCTCCACACCCATATGGTCATCCGCGACGACGCACATGAACTCTATGGATTTGAGCGAATGGAGGAGAAAATTCTTTTCACCACACTTATCAGCGTCTCAGGCGTTGGCCCGCGCACCGCGCTCCAGATGCTCGCACTTTACCCAATCAGCGAAATTGTCCGCGCCATTAAAACGGGTGATGCAAAAGCGATAGCGCTTGTCCCAGGAATCGGCAAGAAGACAGCCGAGAAAGTGATCATTGATCTCAAAGACAAGCTTTCTGCATTTGAACTTGTTGACGACGAACCAAAAAGCGACCTTGTTGAAGCCCTCCTTTCACTTGGCTACAAAGATACCCAGGTTCGCGCAGTGATTACCCTTGTCGACACAACCCTTCCCTTTCCAAAACAAATTGCTGAAGCATTGCGCCATATTGGAAAATAACCCTTTAGCGGTTGAGCATGCGAAACAGTGCGACTCCTCCGGCAACAGAAACATTCAACGATTCTTTTTCACCGTTCATAGGAATTTCAGCAACGACGTCCATTTTTCCAAGCACGGCCTTTGAAATACCCTCCACTTCATTTCCGAGGATAAATGCGGTGGGGCCAGTAATCACTACCTTCTTATAGTCTATAGAAGTATCTGATTGTTCAATCGCAACAGTTGTATACCCTTCTTTTTTCAAGCGCGTAAGGAGGGGTGCGATAGTGGCAACATGTTTCCATACTATAGTACTCTCAGCCCCCAGCGCCGTCTTTGCTATGGCACCGACTGGGCGACCAAACTTATCAAGCGGGGTCGGTGTAATACCCACCAAATAGATCTCTTTTATTCCTACTGCATCAGCGGTCCTAAAAAGCGAACCAACATTCTGTGCGCTTCGAATGTCGTTCAGTATAAGGACGTGTCCTGCGGAGCTTTGCGTGCCCAGCGTAGACTTGGCGGAGTTGGGGCGAAGTGGGATTGATTTCATGCATACCGCATGGTATAGTTTTTTTGCATTTTTGCAATCGCCCTAAAGCTTCAGTCGTAGCGGCTCCACGTGCAACCAGATTATCTCGGACTTATAAATGCTAAATAATATGCCCTTATAGCTCAGTCGGTAGAGCAGCTCCCTTTTAAGGAGACGGTCGTAGGTTCGAATCCTACTGGGGGCACAAACATTATATAATAAGGCTTATTTCGGAAAAGGGGTTGATTTTCACGACCACCTCCTTCTGGGAACAGGTCGTTGGTTATATCACCTCTTTTGTTCGGTACTGCCACTACAAATCATCATGTATATCGACATTCTTTCACAAAATTTTTGTGATTATTCAATATCTATTCGTGGGTATTCTAAAGAGACGATACGAAGGTATAAATACGTCATTCATAGCTTCTGCAAAATGGCGGAGATAACCGAACTTAACCAGGTAACAGAAACTAAAATACGTACTGTTCTGTATCAAGGCAGAACAGAACGCAACTGGTCGGTTAATACTTTTCTTGTGTACTACAAAAGCTTATTGGTCTTCTTCCGATGGTGTATTAAACAAGGATATATGGAAACTAATCCTGTGGTGGATATTGAAATGCCAAAAATGGAGAAACGACTACCGATAAAACTTACCAAACAAGACGCGCTGCGTCTCCTGGAACTTGTGTACAACTATCCCTATGAGTATAAGTTCTTGAGATACAGAAATCACGCGATATTCTCTGTATTCATATTTGCTGGACTTCGGAAACAAGAACTGCTGAATTTAAAATACGCTGACGTTGATATTGAAAACCTTTCACTCTTCGTCCAGAAAGGAAAAGGGAATAAAGATCGCGTTATTCCTATCAGCTACACTTTGGCGCAAAGCCTGAAAAGGTATATCGAGGAACGGAAAAAACTGAACAAAATCAACCCTGAATTCTTCTGCTCGCTCCGGGGAAACATTGGCTTCACATCAAACGACTTAAAGAAACTCATTGAGCAAATGCGGGAGAAATTCCACATGCCGTTCAGTGCACACAAACTGCGTCACACATTCGCCACCCTCATGCTTGAAGGCGGGTGCGACATATATAGCCTTTCTAAAATGATGGGACACAGCGACATCAAAACCACTACGATATACTTGTATGCAAGTGTTGAACATCTACGGTCACAGATGACGAAGCATCCGATGAATGATCTATAAAAATTGGACGATAATTCCAAAATCCGTTTATAGTATCTGTATACGCAACGGAGAGGTCGCTTTTTAACTTATCCCCAAGCGGATTGACTTTTCTGATGTTACCGTGGTACAATGTCGCTGTTAACCTCACTGCCTTCTTAGAGTAATCTAGGACGGCAGTTTTGGTTTATGGACCAAAATTCCACTCCTTCACGAATAGTAGTCTTTATAGACGGCAGTAACTTCTATCACAAATTAAAAGAGGTGCTTTGTACCCTTGATGACAGCTATAAAATGCTTGGTTTCAAATACAAGGATTTTTTTCAAAACCTCGCCAAAGAATCCCCTATCGTTGAAATCAGATATTATGTTGGTGTAATAAAAAGACAGGCTGGCCCAGATATAGAAAAATCTGAAAAGATGTACAGTCAACAACAGAGATTGATCGCTCGTCTTCAAAAAGAAAATATTGTAGTAACACTCGGTAACCTGATTCAACACCCCGATAAAAGCTTCCATGAAAAAGGTGTAGATGTTAGATTGGCTGTCGAAATGATTCGTCTGGCGCGCGAAGATAGATATGATGTCGCTTACCTGGTAAGCTCGGACACTGATATGGTTCCTGCGGTTGAAGAAGCACAGTCATTTAATAAAAAAGTTGTTTATATAGGAAGACCTAAAGGACAATCATTTGGTTTAACTAAAGCGTCAGACGATACTATTCTATTACGCGAGGACGAGATAATTCCCTATTTTCCCAGAGAAGAAGTAGTATAGAAATAGCCATACAGTACGCATTATGTGCAAGAGGACTTATACCTGCAAATAGCCGTGAACATTTTTTCTTTTAAGGAGACGGTCGTAGGTTCGAATCCTACTGGGGGCACCAAAAAATTCTTGGGAATTTTTCCCAGTAGGATTCGAACCGTGGTGCCTGTTTCTAAAGAGCGAAGCGACTATAGAAACAGCGCACTTCGACCGAGGCATAAGGGAGAAGCGAATCCGAAAGCTCTGCATACTGGGTTAGGGCACAATATAAAAACATCACATCTCGACCGAGGAACGAGGGAGAAGCGAATACTACCGGAGCACCACTCAAAACAAAAAAACCCCTCTCGGGGTTTTTTTATTATTACCAGCTATGTGAACCGGAGTCGTTGTCGTCAGAATCATTATCTGAATCGTCTTCGTCTTCATCCCGACGATCTTCATCATACTCCTCGTCATCGTAGTCTTCTTCATACTCGTCCGAGTATTCCTCTTCATCATATGAATAGTCGTTCTCATACGATGAGTGATTATTGTAAGGATTATTCAACGCTCCAAAAATCATCATCACCGACGGTGACCGATCTTCGCAAAACGATGTTCCTGCTACAAATACTCCTCCGCCGAGACCGAGGTCGCTCTGGCGAACAGTACAGTTTTTAGGAGCCTCTTCCTGCATCATCACCATGTAGTACTGGCCAGCATTTGCCGCGTGTGCAGTTGAACCTCCAAAGAAGGTCACCAGTATCAGTGCACTAACAGCTATACCATACAATCCTTTTTTCATATTCTTTCTTTACTCCTGTTAAATACTATCTATATATTATATACATATTTTATAAAAAAGTCAATACCCCTTCTCTTTTGAGAGAAGGGGTATGTAATTAGTGCACAGACATGACATGTTCAAGCACCAAGGCAATAAGGATGCCGGCAATCACCCACCACGCTCGCTTTGCTGTACCAGTATCATGGGTATGAAAATAGAATTCGGCAATGATAAAGCTGTAGGCAAAAATAGTGGCAAGGTCTGCGACATATTCATACTGCTCAACCACAGAAGACTCTGCGACACCAAGCCATATCCCGCCCGTGATACCGCAGAGTGCCGTTATCAAAACCGTGTACCAAGGGATACCTAGCGGGCGAAACGCGCTGACAAGCGCTGCCTGCCGCAAGATTTCATGCAAGACTATGCCAATCCCTACAACAAGTGCTGCAGCAAAACCACTGTTTGAGAATGTTTGAAAGAGCGAAAACCCATCTACTGCTGGGTGCACAATGTTTGCAAGCAGTAATACTGCCGGTGCGATTGCATCAATCGCGGAATCCGCCATTTTATGGTGGTGTCCATGAAAATGCTCCACTGTTTTTTTAGCAAGATATACAGCTACTACAATAAGCACTGCTGCTGCAAATAAAAAAACGGGGGCATCAATAAACTCCCTAATGATTACCAATGTAAACATTCCGAGGAATCCAATAAGAAGGTTGTTGAATCTGTGGGATACCCGACTAACTGATACTTTCATATAATTGCAAGTTATTTGCATTTGAGTATACTTATTCGTATGAAAAAAGCAATTATTATTGACGCGGAGGTAACCTTAAGGGAAAACGGCTTTAAGGCAACACCCCTTCGTATACTATTACTAGAAAAGCTCTCTCAGTCTCCCACCCCCCTGACTGTGCCTACTATTCTTCGAAAAGTGAAAACCGCGCATGCCGACACTGCAAGCGTATACCGTGCATTAAATGCTCTGACGGATGCGGGAGTGCTTTCATCTCATACACTTCACAAAGACAAGCTTTCATACTCATTTATCCAAGGCGAACACGGGCACCATATTATCTGCACACAATGCAAGACAGTTGAATCTATTCCCTTTTGTGTTCGTGGTATCAATACAAGTGCCGCTCTAAAATCAAAACTGTTTCGAAAAATATCTGGGCACACACTTTCTTTCATGGGAACTTGCAGAAAATGCGTGCGCGCGGTACGGTAATACATATGACAAAAAACCAAAAACAAAATGCTCTCTGGACTCTGATAGTACTTATGGTGATCGCCGGACTAGTCGGACTATTGGTGATGCAGGCAAAAAAGCCGGGTAAGTATGACACCTTCGCGCAATGCATTACTGACAGCGGTGCAACATTCTACGGCGCCTTCTGGTGTCCTCATTGCCAAGCGCAAAAAGCAATGTTTGGGAGAAGTGCAAAACTCATCCCTTATGTCGAATGCTCTGAGCCTGATGGCAAAGGCCAGCTTCAGGTATGTACCGACGAAAAGGTTGAAGGGTACCCTACTTGGGTCTTTGCTGACGGCTCCCGTGAATCTGGTCAGCAAACACTTGAAGAACTCGCGGCAAAAACAAGCTGTGTTATAGACGAACAATAAACCCTATGCTTGTTGAAACATTTAACACACTCAATGCAGTCAGTATTCTCCTCTTTGGAGTACTCGCTCTTGTTGGGCTTATAGCGATGTATGCGCGACATTCTTTTGCTGACTTGATTGCTCGGCACAGCAACACTATTCTCCGCGTGATGTTTGCCGGAGCAGTACTCGGAAGCTTCACCTATGAATTGGTGTTTGGTTATACCCCCTGTCTCTTGTGCTGGTATCAGCGCATCGCAATACTCTCCATCACAATACTCCTTTTTACGGCAGATATCCGCACCAGTGTGCTTCTACGAAAACAGGTGCTCATCCTTGCGGGACTTGGCCTAATTATCGCGCTCATCCACAACTATATCGACATTGTACCCAACGGCCTTGATATCTGCGGGGCTGGGCCCAGCTGCCTGCTTCGCTATGTAAACGCATTTGGCTTTGTCACTATTCCGTTTATGTCTGCAATCGTACTGTTTTCAGGGATTGTATTTTCCCTCGCTTCAAAGCGTTATCCCCCCCCCCTCTCGGATATAGACTTGTAAAGAAAGGCTTCTGTCCTTATACTGTATGCAGACGCACCTTCCACCTCATCAGTGTAGTACCCCTGCTCTTCCCTAGAAGTCCTTTTAAAACAATTCAAACAAATACAAATCTCCAAATACTCTCGTACATAGCACTCACTTTATATTAAAGCCCGCTTATAAAAGCATTTTACTTCGTAAAATATTTTTATAAGCGGGCTTTCTCTTTTTTGTATTTAAAAATCTGATAAAAAAAATAACAATAGTCCTTGAGAACTGACTAGCGGAGCGCGACTGGCGCGAGCTGGAACAAATTTTCAGCAGAAAATTATGTGTGCAGTTCGAGAGGAGCTATTGTTATTTTTTGTTTCAGGGTTACTTATTGAAGCAACACTTTTTCAATCATCAGCTCGAGTGGTGTATTTGTCTGCCAGGCTTTTGCGTGTGCGCGAAGCAGCTTTTCATACAAAGTTTTGTATTCTTCTTTTTTTGTCTTTATCATCATGTCTCGCACTTTCCAATACATAATGCCGAGAAGTGCTTCAACTGGTTGCAGTGCTATCGCTTTTTGGTAGTTCATCCACGCATCTTTTTTATTCGGCGTAATAATCGCACTCGCAAGAGCAAAGAGGTCTACCCCTTTTTTGAGAGCTTTTGGTTCGGTATGACTATGCACTAGCGCGCCGTGTTTTTTTAATTGTGCAAGTGCGGTTGCAGGAAGTGCGAATTCTTCAAAAAGAAATACAGTAGGGCTCGCAACAAGACGCTTTGCAAATACAGCAGTCATCTCCGCAATCTTGTTCTCAAGCAAAAACTGCGCGTGTACCACTGGTGCGCTCGTACTAAACAAGGAGGGATACAAATACTGTTCGAGATCAAGCAGTGTTGAAAGTGTGTCGTCGAGCATGACAACATCAGCGTCGTTTATACAAAATGGTGCGATGCATTCTTTGCGAAATTTTTTAGTATCAGAAACAACGACAACAAGCATTACAGGATTTTAGGAACATCAGACTTATAGTTTGCATACTCTTCCCCATACTGTTCAACCACAATAGCTTCATAGCGTTTGAACAATACGTTTGAGACGATATATCCCACAAGCGTCACAGCAAGAAATATCACCGACCCGCTCACTGCCGCATACCCTGTCACCATGATCACCATACCAAGGTGCGTTGGGTTACGAAGATAGCGATACGGTCCATGCTGAAAATACAACGGTTTTACCTCTGTAGTCTTTTTACGAAAATCGTTTGATGTTTTTTGTGCCCACATCATTAGGGCTGGACCTGCAATAAAGCAAAGAATTGCTATAGTACTCCCAAAGGGTACTACTACACCAAACCCGACAATACTGTCAGCCAAAAGCCCTAGCATACTAAAAAGGAAATATGCCATATAGGAGCGTGCAAGGGTTATGTGGATATTCTTAGTATTGTTCATATGCCCAGTATACCACCTTGCCTTACTTGATATCGTCCAGTCGAGAACCCTTCCCCACCGACACGGCCAAAGGAACGCCCGAAGCATCGATTGCTATTGGCGAGCGTGCGAGCACGCTTGTCATCGCTTCTCGAATCACCGCTTCTGCTTCGTCTTGCACCTCAGTATCGACTTCGTACACCAACTCATCATGTACTTGAAGCACGAGCCGGACCTTCTCAGACAATCCGGCAGTTTTAAGATCTTTATCAACCAGCACAATAGCGATCTTGATTATATCTGCAGCTGTTCCCTGAATAGGAGCGTTTGACGCCATGCGCTCGGCAATAGCGCGCAAAAAGGGTGCTCCGGAATTAATACTAGGGAAATATCTGCGGCGCCCAAAGAGTGTTGTCGTATATCCCACTGTCTTTGCCGCTTCCTTACTTGATTCCAAATACGCAGTGACAGAAGGAAAGGCTCTAAAATAGTCAGTGTAAAATGCCTGAGCCTTTTCTCGGGTGGTGCCGAGGTTTTTCTGAAGTGCGCTCACTCCCATGCCAAACAAAATACCAAAGTTCACTACCTTTGCCGCACGGCGCATATCGCTTGTTACTTCGCCGGCCTCTACACCGAACATAAATGATGCGACAGTCGTATGAACATCGTCTCCTCGTATAAAGCTTTCAATCAACCGCTTGTCTTTGGAAAGAATGGCAAGTGCACGAAGCTCTATCTGAGAATAGTCGCTTCCGATAAATACCTTTCCAGGAGCTGCAACAATGCCGTGGCGAATATCCTTGCCACTCGACTTGATAGGGATGTTTTGCATGTTCGGGTTCGCTGAAGAGAACCTCCCCGTCGTTGTTCCGTGCTGCAAGAATGTTGCATGCACTCGCCCGTCTTCTTGAACGTGCCCCAAGAGGGCCTCGACATAGGTGCTCAGGAGCTTTTGTATTTCGCGGTATTCCAAAATCATCCCCACCACAACATGCTCGTCGCGAAGACTTTCCAATGTTTCAGCATTGGTTGTAAAGGCACCGCTCGCTTTTTGCTTTCCTTTTGGCTTGAGTCCGAGCGTGGTGAACAACAGTTCCGACAACTGTTTTGGCGAGTTGATGTTGATCGTCGCTCCTGCTGTCTCGCGGATGTTTGCCTCGATGCCGGCAAGTGTTTCTTTCATCTTCTCGGCAAGAGTGCGGAAGTATGATTGATCAATCACCACTCCGGTTTCCTCCATCTGCTGTACGAGAGGAATCAATGGCTCTTCTATATGTTCAAATACACCATAGAGGTTTCGTTTTTTTAATTCGTCCACGATACTCTCAAAGCTTTCGGCAAGCGTTTTTTTGCGGGTGCGCTCAAGAATCATAGGGAGTGTCGGATTGGTTTGCTCTGAATAGAGTACCCACAGTGCGACAGAGGCTCGTCTCAACAATTGAGGGTCCACCTCTTCTAGTGGAGTATCTTCTGCAAAAACGAACAGTTTTTTTACTCGTGGAATGAGGGACGAAAATTCGTACTGCGCAAAGAGTTCTCTGATGATTTCTTCTTTCACCGCTTCTTTAAAAGAAGTCTCAGGGAGCGCCCAGGTCACTGGTGCATCACGGCGAATAGTCGCAAGTGTCTTTGAAAAGAATGCATCATCTCGATGGTCGCGCAAAATGCCAATAATGCGCGGAGTGAGACCTGCGTCTTTAAGCTTCGCTTCATCAGTATCGAGCGCTTCATACAACCCTTCGATTGAACCGAAGGTGGCAATGATACTTGTTGCTGTTTTCTCCCCGATTCCCGGTACGCCAATGATATTGTCGGATGGGTCCCCGCGAAGCCCTTTATAGTCCACCAACTGGAGCGGCTTGAAGCCATAGCGCTCTACCACTGCATCTTCGTCATAGAGAATAGTATCGGTCACCCCTTTTTTGAGGGTAAAGACCTGCACCTTTTTTCCTTCCACCAACTGAAGCGTGTCCATATCTCCGGACGCAATAATGATTGAGAGATTAGCTGTTGCCTTATACTGCTCCACTAGCGTTCCGATCACATCATCGGCTTCAAACCCCTCAGCATCAATGCAGGGTATACCAAATGCAGAAAAGATTTCTCGCGAGGAAATAAGCTGCTCAACCAATGAGTCGTCTGTTTTTGTTCGTCCCGCCTTATACCCGTCATAGGACAGGTGGCGAAAGGTTGGCTTAGGCAGATCATAGGCTGCGACAATGCTATCGGGCTTGAGTTCCTCCATAATACGCATGAGCATCGAAGCGAGTCCGTACAGCGCTCCTGTCGGCACTCCGGCACTATTAGCAAAGGCCGGCAGTGCATGGTATGCGCGATGAATGATCGCGTGAGCATCGAAAATAACAAGTGTTCGGTTGTTGGAGGGTTTTTTCATACTCTTAAATAGTTGCTATATGGCGCATAGTGTCTCGGTGCGTAATATTCATCCACAGTGCATCATTAGGAATACTCTTTTTGATGCGCTCTGGCCATTCGATGACAATCAGCGTACTCCCCTGCTTCAGTAGCTCAGAAAAGCCGATTGGTCCGAGCTCATCTTCAGACTCAATACGGTATGCATCAATATGAACCAATTGCGTAAATCCGCCCGTAGCCAGTGTATAAAATTTTGCAACAACAAAGGTCGGGCTTACTACTGTCTCCTCAATGCCGAGGTTTTTTGCAATAGCCTGAGTAAGGGTTGTTTTGCCGGCACCCAAGTCCCCCTGCAAACAAAGCACTGTTGCAGTGTCTGGAGAAGGTGCAAGCGCTGCAAGTACTCCCTTGGCAATATCGTACACTTCATTGTCGCCGTAGACTTCGTTCATATACGGATTCTAACACAAAAACAGCCGCGTCAGACGCGGCTGTTTTGGAGCACTAATCGGTGGTAATCAACCAGTGGCTTATGCTTTCTGCTCTTCCTTTTTCTTGTAGAGATTTCGTCCCAAAAGAATGAGGGCAAGAATCACAAGGATAAGGAGGAGCCATTCGAGCAAGGTGTCCGGAAGGAATGATCCAAATCCGAATACGCTTGCACCGAGCACTGTTGGACACTGGTCAGACACTGTGATCAAAGAGTATGCGATTGCATCTTCCTGAGCACGAGTGTTTGGGTTGGTGTACACCACAGTTGCTGTAAGAACAGTGAGGTTACCTCGGATAGCATTCTCGTTTACACGAGCGCGAATTGTTACGCTTCCCTGCTCTCCCGGATTTACACGACCAATGTCGAGTGTGAGGATTTGGTCGATCGGATCATACTTTGCACGATCGGAACCAATATAGGTGAGCTCTTTCGGAAGTGCCACACGGAGGACAGTGTCTTCAAGTGTTACTGGAGAAATGTTTCGATACGTAACAACGTATTCGATTTCGCCTCCGATACACATGTGGTCATACGCACTTTCGATGCGAAGTTCCAAGAGTGATGCAGCACTTTGTGCGGTTACAGAGTCACGGATAGTCTGTGACTGAACAACGACACGAGTAGGATTTGTCACCACAGTAGTTCCCGCAACAGCGCTTTGTGTGCGGAAGCTCACGATATCGCCGTACGCGGTGCCGTTTTGGTTTTGCACAACAACGCGGTAGTAGTAGGTAGTTCCCGATACAAGGCCGTTTACCACGTCACTGTACGGAAGACTACTGCCTGTACCAACAGACTTTGATGCTGTTCGATACTGAACACTGGTTGACGGTCCCCACTGGAACCACGCAGTTGTAGAGCCACTGTTTGTGTTAGGGACAGCAATACCGTTGAGCTGAGCTGTAGTAGAGCTCAAAATGCTTGCAACAGTTGTAATAGCCTGAGGCTTTGCGTTCTGCTCTTCATTGTTCACAGAAATAGTGAATGACTTTTGATCGTCACAGCCGTTTCCTCGCACATCAATACGGTACACTGTTGAACTGTACGGGCTTACTGACATAGTACCGCTCTTGCTCTTGTTTGAGCCATTGATCTCGACACGGTCAGCGCCGGTTACCTTCCAGGTAATTGTTGCTTTGTTTCCGCGCTCGATAGAGTAGTCATTTGACCTGAATGTATCAATAGAACATTCGTCATCATTATTTACTCTGTCCTCGTCGACAATGATACGTACTGTTTCAGTGTCGCCACCTGGGTACGAAGTCAAAGTGTAGGTGCGGTCTGACGAAGGGCGCACTCTTGTATTACCGTCTTCGTTTAGGTTTCCGCTGATAGTGCTGATGCGAACATAGTCACAGTCAGGGGTTGTTGTCCAACGAAGGATTGTTGAATCCCCTTCTTCAAGAGTGTAGTCATCTGCATCAAATCGAGTGATGGTGCATTCGTCGTCAACTGGGTTTGAAGTACTGTTGTACTCATTGTCATCGTTGTACGATGAACATCCAGCGTCTGAAGGGTAGTCGATGCGTCCGTCGCCATCGTTGTCGATGCCGTCGTCACACTGCGGGCGGTCAGCAGAGTCGGGTGCTGTTGCACTGCCTGCTCCTACGAGAAAGCGCGCTACGAGTGTTCCCTGCTCTCCTGGCTGCACCACTCCAATATTGAAGCCGCTACCAAAGAGTGCGTCTGCATTTACTTCACGACACGCACCTCCTTCAATAGTCCAACATGCACGATCCTGTCCTGTGAGGTAAGCAATCGTTGTTGCTTCTGAAAGGGTCACTGTTGCAGTTCCACCAGCTTCGTTTACACCGCCAGAGAACTGAACATTTGCACCGCTTCGACTTGGTTGAAGGTCGATGTATGCAGTCTCTGCCTGTGAACCGGTGTTTTTATAATAAATGTGCACCGCAATAACATCTCCTGGGCGCGCAGTTGTACTGCGTGTCCAACATCCGTCAATTGGTCCTTGAGCACAGGGCTTTACTGACGCATTGGTCACCGTTACTGTCGGCATAGACCCCGGCGAGTTAAAGCTTGCGTGCGCAGAAGTAGCGATCGAAGCGACCGCCATCAGTGACACAAACATTGTTACAATTGTTTTTTTCATATAATAGTTGTTTCTTTCCACTTATAATCTCGACTTCAGTAATAATATTATACAATATTATTTATAAAAAGTCAATTACCACTTTTTAGTCCTTTATACAGAGTATACAGGGCTAAAAAATAGAAAGGATGGTTCTGGCGTACATAAGCCATCCTTTTCTGTTGTTGTGTTACCAGGATCTGTCATAGGTATACACTCTTCCGTTACGGGTATCTACCGCTCTTCCATTGCCGTTGTCGTTGAGAGGATTACTGCGACTGTTGCCGTAACCATAGTCATACCCTGACCCAACACCGAGTCCGGCATTAGCATTTTGATAGCCCCAACCGTTTCCTATTACATAATTCCCTGATCCGCCCTGGTAGTCAGTATCGGGAAGCGGAGGATTACGCTGGTCATACCATGTTCCGGTATCATAGTTAGGGCGCTGAGGATTCCTTGGACGATTCCAATTACGGCCATACTGAGGTTGTTGGTTGTTTCCACTCCATGTTGGAAAACCAGGAGTTGGCATGTGCATCGTCGTTTGATTTTGACGCCACATTTGACTCTGCAGCAAGCGATTGGTTTTTGCACCTTGTAAAAGATGCGCAGTACCAAGTCCAGCGTTTACAAAAGCCCCTATTCCAGCAGCTACTTCCCAAAAGTTTGCACGTTGCCGTGTTTCAATAAGGGGCTGTGTCTGCTGAGACATCTCCTTCATCATCTGCATCTGCATATACTCTTTCATCCAGCCATCATTATTTGAAGCTGGAGCAGGAGCAGGTTCTGGTCTTTGCTGCATTGCTGCAATAAGTGCCACTATGTTAGGGTCAAGGCCGGTGCTAACATTCAGACGAACATCAACATCTCCACGACGGTCAGAGACAAGCTGCAGACGAGGATCTGGAGTACCTCTATCAAACTCTTCCTGTATAGGAAGTGGATCGGGTTGACCAAAAATGTTTCCTCCAAGATTGCCGCAACCCCCTGATGCCCACGCAATGCCGTCTGCCATGAACATTTTTTCGTTCAGGTAGGCCGGGCGTGAAAACCGTTTCACTGTTGCAGTTCCTATTACTATCCCAGCCGTATGAACGGTAGCGGGAGCGGGAACGAGCTGGCTTCTATTTACAAGAGCAAGCATTTCTTCACTGCTTGGTACCTGGGGAGCCCCGAAGACATCTTTCAAATGCAGTGCATAAATATACCGCATCTGATCAAACGAGCAGGTTGCAATATCGTTCCACCACTTCGCTTCATTAGTGTGACTAAACAGTGCCCTAAAGGCTTCGCGCTGTTCTGCATCACTGAGCTGGCCTGCTTTTGCCCGTTTTAGTGTTGCCGGGTTATAGAAGGCATGCATGTCAGGTGCATTCGCCTGGGTCACTACGCTCGCTGCGAGCAAGAGGACCATCATTACTATTATTTTTCTCATAGAACTATTGGTTTATTTAATCAAACCCTATCATAAATGATTGAAAATGTCAATAGCAGACCCCCTCTCAAACCCTTATAGAAAAAAGACGATTCCCATTTGAGAATCGTCTTTGTTAAAAGAACTTTTTTACCAACGCAGTCCTGCGTCAGGGGTTAGAACACCACTTGGTTGTGGAGAATAAATATCTCCTCCCCAACCTCTTATTCCCCCAAGAACCCTTGGGGCTACTTGTTGAAGTACACCCATCGCCACGGCAAGACCTTGGCCGTTGCCATTGCGCTCACGCTTTGGTTTCTGGACACGAGTAGTTGTACTAGCACCTCTACTGTTATACACAGGGAATGGAGATACTGTTTGCGGCACCTCAGGCATCAACATCACCCCTACACGTTTCCCGTTTTGAGAAACCAGAAACCAAGGAGTGCCATCTTCAAACTCGATTACAACGTCTCCCTCTCCAGGAGTAACGTCGATAATAACCGGTTTCCCTTCAATAAGAACGGAAGAGATATACGTTTCTTTTGACGCTTTTTTCACCTTCTGCTCTTTCGAGTTTTCAAGGATATAGCTGATACTTGTTCCTGGGTAATTTTTTCCTAATAATTGCTCATACCCTTTCGGAAACGAATAATCATTTGGATCAATTTTTGCAGCAGATGCGGTTGCTGTTACAGCAACTAAAACAATAAGTGAAAGAACAATCGTTTTCATAATTTATGGTTTAAATGTGAAATTCTTTATTTGTATACATAATAGCATATATATTTCAAAAAGTCAAGCACCCTTAACACCCCTATTTTATGGGGTATTTCCGATAATTCCTTGCTATACTTTGAGAACAATGGTGCATTTTGACGAAGACGTACAAATGAAACGACTCAAGGAACTTCGGGAAGCTGAGGAAGAAGACCTGGTTTCCCTGCTTGCCCGCGACCGCTATGGCATTGACTCAATCGATCTGGGAAGCCAGCCTATAGACAACGACGCAATCCGCACACTCACTGAAGAGCAGTCTCGCGAGCTCGATGTCGGCCCCTACAAACTCATTGGCAAAAAGCTCTTTCTCGCCGTCCGCTCCCCTGCAAGCTTAACGGCAATCAAAGCAAAAGAAATCCTTGAAGTAAAAGGATATGAAGTGGTCTTTGTCATGGCAAGCGAGCGCAGTATTCAAAAGGTGTGGGGGCGCTATCAAGACCTTTCGTTTGCAACCACGAGCCGTGCCGGTGGACTCGATGTAAGCCCCGACATTTTGGCGGACCTAAGCGAAAGCGTGAAGACGGTAGAGAGCGCAGTGACTTCGATCAATAGCGCGATTGGAGAGATTGGCATTCACCGTCTCTCGCGGTTGCTTGAAATTATTTTAGGGTCAGCGATCGGCCTCGGTGCGTCTGACATCCATGTCGAGCCGATGCAGGACAAAGTGGAGCTCCGCTTCAGGCTTGACGGTGTGCTTCGCATTATTACAAACTTTGACGCGAGTACCTACAAGCAGATCAATACGCGCATCAAACTCCTCTCTGGACTCAAGCTCACTATCAACCAAAACCCTCAAGACGGGCGCTTCAGTGCATTCTTGAAAGATAAAGAAATCAACTTCCGTACTTCGATGATTCCAGGCGCGTACGGCGAGAGTATTGTGCTTCGTATCTTAAATCCAGAGAGTATCCAAGTACAGCTCGACGAGCTTGGCATCACGACCCCGATGTACGAAATTTTTATGCGCGAAATCAAAAAGCCTAACGGCCTAATCCTTCTGACAGGACCGACCGGAAGCGGTAAAACCACGACATTGTATGCCTTTTTGCAGAAAATATTTTCTCCTGAACTCAAGATCATCACCATCGAAGACCCGATCGAATACCACCTCCCTGGCATCACCCAAACACAGACCGACCATAAAAAGGGGTACACCTTTTTGGAGGGGTTGCGAAGCGCCCTTCGCCAAGACCCGGACGTTATCATGGTGGGTGAAATCCGCGACCCGGAGACTGCAAAAATTGCAGTTGAAAGCGCGCTCACTGGACACCTTGTTTTCTCTACCCTTCACACCAACAATGCGTCCGGTGTGATTCCCCGCTTGATTGACCTTGATGTGAATCCAAAAATTTTAGTTTCCGCACTTTCGCTCTCCATTGCACAGCGCCTTGTGCGAACCCTCTGTTCAGAGTGCAAATACGAGCGCGCAATTACCCCCGAAGAAAAAGCGCATATTGAGCGCATCTGGGATGCAGCAATTGCCGAAGGAAAAAACATGGAGCAATTTGGAGTGAAGCGCGATGTTGCAACACTATGGAGCGCAAAAGGCTGTGCTCACTGCAACAACACTGGTTACAAAGGCCGTATTGGTATTTATGAAGCGATACAGACGGACGAGAATATTGAAAAAATAATCATCACCAGCCCGAGCGAGCGCGATATTAAAAAAGTTGCCAACGCGCAAGGTACGCTCGATATGAAAGAGGATGGATTGGTGAAAATATTGAAAGGTGTCACCGATTTTGCGGAAGTCGAGTCTGTTGTGGATTTGATAGAAGACTAAGGTGAAACGAGAAAAGACCGCGTCGAAACGCGGTCTTTTTATTTTACTCATTTGAGCAAAAAGCATAAATCTCTAAACAGTCCTTATACGGGCAGTGCCGTATAAGTAAAGCGTGATTGTAGGATAGCCCCAGTCGGAACCAAAACGTCCTGCGCGCAGACTTAGAACCTGTGGCTGACTGCTTAGAGATTTATGCCTTCTTCAGTGGAATGTAAAAGATGTAGTAGAATGAAGAGTACCTGTCTCTACTACACTGGAGATATCATAGCATGCCATATTAAAATGTCAACCCCCCTCCCCAACCAACCTATCGACGACCAATTTAGCGATAATGTGCTTCGCCCTGAATCACTTTCCGAATACATTGGACAGTCGCAGATAAAAAAGAACCTCTCTATTTTAATTGGGGCTGCAAAAGAGCGCGGGCACTCGCCAGAACATGTCCTTTTTTATGGTCCGCCAGGACTTGGGAAGACAACACTCGCTCATGTTATCGCAAAAGAAGTGGGTGCGAACCTGCGCGTCACCAGTGGTCCTGCAATTGAGCGCGTGGGCGACCTCGCAGCAATCCTCACCAACCTCCAACCGGGCGACATGCTCTTTATCGATGAGATCCACCGCCTTAACAAGACGATTGAAGAGGTGCTCTACCCAGTGATGGAAACCGGCAAGCTCGATATCATGATCGGCAAGGGGCCAAGTGCGCGCACGATACAGCTCGAGCTCCCGCCCTTTACGCTTTTAGGTGCGACAACGCGCTTTGGTATGCTCTCAAGCCCGCTTCGTTCCCGATTCTCCGGCGGTGCATTCCGACTCGACTTTTATACCGATGACGAAATCGCAACCATTCTCGGACGATCGGCATCTATCCTACAAGTTCCTCTTGCAGGAGAACTCTTGCCGAGCCTAGCCGCGCGCTCACGCAGAACACCACGCACTGCAAACTATCTCCTTCGCCGAGTGCGCGACTATGCACAAATGCATAAGAAAGAAATCGACGAAGCATCAGTCCGCGATGCATTTGAGCTTCTTGGTCTCGACGAGAACGGTCTCTCGCAAAGCGATATCGCTATTTTGACAACTCTTCGCGATCGCTTTAGTGGTGGGCCGACAGGAGTCAAAAACCTCGCAGCTGCGACCGGTGAAGACGAAGGGACGATCGAAGACGTGATCGAACCCTACCTTATCCAACTTGGCCTTATCGAGCGCACCCCGCGCGGCCGAGTACTGAGCGAAAAAGGTCGAGAATACTTAGACTAACTTTCATACTCAAACTGTGCCATGGCACAGTTTGAGTATAGGGTTTTGAGTGCGGGGTTGTTCCTGAAAGCAGAACCCTGTATCCTGATTCTATGACTTCTTCCTTCCTACCCTCTCGTATTCTTTCCATTGACCCAGGCTACGACCGCTGTGGTGCTGCATTGATTACTGTTGAAAACGGTATGGCAAAACTCGAGACCTCGGAGTGTGTTACAACAAATAAGACAGACGAACACGCGGTACGCCTGGCATTCGTGTTTAAAAGCATTGAAGCATTGATAGAGAAATGGAAACCCACACACATTGCCGTTGAAACCCTCTTCTTTTCAGTGAACAAGCGCACAGCACTCAAGGTAGCGGAAGCTCGCGGTATTGTTGTCACCCTCGCAGGACTCCACAGTATCCCCCTTGTTGAACTCTCGCCACAGGAGGTGAAGCAGTCCATGACTGGAAGCGGAAATGCAAACAAGAGCCAGGTCCAAAAAATGGTGCAACTATCGCTAAAAATCGACACCGCCAAACTTCTCGACGATGAAATTGACGCAATCGCAGTGGGTTTCGCGGCAGCGGGAGCACTGAAAGTGCACCAATGGAAATAATTCGCCTCTTTTTTCTTTCTTCCTCTTGCAAAGCAAAACAGATTTTGATACAACTAGGTGCATATAATTAGTAAATAATATACAGTAGTACAATATGGCGGATGAAAATGAATTTGGGGGCGCAGGTGAGATAACAGAAGAAGAGCTCGGCGACGGCATCGCTGTTGTAACCGATGTTGATGCAGTAGACGAAGTCGATGATGCTGATGTTATCGTAGACGATATTGTTGACCCACTCCTTCCAAAAACACTCCTAGAAGATGAGGAGGAGGAAAAGCCAGAGGAAGAAATCGACCCTGAAGAAGAAGCATACTTTTTCGGAGACAAGTACGACGAACGCTAATACAGTACATACTAAAAAAGCCGTCAGTTGAGGGCTTTTTTAGTATTTTTATTTCTTTTCTGTAAAATCCAAACTTGCGGAATTGATGCAGAAGCGCTTACCTGTCGTATCTACAGGACCATCATCAAAGACGTGTCCTAGGTGTGCCCCGCAGTTCGCACACAGGGCCTCTATGCGCGACATACCAAGACTAGTGTCCTCCACATACGTGATAGCCTCTTTTGCTATTGGCGCGTCGTATGAGGGCCATCCGGAACCTGAATTAAATTTTGTAGAAGAATCAAACAATGGTACTCCGCAGACTTTGCACGTATACACCCCACTCTCGTGGTGGTCAAAGTACTTGTTTGAAAACGGCCGCTCTGTACCACCCTCTTGGGTGACATACCGCTCCTCTTCTGTCAGCCCGGCAATTCTTTCATCTTTATTCATAGTTTCAGTATATACCTATTGCTCTTGCTCTAGTGAGCAAAAAGAACAAGGAGCTGTACTGTATTATTTTTTCGCAACCAACTTCTCCTTGCACTTTACACACCTACACCCCTTCGGCTTGATGTATTCATTCCAATATTCCTTTCCGTAATCATAACAAAGCTCTTCAGAAGGCTTGATTGCACGCTTGGCATATACTAGTACACGGCCTTTTTTTATTTCAATCTCGCAGTTTGGGCGACAGGAGTGGTTGATGTAGCGCGCGGTGTTTGCTCGGTGTGTACCGTCGATCGTATTATTCTTTTTTACTTCAAATAAGTACTTCCCTCCCCGAAGCTCAACCTCCTCATCGTTTAATATTGGTCCCCAGTACTCAATAATAAATTCCTCCTTTTTAATAGGCACTTCGGTAAAAAGTCCAAGACCATCGACTCCGCGCTTTACCTTCAATCCATGTGCCAGACTTGGATTTACTTTATGATCTTCTGCCTTGCCCGCCATAGCCTTGGCGACGGTGGGGATTTTCTTTACAGTTTTTGTGGTGATCTGTTTTTTCATGTGAGTCGAGTATAGCGTAAAAATGTTTTACGCGCGCCATGCAGCATAAATACCGGTTGAGAGAATGCGGTCAGACCCCTTTTGTTCAATGCCAACATCTCCATAGGTAATAGACCCTTTTGGAAGAACACCATGCAATAGCTCGCCGAATGTTCGCGCACTGTAGCCTGCGGCATACCCATTGAGCAGTACAAGCTCGGCCTGGGGTGAGACAAGTTCCGGCAATAGCGCCATTAGGTCTACGAGAGATTCTTCTATCTTCCATACCTCGCCTTTTGGTCCGCGCCCAAAAGCCGGTGGGTCCATGACGATTACTTCAAACTGCTCCCCTCGTGCAATCAAGCGCTTTGCGTATTTGAGCGTGTCTTCAACAATAGTGCGAATAGCATCTCCTTTTACCCCTGAGAGGTCTGCATTTTGTTTTACTGTTTCCACTGTCTGCTTCGATGCATCAACATGGGTTACCTTCATGCCAGCAAGTGCCCCCGCAATACTCGCAGCCCCCGTGTATCCAAACAAGTTCAGCATGCGAAGACCTGGGTTCTTTTCTCCAATACTCTGCAATAAATCCCACTGATGCGCGTGTTCCGGAAATACGCCAACATGCTTAAACCCCTTAAAAGAAAGCTCGAGCGTCATATTCCCGCACGATATATTCCAGATTTCAGGAGTATCTTTTTCTACCCTCCATCGCTCACCTTTTTCAGCCCAGAGAAACTGTGCCTGTGCCTGAACCCACACTTCCTTATTACTTTTCTTCCATAGAGCCTGCGGGTCAGGGCGGTCAAGAATCACGGCTCCAAAGCGCTCGAGTTTTCTTCCATCGCCCGAGTCAAGAAGCTCATAGTCGCGGAAGCTTTCAGTTATTGCATCAATGCGCTTCATTATTTTTTCAGTATAGCAAGAAGTGCGGACTCCGCTGTACTGTATTGGAAAACAAATCCTTTATCCAAAAGTCTTCGTGGTACCACATGACTACTCTTGGAAAGCTCTCCCGCCATTTCTCCATAGAGCATTTTCAATACAAAACGAGGAATTGTCCCAATGATTGGTCGGTGAAGTGTTCGTGCGATGATTTTCATCATATCCTGAAATTGTATCGGCTCAGGTGTTGCGGCGTTCACCACCCCTTGAAGCGTTGAAGTCTGCAGTGCAAAGCGGTATACAGCAACAACATCTTTCATGTGTATCCAGGAGAACCATGGGTTGTGTTTTGTTGTATTTAAAAGAAAACCAAACGGTGCTGTCTGTACTATTGCTTTCAGTATTCCTCCGTGCCCAAGTACTGGCGCAGTGCGCACGCACACAACGCGCACACCGTACTCGATTGCAGTGCGAGCACTTGCTTCCCACTCGCTCACCACCGAAGCGAGAAAGTCATTTCCAGGAGCACCCGTTTCATCCACAACACTCTCCCCTGTATCTCCATAAAACCCTGTCGCTGAAGCACAGATAAATACACCGGGGCGACTCTTTGTATTTGCGATACTCTCCACGATATGGTTCGTACTATTGATGCGACTGCTTCGGATACGATCCTTTTTCTCTTCAGTCCATTTGCCACTGATTGGCTCCCCGACGAGATTAATCACCGCATCAGTATGTTCAAGAATATTGTATGGAAGTGGCTGCTCGGCAACATCACACTGTATAAAAAAAAGTTTTGGGTGGGTTAAAAAGGGGGCGACACGGTCAACCACCACAACAGTATTCCCTTCAGAGAGGAGGCTCTCTATCAGGTTTTTCCCTATAAAACCTGAACCGCCCGCAACTACAATAGTCATATAGGGGCATTCTAGCATGACCCTATCGACCACTCTCCGGTAGACAACAAAATACGACTTTCGTCACTTTTATAAAAAATGTTGCAAAAATCCTTGAGGCAGGTAGTATGGCAACAATGGACGAAGTTGGGAAAATAATAGGATATGGAGCAAATGTTGTTTTTTTTGTGCTTGTAAGCATTGTTTTTCTGCCTGCCTTTTTAATCGTCACCTACCTGCAAGAATTCTGGTCTAAAAGACTCAGTGAGTTGTTTGGGTATTAAATTACTCGAACAATTACGCGCTTTCCTATTTTATAGATTCCCGGCACCACAATCTCTTTCGTTTGAGCAGCAGTAAGTACTTCTTTGGTTTCGAAGTTTGTGAAAGCATTGGATTCGGCAAGGCGTCGCACTTCTCCTTTTGAAGCAATAATATTCTCTTCGATCAACAACACTTCGAGTGTGCGTCCCGCGCCCTTTATTTCAGGAATGTTTTCGTGCGTTTCTTTTTTCTGAAACGATGAAACAAAGGCTTCTTCTGCTGTTTGCGCTTTCTTTTCGTTGGTACACAACCGCACTATTTCAAACGCCAGGCGCATTTTGATATCGCGCGGATTAATACCATGCTTCAATTCGTCTTCTATAACTGCAACCTGATGCGGCGTATAATCGGTGCACAACTCAAATCCCGGAACAATAAGCCCATCAGTCCAGCTCATGATTTTGCCATACATGTCTTCTGGTGCATCAATAAGACTAATCATATTTCCGGTAGTCTTCCCCATTTTTGCGCCAGTACTGTCTTCAAGGAGCTTTGTAGTGATGACAAACTTCTCTTTATTCTTCAGCGCCTTCATAAGCGTTCTTCCTGCCATCATATTAAAGAGCTGGTCGTTTCCACCAACTTCCCCATCAACATTCATAGAGACACTGTCGTATCCTTGCATTAATGGATACATGAATTCGTGGATATAAATCGGCTTCTCTTCTTTGATACGGCGCGCAAACATATCCCGCTTGAGCATCTGGTCTACTGTCATATGACTTGCGAGCTCGAGTACATCCGCAAATTTCATCTTTCCGAGCCATGAATTATTAAACTTGATTACTGCAGCATTTTTTCCAGAGAAACGAATAAATTTTCCCGCCTGCTTTTTATAGAGTTTCAGGTTGGTTTTTATTTCTCGCTCAGTAAGGGGTTTTCGCGCTGAGAGCTTGTCAGGGTCCCCGATTCGAGCAGTAAAGTCACCGACGAGAAAAATAATTTTATGCCCCAGATCCTGAAAATGGCGCAGTTTTCGCAGTTGGATAGTGTGGCCAATATGAAGTGTTGGAGCAGTGGGATCAAACCCTGCATAAATAGTAAGCCGCTTGTCTTCCGATAAAAGCTTTTCGAGATACCCTTGGTTTGGCAGTATGTCGGCAACGCCTTTGTGCAAGAGAATTTCCTTCAGTTCCGCTGTGTCGGTTTTCATAGGAGGATTGTAGCATTTTTCACTCTTTTAGTAAGAGGAGCGCGCGCTCGCTCGTCTTATATTATGACAAGCTAAAAACACTGAAATTTGTTCTCTTTTTCACGATTTCTTTGTATGATAGAAGGATGAAAACACTCGAAAAAAAAATTCGCACTCTAAAAAAGAAATGGGTCGCTATTCCATGGAAAAAAGTTCTGTTTGGCGTATTTGCCGCCTTTTTTCTTTTTGTTGGAGGAGGACTCGTGTGGGCAAGCCTTTTGAGGCTTCCTGATATTTCCACCTTTGAAGCGCGTAAGATTGCAAACTCCTCAAAAATCACTGATCGAACCGGTGAAATAGTCCTCTATGATATCCATCAGTCGGTGCGCCGTACAGAAGTCCCCCTCGAAGCGATGAGTGAAAATATTAAAAACGCTGTTATCTCCATTGAGGACACGCACTTTTACGAACATAACGGTATTCGACCAACCTCTATTGCGCGTGCAACGCTCGGCGTTCTGACAACAGGAAACTTTTCTAAAGGGGGTGGTTCAACAATTACTCAGCAGATTATTAAAAACACCCTTCTTAACACCGACAAGTCGCTTACTCGAAAATTAAAAGAGTGGGTGCTTGCTGTACGTTTAGAACGACACTTCTCCAAAGAACAGATTCTCCAAATTTATTTAAATGATGCCCCTTTTGGCAGTACTATTTACGGTGTTGAAGAGGCGTCGCAGGCTTTTTACAGCAAAAGCGCGATTGATCTCACAATTGGCGAGTCTGCGTATCTTGCCGCAATGCTCCCAGCTCCTTCTTTCTACTCCCCGTTTGGACCCCACAAAGATCGTCTTACTAATCGAAAAAATCTTGTTATCGACAAGATGTTCGAATACGGACGCATTACAGAAGAAGAGCGCACTACAGCACGAGGAGAAGTGGTGGCTTTTAACCAAACAGCATCAAACAGCATCAAGGCTCCTCACTTTGTATTTTCTATTTTAGACTACCTGCAATCAAAGTATGGGGAGGATGTGATGGAAAGTGGTGGGTACACCATCAAGACCACACTTGATTATGATCTTCAGCTTGCCGCAGAAAAAGCGATTAGTGACCAAGCGCCTATTATCGAACGACAATATCGAGCATCAAACAGCGCTCTTACTGCTATCGACCCGAGTACTGGCCAAATCTTGGCAATGGTAGGCTCTCGAAATTATTTTGACAAAGAGATTGATGGTGCATTCAACGTGGTAACAGCACTGCGCCAGCCAGGCTCATCCTTTAAACCGTTTGTCTATGCGACCGCATTTGCAAAAGGGTACACACCAGAGACAGTTCTTTTTGATGTACCAACAGAATTTTCAACAAACTGTACCGCTTCCCGATTACCAAAACCTGGCTACACAGAAGAAGATTGTTACAATCCCTCAAACTTTGACGATAAATATAAAGGACCTCTTTCACTTCGAAGTTCGATTGCTGAAAGTAGAAATGTTCCCTCTGTTAAACTCCTCTACCTTGTCGGCGTGGATGAGGCTGTAAAAACAGCTCATGCACTTGGTATAAAAACCCTCAATAATCCCCAAGATATTGGTTTGTCTTTAGTGCTTGGTGGTGGTGAAGTATCTCTCTTGGATATGACTAGTGCCTATGGAGTATTTGCCAACAGTGGTGTACGAAATCCTACAACAGGGATTTTGGAAGTACTCGACAAAAAAGGAGATATTATCGAAGAATATGAACCACACCCAACAGAGGTAATGGATAAAAATGCAGTACTTACCTTAAATGATGTTTTAAGTGACCCTGTGGCCCGCACCCCAACGTTCGGCTCTTCAATCACTATAGAAAATGTTGCTGTAAAAACAGGTACAACAAACGATAATAAAGATGCGTGGATTATTGGATATACCCCTACCCTTGCGGTGGGTGTATGGTCCGGAAATAACGACAATAAATCGATGGCAAGTGGGGGTTCTACTGTGTCGGGTCCTGCGTGGCGCGCATTTATGGCTGAAGCTCTGAAAAAAATTCCGTCTGTACCATTTGAAAAACCTATTCCCGACCCTGACTTCAACACTCTTAAACCCGTTCTTCGGGGAGAGTGGATGGGTAATATGACTGTTGAAATTGATCGAGTGACAGGGCTTCGTGCAACAGCCAATACTCCTATAGAGGCCCGTATTGAGCGCGTTATTACCGATGTGCAAGACATCCTTTATTGGGTTGATAAAAGGAACCCTCGCGGCCCTGCCCCATCAAACCCCTACAATGATCCACAATTTAGTCTTTGGAACCCAGCAGTACAGCTGTGGTGGCAAAACAATGCGTCAAACTATAGTGCGGTCTCATTAAGTGATCTTCCGGCAGAATATGAAACAATACATTCAGACAACACCACTAATGGATTGCGCCTCAATGGACTTCCAAAACAAATGTCTCTCACTGATACACAAGTGCTCACAGTCACTACTACTGGTAACTACCCCTTAAATTCTGTAGATCTTTATATCGATAATAGTTTTATTGCAACCCTTCCCTCAGCCCCTTTTCGCTTTACTCTTACCCCAAGCGAATATAATTATCAAACAGGGACACATACTATAAAAATAGTTGCGACAAATAGTATTTACTCAAAAGGAATAATTGAAGAGTCTGTACTCTTTACCCAATAGAAACAACAGTTATAGATTCTTTCTGAAGCGCCTGGAGTAGTTCTGGGCGCTTTAGTGTGAGCGCCATACGTGCTGTGGGAGGAAGTTTTATAGAAATATGAGATCCTTTTTGAAGCACCATACTTGGAGTAATAGTAATACCAAGGATAGTGGTTGCGACACGCGCAATTATTTCCGTCTGCCCTGTTTCTTTATCAAGCTTCTTTTTAATATCAGCGAGAATTACCTGAAACAGCGACATAATAATTATCGATTAGTCGGCATTAAGAGATAAAGGAATGAAGTATCGCTAACACTCTTTACCACAATCGGTTTATTGGCTTTAGTAAAGGAAATAGATACACTATCCCCGCTTAATGACTGAAAAACATCAATAAAATACTTAAGATTGCATTCAACCGCTATTTCATCCCCTTGTACAACAGAATCGATTGTTGAAACAGAGGATCCCACATCAGCATTTTTAGAACTAATAGTAATTCCTTTTTTTTCAGGGACAACACTGAATAATACTTGAAAAAATTTGTCCGCAAACAATGTTGAGAGTCGTAGTGTACTAATAAGCTCAGCCTTAAGTACTACAACTTTCGTCAATTCTTCTTTTGGAATAATAAGCTGATACTGTGGAAATCCCCCATCAATCAATCGTGAGGTGAGATAAATACCGTTCCCGGAAAGCGAAAATTGGTTTCGATTATAGCGTAATTGCATTGATTCAGGTGTACTATCAAGAACACGGAGAATATCTGCTATGTTTTTATAAGGAATTAATATCTTTGAAATTTCAGGAATACCTTTTACCTTTATCTTCTTTTCAGCAAGACGAAATGAGTCGGTTGCAACAAAGACAAGATTATTTCCTTCACTATAGATAAATATACTTGCAATCTCAGGTTTAATCTCAGTCACTGCTGCCGCAAAATAGACTGATCGTATCCCCTCTTGTAATACTTTAGTTTCAATAGAAAATCCTTCCTCTTCAACAATCGGTAATGTTGGAAACTCTTCATTGGGAATACATTTTACTACTGTCGTATTATGCTCGGTTGTGATAGTAAGGTTATCGTGTTCAAGCGCGAGCGCCACTTCTTTATCTCCTCGTAAATGACTACACACATTAGCAATAATATCGCCCTTAACGAGCACTGTGCCCTCCTCAGCAATGTTTGCAGGGATTTCGATATTTATCCCTAGTGCAAGGTTAGTAGCGCGTATTTTTAGTGTTGTACCACTTGCAGTCAAAAGGAGTGCGTGAAGTGTTGGAAGAGTGAGGTTCTTTCCCGTCATTCTATCGGCGAGAATAACTGCTTGTTGTAACTTTTCTATTGCACAGGTGATTTTCATGATTGTATATAAATTCTTAAGCGAAGACTATGTATAAGGTGTGGATTGGGGAAATACTTATTTTATCCTTTTATTATAATACTTGTTTTAAATAGAGTGGTGTGGATTGAGATGTTTATTTTTTGAATATCTTTTAAGTGTTTAAATTATTTTTATTTTCACTCGGAGTTATTCATAGCTTTTCATTACTCTATCCACAGGCTGTACACAGCTATTTAAACAATATACGGATATCTTCTAATTCTTTTTGTAGGTGAGGGTCGGAAACCATCTCCCCTTTTATCTTTTCATAAGAATGAATAACAGTAGTATGGTCCTTTCCTCCTAATTTTGCGCCGATTGCTGGGTATGATTCGTTAAAATCTTCACGAAGAACAAACATAATAATCTGTCGAGCGCGGACAATTTCTTTTCGGCGAGTTTTATCATAAATAACTCGCTCATCAAGGTTGTAGTAATCAGATACTGTTTTTACCACACTTTCCATTGAGATGGTTTTACGAGGCTTTACACTATTTTTTACCAACTGTTTTACTTCAGTAAGACTGATTGCTTTCTGCTTCATTTCAGAATGGATAGAAATAGTGTTTAACACCCCTTCAAGTTCTCGGATACTTCCTGTGACAACGGACGCTATATAAAGAAGAATATCTTCGTCTGGTGGATAAGGGACAAGAGCGCTTTTTTCCCGAACAATAGCAAGGCGACTTTCAAGATCAGGCTCTTGAATATCAATTGTCATCCCTGCATTAAATCGAGTCTTTAGGCGGTCTTCAATACCAACAATATGGTTTGGGTGTTTATCGGAAGAAAAGATAATATTCTTATTAAGATCATAGAGGACATTAAATAAATGAAATAATTCATTTTGAGTACTGTTTTTTCCAGAGAGAAATTGAATATCATCAATAATAACCGCATCAAACTTTCGATATTTCTCCCTAAAAGCGCTTTGTCGGTTATTTTGTACCCCCATTACATAGTCATTAGAAAACTTCTCTAAACTGGTATAGAGTACTTTTTTGTCCGGAAACTGTTTCTTTAGCTCGTTCCCTATCGCTTGAATAAGGTGTGTCTTGCCGAGCCCACTTGATCCATAGATAAAAAGCGGGTTATACGCGCTCGCTGGGCGTTTTACGACCGCTTGAGCAGCAGCATACGCAAGTTCATTAAAGGGGCCAACAATAAAATTATCGAATACATAGCGCGGGTTGAGGTTGTCGTCGCGATTAATGTATTCACTTTGAAGCGGGAGCTCTGTTTTTGTTTCAACAACAGTGGGTGCTTGCGTGCTCGCGCTTTGGCGACTAATAACGAACTCTACCGCTCGGACATAGTCGGCTTGATCAACGATCGTCTTAAGAATCACTTTATGATATTTTGTCATCAGCCATTCGCGAACGAACTCGTTCGGCACAGCGATATACACAACCCCCTCTTCCTCCTTTAAGGCATGGGTCTGTTTAAACCACGTACTAAAATTAGCTTTTGAAAGCTGGGACTCAACTGTCTGTAAACAGGTATTCCAAAGTTGTGTGATGTCTCCTGTCATTGTAGATATAATACCGCGCTTTCCTCTTTTCTGTGCAAATGGGGAAAAGATGTGGATTAGGGGGATTATAACAGATAATGAGAGGCTTGATTAAATACGGTCTATTGTGTATAGTGTCCCCACTACTATGTCTGTAACCTACCAGCCAAAAAAGCGAAAACGAGCAACAACACACGGATTTTTGGTCCGCAGTGCTAGTCCAACTGGCCGAAAAGTATTGCAAGCACGCCGCCGAAAAGGCCGGGCTCAGATCGCTCTCTAGTCTTATGTTGCCGGCTACTGCTCGGCTCACTCGGGCGCAATGCTCAGAACTCCTTGAAAACCCTAAGTTATTAGTGGTTTTTAACCGTTTAGGGACATTAAAATATGTTCCAACCCTTGAAAATAAAGCCTTTTCAGTAATTACTGGTTCAAAAGCGCAGAAAAAGGCGGTGTTAAGGAATAAGCTTCGCCGAAGACTCTACTCCCTCTTTTCTACTTACTATAAAACAAACCCTAAGAAGCCTATAATAGGTATGCTGTATGCTTCAAAAGCCTCATACGAACTCTCATTTTCAGAATTAAGCCTTATTTTCAATGACCTTTTGGCAAAAACTCAAAAATAAGCTATTACAATCACCTAACTACATGGCGATTGGTGTAATCGTTTTTTATAGAAAGGTTCTCTCTCCTTCAGTAGGAGTCTTTCGCTTCCTCCCTTTTTACCCCGCTCCAACATGTATTTTTTACCCCACTTGCTCCGAATATGGCATTGAGGCATTTAAAAAGTACTCATTTATAAAGGCCTTGTATAAGACAACACACCGAATTTCTCGTTGTCACCCAGGAAACGAGCCAAGAGTAGATCACCCGTAATCATGGTATAATCCCCTTCTATGAAAACATTGTGGGAAACACTCATTTACGACCCGATCTATAACGCGCTTATCTTTTTTGCACAACACCTTACCTGGCAAGATGTTGGCTTAGCAGTAGTTCTTTTGACTATTGTTATTCGACTTATCCTTTTTCCACTCAGCAAAAAAAGTGTTGTCAGTCAGTACAAAATGAAGGCACTTCAGCCGAAACTCGAAGCCATTAAAGCGAAAAGTCTTTCAAAAGAAGCTGAAGCCCAGGAAACATTTGCACTATATAAGACAGAAAAAATCAATCCGTTCTCAGGATGTTTATACCTTTTGATACAGCTCCCTATTTTGTTTGCACTCTATTTCGTCTTTATGCGTGGGGTGAGCCAGCCCGATCATTTATACTCATTCCTCAATACTGAGAATCTCCACAATATGTTTCTCGGGCTGATTGATATTACTAAGCCCTATCTCCCTCTCGCCATCCTTGCGGGTATCACACAGGCAATACAAGCATTTCTTATGCCAAAACCAGCAGTTCCTGCTAGTGGAAATGAAAACGGCTTTCAGCACCAGTTTGCTAAAAGCCTTTCAGTGCAGACACGGTTTGTGCTCCCAGTCATTATTATTTTTATTGCCGCAAAGCTTGCTGCTGCAGTGTCCTTGTATTGGGCTGTTGCCAACACCTTCTCTATTCTCCAAGAGCTCTATATCAAGCGCTCTCTCGATAAGGGGTCTATAAAGTAGTTTTCCAAAGTGTTCCTGAAGATTTGTCGATAAAGTAGAGAAGGTTCTGCCCTTCGTCGAGCTTAAGATTTGTCATGTCAAATAGTCGCTCTGTGCCGTCATACACTACACTATAGGTATTTGTAGTCGGATTGATTCGATAGAGCTGGTCTTGAAAACTAGTAAGTCCTGCATACCATGAGTCTGGGTATACCCCTTCAGGCACTGTGTTATTTCCCGCACACAATAGGTCACTATTTACATACCAGGCACATTTCTCTGGCAAGATCGCAAGCGAGAGATTGGTTGTTACTCCTGTTTTTGTATCAAATAGGCGTGTGACAAAGCCGTTTTGAGTGCTTTGTGAATATAAAATAGAGGCACCACTTGGGCTGATTGAGGTTGTAAGGCCTGGAACATCGCCTATCACACGGCGAAGTCTCCCTGCTGCACTGTCGACGCGATAGAGAAAGCCATTTGCGGTGGATGCTGCTTTTGTCTGCACATACACAATATTCGCTGTTGGCCATGAGATGAGCCACTCTCTAAACGGTGAGCGAATAAGGTCTTTTTTTGTCGCACCACGGGTTGTTGTGGTGCTTACCAGAGCCCCATTTTGGTCCGTAGTGAGGCGCGCGAGGAGTTTTGTATCAGGACTGACTACGAGCGAGTCAATATTGTCTGAGAGGAATGTACCCGCAATTTGTGTGCGGGTGCCATCGGTGTTTATTGGAGGAATAGGAACACTATAGGTGCCGATTGTTTGACTATCAGGGCGGAGAAAACGCAAGAGCGCAGTAGTGTTGCTGTCGGCAAAGGTTGCCTCATAAATGTTTGGTATAAAAATATTACTGATTTGTATCGGTGCCTCAGTGTTTTTGATTTCGTAGACATAGCCACTTGCTCGCGCTACATAGCGCAGGTAGTGGTCGGTAACAGTAGTGATGATTGGCGGAAGCTTCGGATCTGGATTCGGCAAGGTAACGGTTTTTGTGAGAGCAAATACTGTATATCCGGCGATAGCCCGATCGGTCACTTGGGTAAAACGCGATGCAAGTGTTGGAGACCCCGGAGTTTCAGTGCCTGCCGGCACTATACCGTCAGGCCCACTATCGCTCATTGTTCCCCCTACTGGAAAGAACGACTGGAATGCGGTAGGCGCTACAGGGTTACCGTTTTCATCCGTCTTTGTACGAAGAAAGAAATACCATACGGCACCTCCGACGAGTGTAAGAAGAATGATGAAGAGAAAAACACGACGCATGTATAAGTATTGTACTATATTATTTACAAGTACCGTTGTAGAGAGAGAAGTGCGCACCATTTGCGTGTTGTACATTTGCCCACTGTTCCATACGGAGCACCTTCCCTGCTAGTGAATCGTAATACCCCTTCCCTTCAGTTGGTGTAGCTTCCCATACGGCGCACATACCGAGCTGATTGGTTATTTTAATAAATGAATTAATAGTGTTGGCATCAGGTTTTTGATTTCCTGTGAAATCTATGTCCACACAGCGACCATTTTTATGGCATTCGTTCTTGTGTGTTCGCGAGGACGGCATTGCTTCTGTAATGGTCATGCTTAATCCAGCGGTTTTTATACTATTTCCCAATTTTTTAAGTTTGTCGGAAAAAAGCTTTTCAACGTAGCTACCTTTTGCTTGGACGGGAATAGTTTCAATTTTCCCGCACGGAGGAACTTTTCCAGCCCGTGCTGCTGGTTCGAGACATACTTCACTGTTTTTATAGGTTGATTCATAGCTCACCTTCCCCACCTTTTTACTTACTCCTGTTGAGGTTATTTCAATAGCTTCGTATTCCAAAAGTTCTTCAATCCCTATCTCCAGGCGCTGGATATTTACGGTGTTTTCTATCAGTTTTGGATTGATGGTGTTGAGAATAAGGAATGATGAAAGTGCGAGCACAAGTCCAAGTACTGCGTCCCATAGCCCACTTTTTGCACTCACCAAAAGGCGAGGTATGTCAGTAGTGATATATTTGTAGCCTTCAAACATGATGCGAAGGACAAGGAGTACTGCAGCAGCCCCAATGAGTATCTTCAGCCCCAGGTTGATGAATGCACTTACTTGATCATCGCAGCTCCCCCCAAATACTGGCTTCCCTAGAGCTACTTGTTCTTGGCATAAGTCAGGGTCAAATAATACACTTAGTCCTGGAAATGGTGCGAGTAGTCGATAGCTTCTATTCTCAAAATCTGACTGGATTGCCCCTACTGCGGTTGAGGGGGTGTATGCACCTCCGACAACAAACGACCCATCGGTGACTTTTTGTGTTCCCCCATAGGTGATTATTTCACGCAGGTTATACCGTGCACTTGGTGTAAGGTTAGTAGGAATAAAGAGGTGGTACTCTCCTCTCCCGTTAATTCCGGGCGTAGTGCTTCCTGGTGTATGACCTGGATATACGGAATAGCGCGTAGGGTAATTTTCACTGATCGGCTCTTGCGAATACTGCAGTTCAATAGTGTATCTTCGATAGTGAGGATTCTTTGTTGTATCGATTGTTCCAGTAATAAGTGCACTCCCGTTTCCCTCACTAGAGTCGACTATAAGTGTACCAGGAGTGATTGTTGCTGGTTTTGTTGCAACCGTTTGAGAATCGGTTGCATAGGTGGATTTACCCCCCCTTGTTTCAACGACCCGCACATAATAGGTTGTTTGGGGCACTAATTCAGGGATGCTCCAATTGACGGTACCATCAAGTAATACAGGCTGTTTTGTTTTATCTTGGATTGGGTCGCTTGGGACTGCAGAATCCTTTTGTAGGCTTATTGCTGTGGTGAACGGGCCGGCAGGAAATTCTTTTTTAAGTATAAAAATCTGAAAAAAGCTCCCTGTTACAGGTGCGTTTGCTATTTTTGCTGTAAGGGAATTTTCTGTCGTAGAAACAGTTAAAGGGTAGGCAGCAACTGTTGTAGTGGTAAATAGGAGTGCGAGAAGAAATCCGAAAAGGGCGACTTTTTTCATGTACCCTTAGTGTATCACGCCCTTAGTTGAAGTTAATGGTGAAGGGTCGGGTGATTTGCTGGAGGGTATACGCAAGTGTATTGATTGCAACTGTAAATAGTGCGGATCCTCGTACTTCGGGTGCTGAGAGATAGAGTTCGTTTTGAATGTTCGGGTTAGTAACATCATTGTCGTTTTCTGTAATAGTAAATGAAAGACTTCGGGCGATTGAAATCGGGGTTGAGAAGAAGTATGGCTCAAAGCGTAACACTAAGCCATTTTGCCCTGTGTTTACCGTGTTACTCGAACCGTTTGCATAGTCGATAAACCCTTCTTCTTTTTGATAGACAACCACAGAAGGATCTCCTGGGGTGATAGTGGTTGATGCTGTGCCACTAAATGTCCCGCTAGTCGCTGATAAGGCGATAGTCTCACTCGATTCAAGCTCACTGTTTCTAAAAAGCAGACTGGACTTGCCAAAGCCTGAGCTTGCGCCTAGGGCTGAATTGTTACGAGACCAGTTATATACTAGTTGTTTTGGTGCGGAGGATGAAGGAATCCCTGTGACACGGATAAGGCTGTTGGTAGAAGGGAGAGCTTTTCCTTTATAAAACGGGGGTGTATACGAGTCGGCTGCCTCCCACAGCAGGTCTATACTTGCCGGGCGCAGAATAAGAGTTTCTGTAGTACTGTCAAAGCCAGCGCCTGTTGCGGTCATGGCAATAATGCCCACGACCCCGCTTGCAGGAGCTGCGACAGTGACGCTTTTTCGCCCTATTCCCCCATCAATCACTTTTCCGTTGTATCGCCAAGTAATGTTTGCCTGATTGAGGTCTACACCAAAGCTCTGTGCGTCAATACGAACACTGGTCCCAGGACTAGGGTCGTTCGGAATAGTGCTGAGGCTGATATCAGCAGTTACTTGTGCATGAGCGGTAGTGATTGTGAGAAAAAAAGCCAATACAGCGAGTAGTTTTTTCATGTACCCTTAGTATACAGTAAGTTATCAGGTTATAAAGTTAAAAGTTTGTAACGTAAGAATACTTACTTACCGGTGTTTGCTTTATACTTTATAACTTTCAGCTTTACGAACTCATTGCCCCCTGTTTTCACTGAATTCCTGTTTAGCCCTACGGATTGAAATAACCTGAGACGGATCAGAGGTGATAATTTGGTCCTCAGTGTAGGAAGCAATAATTTTTATGGCCACATGCTTCATACCCGCAAAGAAGATTCCTTCCCCTACCCCACTTTCAAGAAGGAGGTATTTTTCCTCATCAGTAAGATTGAATGTCTGCTGCAGTACATCCATTGTTGAGGGGGACTGCTTCAAGAGAAGTTGAATTGAGGAGTTGGTGATGATCGGCACACCATACGGGCTTTTCATAAAGTCCCCTACGTCTTGAGTGATAGTACAGAGGCCAAGATAGTATTTGCGACCGCGCTTTGCGATTGAATATAAAAATGACGCTGTGTCGTCGGACTTCATCATCCACCAGGCCTCGTCCACCACCAAGAGACGCTTTTTGAGCTCTTTGCGTACTGCATTCCAGATGAAGTGGGTCACGATGTACATCGCCGCAGGCTTCAAGTCGTCTTCCATGTCGCGCACAGAGAACACTACAAACTTTTTGTTGATGTCGACGTTGGTTGGTTGGTTGATGAAGGTTGCCCATGAGCCGTGGGTGTATTTAGTGAGGCGAGCAAGGATGGACTCTGTTCCTTCCATGCCAGAGAGCACCATTTCAAAGTCTGAAAGTAGTGGTGGTTCGATTGTTGTAAAGTCACTTTCCGGAGAGATATCTTTGAGGGAATAGGTTTCAGTGATGGCGCGGTCAATAATTGAGTCCTCTTCAGCGGTGAGTCCTCCGAGCATGATACGAAAGAGTCCAACCAGGTTGATGATGTTGCTGCGCAAGACATCTGCCGGTGCTTCGTCTTCGCGAGGAATAGGAAGGTCAAACGGGTTGATGTGGTGGTCGGAAGAAAGCGAAATATTGAAATAGCGCCCCCCTACCGCCTCAGCGAGGTATTCATATTCGCGCTCTGGATCGATCACGATGACATCGGTATCAAACATGAGTGTTCGGATGATTTCAAGTTTTGTTGCGTAGCTTTTACCGGCACCGGACTTGGCAAAGATGATTGAGTTGTAGTTTTCAAGACTGAAGCGGTCAAAAATCACCAAACTTGAATTGTGGCGGTTTACGCCATAGAGAATCCCCTCGTCGCCGGTGAGGTCGAATGAGACAAACGGAAACATGCTCGAAATAGGCTCAGAATTGAGCTTCTGTATCACCTGCAGACTATCAACACCAAGCGGGGTCACGGTCTTAAACCCATCCTCTTCTTGAAAGAGGGCCGGTTTGATATAGATCATCTTGCTCTCGAGCATGCTTTTGATTTCGCTTTCGGTGCGGAAGAGATCATTGTCATTGTCGGCGTAGATAGTAATATAAAATCCGACATTAAACATTTTTTCCTGTGCCTGAGTGAGGTTGTTACGCAACTCATCGAGGTCTTCAAAGGCGGTGTCGAGCATCGGGTCGCGGACAAGCCCTTTTTGCTGGCGCACCATGATTTGGCTTTCTACTTCCGCAATCTTTTTTTGGAAGTGCTTGAGGAGTTCGGATGTTTCGATCGGGTTGATATAGAGCGCAATATCAAAAATCTTGTCGAGGTTGATCAACGGCGTCAGCCAGTTGTCGGTGAGATAGCGCGGGTAGGATATGACGAAAAAGGTGCGCACAGTCTTGTCCCCGATGCGCATGGACTTCGGCGTGATCTGTATTGCAGACGGCGCGATTTTATCCGCAAGCTCCATCGTCGCCCATTCGTGGATTTGGCTCGGCGCAATAGGAAGTGTCTTTCCGCCCACGGTGCTGGTGTCAGAATTTTTGTTTGATGAAGAGAAATCAAATAGACCCATTGTACTAACAGTATACAGTAAGTTATCAAGTTATAAAGTTAAAAGTTTGTAAAGAGAGATATTCTGTGTTTGTTGAGGTTTCTTTATACTTTATAACCTTCCACTTTATAACTTATTAGTTCTTTGCTTGTGTGGTAGTTTCCCCTGGGTTGAATGTTTTATAGAGAAGCTCAATCACCTCTTGAGTGCCAAGCTGGGCAATGCGAAGGCCTAATCGAGTGAGCCCCTGCTCCACAACGCTCATGCGCTCTTCAAGCTGTGTGCGCTCCTCTTCAAAGTCGCTCACTGTATCAACTTTTTTTCGGCTTAAAAATGAAAAGACTTTTCCGATACCTTTGTCCTGACTAATAATTGCTGGTACATACGGGATCACCACAAAGAAGCTTTTGCGCATGATATTTACCTGGTCGGTAAAGGTTTGGATAAATTGGATATATTCGCGAGTCTGCACCTGAAGCAGTGGCTCGGTCTGTTCAAGGAGGCGGTTTTGAAGCGTGAGGATATAGGGGCGCACATCGTAGCGACGGCTTTGGATGACTATCTGTATTGGAAAGTCGAGTGTATTTAAAAATCCCTGGAACTGCATCAGTGTCGCCCGCTGTTCGTCATAGCTCTTCAGTGAGAGGTTGATAGAAGAAACCAAGATGACAGTAGCCAAAGTGCCGTCTTTCAGTACCACGATGCCGTCGCGCACTTCTTGTACAGGGACAAATTGTTGCGCTGGAGCGCCGAGGGTAGCCATAGTTATAGTTGTTTAGGGTCGATCACATCCAGGCTCCATGAAAGAGTTTTGAGCTTGCTCTCGGTCAGTGTCGCGCGGTCGACAGGTGCAGTTCTGGTAACCGCAGTTGTTTCTTTCGGGGCTTGTTTGTGCCAGAGGTAGAGACGGGAGCGCAAATAGTAGCGGATAAATGCTTCAACAGTGAAGATGAACGGTTTGTCGTTGTATTTCATGAATGCGAGGGCAAGGGCAAAACCGGCAAATGCAGGGACGAAAAAAAGTGCAAGGATGGTGGGAAGGAACTTCATTGAAAGGTACGCCAGCCCCGCACCGCCTGCAAGGTATGCAAACTGCTTAAATGTCAGCGGACCAAACACTTTGTCTTCAATGTCGATAAATTGTGGAACCTTGAATTGCATAGCCATAGTATACTATGGCAAGTTATAAAGTTATAAGGTAAAAAGTTTGTAAAGTAAGCTCACAGAGTCTTTATAAGCCCTGAAAGAAGCCTAGATATTTCGACTGTGAGGTTTATGAGAACAATAGACTCATTTTTCTGTACATACCCTAAGTCTTCCGCCAGTAGTGTCATAGACCGTACTTCCCCACAAGAACCTTTTGCAATATAAAGAAAGTTCTTAAATTCCTTATTTGTTTGTCGCTCAAACCCTTCTGCGATATTGTTCATAATAGAAACAGATGCTCGTTCGATTTGATTTTTAAAAGAAAAGTCCTTGTTTGATTTGAATGTTTTATACACTAGCACTGTTAATTGTTTTCCCTTCTGCCAGGCTATTATTTCTTCAAATCGGTCAATCTTCATACTTCTTTATAACTTGAAAAACTTTACAAACTTGATAACTTTTCTTATTTCTCAGGTAGTTCTCGGTACGGATCAATGGAAGGGGTGCTCTGTTGCATTCCCGGCTTTTCACCGGACTGTGTATCCATACTGTAGTCGCGCTTGCTCGGCACAATAACAGAAGACTGACTGAGTCGCGCGCCAAGGGTTGCAAGTACTTCGCTCGGGCTTGGAGCACTCACTGTTTTAGTGGTGGTATCTTCAAATGTTTCATCTTCATCGGAGGTAAAAAAATCAGTAATGTCTTTTGCGCGAGAGAGGATTTCCCGGTCTATTAAATAAAGGATCTTCACCACAAGCTCTTCAGGTATACTGAGATTTACCCACTTCTTATAGATTTCTTCCATTGTACTGAGCTGTATTAATAACATGTAGCTATCGTTTTGCACCGTGGTTGTTTGCTCGTCGGTCAGAGCAAGCGTTTGTTGCATTGTCTTGATGATAGTTTCAAAGCTAGGTCCCCACATGAAAGATTGCACCTCTTCAGGAACCCCTGAGAGAGCGTCTTGTACTTTTTTCTGTGCTGTTGTGGTTGTTTCGTCCATGATAGGTTATTTATTTTTTATTACTCCCTCCGTTATCCTTGTCACCGTCTTTTTTTTCTGAATCCTTTCCTGTGTCCTTCCCCTTGCTCTTCTCCTCAGCCTCTTTTGTTTTTCTGTTGAGGTCATTTATTTTGCTTTGCAGACTGTCCCTAGTATCTTTTATTTTTTTGTGTTCAGCGATCTGGCCTTCCAGGATAGCCTTCTTTACCTCGTTCTCAATTTCTTCAGCCTCTGAATCAAAGGTAGTGATGTCTTTAAGCTTTTTCAATTGAAACTGTTTTGAAGCAATAGCGCTCGCAAGAGCAAGATCGATTTGTTCGTTGGACAATTTGTCGACACTTTTAATTGTTTCTGTGAATTTAAGATGGTCATTTGCCGCTGCGAGTATTTTATCTTCAATATCCGCAAGTTTTGCCTGGAGCTTTCCATCTTCACTCCCTTTACTGCCGGATCCCTTTTTAGCAGCATTGATGCTGTTTTTTGCAGCTCGTGCATGAATGCCTCCTACCATATCCAAAAAACCTGTGCCAGCTCCGGCAAGTGCTCCCGCTCCAAGTGCTGTACCTGTCGCCGCAACCAACGCTGAAGCGAAGGTGCTGCCAACAAGAGTTAGTGCTGTAGTCATGCCGGGAATGGAACCAATTGCCCGCAGTGTACCCGGAGCAAATCGAGGTTTGCCGTCTTCCATCCAGAATGAATGTTTGAGGAGGCCTTCAGCGTATTCCGCGCGCATGACGGTAGTAAGCTTCTTGCCATCCTTAACGGTGCCGTACGCATCGAGCTCCCCTTTTCGTTTATCAGCAAGTGTTTTATAAGAAGCGGACTCTTTATAAGCATCTCCTTGTTTCAAGCTTTCAACGGTTGCAGTTCTTAGGTTTTGGAATTCTGCAGTATTATTTGTCTTCAAGCCCTCAACCTTTTTAGTTTCTGTTTCCAAGAACTGTTGTTGCTCGTTTTTGTTATTTTGAATAGCTGTTTCAATAGCGACTACTGTAGCAGGAGCATTTCCTGTTGATTTTGCATTCGCCAGTCTTGTTTCAAGGTCTTTTTCTTTTTGCAAAAGAGCTTTATATTCTGAAGAGTTTTTTGCAATGTCTGTGGTGCCAAGGTTGTCTTGCCACCCACTTTCTCCCGCTTGCTCCGCCTGCTGTTTTTTATACGATACCCACGCTAGTTTTGCCTCATCCTCGCTGAGGTGGTCAAAGTTGATGCGTTCATCATTTTTCTTTTGGCGGTCTTCAGCACGTTTTTTATCGATAGCGAGAATGCCACCCTTGCCCGCATCTTTGCCCATACCAATGTTGCTAGTCAATTTATCGTTCATTTTCACAGAGCCGGCACTCAGTGTACTTACTCCTGTATTCAATCGGTCGCTCAGTTTAGTGTTGCGAAAATCAAATGTTCCTTTTTGGCTTGCATTTAATACTTTGTTTGCTTGACGAGCACTCCAACTATTTGCTGAATTTGAAGCGAATCGCATTGCTCTGGTTTCATCAATCATCTTACCATCAACTTCAACTTGTCGCCCCGTTTTTGCATTTCCAAATGCTTTCATTCCGCGACCAATAGTATTTCTTCCCAAAAATGCTCCCGCTCCTGCTGCAAGGCCGATACCGCCTCCGAGTACACCCCCTACTCCCCCGACTACACCACTGATTTTATTTTGTACCATGTCGCCAAACTCTCCGGAATATCTTTTCGCAGTACTGACCCCCTTACCGATAAGGAAGTAGATAAAGAGCATAGGAATAACGATACTCAATACAGTTCCAAAGAACCCTCCTGTTTTATCCTCAACTCCTATTTGTTTTACAATGTCAGTATTTAAAAACGAGTAAACAATATAAAGGAAGAAGGTGAAGACGGGTGCAAGAGCTGCATAGTTAAAGAGATCTTTTACCCAGGCGTCCCAAGTATACCCCTTGATGTTAAACAGGGGCATGCCACCAAAAGTAAGAAATGCAAACGGCGAGAATATCATCGCCATATAGAGGCCTATGACGCGGCCAACGAACATGAATGTCACATTGAAGAACATCGCCGCAATACCAAGCATGATTCCAGCAGCAATAAGGCTCACCAGTGCATAGTAGCCGGCATACTCATTACTGTCTTGCGCAAACCCCTTTCCTTGCTCTACCTTCTTCCCTGTATTACTACTATTTGTAGGAGTAAGTGGATCGCCCGGATTTCCCGCTCCTGTCTGGGTTTCTTTAGGATTCAAGATGCTCGCACTGAACATTCTCTGAGGATCAAATGCACTCACTATTTTTTCTGACAATGGCCAGTGCCCACCAAGGCCACGCTTGATATTTTCCGGTGTGCCGTTGTTGTCTTTATCTACACATTTTCCGTCACACACCACCATACGGCTATAAAATACTCGGGCAGTGATATTTGAAAGATCAATAACAGTGCGAGTCGCAAAGAGACTGAAGTTGATGATGAGAGCATTAAAGATGAGTATAGGCACCACTTTTTTCATCGTACTCCCCCCTTTTCCGCCAAAGCTAAATACAGCAGCAAAGCCTACATAGACCATGATAATAATGAACATGACATTCGCAATATCTCGCACCAATCTCCACCCGTTTACAGCAAATTCATACCGGTAGCTTTTGTCACTGACTGAGTAGCCGATAAAGAAGTCAAAGAGGCTGCCAAACAATCCGGCTACCCACGCACTTGGCCAGTAGAGGCCGTAATACACCAACCGAGAAAGACATCCAACTATTTTTGAATTTCCAAAAAAGCTAATGTCGCAGACAGGGAGGTTTGTATCTTCATTACTAACCGTTTTTGATGTCGAAGCACTGTTGTTGACTAGTGCGTTGATATCTGCGGTGGCCGTTGGGATAGAAATAGAGACAGGGTTGCCGATACGGAAATAGGTTCCACCATTACATAGTGTGTCAAATGTTGCAATAGTGTCGTTGAGTCCTTTATTACCACTGTCTGTATAGGCGCTTGAGCCACTATCAGCACCGGAATTTTCGGCACAGTACCATAGTGTTGCTTCGACCGAGCTTCCAGGACCAAAGACTATTCCATTACCAAAATCGCTTATTACCCCCTCATTTTTTCCGCTACCAGTGTCTCGACTATATCTAAATCGTTGACCATTCCCTCCCGCAAGACTATTGTTCGGATCATTTTTATTGAATGCTGAAAAGTTCGTGATGTTGGGACCAGGACTGTAGTTACTGTTCACAATGCGACTAATGACCGCATTTTCTTCGATTCCTCTATTTTCCGCATTTCCTCTGTACGGAATGGTATTGACCCAACACTGAGTGGGGGTTGTTGTATTGCAAAGCCGTATTAAAAACCCTTCAGAGGAATTCATTGAGCTGTTTGCGGGGGTTATATATGACCAGGCTTGTTCAAGTGTTTTTCCGTCTGAGGTATTAAGGGAAAAGGCTACATTGAACTTCAGGCCAATGATTCCCTGGGTGGTGGCATCTTGAGTAAGGCCAGCCGAGCTGAGTTCAGAACCGGTAAAATTGGTGAGATTTAAATATTTTGTATAGCGAAGTCGTATATCTTCTTCGCTTTGCGCAAGGGTTATGTTTACCACACCAAAGACATTTGCAAAAAGAAAGAGCGCCAACAGTGCGGTCTTGGAGATTGTAGAGAAACGGTTTGTTATACGACGAAATACGCGTGCGTGCACAGCACTATTGTATCATGCGAGAGAGTGTTTTTACCAAATATTAATGCGCAAAAGGCGTTCAATAAGTGCGGTAACCACAGAGGGGTTTTCAAGATAAGGGCGTCGTTCGATGACCGATCCGTTTCCGTTGGTAAAAGTGTTGCTATCGCGAGAAGTGTCATGATAAAACGGTGTCGGTACCCGTCGGCGCATTGCTTCACTCCCTAAGCTTGAAACGCGTTGCTCACAAAAGTTAACCAATTCTTGTGTTTGCTGTTCTTTAATTTTAAAACTGTCATAAAATGCGCGCTGTTCCCCTCCTGCCGCATCGTCGTAGAGTGTATCCGCTATTTGGTCAAAGCGCGCTTTCAAGGTATTGAGCCGTGCAATTTCTGCCGGAGTAAATGCAATGTTGGTATCAGCGTCACTACAGCTGTTTGCTGCAACAGGGGTTGTTGTAGTGGGTGGGATTACTGGGTCAGGAGCTTGCTCTCCGGTAGTATCCACAGAAGATCCGCCAGGCGTGGTGCCGGCACCTTCTCCGATAGTTCCGCCCGAAGTAGGGTTTCCGCCGGTCGGCATGAGGGGTCCGCCAGTAAATCCTCCATTATCTCCTGGTCCACCAGCGTCGTTTCCACCATCAGGGTTTCCAAGCCCTCCAGTATCATAGCCGTCGATGATGTCATTTCCATCTTTGTCTTCAACACCGTCTATTTCGCCGTTATTGTCCAAATCCTCATTCCAGTCGTTGATAGTATTTGTGTTAGTATCACCAAAACGAGAAAAGACAATTGCTTTCACATCGATAGAGCTTCTGACACTGTCGTTGAATCGTTGTGCTTTTTGACCACTTGCACTGATAACAATATCATTTTTGTCGAGCGAGCCATTGAAGTTGAGGTCCTCTTCCCCGTCGAGGATACCATTACTGTTTTTGTCAGCTGTTGTGTCGATGGTAAATTGCGAAACAAATTCATTTTTTACGGTTTGCCCCGGTACGGCAGGCGTTCCGATGCCGAGAAACTGTCGAAAGGTCAGCGGGGTGGTACCGTTTTTTTCAGCAGTCCGGCGAGAGAAAAACCACGATGCGCCAAACAAGAGTCCGGCGAGGACAAGGAGGATGATGGTGATAGTGAGGATTCGGCGGAGAGTCATGTAGGTGTATTATAGCTGACTATTAAAATAAGTATTTGCTGCTTCCATATCGATCAATAGTTGGCTGGTAGTGTCAGATTCTTGGCGTGCTGGGCCTGTAACAGTACTTTCGTCTATTACATAGGCTGCATCAAGACACTGCCTGTCAACAGGAGTTCCTGCTGCTGCGCGTTCTGCTATATAGCGTGCCTTTGCAGTTTTAACAATACTAAGTACTTCGTCGTGTATTGCAGTGAGCTCCGCGATATTTCCTTCAACCTGAACATTTGATTGGTCGTATGTGCTGATGAGCGATGCCACATTTGCAGCATATGGTACAAGTGTTTCAGTGAGGCGGTACGCGGTCACTGCCTGTCCGCGATTATACGCAACTTCACCCGCAGTACTGCCAAGGTTTGCAAATGCATCACTAACTGTTTTTTGGTTATAGTTGGTATTGAGCTGTTGGGTAAGGAGCGTGCTTGCATTGCGGAAATACTGAACAATGTCGTTGTCTGTCGGCTCTCCAAGAAAATCAAAGCCAATGCCGGAGTAGTTTTCATTTTCATCGCGCGCTGCGCGTGTATCAATTTGTCGACTGAACACCCCTGTTCCATAAATTGTTTTTTGTTCTTCAGAAATAGGATCTGTTGCAACATACGAGCGGGCAACAACATCGTACTTTGAGATACCGACAAATTTAAATGCACCAGTAAAGAGTGTTAGGTTTTCACCGAACCCGTTTCGCCACGCAGGGTTTGGTCCAGGGACACAGTAGTCAAGTCTCCCGAGGACAGGAAGCCCCCGTGCTGCAACAACAGCAACATCTTTACTTCGGTTAAGGAAGGTGTGCTGTGCTTGAAGAATTGCACGCAGTTGTTGAGGGCGACTAATATCAAAATTGGTGTCCACTCCAGTTAAGAATCCTGGAAGGTCAAAGGCATTGGTGCCTGTTGTCGAAAAAGGGTCACCGTTGTAGTCGAGTACGACATTGCTTCCCAGGTTTGTCCCCCCTAAGCCATTCATCGCTCCGCCTTTCAAGCCGGCAAGACCACTGTCGCGCGAGAAGAGTCTATTAAGAAGTGAGTCAAAGAATGCTCCCACTGCTTCGTTTAATTCGTCTGCAAGTTCGGCTTGTCGGATTGGAGAGCTAGTCACTGTGCTCACTTGTTGCGCAATAGTTGAACCCGGTGTTGTGGTTTCGTATCGGCCACACACTGGTTCTTTTGAAAGTCCTGTACCATTCCCACTGGTTACTTGTGCTTGGTTTAGCCATTCTACACATCTCTTTATATCCAAATAGCCACTGTTGCGCTGGAGTTCACTCTTGATGTTTTCCTGCTGTGTTCTGATGGTAGTACTGAGTCTGTCGGTCGCACTAAAGAGTGCTGAAAGCGGATTATTGCTCGTATTGAGCATCGCGCTCCATCCGCCTTGGGTAAAGTCTCCTAAAAAGTCGTTGTATGCGCGGGCTTGCGGAGTATTCATCGAGCTCCCGCCAAATCCGGCGGTGGTGCCATAGCGTATACAGGTTGATTGTCCTGTTAACCCTGCTCCGTTCCCACTCCCTACCGGTCCTTGGTTTGAGTACTCGACACAAACGCGCTCATTCACGCCACCCCTACCAGTGACTTGTTGGGTGATGATTGATCGAAGTGCATTTCCGAATATTGGATCGCTCCCCTGTGCTTGTTGAAAATAGGTAACAAGCTGCTGGTTGCGAATAGACTTGAGGTAGGAGTCGATGTCGCGGACATAGAGCGGATTGCCGTCAAAGCCGGTGTTCACCCAGTTCATCGTCTTTACTGTCATTTGTTGTACTGCCTGCTGTGCGGCGGCACGGGCAAGTTTGTCCCAACACTGCTCTTTTGTTTCAAGGGTTTTTAAACGCGCTCGAGCTGTAGCATCACTGACAGGCTGCCCAGCTTGCTCTCCTTCAATAGTAGCCTTTGCTCCTCTAAAAAAGCTTGCAATACTAGAAACAACAGGGATTTTTGCATCAGCAACACTACTTATTGTGTTATTAATGGTGTTATTAATAATACCTCGAATAGCATTACTTCCCAGTGCACAACTTAATACTGCTGCACCCACCCCAGTAAAGCGCACACCATTAAATGAACTGTCCCCAATCCCAATACTTATTGAAGGGTTATAGCGATAGAGCGCCTGTGTCGCTGTTGGTTTGGTTGGGACAACTAGAATAGGGTTATTGTCTGGGTTATCAAGACCAATCGATGCATCGCATTGTGTTGTATCAATAGGTTGGATATCGATACAGCATTGCTGATAGTTCTCGGGCGAAATAATACTACAGTTTGCTTGCGCTTGAGCAAGCACTGGCGGAAGTGCAAATGAAAGAATGATGCTAAAAAGGAGAAAATGTTTTCGCATAAAGTTATGGCTGTAGTATACCGTATTCTGTCAAATAAAGGTTCAAATCTTCGGCCGCGCTTTCAAGTCGAAGTGCATTGTTTTTATAGAGCGCAATTCCCTTGAATCCTTCAATACTGTTGGAATCCATCTCTTTAAGGTATATAAAGGAGTTTGCAATGCCCGCAAAGCTGTTGACTATATCGAGGTGGTGCTGAGCCACGCCAATCGGCGCTGAAATCCCTGCCATCTCTTTTGCAAGCTGTTTATAGGAGACGGCTGTTGCTTCAAGTTCAGGAAGCCGGGTAAAGTCTCCTGTTTCGAGGCCTTCGACCACTACGCGAAAGTCAGCCTGCTCCACGGAGTACGTATCCAAAATTTTCTCAGCAGTATTTTTATAGGTAACAAGGGATTGTCGAGAGGTCGGGATTGTTTTGATGCTTCGAAGGGTATACGGGTCAATGATATCTTTTCGGTCAACAGAAGCGCCGAGCTGGGCTGCGGTAGTACTTAAGGCTTCAGTACTCGATTGCCCCGAATTCCCTATTGCCGCTGTAATACTAAAGAGTTCTCGTGCCAGGCGGTCAGTTTCGTTGAGCTCGGCATCCTCTTGGACGGTGAGTCCGAGCGCTCTCTTTTTATTGTCGATGATTTCCCTGTTGGACATGTCGCCTGTGTAGAGCTCTGTCGGGTCAAGCCCCCAAAGCTTTTCTTCCCAGTCGGGAATGCCGTTTTGATTGGAGTCTTGAGCAACCAAGTCTCCTATTGTTATATCAGTTACACTAAGTGTCCCCTTTCTATTGAATAGGCCTTGGAACCAGTTAGTCTGCACTACTAAAATAATTACAACAATACCTGTGGCAATGCCGCCCCGGATTAAAAATTGCTTGCTTGGAAGAGAGGGTGTATTCACTATGTACTATTGTACAACGCCACACCCTCTTTTCTCTAGTGCTTGAGTGAGTATTTTCCATGTTGCAAGCGCGATATCCTCTGGGCGAGTCTTTGAGTCGATAGATGAATCCTCTAAGGCGCGCAGTGCAAGTTCTTTATCATTAAAGAGTTCTGCAAGCGATCCGCCGATTTGTTTTCTCTTTTTTCCAAATACTCCTTTGAGTACTTTGAAAAACAGCGCTTCGTTGCACAGCACCGATTTTGTTGTCGGGTCGATAAAAAAGTCTCGAGAAATATTTTCTATTAAAAGAATAGCAGAGTCCACAGTAGGTGGGGGCACAAAAGATCCGGGTGCGACCTTCCCCACTATCTTTGGTATACCATAGGCCTTCACTGCAATAGAGAGAATACTTTCTTTTTTATCGCGGGCTTGCCCGCTCCCGGAGGGCTGGCGGGCAATGATGCGCTCGGCAACCTCTTTCTGCATCAAAAGAACCATACGCTCCGGCAGATACGGTGTGCTTAAAAATTTCTCGATAATGGCGCCCGTTATATAGTATGGAATATTGGCAACGAGCTTATATGGGTGGTCTTTATAAAACGAAAAAAGCTCCGGATCAAATTCTAAAATATCCTTATGGAGTATCTCAAGCTTCCCCTTTGCGATTGCATCGGCAAATCGTTCTTCTAATACTGGAATAAGGTCTTTGTCTTTTTCAACCGCTATGACTTTTCCTGCAAAAGATAATAGGCGCTCTGTAAGGACGCCGTGGCCGGGGCCGATTTCTAAAATAATGTCATTCGCAGCTGGGTCACTTGCATCGACTATTTGGGACAACGCCTTTTCGGATTTGAGGAAATGTTGACCAAGGGACTTCTTTGCTTTCATGCGCAAAGTATACAGCAAGCAAATAAAAAACCTCTTATTGCAATGCAATAAGAGGTAATTAGTAGATTTTTGAGAATTTTAAAGAAATTCAACTTCTTTTTCACGGAGAGCCATTTCAATTCGAATAACATACTGTAAACTATTTATTCGTATTTTTGCATAGGCAATTCCAGGAGCAGATTTGTATTCTTTAATATCTTCAATCACAGCTTTGTAGTCTTCATACTTAGCCAGTAAATGACTCTTGTCGGCCGGTTTTTTAAAGATAATGTCATAATTTGCAATTGATTTAAAGCCCCATCCTAACGATGCCTTAATCAATTTCACTTCCTGCCCTTTCTTAATTTCTACACCACTTTCAGTGACATATAGTTCTTCCCCATAAATACCAGGCGCTTTGGTTGTTTTTGTTGAAACAGTTACTGCTTCAACAGCGCTAGCAAGCATTGGTTGTGAATAAGAAATGTTGGAAACCAACAAGAGAATAAGCATAGCAATAGTGTATTTTACTGGGCCTTGCACAGAAAAAATACGAGTAACTAATTTTTCCATATATTTTTTTATTAATGTTTGTTTCTATACTAAGTATACCAAACTACACCATTTTGTCAATGTCAAGCAAGGAGTGTAGAGAGTGGAAAACTTTTTACTACAGATACACTGTTGTAAACCCGGCTTCCCCGCTCCGGCTCTCGCGTTCGATGAATTCGTCCGGAATGTCGCTGATGAATTCACTCGGAAGCCTGACATCGCGCATACCATAGATAGTGCGCATGCTTGCATAGGTTAAGTAGAGCTTTGCGCGCGCTCGGGTGAGCGCTACATACATGAGCCGGCGCTCTTCTTCGGCGTCGCTTCCAGTGAGTTTTTGGTCGCGCTCATGGGGAAACAAACCGAACTCAAGTCCGGTCACAAAGACCACATTGAATTCCAGTCCCTTCGCTGCGTGAATGGTCATGAGCTTCACCCCTTTCGCCGCCTCGAGGTTATCTTGGTCGCTCATCAGTGTTGCGTCCTCCAAGAGCTTTTCCAATCCCTCTTCTGCACCGAAAGAATCATAACGAAGGCCGAGTGTTACCAGCTCTTCGAGGTTTTCTAGGCGCTCTTCCCCATCAGCTTCGCCCTTATATGATGCGACCATACCGCTTTCATTAATAATGTAGCGAATTGTTTCTGAAACACTGTGAAGCTCAATGTATTTGCGAATAGATTCCAACAGTTTGAAAAAGTTGTCGACAGAGAGGCGCACTTTTCCCGAGAGTGTGTCGCGCTCGCCCGAGAAGATTTTTGCAACAGTCACTTTTCCGATACCGCGTGCAGGCGTATTGATCGTGCGCTTGATATCAAGGAGGCTCTCGGGGTTGAGTGCTGCGCGCAAATACGACAACACATCTTTCACTTCTTTGCGTTCAAAAAAGCGAACACCGAGCACTTGATACGGGATGCCCATAGAAAGAAATGCTTCTTCCAAAATACGCGATTGGAAGTTGGTGCGAAACAGTACGGCAATGTCTTGCGCGGGAACTCCCTTGTCCATTTCTTCCACTGCGCGCTCCACAATAAACTGCGCTTCGTCGTTTTCATCATACGCACCATAGAGAGAAATCTTCTCACCTTCTGCATTGTTAGTGAAAAGCGTTTTTGCTGTGCGGTAGGTATTTTTATTGATCATTTCGTTTGCTACTGCAATCACTGTTTTGGTGGAGCGGTAGTTTTCTTCTAGAAGTACAGTGGTTGCTTCTGGATAGTCGCGCTCAAATTCCAAAATATTTTTAATGTTTGCTCCGCGCCATGAATAAATACTCTGGTCGCTGTCGCCGACAACGCAGATATTTTTTTTATCTGCCGCAAGTGCTGTCGCAATCCGGTACTGCACTTCGTTGGTGTCTTGGTACTCGTCGACATGAATATGGCTCCAGGTTTCATGGCACCAGGAACGCGCCTCCTTGTTTTCTTCCAGAAGTTTTACGCTCTCCAAAAGGAGGTCATCGAAGTCCAATACTTTTTGTTCGCGCTTCTGCGCTTTGTAGCGTTTCCATATCTGCCCTGCCATTCGGTGATTCGGGTTGCTGCTGTTAATTAATTGATCGGGGTCCAAGAGCGCATTCGCACTTCGGCTGATAGTGTTTTTAATCCCGCGCGGGTCGTGCATTTTAGGGTCAAGTCCGAAGTATGAAAGGCACTCTTTAATAAGTGTGTTGGTGTCGCCGTCGTCTAAAATGGTGAAGCGTTTGATTTGTCCGTCATACGCGCCGAATTTGCGCAGAAGAAATACGCCAAGGGAGTGAAAGGTGCTCACAAACGGCAACCCTTCTCCACGGACAATAAACGGCACTTCTTGGATAAGAGAGTGGACGCGCTCGCGCATTTCTTTTGCCGCCTTGTTGGTGAATGTCACCGCCAACACTGATGAAGGTGCGACCCCTGTTGTGATGATGTGGCAAATGCGGTGAACCACTGTTTTGGTTTTCCCCGCCCCCGCTCCTGCAACAATCAAAAGCGGCCCCTCTGTTGTAAGCACTGCGCGCTTTTGCGAATCATTGAGCCCTTCAGTGAAATCCATAGTTCCCTTAGTGTAACAGACCCGCCGTGTTTTCTTCGAAACCATTGCGGGTAAAAATCTCTCTTTAGGTGGAGAGAATACCTAGTATTTTCAATGGTTTTTGCGTTGTTTTACAGTGCTTTGATTCAGAGAAATTGTCAATTATGCCTTAAAACAAGGGTTTTTTTGGATAAAATAGTTGACACAAAGAGAATTAAATTATCTAATCAAAAACCGCTCTTTTGGCCTGCTATCATTTCTCTCATAACCATATGTTGTTAGACGACCCCATCGGTAGATCGCGCAAGCGCACCCTATCACTCATACTCCTCCTTGCAGTAAATGCAGGGATGGCACACAGCCTCTCCAGTCAGATTATCAGCTCTGTCAGTGCTTCCGTATTTACACAAGTAAAAGACGAGAGTGTTTCTTTAGAGAATATTGGCGGAATCAATGAAGACGCGACCCCGCTCGCCCCTCTTGATGAAAAGCTTCCCGACGACAGCCACCCTATTATTGTCTATACGGTAAAAAGTGGAGACACTATTGGCGGTATTGCAGAAGAGTTCCGCGTTTCGGTTAACACTATTCGCTGGGCAAACAATCTCGGCACTAAAGGCACTATTAAGGTAGGTGACAAGCTCACTATTCTGCCTGTCACCGGCGTGCAGTACAAAGTGAAAAAGGGCGACACAGCGAGTGGTATTGCAAAGAAGTACGACGCGGATACTCGTGAAATTCTCGACTATAACGGCATTGAAGAAGCAAGTGATTTGAAGGTCGGTATGGATATCATCATTCCGAACGGCGAGCCAATTGCAACAGCTCCTACTAAAACCGAGGCAAAGGCTGCAGTAAAGGCAGTCGCAAAAAATACTGCCGGAAAGAATGACGACAAGAAGACGACAACAACTTCCTCCTCAGCATACAAGCTTCCTATTCCGGGCAGTGTCCTCACCCAAGGATTTCACGGTGCGAACTCGGTTGACTTTGGTGCTCCAATCGGAACAACTGTAGTAGCTTCAATGAAGGGTGAAGTGATTATTGCAAGGGGGAACGGGGCGTACAATGGTGGATACGGTAATTATATTGTTATCAAGCACTCAAACGGCACTCAAACGCTCTATGCCCACCTCTCAAAAGTAAGTGTCTCTGTTGGTGATGAAGTGAATACAGGCGAGGTTATTGGTAAAAGCGGAAACACTGGTCGCAGTACCGGACCGCACTTACACTTTGAAGTTCGCGGGGCAACAAACCCGTTTACAAAATACAAAGTCGGCACTCATTTCTAGTACATAAAAATCCGAGCACATGCTCGGGTTTTTTAGTTCTTGTTACTCAAACTTCGGGCGGTATTGCAGGGCTTCGAGGATGTGGGGCGGTTCGATAGTGTTGCTCCTCTCCATATCCGCTATCGTGCGTGCTACTTTGATGGTGCGCAAATACACGCGTGGTGAGAGCTTGAGCGTTTCAGCAGAACGCTGAAGAATCGTTTTTGCTTCGGCTGACAAATTGCTTTTCGATTGCACCTCAGTAGTCGAAAGGTCGCAGTTGAGTTTATTAAGACGGGTATATTGTTTGGCGCGAAGTGCTTCAATAGTCTTTTTAATAGTTTCACTCTCGGAAAGCGTATTACTCTCGTGCAATGTTTCGTATTCGACATGATGAACGGGGACCCAGAGATCTATGCGGTCGATAATCGGCCCTGACAATTTCTTTTTATAGCGCGCTATCTCAACACCACTGCACGAACACGGTTTGACGCCGCTTCCGCGGTATCCGCACGGGCACGGATTCATGGCGGCAAGCAGGATAAATTTTGCGGGATACCGTACCGAGCCTTTGGCTCGAGCAACAGTGATACTTCCCTCTTCCAATGGTTCGCGCAGTGCTTCAATCACCCGCCTATCAAATTCCGGGAATTCATCAAGATACAAGAGTCCTCGGTGAGCCATCGTGATATCTCCTGGGCGGATTGTTGAACCACCGCCGATAATCGCAACATGGCTTGCGCTATGGTGCGGTGCACGCAGAGGAGGTCTCCCGTGGAGTGCGTCGCCAACTAGTCCGACAGAAGAATAGATCATGGCAACTTCTAAAAAGTGTTCGTTGGTAAGGTCTGGCATAATGCCGTGAAATGCTTTTGCGAGCATTGTCTTGCCGGTTCCTGGTGGGCCATACAAGACGATATTGTGCCCTCCCGCTGCTGCAATCGTCAGTGCGCGCTTTGCACCCGGCTGTCCGCGCACATCGCCAAAATCTGTTCGCACTGTATTGGTGGTAGCTCGTGTTGTATCAAACACTACGGTTGAAAGTTGCTGCTCGCCCGCGAGATGAAATACAAGCGCCTTGATGGTCGGTACGAGATAAAAGGTAAGTCCTTCAATCAATGCCGCTTCGCTTTCATTTGCTTGTGGTATAAATAATTCTGTAATGCCACTGTTTTTCGCCCATAGTGCAATCGAAAGAAGTCCTCGTACTGGCCGGACCTCACCACTGAGTGAAAGCTCTCCCATAAAGAGCTTGTCCGCAGTGTCAGCTGTTATATGTTCGGTTGCAACAAGGTAGCCAACAGCAATCGCAAGGTCGAAGTACGCCCCTTCTTTTTTGAGTTCTGCTGGTGACAAGGAAACGATAACTTTGTGGTTTTCGCTCTTGGGGTTTTTTTCAAGATTGTTTCGTAGCGCACTGATCACTCGCTCGCGGCTCTCTTCTACCGCCTTGTCGGGCAGGCCCACAATTTGAAAGAGGTACAACCCTCTGCTAATGTCGACTTCAACAATGACTCCTTGTGCGCCAAGCCCGGTGATCTGCGCGCTTTGAATGGAAGCAAATGCCATTACTACAGTATAGAGAGCGCGTATGAAATAAAAATGAAGAAAGTGTACTAGTAATCAAAAAAACAATACTCAAAAATATGCTATCGCTTATTTTGAGTATTGGGTACTGAAAATCCCCAGATAGTATCTGGGGATTTTCAGTGACAGATTTATTAGTTGTTCATGTGCGCCTTGCTGGTGCGCGCAGCTGGGTTTGCATTGAGGCGGTCTTCTTCGATCTTTTCGCCAGAGACTTCGCAGGTGCCGAATGTTCCGTTCTCGATTTTTTCGAGCGCATTGTTCACGTCAGTGAGGCGGGTCTGAAGTGTTGTTACCATACCGCTTCGGCCTTCAAAGTCTTCGAATCGGTCAGCTGCATCATTGTCATCGATCTCCCCCATGAGCTCTTGGTCAGGAGTCGCTTCCCAAATGTTGGTTTCAGTATTAAAAAGCGCAATACCGCCAAGCTCCTCTTCGAGGGTCTGCTTTTCGGCCAAAAGGACTGTTTTGTAATGGTCGGTATTTTTCATACTTCGTATACTAGCACGATGGTGCGAAAGTACAAGGAGCAGTATCCCCTTATTGCTGGCGGATGATAGTGTCGTAAATGGCCTTGAGGATTTCAGGGGTTGTGGTAATAACAACAATGTTGTCGGTCGCAGAGCCGTAGAGCATTGTAAGACCTCGAACACCTACGGTATTAGCCGTATAGAGTACTCGGACCGGGAGGTTGTAGCGGTATTCGCCGACAAATTCCTGGCTTGTTTCCGGTGCTATTGTCGCAGTGCTAATATTTAATGCTTTGGAAAACATAAAAAGGAGTTTTGTTTCGGCAATAAGAAACTCTTTGTTCGCAATCTCCGGGTTTGGAAGCGACGCAATAAGAAACGGCACCGTACCGTTTGCTGTATTCATCACGCCTAGGCGGATAACACCAAGAGAAGTTGCAAACGGCTCAGTCGGAGCGGCTCCGATAAAAGAAAATAATTGAGCATTGTTCAAGAGTACCTGTGCTTTTTCGTCACTAACAAGGTCTACAAGATACGGCTTGTCATCAATGAGAGTTGTATCTGCCTCAAACGCCGCAATAACTGCTTCAATTGTTGTCGTGCTTGCATCTACTGGAGCTGTGCTTGGGAATACTCCAATCGATACGCTCTGTTGTACTGGTACAGTGAGGCGCAGGTAGTGATACACGCCGTACCCTGCTGATGCAAGGGCGGCAAGGATAAGAATAATCGCACCAGTGGTATACCACCCCCTCGCCTTTCGCTTTTGCACTTCTTCTTTCAATACACCTTCGCGTTCTCGCGCTGAAGTGAGAAGTTCTTGCACCACCTTTGCATCTGAAACATTCATTGATCGCGCAAGGTCGTCTTCGTAGGTATGTACAAGCACTTGGTGTTCAGGGATTGGAACAAGAGGTTCTGGTGGCACTTCTGGTACGCCAGGTTCGATAGCTGTAGTTACTGCTGGAGCTACTACTGGTTGTTCAGCGAGAGGCACAGGAGAAACACCTGTTGGTATAACAGGATCCACTGGGGCGGTGTTTGGGGTCGATTGTTTATGTTCTTCTTCCATTCAATTGCGTGTTAATAGCCGAGCAAGTATTTTTTTGAATTGCTGGAGAGGTCGTAGAAGTCGTCAACTACTTCTTTGAGCATAGCTGAAGCAGACTGCCCAAACGTTGCCGCTTCAACCTGTACGCCGTGGAAGCGCAAGTATTCGCACAAGGGTGCAAAGTCTCCGTCACCGGAGAGAATAATCACGACATCGAGCTTTGCCGCCATGGAAACAACATCGATCGCAAGTCCTGTATCCCAGTCCGCTTTCTTGCTGCCATCATAGAAAATTTGGAGGTCTTTTGATTTTGTTTCTATCCCCGCTTTTGTCAGTGCGTTTAAAAATGCTTTTTCGTCTTCGTTTTCAGTGGTGATCACGTAGGCAATGCTTCGCACTAGCGTGCGACCGGCCACAACATCCTTCACAACATTGGCAAAGTTTACTTTTCGTTTATAAATGTGTTTCGCGGTGTGGTAGAGGTTTTGTGTATCAATAAATACCCCAACGCGCTGATCTTTTTGTTTTATGATTGCCATAGTGGTAAGTATATAACAAAATACCGCGTAGTACGCGGTATTTTGTAGGGACGATGGTAGGGGTTAGCCTTTTACGATCTTGAGAGCCTCTTGGTGTTGGCCTGGGTTACTCTTTTCGAGCACCTTGAGGTGTCCGCGACGGTCTGCAACCATCTTGATGAGTCCGCGACGAGAGTGGTTGTCACCCTTGTGCTTCTTCAAATGGTCAGCGAGAACATCAATACGCTTTGAAAGCATGCCCACCTGCACAATCTTGCTCCCAGTGTCGGTTGCGTGCACTTGGTGTTTTTTGATTACTGCTTGTTTTTTCTTTGACGTTAACATGGCTTTTACTATAGCACAGGGTTTTTAAAAAAGCAAGTGGCCTCCGAGAATACCTCGGAGCGACCACTTGCGGTAATAGTTTTTCTCCCTGTCCCAATGGTATCACAGAGGAAGGGGTCATTTCAAGTTCTGAGCTATACTGTACAGGTAATGGATATACACACCGCCAAACGGCAGTTTCTCGAATATATCGAAATAGAAAAAGGCCGTAGTTTGCTCACAGTACGCAACTATGAGCAGTATTTAGAGCGCGCATTTAAGGAAATGAAGGCGAAAAATGTGAGCGATATCACCGAAGACCGCTTGCGGGAATTTCGTCTGACGCTGAACCGTGCAGCGGGAGCAAAAATAAAAGGCCAAACTCCCGGTACGATGAAGAAAAATACCCAAAACTACCACCTTATTGCGCTTCGCTCATTTCTCAAATACTGCAGAAAGCGCGGTATCGATGCACTGACTCCTGACGCAATTGAGCTCGCCAAAGTAGGTGCCCGGCACCTCGACCTCATTTCAGTTGATGAGCTGAACCGTCTCATCAAATCTCCCGACCTTGCCACCACCAAAGGGCTTCGAGATCGCGCACTACTCGAACTTTTTTTCTCGACTGGACTTCGTCTAGCAGAACTCTGTTCGCTCAACCGCGACCTAGATCTCGCAAAAGACGAGTTTTCTATCCGCGGAAAAGGTGAAAAAATTCGCGTGGTCTTTCTTTCGAATGAAGCAAAGGATGCAATACGAGCGTACTTGAAAGCGCGCAAAGACATGGAGGACGCGATGTTTATCAATATTGCCAGAAATTCCCCGGCGGCACGCCTCACTCCGCGCTCTATCGAGCGTATTGTCCGCGAGTGCGCCACCAAGGCTGGTATTTCAAAAAAAGTAACGCCCCATGTATTGCGCCACTCCTTTGCTACCGACTTGCTTTCAAACGGTGCGGATATTCGAAGCGTACAGATGATGCTCGGGCACGCCAATATTTCGACAACACAGGTCTATACCCATGTGACAGATCAGCAATTAAGAGAAGTACATAAGAAATTTCACACCAAGAGATAACAAAAAGTCTTGCCCCGTTGCAAAATCCCTTCTGCATTTGGTATCGGATTTTGCTATGGGGTTCATAGCAAAAGGTAAACAAACGGTAAAATAGCAATAAATAAAATAAGGCCATGAGCATTTGCTCATGGCCTTCCTTCTCACAACCCTCCTCGTCTCTATTGTGTATTGGTAAGCATCCCCGCTTTGGCGCCTATCACAATACTCTCTATACTGAGAGCTTTCTCTTTTTTATCGTTTCCTCTACTTTTTTTAATTGGAATAGTGGGTTGAACCACTCGAAACGATACCATTCCCCCGAATTTTCGCATACCCCCTACAAGGATACGAAGGATTTTTCGTTTATTCTTTTTCATTTTTTCAATTTTTACCCGAAGGTTGTTTTAGTGCATTCTCCTCTTTTGAGAGAATATGTCAAGCCCTCACTTCTTTTTGAGAGTTATCCCCTTGCGAGCATTTCGTATCAGGAGTATTATGTACTCATACGGTCTTTGACATATCAATAGTACCCTCTTCCAGGAGTCACCTCCTGCCCTCATTCATTCGAATTATATATTCATAGATACTTTCTTTTCGCACATTTTACGATATTCAAAAAGCTGCTTTTTCCCAAAGTGGCTTTTTTTCTTGTCTCGCCAGAGCATAGCGTAGGCGGATGCTATACTCTCTTTATGAAAATCATCTCGTGGAATACCAACGGCATTCGTGCCACTTACAAACAAGGTTTTTTTGACCCCCTATTTGCCGACCTTGATCCAGACATTGTGTGCCTACAGGAGACAAAGGCCACTCCGGAACAGCTCCCTGACGAAGTACTGCATGTCTTCGGCTATGATGCATACTTTGCCTGGCCTACCGTAAAAAAGGGCTACAGTGGTGTCGCCATTTATACCAAGCAAACACCTCTGAATGTCGTCTATGGTATTGGGCTTCTAGGGCTCGACGACGAGGGGCGGTGTATCACCGCTGAGTACGAAACATTCTATTTGATAACCTGCTACTTCCCCAACGGCGGAGGGGGTCCGGAGCGGTTGGACTACAAGCTCCGTTTTTATGATCAATTCCTTTTGTATAGTGAAGGTTTGCAGAAAAAGAAGCCGGTGATTTTTTGTGGGGATATAAATACGGCGCACAATGAAATCGACCTTGCTCGCCCGGCACAAAACGTTATGAATACAGGCTTCCTCCCTATTGAGCGCGCGTGGATGGACAAGCTGACAGATCACGGCTGGATTGATACCTTCCGCCTCCTTTATCCAGAAATGAAAGATGTCTATACCTACTGGGACCAAAAGACCGCATCACGCGAGCGCAATGTCGGCTGGCGCATTGACTACTTCTTTGTCTCTTCGGTATTGAAAAGTAGTGTGAAGGAGGTGCAAACGCTCAAGGAGTACTACGGAAGCGACCACTGCCCTCTTCTGCTTGGTATAGAACTATAATAAAAAGCCGTGGAATGTTCCACGACTTTTTGCCTGTTTGTAATTCTTTACCCACAATTTCTCTTCCCAAACCGACGTTTTACCAGTTTTTCTTTTTGTTTTTTTGTAGCGCTTGGCGCCACAAGATTTGCCGCCGCAAATTTTGCAGAACTTTTAGAATCCTTAAACATAGAGATGGGTTTACATGTATTTTCTCAAGCGTACACAAAAACCCCTTGTTTTGCAAACTACAAAGGGTTTTGCCGTATTTTATTAGTCCTCAGTACAAAGTCCTCGATCAGACCTATTTTACATACCCCCCGAATATCTTCGATTGTTATTTCCCCTTCTTGTCCGGTTTTCGGCATAGGGTGTATTTCTACTCCTCTATAGAAGGTATGGGGTGACGAACCTTCTTTTACCACCCAACCATTTTTCAGGAGTCGCTTGAGGGATGCTTGGATGGTAACCCGGCTTTTGCCGAGAATGACGGAGAGCTCATGCGGTGAAACAGCTCTGTCAGCATATTTCAAGTATGTTGCTATCTCATAGTACGCCGCCTTTTCCATAGTTACACTTTACAGTAAAGTGTAAAGTACTGCAAGGGGAATTGGTACACATGAAACACTGATCATTTCCAATCAAAAAATAGCCTTATTCTAGGGTATTTTTTGACGTTGTGTTTCACCCGACTTCGCTATCGCTCCGCTGGACAGGTATGTAACGCTATTTCACTCGGTGTTTTGTGCGAAGTATCTTAATTTCTTCCTGCTCGAGTTCATCCTTTTTTTCTTTCCCTTTCTCGCCGAGGGCTTTGAGGGTAGTGTCGTCTTGTTCGCCCAGGTCGAGAACTCGTTCGGTGAGGAGGTCCACAGTATTGAGTTCTGGGTTTTCGAGGACTTCTTCCAGTAAGGCGTGCAATATCCAGCCCATACGAGGACCTGGTTTCATGTGTAACACAGATATCAGGTATTCGCCGTTAATGGCAAGCTGAGCTACTGAAATAGGGTCGTGGAGCACTTCATCAATCATGGCATGGTATTTGCGCAGACGGTATGGAGCTTCCGCCTTTTTCATCCCCACACGGTCGCATTCACGGGTCCTCATCAGGTCCCAAATATGCTCAGGAGTCACTTTTTGGATAATCCGGCGTACCGCAGAGAGGGTGATTTGCTCGGTATCCGAGAAGAACATATGGTTTCGAATGAGTGAAACGACCAGGTTGATTGTTACACGTGAAAAGTTAAAGCGCTCCAGGATCTTCTTTGTCATGCGCGCACCCACCACTTCATGGCCAAAAAACGTATATTTATCCTTTTTTGGGTCGAAACGGCGAGTGGCAGGCTTGCCGATATCGTGAAACAAGGCTGCAAGGCGAATTTCTAGTGGAAAACCCTTATCGGCAGCGTGCTGTAGGGCGTGGAGAAGGTGATTGTAGACATCATAGATATGGGCACCTTTTTGCTCACACCCAATTCCTTCAATCATTTCAGGGAGAAAATGCTTTAAAAGTCTTGTTTTTTCAAGCAAGTCCACGCCAAGAGCTGGGCGTTCGGAAAGGATAATTTTAATGAATTCGTCTCGGATACGCTCCTCGGAAACAGCCTCGATGCGCTCTGATTGGGCAGTGAGAGCGGTCATTGTGTCGCTCGCAATAGCAAAGTCGAGGACTGTGGAAAACCGTACTGCTCGCATCATGCGAAGCGCGTCTTCTTCAAAGCGAGTAGTGGCATTAAGGACACATCTGACAATTTTGTCTTTTATATCGTTTTGTCCTTTATAAGGGTCAATTATTGTGTCCTTTATAGGGTCCCAAGCAATAGCGTTCATAGTAAAGTCTCGGCGTTCGAGGTCTTTTAAGAGCTCTGTTTCATAGGTAACACTGTCAGGATGGCGATTATCGCCATAGTTTCCTTCAGATCGGTAAGTGGTGACTTGTACCTGGTTATCTAAGTCCTCCAACTTCGCCAAGGCTTCGCTGGACACAGGTGTTTCATATGTAACACGATCTTCTGCATTTACGGCCATGTTTAACACTGTCACCGTGCCAAAGTCGTTTTCATACACTGTTTTATAGGAAATAAACACTTCTTGGACCTGTTCGGGGCGAGCGTTGGTGGTGATATCCCAGTCTTTAGGGGTTTTACCCATAAGTCGGTCGCGGACGCATCCACCGACCAGGTACGCCTCAAAACCCGCTTTTTGGAGGGTTTGTGTTACATATGAAACAAACGGGGGAATTGTTTCTGTCGGACTCATGTTTTTATAGTAGCACCTACTTGCAAAAGAGTATACAATTGTTACATACATGAAATCGAACGTTCAAAATAAAGCAAGGGCTATACAACTAAGAATGCAGGGGTTTTCATACTCTGAAATTATGAAAGAAGTTCCTGTAGCAAAAGGAACGCTGTCAGGATGGCTAAAGCGTCTTGAGCTTACTACTGAACAAGAAAAAGTACTATATGAAAAAATAAGTATTCGCCAAGGGGTTGGGAGGGCAAAGGGGGCAGAAGTAAACAGAAGCAAGCGATTAGCACGAGACATCGTTATAAAAGATAGGGCGTATGATTCATATAATCAGCATTCAGGTAAGATAGATTTCATGATGGGGCTTTGTCTGTATTGGGCAGAAGGGTCAAAACGTGACGGTATATTCAGTTTTATTAATTCAGATACAGAAATGATTGTGCTTATGTATCAGTGGATGCAAAAATATCTACAAGTGCCAAAAGAGTCAATAAGAATAAGACTTTTTATACACGACTGCTATAAAGAAGAAAATCTGGAAGCTTTTTGGGTACAGCAATTGGGTATAGATTCAAATCAGTTTCAAAAAACTATCTATAAGCCGACAGTTCATCAAATAAAGAAAAACCCTACATATAAAGGGTGTTTGAGAATGTATGTAAATGGTATCCATCATTTACATACCGTGCTGGCGTGGAAAGAGTCTATGGTAAAGACGGTAAAAATATAGTATAAATAGCTTGTTGCACTTGTAGTGAAATGGATATCATGCCTGCCTTCGAAGCAGTTGTTCCAGGTTCGAATCCTGGCAGGTGCACATTGGAAATCACTATATTTCATGTATACTGATTTCCGTACGCGGTTATGGTTTAGTGGTAGAATGCGTCCTTGCCAAGGACGAGACCAGGGTTCGATTCCCTGTAGCCGCACAAAAACAAAAAGACTCCAGGAAGGAGTCTTTTTGTTTTACCCGATTCATATCGGTCCTTTAGACAATTTCAGTCTTTTATTGTCAGAAACGGACTGAAAACACTCATTTTTTGACAGAACTGTGGATAAGTGTGTGCACAAGTGGGATAACGGACGGCCGATACGGTGGCTGTTAGTTGTCCGATTTGATACTTTCTTTATGTACGGAGGTATATGCTGATAGTGTAATGATCAGGCAATTTACCTCAAAAACACAAAAAATAGGGGAAAGGGGTGAGAGTAGTGCGGTGGCATATCTTATAAAACAAGGATTTAGCATTGTTGAGCGCAATAGAGCGAATAAATACGGCGAGATTGATATTGTCGCAAAAAAGAGGGGGATCTATTACTTTTATGAGGTAAAAACTGCCCGGCTTGGGAGCTGGTTCAATCCGGCCGAGAATATGACAAATGCCAAGATTAGAAAATTTCTGATATCAGTGGAGTATTATTGCCTGATGAATACGATTAAAGAATACAGAGCCAAGGCATTGATCGTGAAGCTTCCTATCCAAGAGGGTGGGGAAGTGCAGATAGAGTTCTTGGATGTTACCTGACCCTTTATTTACAGAGGACTTTCTGCTACTATACAAAACGCATCGGGATGTGGTGTAACGGCTAACATGCCTCTTTTGGGAAGAGGTGACTCAGGGTTCGAATCCCTGCATCCCGACACTATGACTATGGAATCCTTTAAGGGAGACATTGAAGTTTATAATAAAGAAGAACTCGACCGTGCCTTCCCAACCCTTGAAGAGGAAGCCTATAAGGAAACCTTGTGTGCTTTTGCAGAAAGAATCTTTACCGAAGAAAACAAGGTTGGCTTTGGTAAGACGGCGGAAGTGTACAAGTATCCTGACGAAACTACAGGGCTTTGCTTTAAGCATGTTCATAATATGCTCCCGGGAAATAATGATATCGATGTTGAAATTGAGTATCTTGCTGCCCTCCAAAATAATGGAACGGAAGTTCGTGTACCAAAGGCGTTTGCAACCATCGTCTCTCCTATGAAAGTGAAAATGGAGGGAGGGAAGCGAGCGCTTGTGAAAGACCATGTTATTGTAATGGAATACATTAATGGTTGTACAGTTGAAGAAGCGCTCCCTAATAGAGACAGGTTGCCAGCTGACTTTAATGCAACAGAGTTTTTCAACAAGCTTGAAGTTTTTGTACAAAAAATGCATCAGATGAAGATTTATCACCGTCATATATGACTGATGAAACAGAGAATGAAATCTATGCCTCATATGAGATGGAGAATGGCGTAGAGGTGCGAAAGATTTTACCTAACGATACGGTTTACCTCAAAGAAATGAGAAAACAGTACGAAGAGTATTTGACAAATACTGAAAAAACTATATAATAATTAAGAATTTAGAACTTTTATATGCTTACTCAACTATTTACTTTATCACCCGACCAGGAAACACAAGTGCAGGCTCGCATCGAATTGATGGAACAGGAGTCTTTAAATGTCTCTTCTTATGAGAACGGACCCTTTTGCTTGGTCATTGTAAAAGATGGTACAGAGGAAGCAGAGAGTCGCAAGAACTCCTCAGAACCATTGATTCTTGGACTAGTCGCTTCAAAAAGCGGAGAGCAGTATCTTATTGCTATGAAATGATAAAACCCCCTCGCGAACTATCGTGATAGGGGGTTTATTGATTGTATGAGGCCAATCTGATAGGATAGTAAAACAAAGCGGGATTAGTTTATCGGTAAAATATCAGTTTTCCAAACTGAGGTGAAGGGTTCGACTCCCTTATCCCGCACATACATAAAAAGACCAGGATTTGTTTCCTGGTCTTTTTATGTAATGCAGGGATTTAAAGAAAGCCACCTGCGTGGCTTTCGGGGGAGGAGAAAGGCGGAGCTATGCCTTTAGGCAAGCGAGCCGGGGTCGCGAACACTTTGCAGAATTCGAGCGGAGCGAAGAATTATGCTTAGTGATTTGTGACCAACTCCCTTATCCCGCACAAATAAAAAAACCGGATATGCATATACTGCATATCCGTTTTCTGGGCCTTAGGCCACTACGAGCTTCGACTCTTCGTTCTGGGAAACTTCTTCCTTTTTTGGTTTTTCGCTAATCATTAATGAAACACAGGGAATGTTTTTTCTTTCCCATTCAACAATTCTTTCTGAAAAAGTAAACTTCTTTGTAGTAAACTTCTTTTGCAACATTGGTAGCAGTTCTTCTGCTTTTTGTTGAGGGCTTTTGAAAAATACTATTTCCCCACACTTTTTCTCTTTCAAAGTAGTGATTACCTTGTCGGGGGTGTAGTCTTTTCCTTGAAGGAATTGGAGAGAGCAGGTGGCTTTAAATTGTCCAACCATTGCGTGACGAAAATCTGCCTGCTTCGGTGGCAGGGCCTCAGGGTTTAAGAACAGAACTTTCATATAGTTTATTTAGTTTTAAATTTCTCCCTATCCTACTCCTCTCCTTTAAATAGTCAATACCTGTAAGGCCTCACGCAAAAAGCACCACATAACTGTGGTGCTTTTTGTAAGTGGGAACAGTGTGTGAAAAAAGAAGAGCTTATTTCACTGCGTCTTTCAGTGCCTTTGCTGCGCGGAATTTTGGTACGCGTGTAGCGGCAACTTTCACTGGTTCGCCTGTCTTTGGGTTGCGAGCAGTGCGAGCTGCACGAGGCTTCACTGAGAAGATACCGAGTCCTGCAATAGAAACTTCGTCACCTTTCTTCAATGTACTTACGATTGCGTCGATCAGACTCTCCACAACTTCTTCAGCCTGTACTTTCGTACCGCCGATTTTGCCGTGAATGAGTTCAACGAGGGCTTGTTTGTTCATAGTATGTACGAGGATTACTCCTTTAAATGTGCTGCTGCTAAATTCATCAGTGCGCCAAAAGCCAAGGCTTTAAGCTTCCACCATTATATAGCAAGGGATTTTCAGTGCAAACCTTGACATTTTATATATAATTTGCTATAATATATATAAGAAAAGTACATTGATGTCGCTAATAACAATCATAATTTCTATAGCTGGTGCTATGGGAATTATCTATGCCATCTCTCGCATAGCCTCCAAGAGAGAAAAAATGAAACTTCAGGCAATGAAAGATTTGGAGATTGAGCGGTATGTATTCAAGAAAGGAATGAGCGAGCTTGTAAAGCACTCGAATCACGAATACCTCGCGCATATAATAGCAACTCGCATTACCGAATTGATGGAGTACGGCATCAGTCCTCGAAAACTCTACAATTTGATGGAAAAATTGGGCATTGAAACAATTGCTATCGGCCCGGTCAGTGCGGAGGAACTATTACGATCCAGGATCCAGGGTCTTATGATTGAGCGGATTGATCGCCATGATCTGCAGTGCTGGGTGATACACAATAAAGCCGAGAAGAATGATTGGGAAAAAATAAACACCACATTTCTTACTAAGGCAAAGCCTAATGGATTTATCATGGACCTTCAATTAAATTAACACCGAACTCAACTAAAAACCGCAACGATATTCGTTGCGGTTTCTTTTATTACTTAATTCTCATTTGCCCGTTTTCGTCGTACGAGGCATCTTCGGCGTTTTTCTTGGTAAAATAGGTGATAGTACTCAATTCCTGAATTTTCTGCAGGCGCTCAGTATGAGCGTTGGCTATTTTGTCATCACGATAGAGATCTGATTTTTTCTGGTCTATGTCATTTCGTTCAATCTCCTTTTTTTGGAGCAGTTCCGCCTCTGTTATCCTAAGGTCACCACTGATTCTTTTATTGCCCAGTGTCGCGATTTCTTCAGTGAGCGCATCAATTTCTTTATTATATGTGGCGATTTGTTTCGAAACCTCAGTCTCGGCAAATTGCGCTTCTTCTTGGACTTTCAACTCTTCCAATCGGCGCATACGGTCTTCGAGCATTGTCGCTCGGGAAGGCTCCAGATCAAACTCCGCGCGCTTTTCGCCAATCTCGGCACTGATGGCGGCGAGCTCTGCTTCGATAGGGTTAAGCATTTCGTTATAGGTTTCGGTCCGTGCGTGGCCATCTTTTTCGATTTCACGAACTCCTAGGGATGCGAGTTGTTCTGTAGTGTCGCGGTGTTTTTCAAGGACTTCTTGGCGCTTCTCGGAAAGCTCGGCAAGGGACTCTTTTGCCTCTTGTATTGATTCAAGTGTTTTTGGTGCGGAAGCAGTTTCTTCTACTGCTGTCGCTACTTCGTTTTCTTCTGAAACACGCTCTTTTTTTGAGCCAAAAAATCCTTCAAATATATTCATAGTGATAGTATAGCGCACCTAAAACAAAAAGAGCCCTTGCAGGAGGACTCTTTTTGTTTTCTATTTATACCGTGCGAAGATTTCGGCTTCGACTTCGGCGCGAGGGCGGCCGTATTTGAGGTATGAGAGTTGTTTGACCTTTTCGGTGATCTCCATGTTTCCGACTGGTGGGGGAGGAATGCGGAGGTTGAACGGCTTTTCCGGAACACCATTTACCAATATTTTTGCGATAGCATTAAAGTTTTGGAGGGTGAGGATATCGTTTGGTGTAAATGTCGGCGACAATTGCTTTTCAAACATTGCCGCATTTTCAGGGGAGACACGGTAGATGATCATAGAGCCCACATTTCCGAACACTGCGTCTTTGATGTTTTCTTCGAGCTGTTCAATGTACTGGTGAGCGACAGTGAGCGCGAGGCGGTATTTGCGGGCTTCAGAGAGAATGGTCGCAATCGAGTCAGTGGTCACATTTTGGAACTCATCGATGTAGAGGTAGAAGTCGTTGATCGGTCCGCGGCCGACCATGTCCACACGGGAGAGTGCTGCCATCGTGAGCTTGCCGACGAGGACGAGACCGATGAGGTGCGAGTTGATGTCGCCCAGGCGCCCTTTGGAGAGATTTACCAAAAGAATTTTTTTGTTGTCCATGATGTCACGGAAGTTCAACACACTGTGTTGCTGTGCAATCACTGGGCGCATGATGTCGTTTGAAATAAAGACGTCGAACTTGTTGGTGATGTAGGGCACAAAGTTTGCCAAGGATGCTTCGCCGGTGGTTTTCTCTGCATTTTCCCAGAACTGTTTGATAATCGGGTTTTTGCATTTCGAAAGTTTCATTTCCCGGAATGCTTTATTGGAAAGGACGCGCCCGATTTCAAGGAGGGTGGAACCGCTTTCGGGGTCTTCCATGACAAGTCCGGCCGAGTTTCTGAAGTACTGCTCAAACATCGGGCCGCCCGCTGTTTTCATGTCAAAGAGCTTGTTGAAGATACCCATCAGTTCGTTGATAACAAAAATCTTTTGCTCAGGGAAGCGCACATCGTATTCGAGCATATTGAGCCCCATCGGGCGCTCGGTGTATGCCGGGTCAAAGTAGATGACATCGTCGAGTCGCTCAGGGGGGATGTTTGCAAGAATATCTTGCAGGTCGCTTCCGTGCGGGTCGATGAAGCACACGCCGTTGCCGTTTTTAATATCCTGTATCACCATGTTTTTTAAAATGGTGGTCTTACCGGTACCGGTCTGACCGACGACATAGCAGTGGCGGACCCGGTCTTCTTTTGAAAGAAAAATATCGGTAGTGGTGCCGCGATAAGTGTTGGTGCCGAGGTAGACGCCGCCGCTATTTTGCATAGTACTTGGAGCGGGTGCGCTTGCGGTTGTGACTTCTTTCAATTCGCTTGCGGCAGTAAGGCCGACAGGGAAGTGAAAGAGTGTCGCGAGTTCGTTGACTGAAAGTGTCATCAGCTCAGCATCATTGATGGTGCGGAATGAAAAGTCGCGTGCAACAGCATGAATGCGGGCTGTTGCAATGTCGTTCCATTTGATTGAATTACTCTCAACCAATGCATATTGTGCAAACGATGTTTTTATTGAAGAAAGCATCGCTTGTGCGCGAAGAAGTGTCGGCGCGGCGGTAATAATGCGGATGCCCGCTTTCAAGGATTGGCTTTGATTTTTTATCCGCGCAAGTTCAATACCTCGGGTATCGACAACTTTTTCTTTTGTTGAGTCTGATTCTTTTGGAGTATCTGTAGTGAAAAATGAAAGCACTCCTTTGCCGAGACTGGTGAGCATTCCTTCGGTCAGTTCTTTGTACTGTTTTTTTACTTCAACATCGCCCTGTTGTGCCGCGTCAATGATGGAAGTATAGAGGCGGTTGCTGTTTGCTGTGTCTGCCGCGATAGTGACCTGAATAGCTGCGCCTTCGCCTTGTTGTTCTAGTTTTGAAAGTGAGCCGATGAGTGCGACAAGGGGGTCATGAGAAAATGACTCATCGCTTGCGAGCGGAAAAATCGCGGGCTCGCTCAACTGCGCAGTTGAAGCCGCAATACCGTTTCCTTCGATGGTGAAAATATTGTAGTCGTCGACTACTTCTTCAATACTCGCTCCAGGGTAGTAGGAGCTCACGAGTTTTTCAAATGTCTGTTCGTGTACGCGAGGAACAGAAGCATAGAGTGCAATATCGCGCCCATGGTTTTGTACGGCAAGTTCGAGCGTGTAGTATGATTTTGAATTTTCGCACAAGGCAAGCATGCCAGCATAAAATTGCTTCATCGCCTGGATGAATGATTTGAAGTCAGCAGTGTCGGTTCGCGGTGGAAGAGTGACAGTGAAGAGTGAGTGTTCGAGTTCTTTGTAGAGTGAAGAGGATTCTTTTATTCCGGGCAATGCGCCGATCGTGTGGAGATACTGCACCAAGAATCGATGGAAGTCGTCTTCGAGATGTGAGTCGTTCATCTGTTTTACCACGTCGAGCGCATTCTTTACTCCTTTGGAGAGCATGATGCCAAAGAGCTCTTCCATTTTTGTGTCATGAGCTTCGGGCTTGAGTTTGAGCACAAGACTTTCTGTTTCGTGTTTTGGAAGAACAGTTGTTTCGTGTAAAAAGTCGCGCGCTTCAGCGCGAGCATAAGACTCGACTGAAGCGCGTGCAGCATCCTCAAGTGTTTTGTGCGCTTCATTTTGGAGAATGTACTCTTTGTGAGCGCGGTCACTGAGGTGCGCAAGTTCAGCTGAAGGGGTAGTGAACTTTTCTGTATCGTTTCCGTGTGGAGGCATGCGTATATTGTACCGCACCTTCTCTTAAATCGCCTCCATTCTTAGTGTTCGTATCTGTTGTGAGATGAAGGTTTCATGAAGAAATTCTAAAGAAAAGATAAAACCACTATCATTTGTGTAACGATAGTGGCTTTATGCTGTGTGTAACACTTATCTCGCGTAGTCGGTGATGCGGGTTTCGCGAATGATGGTGACTTTGATAGTGCCCGGGTATCGGAGTTCGGTTTCGATAGTAAACGCAATATCGCGTGCAAGGCGCTTTGCGGCAAGGTCTGAAACATTCTCAGGGTGCACAAAGATGCGGATTTCGCGCCCGGCTTGGAGCGCATAGACTTTTTCTACTCCTTCAAATCGCCCCGCAAGTCCTTCAAGTTCGCTCAGACGTTTTAGATAGGCTTCGGCTGTGTCGCGGCGTGCGCCGGGGCGTGAACCAGAAATCATGTCAGCGGTTTGCACGATCACTGCTTCGAGGGTTTCGTGTGGGGTGTCGTCGTGATGGCTTTTCATAGCGGTAATAATGCGCTCATCGGTATTGAACCTGCGCAGTACTTTGATGCCGATCTCTACATGTGTTCCTTCGAATTCATGATCAAGTGCTTTTCCGATATCGTGCACGAGCGCAGCTGCTTTTGCGATGTACGGGTCGGCACCAATTTCAGCAGCCAACATGGAGGCGAGGTGTGCCATCTCGATTGAGTGCTGTAATACATTTTGTCCGTAGCTCGTGCGAAAATGAAGACGCCCGATAATTGCGACCAGTCGCGGATCAAAGCTCGCGATGCCGAGCTCGTACACTGCTTCTGCTCCACGATTTTTAATACTGTCGTGAATCCGATGTTTCGCAGCTTCTATTTCTTCTTCAATGCGCGCGGGTTGGATGCGACCATCTTTGAGAAGTGTTTCGAGCGCGTCTACTGCAATCGCTCGGCGCACCGGGTCAAAGCAGGAGACAATAATTGCGCCGGGCATATCGTCGACCAAGAGCTCTACTCCGCTTGCTCGCTCAAACGCTTTGATGTTCCGCCCTTCCTTTCCGATAATTTTTCCTTTGATTTCATCGTTTTCAACTTTTACGTTTGAAGAGAGGAGTGCGGTTGTTGTCGGTACGGCAAGACGTTGGATTGCTGTGGTGAGAATATTTTTTGCTCGCTCGGCAAGTGTGTCGCTGAGGATATAGTCGAGCTTGTGCATGCGCACTGATAGGTCGTGCTGATGCATCTCTTCGATATCGCGGAGCAATGCTTCGCGTGCTTGTAGAGGAGTCATGTCTGCAATAGTAGAGAGTTCTTCTTGCTGCTCTTCAATAAGAGCGCTCACTGTCGCTTGGTCTTCTGCAAGTTCTTCTGATTTTTCTTCAAGTACACGAGTGCGCTCATCAAGTTCAAGTGTTCGGGTATCCAAAAGAATTTCCCGCCCCGCGAGCCGCTCTTCGAGTGCTCGTGCATGCTCGGCAATATGTTCGCTTTTTGCGTGCGCTTCATCGAGAATGCTTTGCGCACTTTCCCGTGCCTGCAAGAGTTTTTCTGAAACAGTGCGCTCTAGCGTATTTTTAGTAATCACCAATAGTACGGTGCGGAGCATGTACCCCAACAGTCCTCCGGCAAGAAACATGCCGAGCGCTATAAATACGGTATCCATAGGAGGATTGCTTTATGCTATCTGGCTTGGTTTTGTAATGACAGAGTCAACAATACCGTAGGTAACTGCCTCATCAGCTTCCATGAAGAAGTCGCGCTCAACATCAAGCTCAATCTTGCTGATTTTTTGCCCGGTGTTCTTTGCCATGATCTCGTTGAGTTTTGAACGCATTTTAAGAATACGCTTCGCGCTGATTTCAATGTCTGTTGCCTGGCCCTCTGCGCCGCCGGACGGTTGGTGGATCATGATTTCAGAATTAGGAAGTGCAAAGCGCTTACCTTTTGCTCCGCCCGCAAGAAGAAACGCCCCCATTGATGCAGCCATGCCGATACAGATGGTCGCGACATCCGGCTTGATGAATTGCATGGTGTCATAGATTGCCATACCAGAGGTGATAACACCGCCTGGAGAGTTGATATATAAATAGATATCTTTTTTCGGGTCTTCGTTGGTAAGGAAGAGGAGTTGGGCAATGACGAGGTTTGCGACATGGTCGTCAATAGGTCCTCCGAGGAAAATGATACGGTCTTTTAAAAGACGGGAGTAAATGTCGTAGGCACGCTCGCCGCCGACTGTTTTTTCGATAACGGTGGGGATTAACATAATGTAAAAATAAATTAAAGCTTAAAAAGGGAATACGACAATGACTGAATGCTGATACTGACACTATACCGAGTTTTATGAAAAATCGGAAGCCATATTGACTAAAAGATTGATGGTGGTATAGTTGAAAAAACTCGCACCATGAACATTCAAATTAAAACCGACGGTCGCCCTACGAATGTTGTTGGGCCACCGCTCCCTTTTTCTTGGCTTAATAATCTCAAGGTTGTTGCCCAAAAAAAGAAAGGAAATTTTATTGTTTCAACAAAAGAAATTGCTACGAAGTTACGAGAAAAAGATTATCCACACGGAATTAAATTTGCTGAATTTTTTGAGGAAGTTCGGAAAAATACCAAGCACTTGGTATTTGAAAGTACTGCTGTTATTGAAATCAGTTAACAAAAATCCCCGCTCTATGCGGGGATTTCTTTATTGCTTCTCTAAAAGGGAGAGTGTCTGCTCGTTGGTAAGCAACATGTCGGCATACGCCATGGCGCGCGCCTTGTCGGCACCGGGGTAGGTCGCTATCATGCGGTCCGCTTCTTTTTCTACTTCTTCATCAGTTGGCATAATCTTTGCGTCGCGAGCGATTGCATTGATTACGAGCTGGAAGCGCGCCCGCTTCTGGGCTTCAGGCTTGAACTCGTCGAGTAATCCTTCTTTTGTTTTCTGGCTTTGCGTAAGGTATGCGTCGAGGGTAAAGCCGGCTCGTGCTACATCCGCTTCAATCTGTGCAAGCATCTTCTCTTGTTCGCTTTTTAATACGAGGTCAGGAACATCAAACGAAGTCTCGGCAATGATGCTCTCCATGATAGCGATACGGCGCTTGTCTTGCGCTTCTTGTCCTTTTTCTCGGGTGATGTTTTCGCGAATCTTTTCGCGCATGGATGCAACAGTTTCAAAGCTTCCAAATGATTTTGCAAATTCATCGTTTACTTCAGGGAGCTCTTCGGTGTGTCCATGAGCGCTCGCATCTTCTCCTTTGTGTACATGTCCGTATGCGCGCATATGGCGAAGGTCTTCAACAACTTTGTCGATATCTTCTTCAGTCGCTTCAACTGTTTCAACTGCAGACGCTTTTTTTGCAAGCGCCTTGTAGTCAGGAAGCGTGATGTCGGGGAGTACTGCTGCGCGAATCGTAAAACCTAATGCATTTCCGCGAGCGAGCTTGGTGATAGAAAGATCAGGGCGGCCGATAAGGTCGAGCTTTTGCTCTTTTACGATTTCAGGATAGTAGTGCTCCATAGCGCGCTGAGCCATTTCAGCCAACAGCATGTCGTCGTCGATATGCTTCTTTGCTACCGCTTCAGGAACATTTCCTTTGCGGAATCCGTCCACCGCGAGATTGTTTGAGATATCAGTAAAGGTCTTTGTTTCAAATGCTGAAAAAGCTTCCCACGACAGCTCGCCTTTCATTTCTACAAGACTGCCAGGAAGTTTGGTTGTTTCGATTGTGTATTGTTTCTCTATATTGTTTGCCATAGTGGGGGCATTCTAACACAAGCACCCCGCTCTGACGAGTGAAGGAAAGTTTGCTAGAACACTTCGTGAAATTCTGGAATAGCGGTGTTGACTAGGTCACTCTCAAGGTCGTTCATGCTCACTGGTGGCTGTGCTGGTGTAGGAGTACTGACAGAAACAATAGTTGCGGGACTTGCCATGATTTCGCCCCGTTTGATGTACCAAAAGGTGCCAAAGAGAGCGAGAACGACAAGAATAAGCACCAAGGTCCATAGGCGATTTGTTTTGCGTTTTGGGTGCAAGAGTTCTTGCGGGATATGTTCGAAAGAGGTTTGTCCGAGAGTTGTATTATCCATGTTCTCTCAGTATACCTTATTGTGAGTTAAGCGTAAGCTTAAGTGCAGCAATGCTTTCAATCAGGCTTGCGCGAGCGGTTTTAAGAGAGTCTTCAGCAGCTTTTGCTTGTGCGCGAAGGGTTGCGACAGTAGTAGGGCTCTCAGTGAGAGGGGTTTGTGCAAAAATGTCGAGGTTTGTTTTTGCAGTCAAAAGAGCGGCGTGAGCCATCGTGAGACTTGTATTCGAAGCGTTTACGTCGATATCGTTTTTTGCAAGACGGTTGCTTGCAGTTTGCACACGCGCATGAATATCGCTCAGTTGTGCCAAAAGGTCGCGGAGGTTGGTCTCGACAAAGGTCTTGCGAACTGAAAGAGGTGCGTTTGCATTGACATCAAAAAGCGTCGGCGCAGGTGCACTTTGGGTTGTTTGCGCGAGACTTACGGCAGTAGGTGCCATAAGGCCAATAACGAGCGCGAATGTAGTAATAAGGTATTTCATACTATATATACGTATTTATAGCATAGAGACGACCCAAAGGGAAGGGTATTACTTGCAAAGCCCCGGAATTGTTATGTAATATACCCCATTTAACAATTATTGACATTATTAATATATATGTTATCATATATTCAGATAAGGGATACTTATTCCTGTTTCGGCAGATAAACCGACTAGCTCATTTAAAACACTATCGCGATGACTAACCAGATCACGCACCCGGAATTAATGACAGATGGACAACGCAAACAAATTAGACGTTTCCTTAGACGTTTCCTCGAAGATGGCATAAGCGCCATTGATCTCGAAACCTTCAACTTTTCAAAAGAAGAAGCGCAGGAAATCATTGAAAAAGGTGACTTGCTGCAAAACGGCTTCAAAGAATTTGTTATCGGAAAGCTCAAAAAGCTTGCCGTTATCGATCAACGGTTTGGTCCGGCTCTTGTTGAATTCGATCTGACCGTTCCAATGGATTATGATGATGACAAACAGATCGACCAGTTCGGTAAAAAGACAAAAAAGCTGAAAACGACTTATCATTACAATGATGCATTAAAAAGTTCGAATTATGAGAACGCTACGAACAAACTGGAGCCCGGAAAAACCTATCTTGTAAAAATCTTCCCTGTTCTGGAAACGGTATCGAGCGAAGACTGCATGAACTTCCTGAAAAAACAGCGCGCCATTCTGGTCGGCGGTCAGGGTTTAACTCTGGCACAAGACCTTAAGGCGGATGAATTTCCGGTAGAAAAATGGACGGTTTCCTTCGATGAAAAAGACACATTATGGAGCGACTCGGTTGGCGACCACAGGGTGCCTGACGTGTACCGCGGCTCGGGCGGTGGCTGGGGCTTCGGCCTCGGGTACTTCTCCGGGCCTTGGGGTTCTGGCGACTGCATCCTTTGCTTCTGCGACAAATAGACCTTTGGTCATTTGCCACATAAACATGTTATTTGTTCCTTTGAACCTTTACTGGGCCTTTGCTTTTGCAAAGGCCCTTTTTTATTTATACTGCACAAGGATAGTAGATACGATCATGTGGTTACGGCTTCATGGCATCGAAATCTCGTAAGGGGTATTCGTGAGAAACTGTCGGGTATGTCTTTGCAGTTCGGTACCTCCTCTTATGAAAAAACAAATTAGTCGGTGCGATGCGTCCGTGAGCTCGATAGAACTATTGTTGCTCCAAGTAAAATGCAGAAATTGGCACGCGCTGGTTTCGGTGGGACGGATGACCCATCGTACACTGCTTGCGTGTACTCGGATGGCAACCACAGGGTGCCTAACGTGAACCGCAACTCGGACGGTGACTGGAACTTCAACCTCGGGAACTTCTCCAAGACTTGGAATTCTGACAACTGCATCCTTTGCTTCTGCTACTTATTTGATTTCTCTCACTACTTGTTAGTGGGAGTTTTTTCTTGAAGATTTTTCTTCCAGCCGTTGAGCATTCGTCCTACTTCATCAAGTTTAAGGATTAAAGCACCATAGATTTTATGGTCAACAACTTTTTGTTCCCAACCGATCTGCAAGAAGAATTTCAATAAATCATTTTTCCCGAGTGACTGTGATACCACAGATAACTTCTCAAATTTGTCGTGAGCATAGATACCTCTAAAAATATTTTCAAGCAAGGAAAGAAATACCTCGTCAATTTTTGCACCGATGGTGTATCTGTCTACACGGTTTATGTTTACTAAGTGCTTATGCCAAACTTCATAACTTTCCTTCGCTCTGACAAGGACAAGAGGAGTTTGTGTCGGGGGGGGGGGGGTGTGATATTGGTTGATGTATGCTGATTCATAAATACAAAGATATCATATCGATGGAAAACCTCCTTGTTACCTGGGAGCGTTTTCTTCGTGGAAAGCGACATAAAAAAGATGTCATACAATACCAGGCGAAACTTTCGGACAACCTGGTCGACTTGCACACCTTGCTTCACCGTCGGACGTACACTCATGCGCCATACTGGGCTTTTAATATCTCTGACCCAAAGCCTCGGAATATCCACAAGGCGATTGTCCGAGACAGACTGTTACATCATTTAATATATAAGACGCTTTATCCTTATTTTGAACAGAGATTCATTCATGACTCGTTTTCATGTCGTGTGAACAAGGGAACTCACAGAGCAATTGATCGTTTTCAGGAATTTGCCCTGAGGGTTTCAAAGAACAATACGAGGACATGTTATGTACTCAAGTGTGACATCAAGAAATTCTTTGCAAGTATCGATCATGAAATACTTGTTTTAATTTTGAAGCGTCATGTTGAGGATGAAGAACTGTTGTGGCTCATCCGGGAAGTTACCTCAAGTTTTCATACGACGAGAGAAGGAGTGGGGTTACCGCTCGGAAACCTTACTTCTCAATTGTTGGTAAATGTATACATGCATGAATTTGATATGTTCATGAAGCAGGGGCTTCGAGTAACATACTATATCCGCTATGCGGATGATTTTGTCATACTGTCCAGTACAAAGGAATACTTGGAAGGCATTCTTCAAAAAATCCATGCTTTCTTGAATGAAAAGTTAAAGCTTCAAATGCACGAGCACAAAGTGTACATCAAGACATTCGCAACAGGTGTCGATTTTCTTGGGTGGATACATTTTCCCTATCATCGTCAAATACGAACCACCACAAAGAGAAAGATATTCAAAAAGCTTAAGGGATATCCTAAGTCGGAAACGGTTAACTCGTATCGCGGATTGTTGATGCATGGTGATACGTATGAAATCAGACAAAGAATGCGAATCTAATAATATGGATTGGTAGCAAAAAAATCCCTTTCGGGAGTTTTTTGCTACAGTATATTTTTTCGATTATTTCTGAAACTTTTCTTTGTAGAGTTCTTGGCTCTTGAGGATTGCAGCCTGAGCGTCGGCTTTGTTTCCAATACTATCGATTGAAACGGCCTTCTTTTGAATTTGTTTATAGGTCAGGAAGAAGTGTTCGATTTCTTTGACGGTGTGTTTGTTTACATCACTGAGGTCTTGCACATCGTCCCATCGCGGGTCTTTCTCTGGTACGGCAATAATTTTTGCGTCAGAGTCGCCGTCGTCGATCATGTTGACGATGCCGACCGGGCGAACTTTTACCAAGATGCCGGGCGCAAGCGGGTAGGTAGTAAGGACGACTACATCAAGCGGGTCGCCATCTTCCCAGTGACTCTGTGGCATGAAGCCGTAGTCAAACGGATAGTCTTGTGAAGTGTGCATTGCACGGTCGAGCATGATGAGGCCGGTTTCCTTGTCGATTTCGTATTTGTTTTTTGAGCCTTTTGGAATTTCAATTATACAATTGATAATGTCAGGCACATTGTTTCCGGCAGTAATTTCGTGAAGTAAATTCATACTATTCTTTTGATTCTTCTTCTGTTACTTCAGGAACTTCTTCGGTAGCGGTTTCTTCAACTGTTTCAGTTTCTACTGCAGTATCTTCCACAGCTTCTTCCTGTGCCTCGTCGGAGACGGGAGAAGATTCTTCTGAAGTTGTTCCAGCGAGGTCTTTCAATGAAACAAAGTCGTCACCCTCAGTACTCTCGTTTTCTTCTGCTACCTCTGCTTCAGAGCCTTTGATATCAATCTTCCAGCCAGTAAGCTTTGCTGCAAGGCGTACATTTTGTCCACCTTTTCCGATTGCGAGAGAGAGCTGGTCGGGAGTTACCTCTACGCTCACTTTATGCTCTTCGTCGTTGAGCTCAAGGTCAAGTACGCGCGCTGGAGAGAGGGACTTTTGTACAAACTCTGCTGTCTCAGGAGACCATTCGATAATATCGATTTTTTCGCCACCGAGCTCATTCATCACGGTCGATACGCGCACGCCTTTTTGGCCTACACATGACCCGACTGGATCAATGTTTGCATCCTCTGTCCATACAGCGATTTTTGATCGACTGCCTGGTTCACGAGCGATTGCTTTGATTTCAACAACACCACTTGCAACTTCTGGGCTTTCAAGCGCAAAAAGCTTTTCGAGGAATTTAGGATGAGTGCGAGAGAGGCGAAGGGTGATTCCGCGAGGAGTGTCTTCGACATGGTACAAATACGCGCGGATGCGAGCACCACGAACATAGCGCTCACCGGGAATTTGTTCACTGATTGGGATAATACCGGTCGCACGGTTAAAGTCGACAAACACACTTCCTCGGTCAACCTTTTGAATATAGCCTGAGATGATGTCGCCCTCTTTTCCACCAAACTCTTCCATGATACTAGTGCGTTCTGCTTCGCGGATACGCTGCATGATCACCTGCTTTGCAGTTTGCGCTGCAATGCGGCCAAAGTCGTCCTTTGGTTCAAGGGTGAAGACCAATTCGTCGCCGATAGTGGCGCCGGCCTTGATCATCTGTGCGTCGTCAAGAAGGATGTGCTTCTCTTCATTGAAGCGCTCGCGCATATCAGTGTCGTCTTCGGCGATTTCTTCGTCTTCAGCCAAAAAGCGCACGAGTGTGTCGTCTACAACAGTTTTTACCTGTTCAAACGATACAGCTCCCGCGTCAAGGTCGATCATCGCGCGGATGACCTGTCCTTTTTTGCCATATTCCTTTTTATAGGCTGCTGCGAGTGACTGCTCGATTGCGTCGACAAGCTTGTCGCGCCCGATGCGGCGTTCGGTTTCTAGTTGTTCTAGTGCCAGTTTCAATGCTTTGATGTCTAACATATGTCTATTTTATTTAGTTGGTTATTTAATTGTTACTAAAAATGCCACAAAGGTGCGCTCGGGACATGTACATATATATGTATAGCATACTGTCCTGAGGACGCAAGAAATTAAAAACAATTTTTAAGAAACCTTCTTCTTGTTGCTATAGGAGGGAAAAACTATTGCTTTTTTAAAAAGGTGTGACATACTGAAAAAAAGTCATTAAAATCATATAACGATGAAAAAAAAGTACTTGCTTCTCGTAGTGATAGTCGTTATGAGTTGTAAACCCGAGCATATTGAACCGGTTAATCCTGTTGCTCCCCCTCCTCCTGTCCTTCCAAAACCAAGCATGACAGTCTCAGTCGAGCCTTCAATGGTAGGGTACGGCGATAGCACAAAAGTTTCGTTTATTTCAGACGGAATCAGTGTGTCCTGGCCAGGACGTGCCAGTGAGGATATTGGAAAGGTTAGTGGCTCATTCATGTTGCGTGCTCTGAAGCGCGATACCAGCATAGTATTTTCTGCAACCGGTCCCGGAGGTACCACTACTAGCACTGTAAAGGTTTCAGTTGCATTGCCTGATCAAAACATGTTGCTGTTGTTGAGAAATAAAGACGCCGCTTCCTGGAAAACCACTGCCGAATACTACTGGAAAGTTGAGACTGCTGGTGGATCTGAGCAAAAAATTGCCATTACAGCATCAACTAGCTGCGAATGGGGAATGGTCCGAACTTTTTATCTTGATAAACGGTACCACCGAAGCCGTTCACCAAATCCGGCATGTTCTGAAATTCCAATAGGGACCACTCCCTGGAAATTTCGAAATCACGAAGGTAAGTTTCTGCTTTGGATTGAGGGAGTGGAGTACAGCGCTTCATTTTCTAATGAAACACTCCTCCTTGAGCGACCGGCACAGGGTACTCCAGGAGTTGGTATATGGACATATAGAGATCAGCGAGTGCTTATTCCTGTACCATAATCCTCCAACCTCTTTGCTTTATAGCAAAGAGGTTTTTTATATATGGGTATAACTTGTTGTTATAGTAGGATTAAGTTAGGTATACTGAATTGTAATACAATTTTTATTTTTATGAATCGCTATCTATTTTCATTTCTTCTCGCTGCACTCGCGCTCTTCCCTATAGTGGCAAGTGCGCAAGTATCAGAAAATGGACCGGTCAAGGTTGCCTCGGTTAATATTCAAAACGCGCGAGTACTCTCGTATGAAGGAGGAGAGATTACGGTCGGGTTTGAGCTCAACAACGGTGAAGGGATGCAGTCCGATGTTCGCTATAGCGTGAGCTTAGTGAGTAATGAAGGGGGTAAGCAGACCCTTGTTGACGAGAAAATATATGAAGAAATTTTGACACTTGCCCCGAATAGCTCTCTTTCACGCGAAGTTATTTATGATGTACCCACAACCCTCGATGGATCCTATACGGTTCTCGTGCGCGCCCGAAACCAAAGCGGTTTTCTGTTCGGAATAACAGTTGCAGGAGAAGTAACGCTTGTTGCATCAGAAAACGGCGTCTCCATCGACCCTCTCTCTTGCAGAACTGAAGTGAAACCTGTCACTGCGACGGGGTATATACCCCACGCAAACGTTATTCTTTTGCCAGAAGAATCGTTTCGGCTTTTGTGCGTAATAAAAAACCCGACAGGAGCCCCCCTTTCTGTTACTCCTCGCTATATAACCCGCGAAGGGAGTGCATTTGGTGAAGAGATTGCAGTTGTAGGAGGAGATACTGGAGCAATTGCACTCTCTGAACAGCCAGAACAGCCGCTCATCCTTACGCTTCCTCGTAGCGAGAAAGCGGGGTTATATAACCTTACTGTCACGCTTGATGGTGCGTCTGGCATGATATCTTTTCCATACACTGTTGCTGGTCCGACCGCAAAGATTGCCAATATGACTCTTGATAAGGATTTTTATATTAAAAATGAAACCGCGCGACTTTCTCTTTTGTGGTCTGCTACTACAAAGGAAATAGTGGCGAATGTAGTAATAAAGAGCGATACAGGGCGAAGCTGTGCTGCGGCATATGAATCTCTGCTTGTACTTGATGAAGGAAGCGTCTTTTCTACAATAGAGATTCCTATTCTTAATGCTTGTTACAATCCAGAAGTGACACTTGTATTGAAGGACGCAACAGGGGAAGTATTTGATGATATGTCTGTTGTATTTGAGACTACTTCAGTGAAGCGTCCCGTAAAATGGGGCACTATCGCACTATTGGTTCTTGGAGTACTTGCACTCTTGGGTGCAGTACTGTGGTATATCAAGAAAAAGCAGGCTGCTAATAATAGTGCGACAGTAAATACCATTGCTCTTCTCCTCTTCTTATTTGCTTGGGGAATTACTTCTACTGCTTCTGCGGCAACGTATACGATTCAGGGTTCGGCAAACGGCCCGCTTCATTTCACAATAAATACCAACAAAAGCTCGTATCAGCAAAATGAAACCATTTCTGTTACGACATCGATTCAATCAGAATCAACGAATGTCGACACTGCTTCGCTTGAAGGAGGTGTAAATGGAGCACTAGTTTCGATTATAGGTGAAAACAGTATTTCTTCCGGTGGAAGTCTTTTTGGGACAGCAACGATTGGTACAGCGCAAGCCTCTGCAGGGGTCTTTTCAGCGAGCTTTAAGGGAGGGATAAAGGTACAAGACGCCGTACAAAAGATACCTGCCTCAGGGATGGTGTACACCCATGACCCTGTTGGATCCTCATTTGGATGTATTCCGGGTTCATGTGGATTTTGGGGTAACTATAAAAGACTTATTCGTATCTGTCTTGCACAAGAGTGGAATATTGGGGACCCATATCCGCCACAGACATACACTCTCCCGAACCCTGTAACATTTACGGCGCGATGGAGGTTCTATGCTTCATTTATTGGTTTTGAAACAAAAGAGGTCACTATTCCTGCAGGTGAAAGCTGTATAGAAGAGTACGGACCGTCAACACCTTACGCCGGGTTGTTTCCTCCGAATATAGATTCGCAGTGCTTTTCAACAACTTCAACTGAAGTTGAGGTTTGGCCGCAATTTAGATGTTAATAGAACTATGCATATTATGAAACAAAAACTCGCACTCTTTTTTACCACTCTTGTACTCATTGCAGTTTGTTCGTTTGCAATTCCAGAGCGCGCTAATGCGGCGTGGGAGTATTTTAATTTCTCGATCGAATACACTGTTGTTCCGCCAACTCCTGTCGACGGATCATGGGGTCCATGGGGACCATGGAGTGACTGTAGTGTAAGTGCATGCGGACAAACAGGCACGCAGACTCGTACTCGCACCTGTACTCCACCATTAAACGGAGGTGCTCCTTGTGTGGGAGACTCGGTTGAGTCTCAACCATGCAGTACCGCTGCGTGCCCATTGACTCCTGTTGATGGTTTCTGGGGCCCATGGGGGCCATGGAGTGATTGCAGTGTAAACGCCTGCGGACAAACAGGCACGCAGACTCGTACTCGCACCTGTACTCCACCATTAAACGGAGGTGCTCCGTGTGTGGGAAGTGCAGTTGAATCTCAAGCATGCAGTACCGCTGCGTGTCCTCCAGTAACAGATGTATGTCCTAATCTTTCTGGCACACAAACAGCGATTCCTGCAGGGTACTCATTTTCAGGAGGAAATTGTATTCAGACAACAGTGCTACATGTAGATCCGCCGTATGACCCGGCTATTCCTGTCGACCCTGGTACTCCACCAACCGCTCCGAGCGGATCAACAAAACGAATTGTCATCACTCATATTGGTGGTAGTGGAACATGTACTGTCACATGGGGCGCAAGTACAAAAACAGTAACACTAGTTCCTCGCGGAGGGGATACATGGGAAGTAGCGACTGATATTATTGTACCTGGCACAGTAACAGGAGGACAGGCTGCATGTAACGGTAGTTCTTATTCGAGTTTTATTTTCAATAAAAAGAAACCGATCTTTACTGAGTTTTAATGTTCTTTCAATTTTTCTTTACATAACACGGGATAACTCCTTGCGCGTGTTGTCGCATGTGCACTATACTCTATGTATTCATGAAGACTCGCACTAAAGTACTTTTCATTGCACTCACTGTTGTAACCGCCATTGTATTGTTCACTGCGTCTTCTTTGCGCGCGGGTACCAATAATAATGCAAGCGGAAGCATGTGGTCTTCAAATACCGGGTGGATATCGCTCAACAACTGTACTGACGCAGCGGACTCTAATACTTGTACAGGGTATACCTATGGCGTAACGATTGATCCGATAACAGGAACAGTTTCTGGTACTGCGTGGTCTTCCAATATTGGCTGGATTACATTTAACGATGCTGGTTGTCCGACAAGCGGATGTACAGCGGGAGCACGCCTTAATACTGTGACCTCTACTGTCGAGGGATGGGCACGCGCCTGCTCTGTTTTTGCTTCTGGTTGCAGTGGTGCTCTGGCGGATAATGCTTATTTAGGAGGCTGGGATGGGTTCCTTTCGCTCTCCGGAAGCGGATACGGACTCACTCTTGGGGCACTCAACGGAACAACGCGCAGTATTAATGGCTCCATTTGGGGCTCTGAGGTGCTTGGCTGGATCGCGGTTCAAGGTGATGCAAAGATAACGACAACACCGACTGTGGACCTCTGTCTTGATATTGCAGGGAATCAAGACCAAGCATACCTCACCCAACAAGGGCTCACTCGGGACACTGACGGAAACTGTCTTCTTGCAACACAGTATTGTCCTAACAGTCCATACACTCACATAAAGAAAAATGCACTTCCTCCTAGTTATACAATAGACACCAATGGGCAATGTGTTCCACCAGGTGGACTAGGTGCAGCCTGTCAGCCACCGTATCAGGCGTATTTCAGAAACAACCTTCCTTCGACACTGGTCATTGACCTGGTAACTGGTAACTGTACCCCAACACAGAAAAATCTCTTCTGTCCAAATGGTGCACCAAAACCTTCTAACGGTATTTGCCCAGACTGTACAGACTCTTCTTGTACTCAGATTACTAAGCGTTGCCCAGACGGAGCGACACCAGTAAACAACAGCTGTCCTAATGGTACTGGAGGAGGCGGCACCCCTCCGGGCGATGGAGGGGTCGGTGATGTCTGCCCGAATATTATTGGTGTACAACTTGCAGCACCAGCTGGATATACGATAAACGAAAGCAGTCAATGCGTGCCGATTGGTTACCCTGACCTTACTACGGACTGGTGTCCAAATATTGCGGATGTACAACTTAGCATCCCTACTAATATGACAGTTAACCCACAGGGTGCATGCGTAGCGGTAAAAAAGCCGATATTCATAGAATTTTAGTATACTTATTGTCATGGAATCTACCGCAGTACAAAACAATAACTACAATCCACGCGTTCTTGAAGAACATGCGGTTCTCAGTGGTTATGAACAGAAAAAACAACGCACAGCAGTGGCTATTATATGTATCGTTATTGTTGTTGGGTTAGCGGTATGGTATTTCATGGAACAAAAGGATAAGGCACTCAGTCCTGAAGAGGCACTTCGCTCACTTTCTGAGTCTTCTCTTCCGGTGAACAAGACTCCTGAGCAGGTCTTTGCTCAAGGGAGCGTACTCGGAGCAACTTCGTCTCCGACAAAAACAACGCCCAGCGATCGACTACAAATGCTTAACAGTTTAAATAACTAATATGAAACTCATCCATTACCGCCTTATCGCTCTTGGTCTCGCTCTCGGCATTGCCGGCGCTGTTTCAGCCTACACTCCTCCAACAACAGGAGCATTTGGCGCAAACACTGATGCACCAATCAATACGAGCGCGCTTAGTCAAGATAAAGCAGGAGGATTTTCTACAACAACATTTCAGGCTCGAGGAAACGCTTTGTTCAGTCAAGAAACATTTGCTGGAGGAGTTGTGACAGGGGGCAACATTCAGAGCGATGGATCAAACACGGTTGCGATTGGTAACAGTAGCTACGGGGTGAATACTACTATAAACGGCTCTATCAGCACTCTTGGAACAATACAGTCAAACTCTCTTGTCAGTGGTGGTGGGAAAAAACCGGTGTGCGCTAATGCAGACGGAACATTTTTCCTTTGCACTTCTCCTTCTACTGCCCCCGCTGCACCGGCACCTGTGGCTGCAACCCCAAGCGCCTCTCTAGACTTTTATATTGAGGGCTCCCAGCAGACTGGTACGTTTGTGATGGTGAATAATAATAATGATGGATCGTTGCACAGACTTGATATGGCTCCAGGATTCACTATGGGCATTTCAACTGGAAAAGTGGTGCCGATTGGTAGTTATACCATCACCAATACGGATATAGTGTGTACCACTACAAACGACCCTGTTATGACCCGGGGAGGAGGAACAGATTTTGTTCTCAATGACGGAGATTCATACACCATCACCTTTAACTTTAGCTGTTAAATTATTTTTATGAAAAAAACACTTCTCACTAATTTAAAATTCATCGCTCTCGGTCTTGTTCTTGCTATGGGGGCAAGCTATGCACATGCGTCATGGGGTGGGCTCACCAATTCCTATTCCGGCCCGAGTGCTTCATTCCCCAACAATAACGCCTCAACACCAGTGTACGTGAATAGTACTGATCAGGTGAAGGCAGGCTCGCTTTCGATAGGTGAATGGTTTATCGCGCTTGCAAACGCACAGATTGATGGAACAACCTTCTTCACAGGAGGGCTTCGTGGGGGTGCACCTGGTACGACAGTAGGAACTGTTCGTTTTGGAGGTCCTAATGTCGAAGTGCCAACACATGTTGCCGTTTCAGGAGGCGTGGCAAATACTAATTACACGGTGCAAAGCAATCCGCTCGCAAATCCTACTGATGGTGCAGTATGTGCCGACGAAACAGGAACGCTTGTGTTGTGTGATCCTGCAGTGTGGACTACAGAGACAGGAGCACTAGAACCAATGGGATCTGTATTGATTTCTTTTAGACCAAACCAAGTAGGAGATGCTGTTACTATTCGAAACAATGCTACTGGTCAAATCTATACAGTGAACAACACCACAGTTCCGACAGTTGTATCGTTGGGAAGTTATACTATTACTGCAATGAATTGGATGTGTTTAGATACAGGAACACCAATCCCGTTCTCCGACAATGCGACTGCCTTTGGACTTAGCGAAGATAGTCCATCGTTTATCATCACCTTTAACAGCTGCCAATAATTTATGAAAAAAACACTTCTCACCAATCTTAAATATATCGCCTTCGGACTCGTATTTGCCTTTGGTGTTTCTGTTACTGCTCAGTGGGCAGCTCCATCGGCTGATCTGTATGCGGGAAATAAATCGCTCCCTGTTCATGTTGGTCCTGCACAGATAAAAAGCGGTGGACTTTCTGTGCAAGATTTTCTTGTTTCTCAAAACAGTTCTTTTGAGCAAACGCTTTCGCTTCAAGGTGTGGTGCGCGGAGGTACTCCTGTAGACACTAATTCAACTGTTGCTGTAGGAAGTACTGCTGGTGGTGTAGTGGGAAACATTGCGGTAAGTGGAAATATTTTGGCAAATAGCTATATTCAAAATCAGCGCGTGGCAAATGACAGTAACAAGGCGCTATGTGCTGATGCTAATGGGGTGATAAACCTCTGTGTACCAGATATGTGCAGAAACATTTCGGGTAACCAAGAAACAGTTCCTTTTGGGCATGTGCGCAATATAAAGACAGGGAACTGTACAGAACAAGTTGTAGGGAATAGATGTCTGTTGACACACAATATTGCAAATGCGATTTGGGAACTCCCCACCACCAAAAATTACAATCCAAACCTGATGAAGTTTTCTTTAAGCATGCTTAGTCCTACCTGTAGTACTATTTCAACCTATCACCCAACCTCTCTTTCTCCAGGAGCGAGTGGTAAAGTACTGACTGTAACAGAGGCGGGTGTATACAATATTAACTTTTCTTCCTCTGGACAATTGACTGTTCGCGATACTGAGCGCACTCGGTTTAGTATCTGGGTAGATTTTTATGTAAACATCAACGGCGTTGAAACAAAGCTCCCTACTCCGGGGGACTATAAGAGTAATGGAACCTTTAATCCGCTTCCTGATCCTATTCAATTTCCATCGGGCGTAGCGTGGGAAGGGGATTTTGATACGGCAAATGCAGGATCATACTTCTTTACAGAATGTAATGAGGGTGGATATAATAATCCTTTTCCTGGATACTCTTGGGCAAACTATACCTGCAAGGAGGGTAATTGGAATTGGACTTTCGGGCGTGATGCAAAAGATGATCCGTATACGACAATGCCCTATAGTGTGAGCTATCAGTCATATGGCCGAACGCTAAATGTAGGGGACACAATTGAGTTTTATGGGAAGATTAAGGGGCGGGCAGCACGAGAGCGCACTTTCGGAGGTGCAACTGATGAATACGTCTACTTCCATATCAACAGTGCGACAAACCTTATTATTTTTCAGGACTAGTGCTATATAAAAACACCCCGAGCAGGGGTGTTTTTGATTGCTGGAAGAAAGTCAAAAAAATCTTGACAAATAGGTGAATCTCTATTAGACTTCAAAAAACGTTAATTTCTCACACTTAAACAAATAAATATGAAAGCTCTTTTAAACAAAGGATGGATCATCCTTATCGCACTGTTTGTTGGTATTGCTTCATGTGGTAAAGACAATACGACAAAGCCGGATACTACGACCCCTGTTGTAAAAACAAAAACCGAGCTCATTATCCCAACGCCATGGAAACTGCTCAAGGTTGAAGAATTTTCGAATGGTGTATGGGTTAATTATAATTTCGGCACAGCCGAAGTATGGACGTTCAAAACGGGCGGAGCACTTACTATAGCAAAGGGTGCAACAGTCAAAAATCGTAAATGGAAGTTTATGGCCAATGAAACACAAATCGATGTTGATGTTGATAGTCCGGATGTCTATGATGTCACCACACTGACTGAAACCTCGATGGTCCTCACTGCCGCTACAAGGGCACGCGCAACATTCGGTAAATAGTATTTTTTTTAAATTGCTTCTTATATTTATATAAGAAGCAATTTTTTATTGCGCATACAACCACTGTTGTTGCTATACTGTAAGGAATGGTAATCGACCAAGCAAAACTCCGCAATTTAGTGCTCGATGCAAACATTGCAAGCCTCGGCGACATCGAAGCGTATGACCGTCGGAAAAATACCGCACAATCGCTTTCAGATTTTCTTTTGACCGAAGGAAAGGTGAAGGAGAGTGAAATCAAGCGCCTTGAAGCGTATGTACTCGGTATTCCGTTTATCGGGCTTACGAAAGAGCGTCTCGACCCGGACATTCTCGCGCTTATTCCGGAGTCCATTGCGCGTAGATATAACATTGTCGCGTACAAAAAGTCGGGGAGCGACTTGGAGATTGCGGTCCTCGATATCGACAACCTGCCGGTAATCGACTTTATAAAAAAGAAAACGGGGCTGCGTATCTTGCCGCGTCTCACCGACACTGAGACCATCAAGGCAGTTTTGCAGCAGTACCGAAAAAGCCTGCAGGCGGAGTTCGGGGCTATTATTCAAAAGGAAGCGCTTTCACTGAACGCTGTTCCTGAAGCAAAAGCTGACGCATCTGAAGGAGACCTCAAGGCGCTTGCAGAAGACTTGCCGGTAATCAAAATTGTTGACTCGCTTATTTCTCATGCAATCATGCAAGGCGCATCGGACATTCATATGGAGCCCGGGGAGAATGAAATGATTATCCGCTACCGCATCGACGGTATCTTGCACGATGCAATGACGCTTCCGAAAGGGGCGGCGCCCGCGATTACTGCGCGCATCAAAGTGCTTTCAAACCTCAAGCTCGATGAAAAGCGCTTGCCCCAGGATGGGCGCTTTAAAATAGTGCTCGACGAGGCGCCTGTATCGTTTCGCGTGTCCACTATCCCTACCTACTATGGTGAAAAAGCTGTTATTCGTATTTTGCGCGAGAGTACACACGGATTCACGCTCGAGGGACTTGGCTTTCATGGAAGCGGACTTGAAGCGATTCATGAAGCATTGCGTCAGCACTCAGGCATCATTTTGGCTTCCGGTCCGACAGGGAGCGGTAAGACAACAACACTCTATACATTGTTGGATATTTTAAATACCCCCGAAGTAAATATTTCTACAGTCGAAGACCCAATCGAATACCAAATGCCACGCATCAATCAAACGCAAGTAAAGGCAGATATTGGTATGACGTTTGCAAACGGTTTGCGCGCACTACTTCGTCAGGATCCGAATATTATTATGGTTGGTGAGGTGCGAGACGGCGAAACGGCAGACCTTGCTGTAAACGCAGCTCTGACCGGACACTTAGTGCTCTCGACTATCCACACCAATTCGGCCGCAGGCGCTATTCCGCGCTTGATTGATATGGGTGTTGAGCCGTTTCTCATCGTCTCGACCGCAAAAGCAATTTTGGCCCAGCGGTTAGTGCGCCGACTTACTACCGCTAAAGAGCAGTATTTTCTTTCAGCGTCTGAAATAGCCTCACTCACGCATGTTCTCGATCTCGACCGAATGCGAGGGTTTCTCGAATCCGAGAATGTTATTGAAAAGGGAACGCCATGGGAGAAGATTCCTTTTTATAAACCAAAACCTTCAGAAGAAAGTGAAGACGGCTACAAAGGGCGTATTGGTATTCACGAAGCAATGAAAGTGACGCCCGCCATTAAGGAAATCATTTTGCGCAATGGTACCGCCGACGAAGTGGAAGCACAAGCAAAAAAAGAGGGGATGATGACCATGCTCGAAGACGGCATATTCCAAGCGGTTCATGGAAAAACAACGATTGATGATGTGTTGCGTGTTGTCAGCGAGTAGTACTCTGGTAGCATAGTACCCCACTCCTTGTTACACTGACTGTATGGTATTTTCTTATACGGCTCGAAATGCAACCGGCGCAATGACCGAAGGGGTGATAGAAGAGTCCAGTAAAACCGAGGCGATAATTACACTGCGCGAGATGGGGCTTACACCTATCACTGTTGTAGAAAAAAAGAAGAAAACATTTACGCTTGACGGTATGATGAAGCGGGTTAAGCTCAGTGAGAAGATTATTTTTACAAAGAATCTCGCAGGCATGCTTCGTGCAGGACTTCCACTTGCCCGAGCATTGGTTGTCTTGAAAAAACAGACCACTAACAGCTATTTTAAAACAATTTTTGAATCATTGATTGCAAGTATTGATAATGGAGAGACTTTTTCAAGCGCACTTTCAAAGTTCCCCAATACTTTCTCAAGTCTTTTTATTGCGATGGTAAAGGCAGGAGAAGAGTCAGGAGGATTACCTGAAGCATTGATGGAGGTCGGCGGGAACCTTGAAAAGAGCTACAATCTCAACCGCAAGGTCAAAAGTGCACTCATGTATCCGGCAATTATTATTGTCGCGATATTTATTATTGGCATACTGATGTTTATTTATATTGTTCCTGTACTGACAAAGACCTTTAAGGAGTTGAATGTGGATCTGCCTACTTCAACTCGTATTGTGGTATGGGTATCAGATATGATATCAAATCATATCGGCCTTCTCCTCCTTGGTATTTCCCTGATAGTGACTGGTGGGTATTTCGCACTGAAACGCCCAGCAGTTCGCACCTTTTTAGACTATAGTAGTACTCGCATTCCAGTTGTGGGAGTATTAGTGCAGGAAGTAAATGCCGCCCGCACTGCCCGCACCCTTTCATCCCTACTGATTGCAGGAGTGAGTATTTCTCGGGCCCTCGGTATTACGAAGGATGTGCTGCAAAACAGTTACTATAAGGCCGTGCTTGCGGAAATTGAGAGTCAGGTCGAAAAGGGAGAAACAATGTCGAGTGTACTGCAGCGGCACACGAATCTCTATCCGGTGATGGTCGGCGAGATGGTGGCGGTCGGGGAAGAAACAGGGAAGCTTGCAAGTATGCTTCTCGATATTGCTGTATTTTACGAAGCCGAAGTTGATGCAAAAACAAAAGACCTTTCAACTATTATTGAACCGGTACTGATGATCTTTATCGGAGGGGCAGTGGGATTTTTTGCAATCTCGATGCTCTCCCCAATGTATTCGCTAATGGATAGTATTCAATAATATGAGCACAAAAGGTTTTACTATTATCGAGCTTTTGATTGTCCTGACCATTCTCGCAGTATTGGTGGGTGTTATAAGTCTCCCTGTTATCCGTTTCAGACGCGAACAAGCGCTCCAAAATACGACCAATGCAGTGCTCACCGTAATCAATGAAGCGCGTGCAAAGACACTTGCAGGAACTAACAACACCAACTACGGTGTGCGTTTCGAGTCGGATCGTGCAATCCTCTTTCAAGGATCAACATATCAAAGTACGTCCGGCACGAATCAAATTTTTCTTTACGAGTCTCCAGTAGTACTCGGAACTGTTGCGCTTTTTGGTGGCGGCTCCGAAATAACATTTGATCGATTGCGAGGAACAACTGCACAGCATGGTACACTGCAATTGCAATTACCAAGCAGCACGACCCGCACTATTACCGTTACTGCTAACGGAACTGTTGCGAGAAACTAAATTGATTTATGAATTTTTATCCACGCGGCTTGCCGCGCCGAAGCCGAACAAAGCCCGCCTCCGCCCTTTCGGGCTATGGCGCGGCGAAGGCGGGATTTTTTCTTATAGAAGTAATTATAGCCTCGTCTATTATCGCGGTGGTGCTGATTCTCCTTATCGGCTCTATACAAAACACGGTTGAAGTCTCGAAGCGTGCACTTGAGCGTACGCAAGTGTCGTACTTACTTGAAGAGGGAGCCGAGGCAACAAAATCGATTCGTGACGCGTCCTGGAGTAGTATTGCCGCCCTTACCCCAGGCACTCCTTACTATTTGTCATACAATGGGACTGTATGGACACTTACGGAAACTCCGGGTGTAGTCGACCGCTTTACGCGCACGGTTGTTCTCTCCGCTGTTTCTCGTGATGCCTCTGATGATATTTCTGCAACCGGAACCTTGGACTCCGGGACAAAGCTTGTGACAGTCACTGTTTCCTGGTCGGCATCTTCCGGAACACAGACAAAGGCATTGGCATTTTATATAAGCAATATCAGAGAATAGTATGAAGCATAGACATAATAACAAAGGGTTGTCCGCCTTCTGGAAAAAAAACAATGAACTCTCTCGCCTTTCAGGAAGGGGGGCTGCGGGGTACTCATTGCTTGAATTGCTGATTTATATTGCGCTCTTTGCGATGATTTCTGTACTACTAGTCCATTCGCTTGTGGTGCTGATGCGAACCTATGCAAATGCCGCGAGCTTTCGGCGCCTACAGAACAACGGAGAACTCATTATTGAGCGAATTACTCGCGAAGTGCGCGACGCCGAGAGTATTTCGAGTGGAACATTTGGCCAGCACCCCGGGGCTATTACTCTTCTCAATGCTGGAACACCGGTCGTATTTGGTGTTTCTAATGGCGCAGTAACTATAACCGAAAACAGTACTACTGGTATTCTTTCGACAAACCAAGTGACTGTCTCAGCTATGGTGTTCCGCCGAATTACGACACCGGCCGGAGAGGGGGTAAAAGTAGAGCTCACGCTCGCAACAACTGGCGGAGTAGTGAGAACAGCGTCATTTTATTCAACCGTGCTGTTGCGTAGTCAATAATATGAAAAAAACAATCTCCAACAAACAAGGAAGTGTTCTGATTATTACCATGGTGCTTTTTGTTGCACTCTCGCTCTCTATTGCACTTGGTCTCGTTGTGCCAGTACTCCACGCAAATCGCATTGCGGAAGACTCGCTCCAGTCCAAGCAGAGTTATTTTATTGCAGAGAGCGGTGTAGAGGATGTGCTGTACCGTCTGCGAAGCGGAATGCAGGTTTCAAGCAGTGATACGCTGGTGCTCGGAACAAGCGAAACAACAACAAGTGTCACGGATCTTTCGGGTGGGCAGAAACAGATTGAATCTGTCGGGGACGCACGCGACAGAAATCGTACAGTGTCCATGGTTGTCTCACAGGGCGTTGGGGCTGCATTTAACTATGGCTTACAAGTCGGTCTTGGAGGGATTTCAATGTCGGGGAGTTCTGGTATCAACGGTAGTATTTATTCAAACGGAGATGTGTACGGAACTTCCAGCACCTTTGTGACAGGTTCTGTATATGCCGCAAATGGGGAAGCGCTTACTGCAGAGCAGTCAAATGGCTCTACTGGCACACCCCCGTCTTCTATTATTTTTGGGAATGCGACCGCTACGCAAGACCTCGCACAAAGTTTTACAGTTGCTACTGACACTCCTATCAGTAAGGTACAGTTTTACATAAAAAAGACTGGTGTTCCCGCAAATGCAACGGTTCGCATTGTCTCAGAGACAGCCGGGTCTCCCGGAGCTACTACGATTGCTTCTGGTGCACTTTCTGCGTCCCTGGTCACAACTGCGTATGGGTGGGTAAACGTGCAGTTCGCAAGTAATCCAAGCCTTACTCCCGGCACCACCTATTGGCTCGTGATCGATGCGGCCAATTCTTCAACCAACTACTATACAGTGGGTGCAAATACGAACGGCTATGCAAATGGTAGTACAAAGATAGGTCGCTACGGCGCAACATGGTCCGCCACTACGCCAAGTACACTCGATAGTTATTTTTCCCTTTATGTCGGAGGACAAACATCGCGCATTTATGGCGACAGTCAGTTCAATCGGCTGCGTATCGGTACAAGTGGCACCGGAAACGCCAGTGCGCAAACTATTGATAACGTGACTGCTCCTGGTACCTTGTATTGCCAAAGCGGTACGGGGAACAATAAAGCCTGCAACACCACACAAGCCGTGCCTGCGCCCTCTGCGTGGCCGGTATCAGACGGTAATATTGAAGCGTGGCAAGAAGAGGCACTGCTCGGAGGGACTTCTTCAAGTGTTTCTGTTGGCGGTTCTTCAACACAAAGTATTGGTCCTAAAAAAATCAATGGAAACTTGACGGTTGGAGGGAGTGGAATCCTCAACGTCACTGGTACACTATGGGTCACTGGAAACTTGGTAGTGAACGGTTCAGGAATCTTACGACTTTCAAGCGCCTATGGCTCGTCGAGTGGAGTTATCATTGTGGACGGTACTGTGACCATCGCTGGAAGTTCGCCGGTAAGCGGATCTGGGACAGCGGGAAGTTATATTTTAGTCATCTCTCTTTCAGATTGCCCGATCAGTTCTTCGTGTGGCGGTGCAAGAGCAATCGATATTAGTGGGAGTGCAGGAGCGGTTGTTCTTGTCGCACAAAACGGCACTGTTTCCTTTAGTGGGAGCGCTCGAGCAAAACAGGCAACGGGCAGATCTATTACACTCAGCGGTTCAACAACAGTCACCTATGAATCAGGGCTTGCCAATATGAATTTTTCAAGCGGTCCGAGCGGGTCATGGAATATTGAGACATGGAAAGAGATATAGAAAATCTGCTATACTACGCTCATGATACTACTGGTCGGAAACTGGAAAATGGCCCCCGAAAAGCTCGCACAAGCACTCGAACTGGCAAAAAAAACAGCACTCTTTGCGCGCACCTATAAAAAAGGGGTGAAAGTAGTGGTGTGCCCTTCATTTGTACACTTAGCCCCAGTGCTCAAGCTTGCGCATGTACCGCTTATGGTTGGAGCGCAGAGTGTTTCTGTTGAAACTGAAGCTCCTCATACTGGTTTGGTCAGTGCAGCTCAACTAAAGGGGGTAGGAGCCGAGTACTGCATTGTCGGGCATTCCGAGAGTCGGGAGCGCGGAGAAACCAACGAGATAGTACAGGCGCAGGTAGTGCGGTTATTGGAGAAAAAAATCACCCCGATCGTTTGCATTGGAGAGCGCGAGCGCGATGCACAGGGGTGGTATTTGAGTATAGTGAAAGACCAGCTCGACCTCCTCCTTTCAAGTGTATCAAAGGCTGCATTTAAGACTATTGTTATTGCGTATGAGCCTATTTGGGCGATTGGTAAAAATGCAAAGCGCGAAGCAACACCGGCCGAATGCCGAGAGATGGTGATTTATATTCGTAAACTTATTCGCGATGTTCATGGAGAAAAATTTGCAGCAGGTATCACCATTTTATACGGCGGATCAGTCAACGAACACAATGCAAAACAGTTTGTTGTTGAAGGCACCGTGCAGGGGCTCTTGGTGGGGCGGGTGAGCCTCGACGCAAAGCGCTTTGGCATACTCGCAAAATCTCTGCAGTAACTTTTTAATACATATGATTTCAGTGCAAAAAATTTCCAATATAAAAAACAAGCGAGTACTGATTCGTGTGGACTTTAATGTTCCTCTAAAAAACGGAAAAGTTGCCGACACCCGCCGTATAGAAGCGTCGTATCGTACTATTGATACAGTATTGAAAAAAGGAGGGGCTCCGATTCTTCTTGCGCACTTAGGCGACGGTACAGAAAGCTTGCGCCCTATCGCAAGAGTTCTTTCAAAGCGCTACAGAGTAGTGTTTATTACAAGCGACCTTGCGGACAAGCGAACGCATGAAATAGTGGCAGAAGTTCCAAAAGGGACAGTGATTCTTTTTGAAAATATTCGACGGTATGAGGGGGAAGAGACTGGCGACAAAAAGGTTCAACAGGCTTTTGCAAAAGTGCTTGCCTCATATGGCGACGCGTATGTAAACGATGCGTTCTCGGTGTCTCATCGAAAGCATGCGTCAATCGTTGGTATCCCTAAAATCCTTACAGCGTATGCTGGAATGCAGTTGCAAGTCGAAGTGACAGCGCTTTCTTCGGTGGTCAAAAATCCAAAACACCCCTTTCTTTTTATTCTCGGTGGTGCAAAATTCAGTACAAAAATTCCACTTCTGAAACGCTTTGCTGAAACAGCGGACAATGTTGTTATTGGTGGAGCAATTTTAAATAATTTCTACAAGACAGCAGGATTTCTTGTAGGGAAGTCAGTAGTAGAAGAAGGATATGACAAAGCGATTAAACCGCTCTTAGGTAATCCAAAACTATTATTACCAATTGATGTTATTGTCGCTCGAGGTACAAAAAAGGTAACGCTGACACCGGACGAAGTGGAAGCGGGCGACATTATTGCTGATATCGGTCCCCAGAGTATTGCACTCATTGCAGAAAAAATAGAAAAGGCAAAGCTTGTCGTATGGAACGGCCCGACTGGCTGGTATGAAAAAGGGTTTACGAAAGGAACTGTTTCTCTCGCTGAAGCAATTGTTGCTTCAAAAGCGACTGCAGTCATTGGGGGCGGGGATACCGGAGCTGCACTCGAGAAAATTCTCACTGACACTACCTCAAAACGAATCTTTGTCTCAACAGGCGGAGGAGCAACCCTCGACTATCTCGCAAACGGAACCCTTCCTGGCATAGAGGCGCTAAAATAAAAATTCCCAAGCTTTTAAACCTTGGGAATTTTTATTTTACAGTGCAGTGGCTATTTTTTCTGCAAAGTGGTTTACCTCTCCTTCTTCATAGGTGCCGGTGCGCCATCCGTGCAATTCATCATCCATATAGCGAGGAATGAGGTGGATATGAAAATGCGGAACATCTTTTCCGACGACCGATACTTGTACATAGTCGCACTCCAAAGATTCTTTCATAGCGGTCATTAATCGCTTTGCTTGCACAAAGAGGGGTGCAAGAATCTCATCGGGAACATCCTGCATCCAGACGAAATGCGCTTTTGGTATTAACAGTACATGGCCTTTCGCAACGGGGTTGATATCCATAAATGCCAAACAGTCGGCATCTTCGTAGACTTTTGTCGCCGGTATCTCTCCGCGGATAATTTTGCCAAATATAGTGTCGTTCATGCTTTTATTATAGGGTTCCTGTTCAAAAAATACCAATAGCTCCTCTCGAACCGCACACATAAAAATCTGCTGATTTTTTGTTCCAACTCGGCTCAGACAGCCTCCGTTAGTCGGTTCTCAAGGACTATTGGTATTTTTCTTCAGGATGTTGGTAAAATAGAGCGTGGTATAATGGCTCTATGGAACCCACTACTCCCACGCCGGACGAACTCCAGGCGATGTTACTTACCCGTATGGGTCTTACTAAAGAAGCGGAGCAAGCTTTTCTTTTTCCTGAATATACCCTTGGCGACGTGTGGAAATTTGAGGATATGGAACGTGCGGTTAAGCGCATCAAGACTGCTGTGGATGCGAAAGAATTCATCGGCATTTATGCGGACTATGACTGCGATGGTATTCCGGCTGCAGTAATTTTGCTGGACTTTTTCAAAGCGCTTGGAGTGGGAGACTATGTGCGCGTCTATATTCCGGACCGCCATGATGAAGGATATGGTGTGAGTGTGCTCGGTATCAACGAACTGCAAAAACAGCGGGTGACATTGATGCTCACGGTGGATGTCGGCATCACCGCACTCGCTGAAGTTGCCGACGCGCAGAGTCGTGGGATAGATGTCATCCTGACTGATCACCATGCACCGCTTCCAGAATATCCGGCAGCGTACGCGGTGGTGCACCCGGCAAAAGGGAGTTATGAAAATCAAGACCTTTGCGGTGCCGGAGTTGCCTTTACGCTCGTCCGCGCATTTTTAGAAAAATATGGAAAGGACCACGGCATAGTGGCTGGCTGGGAAAAATGGCTCCTCGACATGGTGGGTTTTGCAACACTTTCGGACATGGTGCCGTTGACTGCTGAAAACCGATTGCTCGTCGCCTACGGCATGATGGTGATGAAGAAGACCCGCCGTGTGGGCTTGAAAACACTTTTTGCAAACAATGGACTGATGATGGATACGCTTTCAGAAACAGATCTGACCTTTACTGTCGCGCCGAGACTGAACGCTGCATCTCGTATGCGAAGCCCGATGCTCGCATTCAATTTGCTTGCAACTGAGGACCGAGCAGAGGCGATGACTATCGTTACTGAACTCGACAAGATAAACAACGAAAGAAAGCTATTGGTGGCGCGCATTGTAAAAGAAGCGCATGCACGGCTTTCGACGCGCGAGCTACCCGCTATTGTAGTAATAGGGGACCCATCGTGGCGCCCGGCAGTCTTAGGGTTGGTTGCAAATAAACTTCAAGAAACATACGAGCGAAGCTTTTTTGTGTGGGGTGAAGCAGGAGATGGAATGCTGAAGGGTTCGTGCCGGATGATCGCAGTCCACCACGCAGCGTATTTGTTTCAAGCGCTTCCTGAAGGCGCGATTCTCCACGCGGGAGGGCACCAGGCAGCGGGCGGGTTTTCTGTGAGTAAAGACCAGGTGCACTTTTTGGAAGAATCCCTAAATCTTGCTATCGCTAAAGTTGGGGACACCGAAAAAGCAGTGATTGCGCATACGCCAATAGAAGTGCCGCTTGCTGTTGCGACTACTCGCCACCATCAGGTGATTCGGCGCTTCGCGCCGTTTGGCGTAGGGAACCCAGAGCCACTGTTTTTGTTTAAAGATGTAACGATTGTCAGCGCGAAGAAGTTTGGCAAAACCCGCGAGCATTTGGAATGCGTGGTGAAGGATGCTACAGCGAACATGACAGCATTTACCTTTTTTGCGAGCGATGAATTGTGTGCACAGTGTGCCGCGGGCGAAATTATTTCTTTCACCGCAACCCTCGAACCCGGTTTCCGAAGCGGAGTGCGACTTCGTATTAGAGAAGTGCTCTAGAGTAAACTTTGTGCTATAAAGGGAGAAATTAAACCTTTTAATTATAGCTCTTATGATAGATGAACTTAGTAATACAGTAGGTATCGTTAGTAGTGTAATTTATAAGCAAAATAAGCTTATAAAATTAATTGCTGAAGATATTAGAGATATTGTATCTTTTACTGAATTGAATCATTTTGAAATTATTGAACAATGCGAAGAAACGGGAAAAATTGAAAAAATTAGGATCAGTAGAAAATTTGGCCCCGGTATGCAGAATTCTATAGAAGTTTCATCTGATGAAGAGGGGGTGACTTCATACCAGCTTTATTGTGATGAAAAATCGGGTCCTAAATCATATCCTGGAGAATATAATGTTCTAGGATATCTCTATGCGAGGAAGAAAAGACTTCAGAGTTTTTTCGGAATGAAAGTTTAAATTAAGGCAGTAAGTCTGCCTTTTTTATTTGCTATACTACAGGCATGAAAAACACGGTAACGATTTATACTGACGGCGCGTCGCGCGGAAACCCAGGGCCAGGCGGGTGGGCGGCAATAGTGATGACTGATACAAAGGCGGTTGAACTTGCTGGCAATGTTACCCCTGCGACCAATAACCAAATGGAATTGATGGCAGTTGAGAAAGGGTTGGAATATGTACAGAAGCACTTTCCCGATGCGACAGTGTTGGTGCATGCCGACTCAACCTATGTCTTGAAGGGTCTCAAGAGTTGGCTCGACGGATGGAAAAGAAATGGCTGGCTCACTGCCACTAAAAAACCGGTTGAAAACAAAAGTCAGTGGCAGGCGCTATTGGAGCTTCGTGATCACTTTGGAAAAAAACTTGAACTTATAAAAGTGGAAGGGCATAGCGGGCACCAATACAATGACCGGTGCGACGAGCTTGCAGTTGCAGCCGCACTGAAAAACAGTCATACGATTTTTAGCGGAACTCTGAAAGCATACGAACAGCAACTTATGGATACTCCGCCAAAGTCAGTGCAAAAGCCTGCAAAAAAACCGGGGACAAAAAAAGAGACAGGTCCCGCGTATTCGTACGTCTCTTCTGTTGGTGGAAAGGTATATGCGGACAAAACATGGGCCGAGTGCGAAGCTCGTGTCAAAGGAAAAAAAGGCGCCAAGTATAAAAAGGTGTTTTCAAAAGGCGAGGAGACTGGTCTCATTCAAGACTATACACTTGCAAGCCTTCTCTAGTTGAGGAAAATTTAATATCGATTTTGGTACGGTGAACCTATGGTAGAGCTCGCCGTATGTTTTATTACTATTGGTGCAGTAGTGTTCCATGTGTTGGGACTTTCACTTTTTCATACAGTACTTGTCAGTATGGTTCTTGGGTTGTGCGTGTGGTGCTGGGTATTAAATAAAAGAGGGGTGGTTGCAGGAAGCGCAGTGATAGTGTTCTGTGTCACTGGAGCATTGGTGGTATGGAGCCGGCAAGCGGTGGTGCAACCAGAGATGTTCGGAAGTCGCGTAGTTGAAGCAACCGTGCTTTCAATTAATAAAGAACTCGACCGCACCAGTGTAGTGGTGCGCGATGAATTGTTTAACAAGCGAATACAGGTCACCGTGTACGAAACACTCTTGCTCTTGCCGGGGGATACAGTGAGCATCAAAGGTATTGTGGAGCACCCTGAAGATTTTGTCACTGACACGGGTCGGCTTTTTGAGTATAAAAAGTATCTGGAAAGCAAAGGTATTATGGCGGTGACGTATAAAAGTGATGTCACCCTTGTGTGGAGTGGAAGTTTTAGTATAGAACGATTTGCAACGCAGACTCGATATGTTTTGGCTGAGGTGTTTACGCGTTTCGTTTCATTTCCTATAGACGGTATAACAGCAGGGATGCTCCTTGGATACCAAGGTGGTATTCCAAAAGAAACAGAAGAACTATTCCGCACGACAGGAGTGCTTCATGTCCTCGTGCTTTCGGGGTACAACATCACCCTCTTGGCGGGGTGTGTCGGAGCGATGCTTCGCGGTGTCCCAAATCGCTTGCGCATGGTACTGATATTTTTTGCAATCGTTTTTCTTGTGCTTGTTAGTGGGGCGGGGGTCGCATCAATTCGGGCAGGAGTGATGGGGTCTATTGCACTGTTGGCAACACTGTCACTGCAACAATACAATGCATTTCGCGCCCTTTTTATTAGCTTTATTGTATTTTTCTTTTGGTCGCCGACGACACTCTTTTATGACCCTGGCTTTCATCTCTCATTTCTTGCAACGCTGTGTATGATTACTGTCATACCAAAAGTTGAAACACTGTTTTTCTTTATTCCAAAAACTCTGTATATAAATGTTCGCGAACTTACGATGCTCGCAGTCTTGATGCCGGTGTTCATGTTGCCCTACCTCATGTATTTTGCAGGCACAGCCCCACTTTCGGCGGTGCCGGCAAATATTCTCCTTGGCGTTGCGACGCCTGCTGTCATGCTGTTTGGGAGCATGGTTCTTATTAGTTCCTTTTTGGGCCCTCTTGCAAGTGTGCTGGGTGCGGTACTTTCGTTTTTAGGAACAATCGTTATTCGAGCGCTCGAATTACTCTCAGCACTTCCAACGTACAACACCCCGGGCCTTCCGGCATGGGGTGTTGTAGCGATATATATCATTTTTTTCGCCCTGCTCTTTAAGAGAGAGGTTGCAGAATTTATTGCGCGTGTGAAAAAAACGCTTCGGCCAGAGCCCAGTTCATATTCTCAATGAAGTCTGCTATATACTGCTTTTTCCCGGATGGTTGATAGTCGGCAACATAGGAGTGCTCCCACATATCAAGTGCGATGATCGCTGTCGTACCCTGGAGTTGTCCAAGGTGTTGTTCATCCACCCAGTGCAGTACCAAATTTTTTGCCGTTTTATCGTATGAGAGCATTGCCCAGCCGATACCGCGAGTAAGCGCGAGAGTGAGGAATGTGTCCTTAAATGCCTGCATATCTCCCCACTGAGCGCTGATGGCGTTGAGAAGTGCACTATCAGAAGCGAGCTCACTTTTACCTTCAAGTAGTTTGAAATAGCATTCGTGGTTTCGCATGCCATTGAATTCAAACGAAAATTGACGGTACAGCTCAGCGGTCTCATACGCCTTTGATTCATCACCTTTATAGGAGTGTAATTTTTCAAGGACAAGGTTTGCGTTTTTTACATAGCCCGCATAGAGCTTCTTGTGCTCTTCGATTGTGTTTGAAGTAAGGCTTGCAAAAGAGGGGGTAGTAAATGTCTGTTCTGTATACATAAAGATTAAAAATTATTTTATGTATACATACTATACTGATGGAGTATGGACCGCAAATCTCAGACTCTTCTCCTAATGACACTGATCACTTTGGGCATAGGTCTTTATTGTATTCTTATACTTCCGAAAAAGGGCGATGGATTAGCAAAGGTGTATATGCTCAATGTAGGGCAGGGCGACAGTTTTTTGATACAAGCAAAAAACGGCAAGCAGATACTCGTTGATGGAGGCAAGGACGCGAGTGTCCTCTCAGAGCTTGCGCGCGTGATGCCGAAGGGGGATAGAACTATTGATGTTGTCATTGCGACTCACCCTGATGCCGACCATATTGGAGGACTTCCGCTCGTGCTTTCTCGGTACAGTGTCGGAGTGTTTCTTACTTCCAATGTTTTGACCGATACGGACCAGTTTCGCGCCCTTTTTTCAGAATTGGAAAAAAGAAATATTCCGGCATATTACGCTCGTCGGGGTATGACTATCGCGCTTGATAATGACTCAAGCGTACAGACATCATTTGAGATACTCTTTCCCGATAGAGCTACAACCTTTTGGGAGACGAACAGCGCATCGATTGTCGGGAGACTGCAGATGGGGAATACAAGTATGCTGTTGACAGGAGATGCTCCTGCCTCCATTGAACACTTTCTTTCGGTCGGAGACAAAGCGTCAGTAGATGTTGATATTTTGAAGCTTGGGCATCACGGCTCAAAAACTTCAACGAGTGCAGAATTTCTTAAGGCGACAAGTCCTATTCTTGGGCTTGTTTCAGCCGGAGTTGCTAATCGCTATGGGCACCCCGCAAAAGAAGTAACAGATCGATTGAAGCAATTTGGCATCCCTTTTATAAGCACTCAGGAGAAGGGGACCGTGACACTTATGACTGATGGAATAAAATGGGGGCAGAAATAAAAAGCACTCCTTCCCTTAGTGAGAAGGAGTAGGCTTAAATGAACATGCTCTCGGTATGAGGTTCCTCATGGTTACCCATAGGATGAATCACGTACCGTTCCGATACACTTACCTCTTTCTTTTTAACAGTAAAGCAAGCAATAACAAATGAGACGACTGTAGAAGAAAGGAATACTCTCCAGGGGGTAATTTTTATTTTCATACTGTCTGGGATTTGCTCCCACTCTATCACGACTTCTCTTCGTTGACAAATCAACTACTGGGGGTATAATTTCAAAAAAATACTACGGTTATGAACGGAAAATCAAGACAAAAGTTCTCCACCAACTCACATCGGAGAAAATTATTTGCAACGAATGCTGACGGAGAAATCACTCCTTCCGCGAAATTGTACGGCGTACAGTTTTCTACGGATAAAATCAGACACCCTAATTCTCGTGGATGGAAAAAAATATAATAGAAAAGGCAAAATGGAAAAGACCGCGTTAATCGCGGTCTTTTGTTGTGCTACTTCTTCAATTATTTGAGGACTCCAGCTGTTTTGAGTGCGTTGTATGCACCGTTTTTTTGGATTGTACGGAGGCCTTTAGTAGAAACAGTAAGGGTGAGGGTCTTGTCGATTTCAGGCACGTATACACGCTTCTTTTGGAGGTTTGCATACTTGCGGTGGTTGCCGGTCGGGGTAAACACGGTCGCACGAGTGCGGTTCGCGTATTTTCCGCCCATCTGGGAGCTCTTGCCTGTGATGATGCATTCTTTTGCCATAGTGGAGAGATAGTACCATAGGGTATGGGGATATGCAACTCCTCTTTTGATGTATACTGGTGCCATGCAAGGCCCGCTTTCTATATTTTACTTCCTTATTTTGATCGCAAGTATTATCGTGCACGAAGTCGCCCATGGTCTTATGGCAGAGCGCGAAGGCGACCCGACCGCGCGCCTCTTGGGCCGTATCACACTCAATCCGCTGAAGCACATTGATTGGCTCGGTTCAGTGATTTTGCCGCTTGCACTGATTCTTACCAATGCTGGATTTGTTGTCGGCTGGGCAAAGCCGGTGCCGTATGACGCAAACAATCTTCGCGAGGGGCGCGTGAGTGAAGCAAAGGTCTCAGTTGCCGGAATCATTGTGAACTTATTGGTTGCAATTGTGTTTGGTCTTTTGATCCGCGTGATGCTCGCCACTGGATACACTTCGATTGCAGTGATTGATGTTGCGAGCATTATTGTTCTTATTAATATTATTCTCGCACTCTTTAATAGTATTCCACTTGCCCCACTCGACGGCTTTCGATTTCTTTCTTGTGTATTGCCATGGCGCACACAACCGTTCATGCAGAAGCTCGAAGAGTTTAGTCTACCCCTGTTGATACTCTTTATATTATTCGGATGGAAGTTAGTAGTACCATTTGCCTTTACGCTGTATTCACTTCTTACCGGTATTGCGTTATAATACGAGCATGAAATTGCGCTTCGCATTCTCCTTTATAATTCTCTCAGTACTATTTATTGGATGGAGTGCTTATGCATCAGATATAAACGGTACGATTGATCCGCGTAACAGTGGAAATTATTTGGTTAATCTTTACAACTTGCCAGATGTTGGGAGTACGAGTAGCGACACTCGAATAAACTTTGGAAAATTTACGACCCAAGACGCCTATGGAATACGAGTTACCGATGAAGGGCTCTCTGGGTATGCATGGGGTGCTCTCGCGGGGTATATAGTCATGAATTGTAGTGATACATCAAGTGGTTGTAGTTCCACAAATGGAAACTTTCGCGTAGATATTTCAGGAGAAGGTACGCTCTCAGGCTATGCGTGGGGTGAAAATACTGGTTGGATTAACTTCGGACCATTTAATAACAGTAGTGTGCCGCAGGTGCAAATTGACGGGGATGGATACTTCCGCGGTGTTAATGGTGGTGATCTCGGCTATGCATGGAGCGAGAACTTTGGGTGGATTGAGTTTAACTGTACTGTTCTTGCAAACTGCGTACAGACAGACTATCTTCCATCGCGCCATCGTACTGATGACGATGATGATCCTGACGAAACACTTACACAGTGTACTAATGGTATTGATGATGATGGAGATGGCTTTATTGATAGGGATGACCCCCAATGTATTTATGGAGGAAGTGGAGAATATCGTTACGAGGATTGGCCAGTAGTACCAACACCTCTTGAGACTCTGCCGGTGACACCGACAACCCCTACTACTCCTGCAGTTCCAGGTACAGTACGACCTACTAGACCCGCTACTCCTACCCCAGAAACTGGGCAATCTGAGCCATCAGAACCAGACTTCACACCAGAATCAGTCGTTATTCCTATTATTACACCAATTATCAATACCGTTACCGATATTGTCACGATAGAGCTCCCCGAAGCACGCGACCAAATAGTTGAATTTTTGCGCCATGTTATCCAATGGTTGCAAGAGCTTTTCGATACAATGAACCGCGCGCTTGCTGAACTGATGACAAATCCGTTTATACAAAACATTCTTTTTAGTCTTGCAGTGGTCGGACTTACTATTATTGTCGCACTTGCACTCCTCTTGTTTATTTTTGTGCCTATTGCGGGGGTAGAAGAGTTATTACTCTTCCCGTACCTCTTATGGCAGAATCTCCTTGTTGTGCTAGGGATTACCCCTGCTGTTAAGCCGTGGGGAGTAGTTTATGACAGTGTGACCCATCAGCCGATTGCGCTCGGACATGTGACACTGGTCAATGCATACGGTGCAGTGGCAGCAACGGTTATCACACAAAGCGATGGATCTTTTAGTGCAGTAGTTCCGGACGGTGCGTATACTATCCGGGTTGATGCGCAAAATACTACGCTCGGTCTTGTATCGGCAGCACCGCTTCTCTCGGAGAGTATCTATAGTGGTCAGCCGATGCTTATTCGCGACAACCAACCGACACAACCCTTTGATGTTCCGGTCCAAGGCGGCGCAGTAACAGCTCCTCGTATAACGCCTATCAAAGAATTCTTGCTCTACCATGAGGTAGTGCTCACCAATGTAGCCTTTTTGATTTTTGGTATAGGATTGTTAGCTTCAGTGTTGTATGTAATCTTCTTCCCAAGCCTTCTCTCTCTTGTAGTATGTGCTACCTATGTTGTTATTGCTGTGCTTCGAGGGGTAGGAGTGTTTGGTTCCTATGCAAGCGTATTTTTAGAGAAAACTGCCGAACTCCCTGTGGCGGGCAAGCTTATTGCTGTATTTGAAAAGGAGACAAATACCCTAGTAACCAAAGCACTTTCTTCAGTTTTTGGGCGAGCGTATCTCACAGTGCCTGATGGGGTATTTTACGCAGTTGTTTCCGACCCTGGTGCACCTTTGGGGCAGGGGGCGAGTTCTGTCACAGCTCCATTTTCTGCCCGCGCAGGCCTCTTTCGAAAGCGTTTCAGCGTATAGGCTTGATTCTTTTTCCTACCTGTAGTACCATGCTCGGACATGGCTCGAATCAGTCAACTTATCAAACGACCCCGCGTAAATGTCCGTCGCAAGCCAAAAGCGATTGCTTTGTCGCGCGGTATGAACCACATCCACAACAAGCCGGTATTTTATCCGTCTCCGTTTAAGCGTGGGGTTTGTACAAAAGTGACCACTACTACTCCAAAGAAGCCGAACTCTGCGATTCGAAAAATTGCGCGTATTCGCCTTACGAACGGTCAGGAAGTGACCGGTTACATCCCCGGCGAAGGGCACAACCTTCAGGAACACTCAGTGGTGATGATTCGCGGAGGCCGCGTAAAGGACTTGATCGGTGTGCGCTATCACGTAGTACGCGGTGTCTTAGACACTCAGGGTATTGAAAAGCGCCGAAAGAGTCGCTCACTCTATGGTACCAAGCTTCCTAAGGCAGCAAAGAAATAAACTAGTATTATGCGAAGAAAAGTAACAAATCGAAATATCGTAAAGCCTGACATCAAGTACTCTTCAGAGAGACTCGAGAAGTTTATTAACTGCATTATGCAAGACGGCAAGAAAAACACGGCTCGCACTGTGGTCTATGGCGCAATGGCTATCATCAAGGAAAAGGAGGCAGTAGAAGACCCACTCGAAACCTTTGAAACAGCAATGAAAAATGCTGGTCCCTTGGTGGAAGTTCGCTCACGCCGTATTGGTGGAGCAAACTACCAGGTTCCTCGCGAAGTTCGCACTGAGCGCCGAAATGCTCTCGCAATGCGATGGATCATCGATTCAGCAAGAGCCCGCAAGGGTGTGAAGACCGCGGTTGCACTCGCCGACGAGCTCATGCTCGCTGCAAAAGGTGAAGGAAATGCAGTGAAAAAGCGAAAGGACACCCACAAAATGGCAGAATCCAACAAAGCATTTGCCCATTTCGCCTGGTAAAAACCAAGTCCCCGTCAGGGGATTTTGTTTTTCCAGTTGCGAAATGGAGTATGCAGGTCTTATTTATATAGTGGAGAATCCGTACTTTGCTTGGTAATCCTTTTATACTCAAAACAAAAAGCAGCTAGAAATGGTTGCTTTTTTATTTCATATATGGTATAATAAAATAAGATTAGCCCTCGTTTTAATTAAAGGTTAACAAGGGGATTATCTCATTCTTTAGTTGTACAACTTATGCTAAACCCACCAGCAGTGATTGCAGGTGGGTTTTTTTGTTTTCGGTAAATTATGTCTTTGCTATTGCGAAAAAAGCCATCTCTCGGTATAGTATGCACACTCTATTTATCGGGATAAGTAAGCATTAGCACAACAAATACACACAATATATATGGAACGAGAATATTCACTCGAAAAAACAAGAAACTTCGGTATCATCGCACACATTGATGCCGGCAAAACCACGACTTCAGAACGCGTGCTCTACTATACAGGGCAGAGCCACAAGATTGGGGAAGTGCACGACGGTGAAACCACTACTGACTGGATGGAGCAAGAACGCGAGCGCGGTATCACTATTACTGCAGCTGCAGTGTCTTGTACTTGGATCCCTACCTACGCAAACGGCTCAAAAGACGCTCGTTTCCGATTCAATGTTATTGATACTCCAGGACACATCGACTTTACTGTTGAAGTAAAGCGCTCACTTCGCGTACTCGACGGCGCTGTTGTGGTCTTTGACGGTGTTGCTGGTGTAGAACCGCAATCTGAAACCAACTGGCGCTATGCTGACGAAGCCAACGTTCCTCGTATTTGTTTTGTGAACAAGCTTGACCGTACTGGGGCCTCATTTGAGCACTCATACAAAACGATTCTTGACCGTCTTTCAAAGAAAGCGGTGCGCGCACAGCTTCCGATTGGTCTCGAAGAAAACCACGAAGGGGTAGTGGACCTTTTGAAAATGAAAGCATTTTACTTCGAAGGTGAAATGGGAAATAAGGTGATTGAAAAAGACATCCCTGAAAACATGATGGAGGATGCAAAGAAGTACCATGCAGAATTTGTTGAGCGCATCGTGGAGAACGACGAAGCAATGATGAATGCATACCTCGAAGGAAACGAACCTTCATACGAAGAACTCAAGAAGCTTCTCCGCAAAGCGGTGATCGCAAACGATATCTTCCCAGTCTACGCAGGTTCAGCACTCAAAAACAAAGGCGTTCAGCTTGTCCTCGACGCTGTTGTTGACTACCTTCCAGCCCCTACCGATATCAAAGCGGTGTCTGCAACTAATCCTGACACTGACGAAGAAGTGCTCTGCCCGGCCGACGACAAGGCGCCGTTTGCAGCACTTGCGTTTAAGTCCATGTCTGACCCGTTCGTCGGACAGCTCGTGTTCTTCCGTGTGTACTCAGGGACGCTTGAAGCAGGCTCGTATGTATACAACCCGCGCACAGGAAACAAAGAGCGCATGAGCCGTATTGTTCGCATGCAGGCTGATCAGCGCGAAGAAGTGAAGAAAGTGTTTGCAGGAGAAATCGCTGCTGCAGTAGGTCTGAAGGAAACAAACACTTCCGACACGCTCTGTGACGAAAAGACACCAATCCTCCTCGACCGCATCACCTTCCCAGAACCGGTGATCAACCTTCGCATCGAGCCAAAGACAAAGGCCGACCAGGAAAAAATGGGCCTTGCGCTCAACCGTCTTGCTCAGGAAGACCCGACCTTCAAAGTGTCGACCGATCCTGAAACAGAAGAAACAATCATCGCCGGTATGGGCGAACTTCACCTTGAAATCATCGTTGACCGCATGAAGCGCGAGTTCAATGTGGAAGCAAACGTAGGGAAGCCACAGGTGGCATACCGCGAAACGATTACTGCAGAAGCACAGGCTGAAGGGAAGTACATCAAACAGTCTGGTGGTAAGGGTAACTACGGACACGTAAAAATCAAGATCAAGCCGCTTGATCAGTCAGTAGATCCAAAAGACCTTCCAAAAAATGTGAAGCGCATTGGTACGCTTGAAATCGTGAACACCATTAAAGGTGGAGCAATCCCTGGCGAATACATTCCACCAATTGAAAAAGGATTCAAGGAAGGCTTGGACCGCGGTATTTTGGCCGGCTTCAAAATGGAAAATGTTTCTGTTGAACTCTACGACGGTAGCTACCACGAAGTCGACTCAAACGAAATGGCCTTCAAAATCGCAGCTTCAATGGCAATCACGGACGCTGCAAACGCTGCAAAGCCGGTGATCCTCGAACCGATGATGAAGGTAGAAGTGGTAACTCCTGAAAAATTCTTTGGTGATGTGACTGGCTCTATGTCTTCTCGCCGTGGAATCATCGAAGGAATGGAATCACGCGGTATGAACCAGGTGGTCAACGCGATTGTTCCTCTTTCAGAAATGTTCGGATATATGACAACCCTTCGCTCCATGACAGAAGGACGAGCATCGTTTACGATGGAATTCCTCCGCTACGACATTGTTCCGCAAAACGTTGCGACAACAATCATCGAGTCTCGCAAATAGTACACAACAAAGACCGGCCATGCCGGTCTTTGTTATTAAATGCTATACTGTTGCTATTACAAGGAAAGAGTAGTACAACACTATGGACCAGGCACACATGGACGAACTAATCGAAAAGGTACAGACAGGGGAGGCTACTGAGGCTGAGGAGATAGAGCTCTTGCAGGAAATCAGCTTTTCTTACGATATCCTCAAAAAATACCTCAAGAATATCAAGGACGCATTAACAGAAGCACAAGGATAATATTATGGCATTTGAACAATTTCCAGGAACACAGGAACAGGAACCAGAAGTAAAAGGGGAAAATCTCCAGGATATTCTACAGGAGAGAAATATTGATCTTGCTCCTTCAGAAGAATCTAAAGCATTCTCACCTGAAGACCGCGAGCGGGTATACAACCTTGCTCAGGAACAGTTGAAAAACTCGCGCGAACGTTTTCGACAGGAGGAAAACTTTGTTACAGCAGAACAAATCGATGAAGTATACAACGCAGCACTCGAACAGGTTGCAAGTTCAATAGAATCCCGAGGGCGCCTTGAAGCCCTTCAGGAAAAGGTTCTTAGCACCCCTCAAGAACTCGAAGCAAAACTTGCCGGAATTGAAAGGGACCGCCTTGCACCTTCCGCAGCTCAAATAGTAAAAAACATGGAGCGCGTTTATAAAGCATACGAAAACCGTCCACGCCGTTCTGCAAATGTCACCGAGCGTCCAACTGTTGGATAATTTCTCACAAACAACCCCCTGATGGGGGTTGTTTGCATAAGAGAGCGGTTTGACAGAGCCTTCCATTTTATAGTACGATACGCCCACAATCATTTTTGCGTCTACGCTCTTTACACAGCTGTAGGCAGATTGTTTTTGTTTGGAACTTATTACTTAATTAATCACTATATATTATGGCTGCAGAAGCATTTGATCGTTCAAAGCCACACGTAAACGTAGGTACCATCGGTCACGTTGACCACGGTAAGACTACTCTTACAGCGGCGATCCTCCATGTGTTGAACATGAACGGGGACAAAGTTAAAATGAAAGGAGTTGGCGATATCGACGGCGCACCTGAAGAAAAGGCGCGTGGTATTACTATCAACATCTCACACAACGAGTACGAGACAGCAAATCGTCACTATGCTCACATTGATGCACCAGGCCACGCCGACTACATCAAGAACATGATTACTGGTGCCGCTCAGATGGACGGTGCAGTGCTCGTGGTTGCTGCGACTGATGGTGCTATGCCTCAGACTCGTGAGCACATCCTCCTTGCGAAACAGGTTGGTGTTCCAAAAATCATCGTATTTCTCAACAAGTGCGACATGGTTGATGATCCTGACATGATCGAGCTCGTGGAAGAAGAAATCCGTGAAATCCTTGAGAAACAGGGCTTTGACAAGGATTGTCCTATCATCCGCGGTTCAGGTCTTAAGGGACTTGAAGCGACTTCTATCGAAGACCCATGGGCGCAGAAGGTTCTTGAGCTCACAAACGCTCTCGACACCTACTTCCCACTTCCAGAACGCGACATCGACAAGCCTTTCCTTATGCCGATCGAAGACATCTTCTCTATTGAAGGTCGCGGTACAGTGGTAACTGGCCGTATCGAACGCGGTGTTGTAAAGGTAGGTGAAGAAGTAGAAATCGTTGGTATCAAAGATACTATGAAGACTACTGTTACCGGTATCGAAATGTTCAACAAACAGTTGACTGAAGGTATGGCAGGTGACAACGCAGGTATTCTCCTCCGTGGTGTGAAAAAAGAAGACCTTACTCGTGGTCAGGTGCTCGCAAAGACTGGCTCAGTAAAACCTCACACAGAATTCGAAGGTGAAATCTACGTTCTCAAAAAGGAAGAAGGTGGTCGCCACACTCCTTTCATCAACGGTTACAAGCCTCAGTTCTACATCCGTACAACTGACGTTACTGGTGAAGTAACACTCCCAGCAGGAACAGAAATGGTTATGCCAGGAGACACTGTGAAGATCAACGTTAAACTTGTTGTTCCAGTTGGTGTTGAAGACCAAATGCGTTTCGCTATCCGCGAAGGAGGCCGCACAGTCGGTGCCGGAGTGGTAACTAAGGTTATTGCCTAAATATTAGAATAATGGTTTGCGGAACCGGGGAGTAGAGGTAAAAACATTAGAACTCATCTCTACTACAGTCCGACTCTTACCGAGCTCTTCACAACATGGCAACAAAAACAGCAAAACCTAAAAAAGACGACGTACAAAGCATGCTCCGCATCCGCGTACGCGCCTACGAAAACAAAATTCTTGACGCTTCAGTCAAGCAGATCATCGACACTGCAGTGCGCTATGACGCAGTAGTGCGCGGTCCGATCCCGCTTCCGACTGAAATCAAGAAGTACACCGTGAACCGCTCTCCGTTCATCTACAAGAACTCGCGCGAGCAGTTCGAGATGCGCGTTCACAAGCGCCTCATCGATATCGAAAACCCTTCTCCGAAGGTAATCGAATCTCTCACGAACTTGTCTATGCCGTCTGGTGTCGACATTGATGTGAAGATGATGTAATCGCAGGATACACAGAAAAAGCCCCCAAAAGGGGGCTTTTTCTGTGAGTTATTAAAAAGTTGCACGAAATTAAATACCGTGTATAATCCTACCCACTTGCACGTATTACTATATGCAATGGTCCAATACCCAATAACTCTAGTCCCGCAATTATATAGGGGCAGAGGGGCACGAACAGTATGAAATATATCCTCGGAAGAAAAATCAATATGTCACAGCGCTTTGATGAAAGCGGTCGTGTCACTCCAGTTACCCTCATTCAGGCGATGCCTAACGTGGTAACTGCTATTAAAACACTAGAGCGTGATGGCTATAGTGCTATCCAGCTCGGTTCAGAAGAACAGAAGGAAAGCCGTGTTACAAAGGCGGTTCTTGGCGCGCATGGTGGCAAGGGCTACAAAGCCGTAAAGGAATTCCGCGCAGATGAGGTTGGTCAGGCTATCGGCGACACTATCAATGTAGAGATGTTCGAAGCTGGAGACGAAGTGACTGTTACTAGTACTTCAAAAGCAAAAGGCTTCCAAGGTGTGGTCAAGCGCTACAACTTTAAGGGAGGTCCTCGTTCTCACGGTCAGAAGCACTCTGAACGCGAAGCCGGTTCTATCGGTGGAGGTCCAGGACGCGCTGGTGGACGTGTTGTAAAAGGCATGCGCATGGCAGGACGTACTGGTGGAGACATTGTGACTGTAAAGGGGCTCAAGGTAGTGGCAGTGGATGTAGCAACAAACACTATTGCTATCAGTGGTGCGGTACCAGGTCGTCGCGGAACCATTGTCCAGATTTTTGAGACAATCAACAAATAATTTTATGAAAGAAACAACCGCTACAAAAAAATCAGTTGCAGTAAAGACTCCTCGCGCAAAGAAGGTTGTGGCTGAACTCTCAGCTCCTATCTACAATCAGTCTGCAAAAGCTGCCGGAACTATCGCGCTCCCTGGTTCAGTATTTGGACTGAAGTGGAATGGCGACCTTGTGCACCAGGTTATCGTGGGAATGCAGGCAAACATGCGCGCAGGAACAGCACACACCAAAGACCGCAGTGAAGTGCGCGGTGGCGGTAAGAAGCCATGGAAGCAGAAGGGAACAGGACGCGCTCGTCACGGTTCAAACCGTTCTCCAATCTGGGTTGGCGGTGGTGTGACATTTGGTCCTCGCAACGACAAAGACTACTCTCAGAAGATCAACAAGAAGATGCGCGTAAAAGCTCTCTACACTGTGCTCTCTCAGAAGTTTGCGGATAGCGCGCTCCTTTTTGTGGACACCCTCTCTCTCGACACTATCAAGACGAAAGACGCTGCGAGTGTACTCTCTACTCTCTCTGGAATTGCAGGCTTTGAAAAGCTTACAACAAAGAAAAAGACAGGAGTCTTGATCGTGCTTCCGGAAACAAATGATACCCTCGCACTAAGCTTTGCAAACCTCCCAGGAGTGACACTAACAACAGCTGCAGCACTCAACGCACTTGTTGCGGCAACCTTCCACGCGATTGTGGTGGTGAACCCAGCCGACGCAGTAGCAGTCCTAGAAGCTAAGATGAAATAAGAGTTGATATATGGCTACTAAAAAAACAACAACAGAAACAATCGAAGCTCCAAAGAACCTTATCCTCAAAGATGCGCGCATCACTGAGAAGGCAGCAGGTTACGCGCAATTCAGCGTCTACCTTTTCAATGTAGCGGTTGGCTCTACAAAGAGCGAGATTGCAAAAGCATTTCAGACAAAGTACGGCAAAAAGCCAGTGAAAGTGAACACAGTGAACTCTCTTCCAAAGATTCATGTTCGCGGTGGACGAGTCGGTCGCGGGAACTTTACCAAGAAAGCGTACGTATTCCTTCCAAAGGGCGTAACGATTGATGTAATCTAACCGAGTTATTATTATGGCAATGAAAACATACAAACCAACAACACAGTCTCGCCGTAACACCGTTACGATTGACTACCGCAAAGTCCTCACCACTGATGAGCCGTTGAAGTCTTTGACTATGGGACGCAAGCGCTCTGTGGGACGAAACAATATGGGCCGTATCACTACAGCTCACAAGGGTGGTGGTAACAAGCGCCTCTACCGTTTGGTGGACTTCCACTACAACAAGCACGATATCCCAGCGAAGATCACGACTGTTGAATACGATCCAAACCGATCTGCATTCGTTGGTGTTGCAGTCTATGCTGACGGTGAGAAGCGCTATGTGGTAGTTCCAAAGAACGTGACCGCTGGCCACACCTTCATTGTGTCTGAAACTGCTCCAATCGAAGTAGGGAACCGTCTTCCACTCGGAAAGATTCCGTCTGGTACTTTTGTATACAATATCGAAATCAAGCCAGGTGCCGGATCAAAGATGGTTCGCTCAGCAGGATCATTCGCTCAGGTTGTTGCTCAACAGGAAGGCTACACTCAGCTCAAGATGCCCTCGACTGAAATCCGCCGCGTGCAAGATATTGCATGGGCATCAGTGGGAGAAGTGTCTAACCACGAACACAAGCTCGTGAAGTACGGTAAAGCAGGACGATCACGATGGAAGGGTATTCGCCCAACTGTTCGCGGTACTGCCATGAACCCGGTTGACCACCCACACGGTGGTGGTGAAGGTGTTCAGGGTATTGGTCTGCGCCGTGGTCCTAAGACTCGCCACGGGAAGCAGGCATACGGTGTTCGCACTCGTACTCCAAAGAAATACTCAAACCAAAACGTTATCACCCGCCGAAAGAACGGCACTCGATAATAAACAAAAAACCGCCAGAAATGGCGGTTTTTTGCTACCTAACGAGGACGGTCCTCGTTAGGAGGGGGATATATACTGTTCATTTGCTATACTCTCGCTATGAAATCCCCTAAACACATCTCTGAAAAGAAACGGTTCTCCATTATCGCGCGGGGGCAAAGCTTCAGGTACGCCATACGCGGCATGCGTATCATTCTGAGGACTCAGCACAACTTCTGGATACAGATCGTGGCAGTGGCGCTCGTAGTGGCTCTGGGGGCATACCTGCACATCGCACCGATTGAGTGGGCAGTGCTTGTTTTGGCAATGACGGCGGTCTTGGTGGCCGAGTCATTTAACACCGCCATGGAAATTGATATTGATTTAACAAGCCCTGAGTACCACCCCTACGCAAAAGACACCAAAGACGTTGCAGCAGGCGCCGTACTCATTTCTGTTGTCGGTGCAGCTGTAATAGGGGCGATCATTTTCCTCCCGAAATTGTTGGTGTTGGTATAAAAAATACCCCTTAATAATTTAATGCTAAGAGGTACAAGTTTTACTTTTTCGCGAGACGAAATGAATTTCCGCATGTCGGGCTAATCAAGTCTCCTTTGCGTTGCAATAGGTACGGCAACCGTAATACTTTTAAACCAGTATCAGTGCCAATAGTAACATGAGCAATGCCTTTAATTGGCAAATCAAGCTCTATTTCACTGGTATCAGATACTTTTAAATGCGCGATACCGTTTATTTCCTGTGCAGGTGGAGTGTCGAATTTCTTCACAACTACTTCTTTACCGTCAGGAAGGATTGCAATAGCAGATACCTCAACATCCAGAATATTGGTCATTACCTCTGCCTGTTGAACAGGGCGAGTCCAGAACTGTAGAGTTTTTGTAACTGCTTCTTTCTTTGGTTCGCTTGAGCAACCAATAAAAATCAATGCGATAATTCCCAGTAGGGAAGTCATAGTTGTTTTCATTTTTCTCTATTTATAATGTGAAATGTTCAATTTCTTACTATGAATAATATCACATTTTTTATAAAAAGTCAATGACAGTGCTCCTTCCCGAATAAGCCTTATTTCTCATAGATAAAAAGAAAAGGGGAATAGTTGACTTATATCTGTAATTTGCTAAGATATGCGGAGCTCAAAAAGAGCCTCTTTTTTTCTCAAATGACACGATCACTCGCAAAAGGGCCATACATTGACCCAAAATTACTCAAAAAGATTGAAGGCAAGCAGCCTATGGCTGCAGGCGTTATTAAGACATGGTCTCGCGATTCTCAAATCGCGCCTGAAATGGTTGGCTTCACTTTTGGTGTACACAACGGCCGAGCTCATCTCGAAGTCCTCGTCACCGAAGACATGGTAGGGCACCGTTTGGGTGAATTCTCACCAACTCGCAAGTTCGTTCGTCATGGAGGTAAGATGCAGAAGGACATCGACCAGAAGAAAAAAGAAGCTGAAATCACTGCTGCAAAGTCAGCCAAAGCTTCCGGTGGAGACGCCAAGAAAAAATAGGTTCTCTATTAGATAACACATTCGTATGAAAGCATCACTCACTAACTATCGTCAAAGTCCTCGCAAAGTCCGCCTCGTAGCGAACGCTGTTAAAGGCAAGTCACTTGCTGCTGCTGACACAGTGCTTTCTTACATGCCAAAGCGCGCAGCTGAACCGATCCAGAAGCTTATCAAGAGTGCTGCTGCAAACGCCTACAACCTCGGTGCGGATGTAACGACACTTGTTATCCAAAATATCGAAGTAAACAAAGGGCTCGTGATGAAGCGTATCCGCGCTCGTGCGATGGGTGTTGCAAAGCGCATCAACAAACGCACCAGCCATGTCGACGTTACTCTCGGTGAAGCGCCAGTTAAGAAAAACAAATAATATTTATATATGTCTAAAGTAGTACACCCTTATGCACACCGCCTTGTTATCCTCCGTGATTGGAAATCACGCTGGTTTGCAACTGACAAGAACTATGTTAACAACCTTGCGGTTGATGTAACTATCCGTCAGTTCCTCGAAAAGCGCCTCCGTGGTTTTTATGTATCAAGTGTTGAACTCGAGCGCGCACAGAAGTCTATTCGTGTTATCATTCGCACCTCACGCCCAGGTATGGTTATCGGACGAAGTGGTGAAGGCGCAACAAAGCTCAAGACTGACCTTTTGAAAGCGCTTAAGCAAGCAGGCATTACTGTTACTGACGACATCAAGCTCGAAATCATCGAGGTAACAAACCCAGAAGGGGATGCGAAGATTGTGGCATTTATGATTGCTGAAGGGCTTGAAAAGCGCATGCCGTACCGCCGTGTTATGAAGACCCTCATTGAAAAAGTGATGGCTGTTCGCGGAGTACAGGGTGCAAAGTTTTATGTTGGTGGCCGTCTCGGTGGTGCCGAAATTTCTCGTACAGAAGTCGTGAAGCGCGGAAGTGTTCCACTTCAGACACTTCGAGCAGATATTGACTACGCGCACGAAACAGCACGCCTCGCGTACGGTGGTATCGGTATCAAGGTATGGATTTACAAGGGTATGGTGTTTAACGGACAAAAGAAATAGTCTGAGAAATAAAGAGTTATAATATGTTATTCCCTAAAAAAGTAAAATACCGAAAATGGCAAAAGAAACGAACTGACATGAGTGCACGCGTTGAAACACGTGGAACACTCGTGAACTTCGGATCATTTGGCCTGAAGACTGAAAGCATGGGCCGCGTTACTTCAAACCAGATCGAAGCAGCCCGCAAGGCAGCATCTCGCCACCTGACAAAAGTTGGCCGTATGTGGATTCGCGTATTTCCTGACCGTCCCTTTACAGAAAAAGCTGCACAACAGCCGATGGGTAAGGGTAAGGGGGATCTCGAAGGGTACCATGTAGAAGTGCTCCCAGGCCGTATCCTCTTTGAGGTAGATGGAGTGGATGAAGCTATCGCTCGCGAAGCGCTTCGCAAAGCGGGGACAAAGCTTCCGGTGAAGACCCGTATCGTTGCTCGCGCATAATACGCCTAATAATACCCTTGAACTTGCCAAACACTGAAAAATAAGTACTATACACACGCACTATGACTACAACAACCACTACAAACAAAATACTCAAAGGCACAGTCGTCTCCGATAAAATGGATAAGACGGTGGTTGTTGCTGTAACTCGCTTTGTGAAGCACCCGAAGTACAAAAAGTACCTCAAGATCACAAAGAAATTCAAGGCCCACAGCGAAGACAATGCTGCAAAAACAGGGGACTTGGTTTCTATTGTAGAAGGTCGTCCTATTTCTAAAGATAAGCGCTTTTCAGTGGTAAAAGCATAATTTCAAATATATGTTACAAGCAGGAACAGTAGTAAAAATCACAGACAACGGCGGCGGTAAGATCGGAAAGATCTTTAAGGTGCTCGGAGGCTCACGCCGTCGCTATGCGATGATTGGCGACCTTGTTGTACTCTCTGTAAAAGTTGCAGAACCTCGCAAGCCGATCAAGAAAAAGGATGTTGTATACGGTGTAGTAGTACGCCAAAAGACAGCCTTTCGCCGAAAGGACGGTTCATACATTCGCTTTGACGACAACGCTGTTGTTATCATTGATAAAGGAAAGAAAGAACCGAAAGCGGGGCGTATTTTCGGACCGATCCCTCGCGAGATCAGTGAACTTGGCTATCAGAAAATTGTGTCATTGGCACCTGAAGTCCTCTAATACAAGAAATTTTTATGAAGATCAAAAAAGGAGACAATGTAATAGTAATAGCCGGCAAGAACAAGGGTCAGAAGGGGACTGTTGCGCGTGTTATCAAAGAAACTAACCGCGTTATCGTTGACGGTGTGAACAAGGCAAAGCGCCACATCAAGGCCCGCTCAAAGACTGAGAAAGGCTCTATTGTCGAAGTTGAAGTAGCATTCAATGCGTCAAATGTTATGCTCATCGATAGTAAGACCGGTACTGGTACCCGCATTGGAGTTCGTACTGAAGGCGGAAAAAAGGTTCGATTTGAGAAGAAAAGTGGTAAGACTCTAAAATAATTTTATGCAACTCACTAAAGCACAACAAGAAAAAGTACCTGAAGCGCTCAGCGCGTTTGGCTACAAAAACAAGATGGCTGCACCGAAGCTCATGAAGGTGGTAGTTTCAAGTGGAACTGGTTCAGGAATGAAAAAGGACCGCGAACGAAACAACCTCGTTTCAGACCGCCTTATGCGCATCACTGGCCAAAAGCCGACACTTCGCGTAGCAAAGATGTCAGTGGCAAGCTTCAAAATTCGTGAAGGGGATCCTGTAGGACTCACTGTGACGCTTCGTGGCGCTCGCATGAACCACTTTGTCGACAAGCTCATCCATATCGCACTTCCTCGTACAAAGGACTTCCGCGGAATTGACCGCAAGGTTGTGGACTCAATCGGGAACATGACTATCGGCATCAAGGAGCACTCAATCTTCCCAGAAACTTCTGATGAAGACCTCCGCGATGTCTTCGGTCTTGCGATCACTCTCGTGTCGTCTGCAAAGACCAAAGCTGAAGCGCTCGCATTCTTCGAACACCTCGGAATCCCGTTCAAGAAAGAGGTAGTAAAATAATTTTTTAACAAAAGACCGCCTTGAAAAAGGTGGTCTTTTCTTATTTGACTTTATACAACCATTTTGCTAAGATACCCGAGTTCTTTGGCAATCCGCATTTCTCTCTTTCGTGCCCCGACGTAGCCTTGGCGAAGTCTGGGTTTGCCCACGGCACTGAAGAAAGCAACGCGCGATATTCCAGAGATATTCAATCAATATGGCAAAGACATCCGTTATTGCGCGTTCCAAAAAGACGCCAAAATTTAGTACCCGCATTGTAAACCGCTGTTTCAAGTGTGGTCGCCGTCATGGGTACATGCGCGATTTCGGGCTATGCCGTATTTGTTTCCGCGAACTTGCCAACGAAGGCATGATTCCGGGTATCCGCAAATCTTCTTGGTAATCTCTTAATTATATGGATTCAATCTCAAACATGATCATCACAATGAAAAACGCTTCCATGGTTTCAAAAGACCGTGTGGTAGTGCCTTTTTCAGCGCTGAAATACGCAATCGCACAGTGCCTCAAGGAGCACGGCTTCGTCAGTGATGTTTCAAAGAAGACAGAAAAGAACAACATTTCTGTTATTGAAATCGGCCTTTTGTACAAAGATGGCCAGCCAAAGATTCAGGACGTTGCGCGTATTTCAAAGTCTTCACGCCGCGTCTACATGGGAACTCGCGACCTTCGCCCAGTGAAAAACGGCCACGGTCTTACTATCCTTTCAACGCCAAAGGGAATCCTTAGCGACAAGCAGGCAAAGAAAGAATTGGTCGGTGGAGAAGCGTTATTCAAAATTTGGTAATTATATGAGCAGAGTAGGAAAACAACAACTGGTCATTCCAGCTAATACCGAAGTAACATACGAAGGGGGAATCCTCCGCGTGAAAGGGCCTCTTGGCATGCTTGAAAAAGCGCTCCGCGAAGTAGTGACTATCAATATCGACAAGGAAAACAACCTCGTTACGTTTGAACAGAAAGGGGACGATTCATTTGCTCGCGCTATCTGGGGAACACACGCGTCTCATGTGAAGAACATGATTGCCGGCGTGAACACACCGTATGTGAAAAAGCTTATCCTTGAAGGGGTTGGTTTCAAGAGTGAAGTAAAGGGTACCGATTTACACCTTGCTCTCGGTTTCTCACACCCAGTAGTGATTGCAATCCCAGAAGGCCTCACTGTAACAGCGGAGAAGAACAACATCACTATCACTGGTATTAACAAGGAACTTGTGGGAGAATTCGCTGCATCAGTTCGTGCAAAGAAAAAGCCAGAACCATATAAAGGGAAGGGCTTCCGCTACGACAACGAAGTAATTCGTCGCAAGGCAGGGAAGAAGACTGCATAACCATTAAATTAAGTATATGTCACGACAAACGCCACAACAGAAGAAACTCCGCATCAAGCGCAAGATCCGTGCTACTATTTCAGGCACAGAAGCGCGCCCTCGTTTGAGTATTTTTCGTTCAAGCACGCACATCTATGCGCAGCTTATTGACGATGTGAAGGCAGTAACACTCTTGGCATTCAATGATCTTCCAAAAGCAAAAGGTACAAAGATGGAAAGCGCTATTGCTGTAGGAAAGGGCATTGCAGCTGCTGCAAAGGCAAAAGGAATCGACACAGTAGTGTTTGACCGAAACGGCTTTAAGTACGCAGGTCGCGTAAAGGCATTAGCAGACGCTGCGCGCGAAGCGGGACTCAATTTTTAATATTACTTATGACTACACCAACAACCCCTACAACTCCATCAAACACATCAAGCTACCAAAGCCGCGGTCCTCGCACTGGCAGTGCTTCAGGTAACGGGTCTCGTCCACCACGCCGCGATGGAGGCAAGCCGTTTGGCGACCGCGTCAAAGATGTTGACCAAAAGATTCTTGATATCCGCCGAGTGACTCGCGTGGTTGCAGGAGGTCGCCGCATGAGCTTTGCTGTTTCTATGATTATCGGAGACAAGCTTCTCGGAGTAGTTGGTGTAGGAACAGGAAAGGGGAATGACACGGCCCTTGCTATTGCAAAAGCACTCAAAGACGCAAAGAAAAATGCGATCAAGATCAAGCGCACAGAGAAGCACTCTATTCCTCACGATGTGAATGCAAAGTACACCTCAAGCAAAGTGATGCTGTTTCCAAACCAAGGTAAGGGGCTAGTAGTCGGTGCCGCACTTCGCGATATTGCAGTGATCGCAGGACTCAAAGATGTCTCTGGTAAAGTTATCTCTGGAAGTAAGAACAAGCTCAATACTGCACGCGCTGTTATGAAAGCACTCTCTACTATCAGTACAAAGCACATTTTCACGGCTCCAAAGCCTGCGGAAACATTTGCAGCACCATCAGTAGCACCAGAATCAAAGTAATACTATCACTATCATGTTAAACACTATCAAGCGTACAACTGAAAACAAGAAAGCAAAGCTCGTCGGCCGCGGTAGCAAGCGTGGTAAAACAAGTGGTCGCGGTACAAAAGGACAGCGCGCTCGCGCAGGTCACAAGATCCGTCCGATGATCCGTGATATGATCAAGAAGTTGCCAAAGCTTCGCGGTCGCGGCAAGAACACCAACAAGGCCTTTGCTATCAAGCCATCTCCTGTGAACGTGTCCCAGATTGAGCGCGTGTTTGCAGCAGGAGCATCTATTACTCCGGCAGCACTCTTTGAAGCAGGGCTCGTTACTCGATCAAAGGGTCGTATCCCTCTCGTGAAGATTCTCGCAGGAGGTGAAATCACCAAAGCGGTTACTATCCGCGAATGCCAGATTACTGCCGTGGCAAAAGCAAAAATTGAAGCAGCTGGAGGTACTGTTCTCGGCTAGCGCTCTCCTACACCCCCATGAACACTTTTTTCAAAAAACTAAAAACAGCAATCATGGATCGGACACTCAGAAACCGCATCCTTTTTGTGCTTGGTGTTCTTGTTGTATTCCGCTTGCTTGGTACTATTCCAGTTCCTGGAGTGGACACCAGCCGTTTGACAGAATTTCTTTCAAACAATCAACTCCTCTCACTTTTTAGTACGCTCTCAGGAGGAGGACTGTCTTCATTCTCTATCGTAATGCTTGGTGTGAGCCCGTACATCACCGCCTCTATTATTATGCAGGTGCTCGGCATGATGATCCCTTCAATGAAGGAATTGATGCAGGAGAGTGGGGAAGCGGGACGCCGCACCTTTAACCAGTACACCCGTCTTTTGACGCTCCCTATTGCAGTGCTTCAAGCATTCGCCTTTTTGAAATACCTCCAGACACAAGGAGCTATCGGTACACTTTCAGGGGGTGCACTTATCACCAACATCATTATTATTACTGCAGGCTCCATGCTTTTATTGTGGCTTGGGGAGCTCATCAATGAGTTCGGTATTGGAAATGGTACCTCTATCATCATTTTGGCCGGTATCTTGGCAGTGCTTCCGACAAGCATCGCACAATTCCTCTTTACCTTTAGTATCGATATGCTCCCAACCGTGCTCGCATACTTTGCAATCGGACTTGTTGTTATTGCAGGAGTGGTCTACATCTATGAAGCGGAGCGCCCGGTCCATGTGACCTATGCTCGGCAAGTGAGAGGAGTGCGATCCTTTAACGGAAGCGACTCGTACATTCCACTTCGCCTTACTCAGGCCGGTGTGATGCCGATTATCTTCGCGTCTTCATTCCTTCTTTTCCCGCAATTTATCGCAACACTTTTTCAAAGCTCAACGGTGCCAGCACTCTATGCTATTAGTCAGGGGATGACAGCGTTTCTCCAGAACACCTGGCTCTATGCGGCAATATACTTTGTCCTTGTTGTGTTCTTTACCTACTTCTACACAGCGGTTACCTTTGATCCAAAACAAATCGCAGACAACCTCCAGAAAAACGGCGCATTCATTCCTGGTACTCGCCCAGGACAAGCAACAGATAGCTACCTCGCTTCAGTAGTCACTCGCATCACCCTTGTTGGTTCACTCTTTCTTGGTACAGTGGCTGTGCTCCCGATTATTGTGCAGAATCTCTCTGGTATCACCGCATTTGCAATCGGCGGGACATCGCTTTTGATCACCGTTTCGGTTATCATCGACCTCATTCGCCGTGTTGACGCTCAGGTGTCGATGCAAGAATACTAGTTTCTGCTATACTTTGTTCGTATGAACGGTGTATATATCTTTATCGGACGCTCAGGTGCCGGCAAGGGTACACAAGTAAAACTCCTTGAAGCAAAAATCAAACAAGTTGATCCACTTTTGGCCACCTGCGTCATTGAAACAGGAAAGAAGTTCCGGGAATTAATTGCAAGCGAGACCTATACTGGAAAAAAGATAAAAGAGATGGTAGAGAAAGGGGAGCTTCCGCCACCGTTTGCAGGAGTGCATATGTGGTCGCACTGCCTTATAGAAGCCTATACGGGCTCGGGAGCTGTCTTTATTGATGGAACCCCCCGAGTACCCGAAGAAGTACCACTCCTCCTCTCAGCAGTTGAATTTTACGGATGGGAAGCTCACGTGATCAATCTCCAAGTCTCTGATGAGTGGTCATATGAGCACATCAAGGCGCGCGGACGCGCGGACGATGCAGTAGAGGAAGAGGTGTGGGGTCGCATTCAGTGGTTTCACCAAAGCGTTGAGCCCGCAATAGCACTCTTGCGCGAAAGCCCCCTTATTACGTTTCATGATATTGTCGGAGAGCAGACGATAGAAGCAGTTCATGCTGATATTTGCGAAATCTTGGGGCTGTAATTTTTTATACATGATAATCATCAAAACAGATGAAGAGATAGCAAAGCTTCGCGCAGGCGGTCCCGTTCTTGCGCGTATCTTACGTGAGGTTGCGACGCATGCAGTAGCAGGTATCAGTACAAAAGAGCTCGATACAATTGCCTACAAACTTATTATAGAAGCCGGCTGTACCCCTGCATTTCTTAATTACACACCTGAAGGCGCTGACCGCCCGTATCCAGCGAGTCTTATCACATCAGTTAACAGTGAAGTGGTGCACGGCATACCAGGAGACTATGTATTACAAGAGGGCGACATTGTTGCGCTCGATCTTGGACTGAAGTATGAAGGGGTCTATCTCGACCATGCAGTTTCTATAGGTATCGGAGAAATTAGCTCGAAAGATAAACAACTCATCTCTATTACCAAAAGCGCGCTCGACGAAGGCATTGCCGCTATCACTCGCGGTGCAACTGTCGGCGACATTGGCTACGCCATCCAAGAGTTTGTAAAGCCGTATCGCCTCGGTATTGTTCGAGGCCTCTCTGGGCACGGTGTTGGGCGCCACATTCACGAAGACCCGTTTATTCCCAACTACGGCAAAAAAGGGAAGGGAGATAAACTAGTGCCAGGCATGGTAATTGCTATTGAGCCCATGCTCTCTCGCGGAAGCGAAGAAGTGATACTCCTTAAAGACGGCTATACGCTCAAAACAATCGATAATTCGCGCTCAGCGCACTTCGAACACACCGTCCTTATCACACCCGACGGCACACCTCAAATACTGACACTGGAGTAACGGCACAAAAAATAAAATAACAATACAAAGGTTTTCCTTTGATTCACCATCTATAAAACGCTATACTTGTACTATGCTCGTGATTTCCCCG
>JBMOIO010000001.1:0-148192 GCA_049317285.1 Minisyncoccia bacterium | reverse complement strand
TGGCAGCAAAAGTCGCAGAGTTCCTTGAGGGTATTGCAGAGGGGATTGCGAGTATTGGGCGGGTGAATACCGAAACACTCTGTGTCGGGCAGACCTGTGTGACTGAAAGTGAACTGCAGCAATTGTTGAATAATGCGAATATAAATGGAGGAGGCGATAGTGGTTCGGGGGGTGGCGATCCTGCACCAGACCCAACACCGGACGAGGGGGGGGATATTGTACCGGAAGAACCAACAGAAGAAGAAACTCCTCCGGCAGAAGAACCCCCAGCAGAGGAACCAATACCAGAAGCTCCTACTCCAGAGAGTGAATAATTTATAAAAAGATATCCTACACTATATATAGTGTGTATATCAGGAACAGTCTATATATATGCTATAGTATCATCTGTATGAAATATATTGTAGGAGGAATAGTATTGGCGGGCGCGATTATGGGTATAACACTATGGCTTAAGGGGGCACCAAATACGCCGGTGATTGAGCCCAAGGTAGCACCAATAGTTGCAGGTCCAACGGAGTCTCCGAATAGTACTGCGCAAAACACGCCAGATACGGCACCAGTTAGTAATAATAAGATAACAACAAAAAACGGCATGACAATTGAAACAACAAAAGAGGGCTCGGGGACAGCTATCGTAAACGGACAAATCGCCGTGATGCAGTACACTGGCACACTGACTGATGGAAGTGTCTTTGACGCAACATCCAAGCGCGGAGGTACGCCATTTGAGTTTACGCTTGGGGCCGGGCAGGTGATCAAAGGGTGGGACCAAGGAATTCTCGGTATGAAGGTCGGTGAAGAGCGCACACTCACTATCCCAAGCGAGCTTGGCTATGGAGCACAGGGATACCCGCCAGTGATTCCGCAAAATGCAACGCTCATATTCAAGGTAACGCTTGAGGGCATCAAATAATTTTCGAATACTATGGAAAAAATACAACACTACGCACAAAAGAGTAAAAACTGGTGGAGTGCAAAAAGCACAGGAGTAAAAGGAACGATTATTGCAGGAGTAGTAGTAGCTCTTTTTATCATCCTTCGCCTAGGGGGGTCTGATAGTACTATTGCAATAGAAACAGTGAAGCGCGGTGATGTTGTCCGTACTGTTTCTGCAAGCGGTACAGTTGTTTCTTCAACCGACCTTGCGCTTTCGTTTGAGCAAAGCAAAGTAGTCGACTCCGTGCGAGTGAGAGTGGGCGACAGTGTGAAGAAAGGGGACATTCTTGCGACACTCAAAAGTGGAACTGAACGCGCTTCCTACACGAGCGCTCGCGGAACATACTTAGCTGCACAGGCTCGATATAAAAAAGTCCTTGACGGCTCGTCAAATGAAGAAATCGCGCTGGCACAGATCAATCTCGATACGACTAAAAAAGTACAAGACGGACTCGTTGAACAGGCTCGCCGAAAGCTTTTCTCTGACGGCTTGGTTGCAGAACCGCAGTCTTCAACCATTTTGAATAACCCAAGTATTTCCGGTGTGTACAATGGGACTCTTGAAGGAGAATACCGACTGAGCTTTACGAAGAACACTAAAACAACACTCTCTATTACTGGTATTGAAAAAGGAGAGGCGCAAGTCGACGATATTGCGCGCCCCCTCGGAACAAAAGGACTGTTGATCAGTTTTCCTCTCAATACCGAGCAGTACCCTATGGATGCTCGATGGAAAATACTTATCCCAAACAAAAATATTGCAAGCTATGCAACAAATCTCAATGCGTATCAGTCCGCACTTGAAACGCGAGACGCACTAGTTGCTACCCGTGAAGCGGAGCTCAACCTTAAGCGGGCAACAGCGCGCCAAGCTGATGTTGATGCCGCACTTGCAGATATTGTGACTGCACAGGCATCTCTTGAGTCAGCAAACGCAGCTCTCGAGAGAACCATTCTTCGTGCACCAGCTGACGGAACTATTACACAAATCAATGTAAAGGTAGGTGAAGTACCAGAAGCCTTTTCAACTGCAATTGTTTTGCAGGATATTTCAAACTTGTACTTGGAGGCGAATGTGAATGAAAGCTATGTAGGACAGCTTGCGGTAGGGCAGTATGTCGCGGTGACGTTTGACGCGCTTCCAGAGGTGCAATACCGAGGGACTATTTCGTCGGTCGACCCAGCGGCTACAGTAACCGACAGTATCGTCAACTATAAAGTGAAAGCGCTCTTGCTTGCCACAGAATCAATCCGCCCAGGCATGACAGCGGATATGATAATCACTACTGGTTCCGCAACAGGAGTCTTGACGCTCCATGGTCGTGTAGTGAATAACAATGACAACGGACCTTTTGTTGACCTTGTTGTTGATGCCCGCCGAAATAAAACTGAAGCGCGTGCAATAACGATTGGATTGACCGGAGACGGTGATATTATTGAGGTAACGAGCGGTCTTGCCGAAGAGCAACAGGTGCTTTGGGGTCAAAAAGAATAAGCAATTTCACCAATGGAGAAAGATAAGGGAACATGGACCATACTCGCAACCGATATTCGCGTCGGGATGTTTCTCGCGCGCAGAGAGCTTAGGCGTGCGAGTAAATGGACCACGGGGCTAATTATCTTTGTCATGCTTTTAACTTTTCTTAACCTTGTGGTTGTTGGGGGTATTTTAGTGGGGCTGATCGAAGGGTCGATCGAAGCGGACCGCAAGTATTCTTCCGGTGATATTCTCATCTCACCCTTTCTCAATAAATCCTATATCGAGCACACCCCTGAAGTGGTTGCTGCAGTAAAAACGATTCCCGGCTTTCATGCGCTTGCTGTGCGCTATACGGGGAGCGCGCGGGTGGAGAGTAACTATCGAAGCACAGTAAAACCTGGCGAAACACGCGATGGTGCAGGGGCCTCCTTGTTGGGGATTGATCCGAATGTTGAGCGCAATTTCTCAGACATTGAAAAATTTGTTATTGAAGGGTCGTTTATTACAGCAAGTGATACTAATAGTGTTGTAGTGGGAAAAAATCTTCTCTATAAATATGTTCCTGTTGAATCGCCAGGGTTTCAGACCCTTAAAGATGTGACAATCGGTTCGAAGATCAAGGTTACTGTCGGAGGTGACACAGCAAAGGAATACTATGTCAAAGGAGTGATTTCAAGCAAGGTAGACACTTTCGACAGTTCAGTCATTATGGTCGACTCTGAAGCGCGAGCGCTTGTGGGGAGGCGCGACTTTAATGCAAACCAAATAGCCATCCAACTCGATCTCGGGGTGGATCAGAATATCGCAAAGGCAATGCTCCTTGATGCCGGCATAGGCGAGTATGCACGAGTGCAAACTCAGGAAGAGGCATTGCCGAAATTCCTTAAAGATATCCAGACAACGTTTGCCATTTTGGGAAATGCGATCAGCTCGATCGGGCTCGTTGTCGCAGCAATCACAATCTTTATTGTCATCTTTGTTAACGCCATCACTCGAAGGCGATTTATCGGTATCCTTAAGGGGATCGGCATTTCGCCACGGGCAATCGCTGTTTCGTACATTATTCAGTCGATTTTTTATGCACTCTTGGGTTCTGCAATCGGCATTGCGGTTGTGTTCGGTCTTTTGAAGCCATTCTTTGTTGCGAACCCTATCGACTTTCCGTTTTCCGACGGTATCTTGGTGGCAACAATTCCTGGAACCCTTCTTCGCACGATGATTCTTTTGGTTGCAACGATTATCGCGGGATATATTCCTGCACGCATTGTTATTAAGCAAAATACGTTATCTGCCATACTCGGCAGATAACAAGTTGAAAGTTCATCAAGTTTGTAAGGTTATAAAGGAAAGTTGTCGCTCTTCTTTATAACTTTATAAACATTTAACCTTATAAACTAATTATGATTGAAGTAAAGCATTTATATAAAACATTTATTAGCGGGGGAGTGGAAACACATGCAGTTGAGGATGTTTCGTTTACTGTGCCGAGCGGACAATTCGTTTCTATTAGCGGAAAAAGCGGTTCAGGAAAAAGTACTCTTTTGTACCAGTTGGGTCTTTTGGATATTCCGACGAGCGGAGAAATATTTATCGACGGTGTTGAGTCAGTCGGGCTGGACGAGCGCGACCGCACCCGCCAGCGGCTCAACGCCCTGGGATATATTTTCCAAGACTACGCTATCCTTCCATCGCTTACCGCTATTGAAAATGTCATGGTGCCCTTGTTGATGCAGGGCGACTCTGAAGAAACTGCACGGAAAAAGTCAGAGCAGGCACTTATCCGTGTCGGCTTAGGTGACCGTATGAATAATTTACCCGCTGAGCTCTCTGGTGGTCAGCAACAGCGCGTGTCTATTGCGCGCGCGATAGGGCACAGCCCAAAAGTGTTGTTTGCCGACGAACCAACAGCGAACCTCGACACTGAAACCTCGCGCGCAGTGCTTGAAACCTTTTTGGAGCTTAATCGAGAGGGGCAGACTATTATCATGGTGACGCACGAGCCGGAATATGCGGCGCTCACTGACCGCATCATCAGCCTCGCTGATGGCAAGTTGGTAGGAGACCACCTTAATAAAAAGTAAGCTATACTATCTGTATGTATAGAAAGAGTTCTCGAGCCGGATTCACTCTTATTGAACTTCTCGTTGTCATCGCAGTGATTGGCATTCTCGCATCAGTGGTGATGGCGAGCTTAAATAGTGCGCGAGGAAAGGCGCGGGATGCCCGTCGGTTTTCAGACCTTCGCCAGATTTCTCTTGCACTTGAATTGTACTATGATGACTATGGAACGTACCCTCAGTTACTTGCATATATTTATCCCGCACGTACGGACCCACAGGATGTGAACTGGACAGGTGCCTTTACAACAGCAATGATGGCATACATCAGTCCGATGCCTCAAGATCCTGAAGGGAAGCCATATATGTACTCTTCAACCAATGGAGGACAAAAATATGGTCTCATGACAGAAGTTGAAAGTTCTGCAAACTACACAAAGTCCATTAATGATGGAGGAAGCTTCAATAATGGGCAGTACTATTACGAAGTAGGGTCTGCACCTGCGGGGTGCGGGCGACTCGGCACGGAGTGGTGGGGCGCCACAACAATCAATTGCTAAATATGAATAAACAAAAGGGTTTCACTTTAATAGAACTCCTTGTTGTCATCGCAGTGATTGGCATTCTCGCATCAGTGGTGATGGCGAGTCTCAACAGTGCTCGGGTAAAAGCACGTGACGCAAAACGGCTTGCCGGACTTCGTGAAATCCAGACCGCTGTTGAGTTGTATTACAGTGACAACGGCCACTATCCTATTTTGCTTACCTATAACAACACAAGTAGTGGGGATGTGTTATGGTTGACAACATTTGCCACAATGCTCGCTCCGTATATTACGGCACTTCCGACTGACGGAACAAATGGAGGCTATCTTTACAGCTCCACCAATGGAGGCGCAAAATATGGACTCGCTGTTCACTTTGAAGGCTCAAGCTATAGCACGCTCACTGCGAACGATGGGGGAAATTTCTCTGCTTATTATGAAGTAGGGCCTTCTCCGGCGGGGTGTTTTCAGTTAGGAATCGAGTGGTGGGGCGCTACAACAATTAATTGCTAAGTAATAAACCCCCTTTTTTCTCGTCTTAGTATAATGAGTGCATATCCGTCAGTAAGGATATGGCCCGTGATATACTTAACCCTATGAGTGATTTAATTACAGAAAATAAACAAACCATTATTCGCGTAAGCGCTATTATTGCAGTATTAGTCGCACTCTTTTTACTTATAGCAATAGCGGCAAAGCTCAAAGAGTATCGCTATATCGGAAGTGGGACACCGGCGGGGAACACTATCACTGTAACAGGCGAGGGGCGTATTGAGCGCGCACCGGACACAGCCCGCATGACCTTTACGGTCCGCAGTGAAGGTGCTTCGGTGGATGTGGCACAAGACGCAGTTGCGGCAAAGATTACAAAAATCACCGCAGACCTTGAAATGGCGGGCATTGAAGAAGACGCTATCAGTACTGCAAGCTATACTTCATATCCTCAGTACACCTACCCTTCAAACCAAAAACCAGTGCTTCGTGGGTACGAAGTTGCACAATCGGTGACCGTGAAAATCAAAGACCTCGCGCTTGTTGAAAACACTATCAGTATCCTCGGGAACAATGGCGTGACCGATATGCAGGGTCCAAACTTTGGCTTTGATGACGACAAGGAAGTAGCACGAGAAGCGCGTGAAAATGCAATCAAGGATGCGAAAGAACAGGCAAAGAAGCTCGCTGACGACTTGGGTGTAGATTTGGTCCGTATCGTTTCATTTAACGAATCTGGCGGGCGCACAATGCCGATGCCTACTATGTATGCCGAAAAGCTTATGGCGCAAGATGGAGCGGGGAATGTCGCCCTCCCGGTTGGTACTGCTGACATTAGCTCAACCGTGACTATCGTTTACGAAATCAGGTAAGTTTATAAAGTAATAAAGTCTATAAAGTTATAAAGAAAGGCTCCTTTTGGGGCTTTTCTTCTTTATAAACTGTATAACTTGTACCTTTTTACTCTCTGTGGTATTGTATACGGATACAGCCCCACGGGGCGGTTTTTAGTAAGACAGACAAAAATTATTATGGCAAAACTGGGATTTTTAAGAGAAACACGAAATGAAATGCGCCACGTCGTATGGCCAAGCCGTGCGCGTACTGTTGCTTACACTCTCATTATTATTGGACTCTCGCTTGCACTCGGGTACTTCCTCACAGGCGTTGATAGCGTATTCCGGGCTGGACTTCGCGCACTTATTTAATTTCAGTAATATTTAAAGCTATGGCAAAACAAGAACACACAGGAGAGAGACACTGGTACGCTATCCACACCTACTCAGGGTATGAAAACGCTGTATTGCGAAACCTTCGCCAGCGCATTGAAAGCCTCGGAAAGGAGGATAAAATTTTTAATGTTGTTGTCCCTATTGAAAAGAAAATCAAGATCAAGGGTGGGAAGCGCGTAGAGGTTGAAGAGAAAGTGTATCCGGGATATGTTCTTGTGGACATGGTGGTGACTGACGACTCATGGTTTGTGGTCCGCAACACTCCTCGTGTTACCGGATTCGTTGGTGCAGGTGTCACTCCTGTCCCTCTTACTCAAAAAGAAATCGACTACTTGCTTGGGCAGATGAACAACGACGATGTGACCAAGCACACCATCGACCTTGAAGTAGGGGAGACAATCACTATCTCGGACGGTCCGTTTAAGGACTCCGAAGGTCGTGTATCTGAAGTAGACTCCGAGCGCGGAAAGGTCAAAGTGATGGTGTCGCTGTTCGGGCGAGAAACGCCGGTAGAACTCGACTTCCTCCAAGTAAAGAAACTGTAAAATAAAAAGACCACCCCTGTAGGGGTGGTCTTTTGCTGCATTTACAAAAATACTCTGTAGTGCTATAGTTTGCCCGTTACGCTACTGCTTCTACATTAGCTAATTCGGGAGAAATCCTATACATATTTATGGCAAAAAACATTACAAAACGAATCAAACTCCAGGCTATGGGTGCTATGGCAACTCCGGCTCCACCACTAGGTCCTGCACTCGGTCAGGCAGGTGTGAACATCTCTGACTTCGTTCAGAAGTTCAACGCAGCAACAGCAGAGCAGCGTGGCGAAAAGCTCGGTGTGAAAGTGGTTGTCTATGATGACCGTTCATACGACTTCTTTGTTACCACACCTCCAGTTACTTCTCTTATTTTGAAGGCAGCAGGGGTTGAGAAAGGTTCACCAAAGGCTCGCACCTCTAAAGTGGGGAAGATCACTCAGGCACAGCTTCGAGAAATCGCAGAGCGCAAGATGCCTGACCTCAATGCAAATACTGTTGAAGCCGCAATGAAAATCGTTGCCGGTTCAGCACGAAGTGCAGGTATCGAAGTTCTCGACTAATACTCTCAATTTTGAGAAATAAAAAAAGCCTCCGTGTAAGCGGAGGCTTTTTGGTTTACCTTATCGTATGTACTGCACAATGTTGAAGTTGTGGGAATTTCTTTCGTCTTTAGGTACTTCTTTTAAGACTTTTCTTTCCCATTGTGAATAGTCTGGTGCCGGGAAAAACGTGTCACCTTCAAATATACCTTCAATTTCTGTTGCAATTATTTTATCTACAAACAGCAAGCCATTTCTCGGGAGAGTAAGCGCTTGGGCATATAGTTCCGCACCCCCGATAATAAAAATCTTTTTGTTTGATGTGACGCCGTCAAAATCATGCAGCCAATATACTTCATCAAACGATGTGCATATGTTGGTGAAAAAATGATCGGGTACCGGTTCATACCGAGGCACTTGGCGGGAAAATATCCAGTTATGCCTTCCAGGTAGAGGTCTATATTTTATGGGAAATGACTCGTAGGTCTTTCTCCCCATTACTACTATGCTTCCATTGCCGTCATCCATAGTCAATTCTTTGAAATGGGCCATATCACCAGGAAGCTTCCAGTTCGGCAATGTGCCCTTGTTGCCGATTACGAAATTTTCTCCATACCCAACTACGATTGTCATACCTATATCCATATTTTTAAGTTTTGCTCTACAATATATATGTTTTCTTATTTTGTCAATATTTCACTTTGGTATCAAAAGGTATAGTATCCGAACCAAACTAAACTCTTTGAAATATGGAAACTAAAAATAATACACAATCTACTGCTGTCAGTATTGCTGACGAAGTGATTGATCCTCGAGTAATCGAAAATCATGCAAGCTCTACTTTGACGGAATGGAAGTGAACGTCTTTGGTTGTTAGAAGAGGAAAGCCTTTTGTCAGGTCAAATTCCATTTGGGGAGTTCCAAATAATTCATACACACCAGTATCTGTTCTCCCTTTTTTCTCTGGTTGAGAAAGTAAAGGTCCCACCCATCGGAGATATTCATAGTCCGCATGAAAGGGGGTGTAGTCTTGGCAATGGTACGGCATTATTCCGGTCCGCTTCCATTCTTCTAGCTGATTATTCATTTTTCAATTTTTAGTTATTTTCCAACACTCTACCTTTTATTTCAATAATGTCAAAGCCTGACGGTGCAATAGCGACCCGGTAGCAAAAGCCCGCTTTTCTGGTATAGTTTTGTCATGGAAAGCACTATTCATACCCTTATTGCACAAGCACTCAAAGACTCCTATGGACTTGAAGGGGTGGCCATTGTCGTTGAGGAGCCAAAGGACCTCGCGCACGGCGACTATGCCACCAGTGTTGCGCTTGCTGTGGCAAAAACACTTGAGAGAAATCCGAAGGAAATTGCCGATACCTTGGCGACTGTACTGAATGAGAAAAAGGGAACTGATATTGCTGAAGTGAGTGTAGCGGGGCCGGGCTTTATCAACTTCACCCTTGCGCCAGAATACTTTGCAAAAACACTTGAAACCATTCTTGAGAAAAAAAATGAGTGGGGGAATACAGAAATCCATAAAGGAAAAAAGATTTTAGTAGAGCACTCAAGCCCCAACCTCTTCAAACCGTTTCATATTGGGCACGTGATGAACAACACAATAGGGCAGTCGCTCGTGGAGCTTGCGCGCGCGTCTGGTGCTGAAGTAACCATCACTTCATTTCCCTCAGACATTTCGCTCGGTGTGGCAAAAGCCATTTTTATACTATTGGAAAAGCAGGTTGATGCAACAGCGATCACCATAGAAATGCTTGGCGATGCATATGTAGAGGGGACAGCACGCTATTCGGATGACGAAAGTGTTCATGCGCGAATAAAAGAAATTGCGGACAATCTCTACACACAAACCCTTTCTCCTGAATGGGAATTGTTTTGTGCATGCAAGAACTTTAACATCGCCTACTTTGAAACAATTATGAAGCGCGTTGGCTCAAGCTTCGATTCGTATATCTACGAAAGCGAAGCGGGTGTAGAAGGGAAGGATATTGTTTTGAAACACACCCCTGCTGTATTCAGCAAAAGCGAAGGTGCTGTAGTGTATGTCCCGGCTGAAGATCGCAAAGACATCAATACCGCAGTGTTCATCAACAGCCAAGACAACCCCACTTACGAGGCAAAGGATATTGGACTGCTTTCCATGAAGTTTGAGCGCTACGCCCCCGACCTCTCGCTCTTTGTGACCGACAATCAGCAGGTACCACACTTTGCGGTGGTGCTCGATGCCGCACAACATATTAATAGTGAGTGGGCTGATAAGAGCATTCACATTCACCATGGGCGCATGTCTTTCAAGGGAGAGAAAATGTCGTCGCGTCTCGGCGGAGTACCACTTGCAGAAACCATGATCGACACAGTTGCCGAAGAAGTGGCAGAGCGCGCAATAGATATTTCAAAAGAATCGATTGATGCAATCGCTATTGGTGCAATTAAGTTTTCAATCCTCCGCGCTGCAGCGGGGAAGGATATCAACTTCGACCCGGAGACATCACTATCTTTTGAAGGAGACTCAGGGCCATACCTACAGTACTCAACTGTGCGCGCACAGTCTATCCTTTCAAAGGGGGGAGCTGGGAATACCACACTTCCAGAAAACTGGAATACTACAACGCTTGAGAAACAACTGATTCATTTTCCAGAAGTGTTAACCCATGCAATACAGGAGTGGTCTCCGCACTTTTTAGTAACCTACCTGCTTGAACTCTCCCAGAGCTTCAACAGCTGGTATGGGAATACAAAGGTGATCGATGATACACCAGAGTCTCCCTACAAGCTCGCACTCACAGAAGCGTTTGCTACGACGATGACAAACGGCCTGCGCCTCCTCGCCCTCCCACTCCCTTCCAAAATGTAGCCTGAAATTATCCACCCCCTTCCTCTCTTTTTATCTTAAAGATAATTTCATCTCTCGTTTCCTATACTCAAAAATATGCTATCGCAAAAAAATGAGTATTGAAGACAAAATTTTACAATTACTGTTGGAACCAAAGTATCGATATAAAGGAATGCCCGTGAGTGCACTTGGCCTCCCTGTTTTTTCTCTGTACAAACACCGGTCTGTTGAGAATGCTATTACAAAACTTTTGAAAAAGAACATGATACAGCGCGAAGGCTCGGACCGTATCATGGTGCGAAAGCTCGGGATTGTATACGGAGAATCTATAGCTGTAAAACTAAAATTATTTGATCGTACCTCTTTGAGTAATGCGAAAAAGAAACTGTTGGTACTTTTTGATATTCCTGAAAATAGAAAAGGGGAAAGGGAATGGTTTCGTCATCAATTGCGAGAATTTGGATATAATATGGTGCAGCGGAGCGTATGGCTCGGTCCTGGACCACTTCCCAGGGAATTTATTGAATACTGTAAATCAATCGGTTTAAAAGATTGTGTTAAGATTTTTACCGTAACAAAAGACATAGAAATTATTTTATAAAGACCCCTTGCATCAAAATCTTGCTATAGCAAGATTTTGATGCAAAGGGTAGGGAGAAATATAAAAAAGGGAACGATTGATTAAATAAGGGGGAGGGGGTACTATTGGGGGCATGATACACGAAACAGAAGAACGAAGCCTTATTATTATCAAACCCGACGCAATCCAGCGCAGTTTGGTGGGAAACATTATTACCCGTTTTGAAAACAAGGGACTGAAGATTATTGGCATGAAAATGATGCACCTCTCTGATGTGCTAGTGGAAGACCACTATAGCCATATCAAGGACAAGCCGTTCTTCCCGCGCATTAAGCGCTTCATGACATCATCTCCGGTGATTGTCATGGCAGTTGCAGGAATCAAGGCAATCGACAGTATCCGAATCATCGTTGGTCCGAAAAAAAGCTACGAAGCGGCAGCCGGAACCCTTCGAGGGGACCTGGCGCTTTCAATGCAGTCAAATGTTGTGCACGCATCCGATACAATCGAGAATGCGCAAATAGAAATCAAGCGCTTTTTTGAAGAGAGCGAGATTGTTGACTACGATAAAATCGATACGCAGTACATCTTTTCCGATGAATTGATGTAAGACCTTACTTTTTTCACCTGTCTATCTTGTCCGAAGGTATCGTTTCGGTATAATAAATGTACGGCTATTGATTTATAGTACCTAGAACAATTGGTATAGGGGGAGTCGTGTGGTGAGTCTTGCGTCAGAATTTTTATCGCGGCGTTTCTCGCACCCAGATACCCCACTTGGCTTTCTGCTAAGGTACTATCTATCAATAGCCGTAATGAAGAACCGATGTGCGCTTGCGCACATCGGTTCTTTGTATTCTGATGTATACTGAGCACATGATAGAATCAGGTTTACAAAAGCGAATCGCTGCTGTTTCACTGTTTTGTATCCTCTTGTTGTCTGGACTCCACTTCGGGGCAAGCGCGTTTTATTGGTATGTCTCAATACCGTGGTACGACATGATGATGCATACTCTTGGAGGAGTCTTTTTAGCGGTATTTACTGCCGCATTTTTCTATAGACACATCATGGAACTCAATCGCTATGAGACTGTTGTGACGCTCTTGCTCGCAGTATTGGTGGTAGGGGGCGCATGGGAATATTTTGAATATGTCGTGCAGTATGTGGTGAAAGGGTCGATGACGCTTGCCACATTTCCCGACTCTGTCTCGGACATTGTGCTCGATATGGTAGGTGGTGCGATTGGTACATATTTTGTGTTGCAGCAGAAGAAACGGTACAATGCTACCAATGGATACGATATTGAATAAAACACTAAAAGTAACATTCGCCGGCGGCACAGGATCAGTGACAGGGGCGAATTTTTTGCTCGAAGGCACCGATAGTGAGGGTTCAAAAAAATTTTTAATCGACTGCGGTCTTACGCAGGGCTCAAAAATTGCGGACGATAAGAACTGGGAAGCGTTTATCTATGACCCAAAGAGTGTTGATATTCTTTTTATCACCCATGCGCACATCGATCATATCGGACGCATTCCCAAATTGATCTTCGACGGTTTTGATGGCGAGATTGTTTCCACTATTCCGACAAAAGAGATTACAGCATTGATGCTCGAAGACACGGTGAACATTCTCTCTCGAAGCGACGACGACCGATTACAGAAAATCTATACGCCTGCGATGCTTGAAAAAGTACTGCGAAAGTGGAAGACGCTGGACTATCATCAAGATATGAAGGTAGGGGATTTTGTCTTTCGCTACCGCGATGCGGGGCATATTTTGGGCTCTGGCATGCTTGAGATCATCTACAACAATAAGAAAATTATCTTTACAGGGGATCTCGGAAACTCACCGTCTCCTTTGCTTCGCGATACTGAAGCTTTGAAAAATGTCGACTACCTTATTATGGAAAGCGTCTATGGCGACCGCAATCATATCGACCGCCTCGAGCGCCGAACCCGTTTAGAAGAGAGTCTAGAAGACAACTACAAGCGAAAGGGCACGCTTATTATCCCGACATTCTCCCTTGAACGCTCACAGGAGTTGTTGTTTGAGATCAACGAGCTCGTGGAAAACCACCGCATCCCCGCTATGCCGATATTCTTTGATTCGCCGCTCGCTATCAAGCTCACCAAAGTGTACGGCAAATATTCAAAGTACTTCAACGCATTTGCGCAAAAGCAGATAGGAGAAGGGGATGATATTTTTAATTTCCCAGGCTTGAAAAGCACGCTTCTCACCGAAGATTCAAAGCAAATTATCCACGAACCAAATCCTAAAATAGTGATTGCAGGGTCCGGTATGAGCAACGGCGGGCGCATTCTTCACCACGAAGCGCACTACCTTCCAGACCCAAAGAATACACTCTTGTTGACAGGGTATCAGTCAGTAGGAACGCTTGGGCGTATTATTCAAGACGGCGCAAAAGAAGTGCAGATTAATCATCAAACAATTCCAGTGCGAGCCAATGTCGTATTCATCAATGGCTATTCTGGGCACAAAGACTCCGATCATCTTATTGAATTTGTGGAGCAAATTGCAGATACGGTAAAGAAAGTGTATGTCGTGATGGGGGAGCCAAAGTCATCACTCTTTCTCACACAGAGACTCCGCGACTACTTGGGCGTGAAAGCATATGCTCCTGAAGAAGGTGATGTGGTAGAATTGGACTGCAAGTAATTCTCAAAACTATTTTTATGCACGAAGGAAACTCTACACCACAATATTATTACAATGGCCCGCTTGAAACTTCTGACAAGCACGGTCATTTGCGCGTTAAGATTGGTATCAGTGGTGCTGCAGAAACAGGTCATTGTGGACTCAACGCCCTTGAGTCGGCAAAAGAACTGGGGCGCCAAGTTATCAAACAGGGAGGCATTGTTATTACTGGTGCAACAGCAGGCTTCCCATTGTGGGCTGCGATGGGTGCAAAGGAAGAACATGGAGTATCGATCGGGCTTTCTCCTGCAGCAACACAGAAAGAGCACCTCGAAACATATCGCTTGCCGGTCGACTATATGGACCTCATCATTTACACCGGCTTTGGATTTCCAGGACGCGACTTGTTGTTTACGCGCAGTTGTGACGCGGTGATTATCGGATGCGGACGTATCGGCACAATCCACGAGTTTACTATTGCCTATGAAGACGGAAAGCCGATTGGTGTTCTTGAGGGTCCGTGGACTATGGACGAACAGATCAAAGACTTGATGGAAAAGAGTAATCGCCCGTCAGAGAAAATTATTTATGACAGCGACCCAAAGCGCTTGATTGAGCGCATTATCGCTATGATAGACCCCGCAAGCCACTAGTTCTGACCCCTCCAATAGGCGAAAAATCTTGATATATCACTCTCGTCTAAAAAGGTATTATGTGCTATAATGTAAGTATAAGCATTGACGGGGCTATCACCCCTGAGCTTCGGGAAGAATCCCACGCCGTCCTTCGGACTATGCGGGACTTAGACCCCGGCGGGTATGCCCGTTATAGCAGTAATGAGATCAAACTAAGGTGGTACCGCGGAATAAAAAAATCCCGCCCTTGGAAATAATCTAAACGATTATTTCTGTGGGCGGGTTTTTAATTGATTTTGTTTTTCAAAATTGTCTCAGTATCTACATCAAAAAACTTAATGTCTCTTGGTGAAGCATTTTGATAACCCATTGTTGCGGGATCGCCAACGCATTTAATATCAGCACTTTGGGCACAATCATCAACTGCTTTGTTGTATGCATCTACCGGAGACATTTTTTCAATTTCTTTTTTCTTATCCATAATTATAAATTTTCTCTATTTTATATTAAAATCCTACTATGTCAAATCTAGAATCCAACAACCAAAAATCACTAGCAGCGCTTCGTGAAGAGGCTGTTTTGGCATTTTGGCGCGAAAACAATATTTTTGAAAAGACTTTGTCGAAAGATGCGCCAAAAGGTGAGTTTGTGTTTTTCGAAGGCCCGCCTACAGCGAACGCAAAGCCGGCCCTCCATCACCTCGAAGCACGCGCATTTAAAGACGTCATCCCGCGCTACAAAACAATGCAGGGCTACCATGTACCGCGCCGCGCTGGGTGGGACACGCACGGGCTTCCGGTTGAGCTTCAGATAGAAAAAAAGCTCGGCTTCACTTCAAAGAAAGATATTGAAAACTTTGGTATCGCCGCATTTAACAAAGAATGCAAAGATAGTGTGTTTACTCACATCAAAGATTGGGAAGATTTTACCGACCGCATCGGGTACTGGGTTGATAAAAAAGGTGCGTATTACACCTTCAATAATTCATATATTGAATCATTGTGGAACATTGTCGGCACTGTTGAGCAAAAAGGATTGTTGTACAAAGACTACAAAATCATTCCGTGGTGCGCGCGTTGTGGCACATCGCTTGCTTCGCACGAGCTTGCGCAAGGATATTTAGATGTGAAGGATTTGAGCGTGTATGCAAAGTTCAAAGTAAAAGGCGAAGAGAATACCTTTATTCTTGCGTGGACTACAACGCCGTGGACATTGCCAGGAAATGTCGCACTCGCAGTTGGTGCAGATATTGACTATGTTTTTGTTAAGCAAAATACTGAAACAGTTATTCTTGCAAAAGAACGTCTCAGTTTAATAGAAGGGGAATACGAAATCATAAAAGAAGTAAGGGGCTCTGATCTTGTCGGCCTTGAATACGAACCCTTGTATCCGTACATCACAGAGCTTTTGAATAAAAAGGACGTGTCCGGCGGAGCTTTGGCGGAGTCGGAAAAATTACCCAACGCATACAAAGTGTATGCAGCTGACTTTGTCACCACCACTGACGGTACCGGCATTGTGCACACCGCCGTCATGTACGGAGCAGACGACTTTGAATTGGGCACAAAAGTGGGCTTGCCGAAATTTCACACTGTGGGCGTCGACGGGCGCTTTGTAAAAGGAACAGGATCTTTTGAAGGAAGGTTTGTCAAAGACGAAGACGTTGCTATTGATATCATAAAAGATTTGGCGCATCGCGGACTTCTCTTTAAAAAAGAAAAGTACGAACACTCCTATCCGCACTGTTGGCGCTGCAAGACTGCACTTATCTATTATGCTCGCGACTCATGGTATATCGGCATGGAGCGCATGAGGGAAGAACTCGTCGCGCAAAACGAACATATCAATTGGGAGCCTTCACATATCAAAGAGGGGCGTTTTGGGGAGTGGCTTCGCAACATTAAAGACTGGGCGATTTCCCGCGAGCGATACTGGGGCACACCGCTTCCGGTATGGGTGGCAGACGACAATCAACGAATCATTGTTGACTCTATTGCAACACTGAAGAATCTCACTAAAAAGTCTGGCAACAAGTATCTTGTCATGCGCCATGGCCAGACCGAGCACAACCTCAAGGGGTTGTGGAATTATGGAAACCAAGACGGCGACCCAATGACTCCTGCTGGGGTGCAGCAAGTGGCTGATGCGTTCAGGGGCTTAAATGGTGCAACAATCGACATGATTATTGCGTCGCCATTTTTGCGCACGCTTGAAACAGCGCAGGAAATGGCGCGTGCACTTGGCATGGCGGAAGACTCCATTGTTACTGACCCGCGCCTTGCCGAATGGAAAGTGGGGGGCGACTATGACGGGAAACCGCTCAACGACTTTTTCACTGTTCGAAATAGTAGCGACGACCGATACAACTTTAAAGCAGAGGGGGGAGAATCCTATGTAGAAGTGGTAGAGCGCGCTGGTGCATTTATCTATGACATAGAAGAAAAATATCAGGGAAAAACTATTCTCATCATTTCGCATGGTGCGGTGACTCGTGCGCTTGAGCTGCACGGACGAGGTATTTCGTTTGATAAGCTTTTTGAGACGACGCGCGATTATGTAAACTTTGCCAATGCGGAAATCCGCCATGTCGACTTTGTACCGCTTCCGCACAACGAACGCTACGAGCTTGATCTGCATCGCCCGTATATTGACGACGTGGTCTTGGTGCAAGACGGAAAAGAATACCGCCGTATCAAAGAAGTGATGGATGTGTGGTTTGACTCAGGCGCCATGCCGTTTGCGCAACACCACTATCCGTTTGAAAACAAAGCGTATGTTGAAAGCACTGGCTTTCCTGCCGACTTTATTTCAGAAGCTATCGATCAAACCCGCGGATGGTTCTACACGCTTCACGCGATTGGAGTACTCATGGGGCGAGGAAATGCGTACAAGAATGTGATTTGTCTTGGGCACTTGCTCGACGCGAGCGGAAAGAAAATGTCCAAATCAATCGGCAACATTGTCGACCCATGGGAGCAGATAGCGAAGTATGGCGTGGATACATTGCGCTTGTGGATGTACTCGGTCAATCAACCAGGGGATTCAAAAAACTACGACGAGAAAACAGTGGTGGAACTTCAGCGCCAAGTGTTCGGGCTCTTGTACAACGTGCTTTCGTTTTATGAGCTCTATCGCGATACAGCAGTTGAAAGCACTGACACTGTGAGCGACAATGTGCTCGACGCATGGATACTCTCGCGCCTTAATCAGTTCATCGCTCTGACAACCGAAAGCCTTGATGCGTACAAAACCTTTGAACCAGTGCGAGCGCTTCGCGACTTTATGGACGACTTGAGCACATGGTACCTTCGCCGAAGCCGAGACCGTATTAAGGATGGAGACATACAAGCGAAAGCGACACTCTATACGGTACTAAAAACGCTGACCAAAGTAATTGCACCGTTTGCACCATTTGCTGCTGAAGATATGTGGCAGAAATTGAAGAATACTAATGATGAGGAAAGTGTGCATTTGTCTACGTGGCCCCACGCCGCTTCTGAAGAAGCTCTGCGGGACACGCCTGTACTTGAATCTATGGAGAAAGTTCGGGCACTGTGTACTGCAGGAAACGCACTTCGTAAAAAAGTGATGATACCGGTACGTCAACCACTTCTCTCGCTTCGCGTGAAAAATCTCGAACTCAAACAAGAATATCTGCAAATCATTATGGATGAGCTAAATGTGAAGGGGATTGTTGAAGACCCTGAACTTGTAGGAGAACCCGAGCTTGATGTGACGATGACAGAAGAATTGAAGCTTGAAGGGGAATATCGAGAGCTTGTTCGAACCGTACAAGACCTTCGTAAAGAAAAGAACTTGTTGCCCAACGATGTAATTACTCTCACTCTTCCTGAGCAGTACAAAAATATTGTTGAACTGTTTTCTGATGAAATGAAAAAGACAGTGGGAGCAAAAGAAATTATTGTTTCAGCTGTTGAAGCGATAAGCTTGCAGTAGCATGCACACCATCCACCATACCGAAGCGATCGTACTTAAGAGCACTATTCATGGTGAAGCGAACAAGCGCCTGTGGCTCTTTACGCGCGACTTCGGTTTGGTGGTTGCTGCTATGCAAGGCGTGCGCAAGCCGGGCGCCAAGCTTGCGTCGCACAGTAGTGACTACTCGATTATTCGGGTGGACTTGGTAAAGGGGCGGGAAGTGTGGCGGCTGATTAGCGCGAAAGTGGTTAAAAATCCGCTTGAAGAGCGCATGCGCGAATCAATGGCCCGCGCGTATGTGCGCACGCTCTCGGCGCTTGCCCGGTTTTTGGTGGATGAAGGAGTGCACGAGGAGCTCTATGAGCATGTGCTGGTGTCTGCCGAAATGCTGCAAGAGGGCGGGTATGATGCAAAACTATTTGATGCACTCTCATTGTGGCGAGTATTCGCGCACCTTGGATACATTGCAGTAGCTGAGGCTGATGAACTGTTGTTTACACTCCCGCTTCGCGAAGCCTATGCATCCGTGACAACAGCACAGCACGCCAAGATGATGGAAAGTGTGAAAACTGCAATCGAGCAAAGCCATTTGTAGTGGTATACTGTAGACAATGTCCGACCAGATAGATCATATTGCCGAACTGCAAAAGCGCCTCTATGCGCGCGACCCTGAAAGCGTTCCAAAACGAAAGTTCGGTATCTTGCGCCCGCTGAAGCACAATGTTGCGTCTACGTGGGGCGAGACCGAGCTTGAGCACGATAAACCAATCAAACGCACGAGCATTTCCGGATATAAGCGATTTTTCATATTTTCCTTTCTCTTTTTTCTCGTAGCGTTTGCAGTGCTCGCGTTTTCAGTGTATCGCGGAGCATTGACCCTTTCTGCAAAAAATGTCGACCTCAATGTGCTCGGAAGCTCGTTTGTTGCTGGCGGAGAAGAGCTCCCGATACAGGTGGAGATTGTGAACAAAAATTCAAGCGATTTGGTGAATGCAACACTTACGCTCGATTATCCAAAAGGTGCAACCGATGTAGCAGGAAGCGATGTTGTCCGCATTCAAAAGGTATTAGGAACAATCCCAAGCGGCAAGACAAAGAGTGAAGAATTCTCTGTTGTTTTGTATGGCGAGCAGGGGACAGACCGCACTATCACAGCCCGACTCTCATATACGCTCGCAGGTTCAAGCTCTACCTTCCAAAAGGAAAAAGTCTTTTCAGTAAAAATAAGCTCAAGCCCGCTTGCGCTCACGCTCGACGCGCCGGTAGCCCTTGCTTCAAACCAGCCGTTTACTCTCACGCTTCGCAACCTCTTTACTGGAGACAACCTGCTTTCAAATGTTCTTGCTCGTGTTGAGTATCCAAACGGCTTCGTCTACCAGTCTTCGGTTCCTGCTCCGATTTCAGGAAATAATGTGTGGACTTTGGGCGACCTGCAAAAAGGCGCTGAGCAAACGATTAGCATTAAAGGAAAACTGATTGGTGAAGAGGGGGATGAGAAGGCATTTCGAGTGTATGTTGGAACACCTGAGAGTATCTCCGACAATCGTATTGCCGTTGTGTACAATTCAGCGCTTCACTCCATGACTCTTTCAGAGCCCTTTATTGCAAGCGAGCTGTTTATCAACGGCGAAGGAACCGATGTAGTGGCTGTTCCTATCGGCGGCTCGGTTAATGGGACTGTCTCATGGACCAATACCTCAGGCGAGCGCATCACTGACCCAACATTTACTCTCGCGCTCGCGGGTGAGAGTATTGACGCAAATTCTATTCGCGCTGACAGCGGGTATTTTGACCCACTTGCTCGAACTATTACCTGGAATGCACAATCAAACGCAGTATTAAGCGTCCTTGAGCCGGGGCAAACAGGGCAGCTTTCATTTACTTTCAATACGCTTTCCGCGCGTGCCGCCAATGATGCAACGCTTGCGCTTTCAATCAAGGGAACATTCCCGGAGCGCGGATACGCTGAGCAAAGCATTGCAAACATTGATGAAGCAACAGTGCGCTACGCATCGCACCTGCAGTTTGCTGTTCAGTCATTTTATTCAGTCGGCCTTATTAAAAATACCGGGCCGTTTCCTCCAAAGGCAAATCAAGAAACAACCTACACTATTACCTGGACTGCGCGCCCGAGCGAAAATGCACTTTCTTCTTATCGTGCATCTGCCGTACTTCCGCTTACTGCTGTATGGAGCGGTGTGGTGAGTCCGCAGGCAGAGCCGATAGTGTACAACCCGGAAACACGCACTGTTTCGTGGGATGTGGGCGTGGTGCCGCGCGCAACAAGCACTCCTCAGTCTCGCAGTGTTTCTTTCCAAGTGAAAGTTCGCCCAACCACTGAGCAGATTGGACTTGAGCTTCCGCTCCTTGAGCCGACTGTCGTGACAGCCACCGATACAGTTGCCAATGTGCCGCTCACTCGAACTTTGCCTGATCTTTCTACCCGCCTCGACGCAGACCCGGCCTATAGCCCCGGGAAGGAGAAAGTGCTACCATAGCCGTACATATATATGACCGAGCAAAACACTACAATGGAACAACTTATCAGTCTGTGCAAACGCAGGGGGTTTGTCTTTCCTTCGTCAGAGATTTATGGAGGAATGGCAGGGATTTATGACTACGGGCATTACGGAATGCTCCTGAAAGAGAATATACGAAATGAATGGATGAAGTCTATGATACAAATACGAGACGATGTGGTCGCGCTCGATAGTGCTATCTTTATGCATCCAACAACGTGGAAAGCGTCAGGTCACGTTGATGGATTTAACGATCCTCAGGTAGATTGTAAAAATTGTAAGGCGCGTTTTCGTGCAGATCATATACTCGAAGATTTTGGTATAAGTGCAGACAAAGCAAGTATCGAATTTATTAACACTGAGCTTGATACACTTCGGGAACAAAAAAAGCTTGTATGTCCTAACTGTGGAAAAGCAACACTCACTGAGGCACGCGTTTTCTCTATGATGGTCAAATCTAATCTGGGCTCACCAGTGGATGTCCTTGATGAAGAGAATAGTGTATATTTGCGACCAGAGACATGTGGAGGAATATATTTGGAATACAAAAATACACTCGACTCACTTCGGGTTAAGTTACCATTTGGGATTGCACAGGTTGGGAAGGCGTTTCGAAACGAAATCAATGCACGGCAATTCATCTTCCGAACTCGTGAGTTTGAACAAATGGAAATGCAATATTTTCATAAGAAAGAAGATACGCAAAAGCACTTTGTGATGTGGCAAGACGCCCGCCTCATGTGGTACCTGGCGCTTGGTATTCCAAAAGAGAAGCTGAGATGGTTCAAACACGAAAAGCTTGCTCACTACGCAAGTGATGCATACGATGTCGAATACAATTTTGAAAGTCTCGAAGGATTCAAAGAAGTAGAAGGAATTCATGCTCGGGGAGACTGGGATCTTTCTCAACACTCAAAGTTCTCAGGTGTATCGCTTGATTATTTTGATGAAGAAACAAAAGAGCGATTTATTCCTCATATCGTAGAAACATCAGCTGGGCTTGCTCGACATTTCCTGATGTTTCTCGACAATGCCTATCGAGAAGAAGGAGAAGGGGAAGATACTCGAATGTATTTGGCACTTCATCCAAAACTTGCTCCTATCAAATGTGCTGTATTCCCACTTCTTAAGAACAAACCTGAGCTTGTCGAGAAAGCAAAAGAAGTATTCATGATGCTTCGAAAAGACTATATGTGTGAGTTTGACGACAACGGCAACATTGGAAAACGTTACCGACGTCAGGATGAGATTGGGACACCGTTTTGCGTGGTCATTGATTTTGAAACGCTTGGGCAAGAAGGAGAAGAACTTAAGGACACGGTGACTATTCGTCATCGAGACACTGGGGCGCAAGAGCGAAAGACTATTTCCGAACTCAGCGAGTTTTTGAAAAAGAGTCTTCACTAATAAAAAAAGGCCTCGCATTATGCGGGACCTTTTTGTGCTTGAGGGCTATTTTTTTCAGAATAAAATAATTCTCTTCCTTTTTTGACTGTAAAACAGCATGGTACAAGGATTGCGAACACTAATACGACAATTACTGCTTCCATTATTTTTTCTTTTACCATACCACTTTGAGCTTTTATTTTGCAAGAGTTGTGTATTTTGCGCCGAAAGGGTTTAATGGGGGACATGAAGATTCTAAACAAAACCCTACAAAACGGCTTGCGCATTGTACTGGTCCCGCAAAAAGACGCGGTGACCGTCACTATGCTCACATTGGTGGGTACCGGCTCAAATAAGGAAACAAAGCGACAAAACGGTCTCTCGCATTTTCTCGAGCATGTGTGCTTTAAGGGAACACCGACTCGTCCCAGCGCGAAGCAAATCAATGAGGAGTTTGAGCAGATCGGCGCTATTACCAATGCATTTACCTCTGACGAATACACCGGCTACTATGCCAAGAGCAACCCGCGCCATAGTGCAACACTTATTGAAATGGTGGGGGATATTGTCATCAACGCAACGATTCCAAGCGAGGAAATAGAAAAAGAGAAGGGGGTGATTATCGAAGAGATTAATATGTACGAAGATATGCCGGCTGCAAAAGTGATGGAGTCTCTTGCAGCGCTTTTGTACGGCGACACGCCGGCAGGGCGAGGAGTGATCGGCACTAAAGAGTCTGTGCGAGCATTTACTCGCACAGACATTGTCCGCTATAAAGCCGCGCACTATACGGCACGCAATACTGTTGTTGCAGTTGTCGGCGCATTTGATGAGAGTATGGTTCTCGACGCAATCAAAAAAACATTCACTTCTTTTCCAAAAGGGGACAAGGGTGTCTATGCACCGGTGCGCGCAAGTACCCGCACACAAAGTGTGAGAGCAACAGCAAAGCCGATTGATCAGACCCATATTGCTATTGGATTTCCTTCTGTGCCACTGGGGCACAAAGACGGGGCTGCGGTTTCGCTTCTCGCGACAATTCTCGGTGGCGGGATGAGTTCACAACTTTTTCATTTGCTTCGCGAAGAGATGGGAGTTGCGTACTATGTTCGTGCAGAGCAGGATCCGCACAGTACGCACGGCGAGTTTGTTATCACCGCTGGAGTGGACACAAAGCGTGTCAGCGAAGTTCTCCGCGCTATCACTCGCGTCCTCAAAGAGCGAAAAACGGCACTTGTCTCAAACGCTGAGCTTTCAAAGGCACGGGAGTTTAGTATTGGTATGCTCGGTATGGGCCTTGAGGCGACTGATATGGTTGCTGGTTTTCTCGCAAGCCAGCTGTTGTTGACTGGAAAAATCAGAACTCCTGAAATGATCACCAAAGAATATCGTGCGGTGACCCCTGAAGATATCAGGCGGGTCGCAAAGGATATTTTCAAGCCAAAGCGTGTACGATTTTCCCTTGTCGGCCCCTCGACCAAAACGGCACCACTCGAGTCTCTCATCACTGACTTGTAGGCTTGTTCCCACCTGCCGGCAGTGGTACCATTGGGGTAATGAATGAATCTCGCACGATCCGTATCAGTACTGACACCATGCTCCGGGCTATATTGATGATAGTAGGCGCCTGGATACTCTACATGCTCCGCGAAACACTCCTCTTAGTGCTTGTTTCTATTGTTATTACATCGTTTGTCGAAGCGGGCGTGCGCATGCTTGCCCGCTACAAGATGCATAGAACCCTTTCTGTGCCGCTTATTTTTGCCTTTGTTATTCTCTTTATTTCGGCAATTTTCTACACCTTTGTCCCTATTGTCTTTCGCGAGCTCTCCGGCATGATCGGTATGCTGATTGGGTATATTCCAGACAGTTCAAATATCAGCAGTCAGTCCATCGAAGGGGCGACACAGTTTGTCAGCACGCTCACGGAGCAGTCTTCGATGTCTGAATTCCTTGTCAGTATCAAAAATGCAAGCGCTATACTCTCACAGGGCGCAACGAGTGTGATCGGTTCAACATTTGGAGGAATTCTCAATATCATTTTGGTGATTGTCATGTCATTTTACCTTTCGATTCAAGAAAAGGGGATCGACAACTTTCTGCGCATTCTCACTCCAGCAAAACACGAAGCATATGTGATCGGACTATGGACTCGCACTCAGAGAAAAATCGGTATTTGGTTTAAAGGACAGCTTCTCTTAGGGCTTGTTATCGGAGCGGTCACTATTGTCGTTCTCGCACTCTTGGGTGTGCAGTACGCTTTTATTATTGGTCTGGTCAGCGGTATTGCAGAGCTTGTGCCGTTTGGGATTATCTTCGCTGCAATCCCGGCGATACTCTTTGCAGTGATCGACGGAGGAGTGGTGCTTGGGGTGAAGGTCATGATTTTCTTTGTCATTGTCCAGCAGATTGAAAACTATGTGCTCGCTCCGGTCATTGCTCGTCGCATGGTCGGCATACCACCCCTCGTCGTCCTCTTGGCATTTATCATGGGAATCACGCTTGCAGGATTCTGGGGTGCGATTATCGCAATCCCAGTTGCAGTGTTTGTCCTTGAATATTTAAGTGATATAGAAAAACAAAAACTTGCTCCTATTGTCGTAAACCCTGAAAGCCTGTAATCTTCTGCTATGAAAACACCATTCTATATCACCACTACGCTTCCGTACGTGAATGCGCCGCTTCATATGGGGCACGCGCTTGAATTTGTGCGGGCGGACGCAGTAGCCCGCTATAAAGCACTCCAAGGCTTTGATGTTTTTTTCAATACCGGTACTGACGAGCATGGGCAAAAAATCTATACAAAAGCACTGGAAGCGGGAATAACTCCTCAGCAATTTGTTGATAAGGGGTTTGATACCTTTAAATTGCAGGTTGCTTCTTTTGGGGTGACCGATGCTGTGCACTATATCCGCACCACAGACGAGCACCATGTGGCAGCCGCTCAGGAGTTTTGGAAGCGCGTGTATGACAATGGGTATATTTATAAAAAGACCTATGAGGCAAAATACTGCGTAGGGTGCGAGTCAGAAAAAACTGATTCAGAGCTCGTGGACGGGGAGTGCCCGGAGCATCCAGGAACAGCGCTTCACATCATCAACGAAGAAAACTATTTCTTCAAATATTCAGCATTCCAAGAAAAGCTCTTGGCGTTTTATGAAGCCAACCCAGCATTTATTATCCCTGAATTTCGCTTCAATGAAATCAAGGCGTTCGTTGAGGGGGGGCTGCAGGACTTTTCCATCTCTCGCATAAAAGAAAAAATGGCATGGGGTGTGCCAGTGCCGGGCGACGACAGTCAGGTCATGTATGTGTGGTTTGATGCGCTCGTGAACTATATCTCAACCCTTGGCTGGCCACACAATGACGAATCATTTGAGAAATACTGGATGAACGGAACTCCGGTGCAATATTGCGGAAAGGATAATACCCGGTTCCAAGGCGCGATGTGGCAAGCAATGCTGATGGCGGCAGACGTACCCAACTCGCACCAGATAGTGGTCAATGGTTTTATCACAGCGGACGGAGGTGTGCGCATGTCAAAGACACTCGGCAACGTGATCGACCCGCTCGGCATTTCAAACGAGTATGGTGTAGATGTTCTCCGCTTTTTTCTTCTTCGAGAAATCACGAGCTTTGAAGACAGTCCTTTTACTGAGGAGCGTTTTCGGGACAGCTACCAGGCAAATTTGGCAAATGGCCTTGGCAACCTCGTATCGCGCATTATGAAAATGGTGGTGAACTATGAGGTAGAGTACACGCTTCCAACAGACGAAGACTTGCTCGAGTTTGATGACGCAGTGCCAGAAGGGTTTAAGGAAAAAATCGAAAGCTTCGATCTGAAAAATGCGATGGACGATATCTGGCGCGAAGTCACCGGACTTGATTGGCTCATCCAAAACAAGGAGCCGTTTAAGCTCGCAAAGACCGACATGGCGGGCGCACAAGCAATTGTCGCCGAGCTTGCAACGCGCCTCTATATTATCGGCTTCTTGCTCCAACCGTTTATGCCGACTACTGCTCAAACAATTATGGACTTGGTGAAAGAAAAAAAGATGCCAGAGAACCCTTTATTCAACAGACTTGATTAGCGAGAATGAAAACACTGTTTTAGTGCGTCGCGCAGGCTGACTGAGCCGAGTAACAGCAATTTTTCAGCAGAAAAATGCGGCGGTAAAACAGTGTTTTTATGAGAGCGAAATAATTATATATGCATACAATAGACACTCACTCACATTTTAATCTCGCGCAGTTTGATGCCGACCAAGCAGAGGCAATTCTTCGCATGCGCGAAGCGGGGGTAGGGACTATCTGTATTGGTATCGATGCAGTGACGAGCGAGCGTGCAGTTTTGCTTGCTGGAAGTAACCCCGACATCTGGGCGTGCGTGGGGCAGCACCCGACAGAATGGGCACAAAGTTTTAATCCGTCGCAGATGTATGACCTCGCTTCAACACCCCGTGTTGTTGCTATAGGCGAGTGCGGGCTCGATTACTTCCGTGAATCCGAACGAACACCTGAAGCAAAAGAAAAACAGCGAGAGCTTTTTCAGGCGCAAATAGAGCTTGCTGCACGGTTCGACCTTCCACTCATGCTCCATATCCGCCCAGAATCGGGGACTATGACCGCATATACTGATGCGCTCGAAATGCTCGAAGCGCATAAGGAACAGTGGTCCTTGATGCGCGGGACCGCGCACTTTTTTGCGGGAACGAAAGAAATCGCCGACCGCTTTTTGAGTCTCGGCTTCCATATCTCATTTTCAGGCGTGATCACCTTTGTCCCGGAATATGAGGAGCTCGTGGCACATGTCCCGCTTGAGAGAATCCTCTCAGAGACCGATGCCCCCTTCGCAGCTCCTGCCCCCTACAGAGGCCGCCGCAATGAGCCGGCATATGTTGTCGAAGTGGTGAAGAAAATCGCTGAGATTAAGAATCTCGACCTTTTAGAGGTACAACAGCGCCTGCTCGCCAATGCCAAAACCCTCTTTTCTCTCACCTAGCCCTTTTGAATATGTTGTTTTACAAAAGCTGCCTTTTGGGGTAGTATGTGCCGGTAGCCCCCGTTTCTCCTTCGCCTTGTATGCTTGGGAGACTTGGTCCGAAGCGGGCTCATTTTGTTAGAAAAAAACGCAATTATATGGAAGAAATGTCACAAGACACTCGTACATACGAACTCTCGTACCTTGTTACCCCAACTACTCCGGAATCAGAGCTTGAAGCAATTGTTTCAGGACTCAAGGCTGAAATAGAAAAGGCAGGAGGTGCGGTTATCGCAGAAGGAAATCCAGACTTTATTGATCTCGCTTATGGTATCGAGAAAAATGTCGCTTCAAAGAAAATGAAGTGGAGTCAAGGGTATTTCGGCTGGATGAAGTTCACGGCAGAGCCCGAAGCAATGGCAGTACTCAAGAAAGCATTTGACGCAAATCTCGCGATTATGCGCTACATGCTTATCAAGACACATGCTGAAAACTTGGTGGCCTTTAAGAAGCCAAAGCTCGAAGCACGCCGTGCAGAAGACGTGACTGGTGAAGACCCTGATGCAGATCTCCTTGGAGAGGATGAAGTAGGTGAAGACGAAGACACGCTCGAAGTGCACGAAACTTTGCCCGACCTTGAAGCAGAAGTAGCTGAAACTGTAGCAACAGAAGAAGCTTCAACTGAAGAAAAGGACGAAATATAAGGCCTTAGAACCTTTAAGAACACTCTTGCACTGTACTATTACAACCTATACACTTAGAACATATGTATCTCAATAAAGTTTTTCTCATCGGCAATCTCACACGCGACCCTGAACTAAAAGCACTCCCAACGGGGAACAAAGTAGCGAGCATTTCGCTTGCGACAAACCGCGTTTGGAAAGACCAAAGCGGGACTCGCCAGGAAAATACCGAATACCACAATGTTGTGGCATTTGGTCGCTCTGCTGAAAACCTTGCTCAGTACGCCCGAAAAGGGAGCTCGTTATATGTCGAAGGACGCATTCAGACCAGGAGCTGGGACGCAGCTGACGGCCAGAAAAAGTACCGCACTGAAATTGTTCTTGAAACATTCCAGTTTGGTCCAAAGACAGGTGGTGCAGCGGGTGGTCCTAATACTGGATACACTCCGGCATCAGTTGGCCAGCCAACATCATCAGGATACTCAGACGCTGAAGCCCCCCAAAAGGGAGCGCAGCCAGACCTCGATACTGTTGAATACCCCGACGAAGAGATCAACCTTGAGGACATTCCGTTTTAAGTCATTGAATTATTATGAAAAACGACTACTTTAACGCAAACAACATTCGATTTATCGACTACAAAGATATTGAGAGCTTGAAGCGATTCTTGAACCCAAACGGCCGTATCTTGCCTCGCAAGCGCACTGGTCTTTCTGCAAAAAACCAGCGCTCTTTGGCTGAAGCAGTAAAGCGTTCTCGATTCATGGCACTCTTGCCATTCGTCGCAAACTAACGATACAAAAAAATCCCAGAGGTTCAACCTCTGGGATTTTTTTGTGGTATTAAAATCCGCCGTTTGCGCGTTCGGCATATTCACCGGTGTCGGTGTTGATGCGGATCATTTCACCTACTTCGATGAATAGCGGTACGGTAATCTGCGCGCCGGTTTCAACCGTTGCGAGCTTGTTTCCGCCCGTTACACTTGCGCCCTTGATTGCAGGAGGCGCTTCAGTGACTTCGAGCTCTACCTTGATAGGCACCTTGATGCCGATTACTTGCTCTTCGTCGTCGTCGTTCGTGAAGATGATGAGCTCAACTTCGCTGTTTGCTTTGATGAACTTGATCTTATCGCCCGTGATTTCTTCTTTGATAGAAAAGCGCTTGCTCTTGTCTTTGAGGTCAGAGAGAAAGACTTCGCCCTTTGCCTTGTAGAGGTAGACGGCAGGGCGGGTCATGATGTCTGCTTCTTCAGCCTTTTCAGACGAACCAAAAGAGATTTCGGCAACACGGCCAGTGATGAGGTTTTTCAATTTCGTTGCGTTTACTGGCTTTCGCTGTTGTTTGCGAAAGACATGAGAGTGGATCACTTCATAGGGTTGTCCTTCCCAGACAATGATTTTTCGTTCGCGGATTTCGTTGTATTCAAGTAATGCCATAGAAAAGGATTGTATCGCAGGGGAGGGGAAAAGTCCATAAAAAAAGCCGGCCCTTTTGGGTCGGCTCCAGTACATTTTTTAACGCATAGATAGTCCGTTGATATACTCGCAGAACTGATACAACATAATCGCAATGCCTCTTCCATAGGAAATCCTCTTTTCTTCGTCTACTGCACTACACAGGCCTTCGTAGAGGATACTAAAAATGCCTATAAAGTTTTTTGAATACTCTTTAAATACTGTTGAAAGTATTTTTAGCACTTCTCCGGCGCGCTCTTTGTCGGCACGTTCTTCTGGAGAGGCGGTGAGATACCCTATCAAAACAATACCGGCCTCATTGGCATGTTCTTCGCCAAGGTCAAGATATTTGTTGTTGAGCATTTGGTTGAGGAATGTACCAACAAATTTATCATCTATAGTGATAACTATTTCATTTCTTCCTTTCATATGTAGTTGTTAAATTCGTATACATTATACCATATTTCAACAAAAAAAGCAAGCACTGTATATGCTTGCTTTTTAAGGGTAAAAAGGGGATTACTCGTCGGAGCTTGAGGTCATCACCACTTCTTTCATGCGCTTGCGCACATCTTTTTGGATTGCGTCGCGAACCTTTGGGTTCTCGCGCATAAAGATTCGGCTGGCATCGTAGCCACGCCCGAGTTTCACTTCGAGTTCGTCTTCGCTTTTTCCGGCATCAGACTTCTTTGGAGCGGGGATATAGGAATACGAGGTCCCACTTTTCTTGATCACTTCGAGCTTTTCGCCAAGCGCGAGGAGCTCTCCTTCAAGAGAGATTCCTTCGCCGTAGATAATATCAAATTCGGTCTGCTTAAATGGCGACGCAACTTTGTTTTTCACCACCTTCACTCGAGTACGAGAGCCCACCACTTCTTCGCCCTTTTTGATCTGGGCAATACGGCGAATGTCGAGTCGGATAGAGGTGTAGAACTTGAGCGCCTTGCCCCCTGGAGTTGTTTCAGGATTACCGAACATGACACCGATTTGCATACGGATCTGGTTGATGAAGATCACAACAGTTTTACTGCGAGCAACGATAGCGGTGAGCTTGCGAAGCGCCTGAGACATGAGGCGTGCTTGTTTACCCATGTGGCTTGCACCCATGTCGCCTTCGATTTCGTCTTTTGGAGTGAGCGCTGCAACAGAGTCGATAACGATGACATCAATCTTGCCACTGCGCACCAATGACTCGCAGATTTCAAGCCCTTGTTCGCCCGTGTCAGGCTGAGAAATGAGGAGTTGAGTGATATCAACGCCGATTTTCCCCGCATAGTCAGGGTCCATTGCGTGCTCTGCATCGATATAGGCGCAAATACCGCCAAGCTTTTGCGCTTCGGCGACGATATGAAGGGCGAGAGTGGTCTTACCAGAAGACTCAGGTCCAAATATTTCCATGATACGTCCGCGGGGTACGCCACCGATACCAAGTGCAATGTCGAGGCCGATCGAACCAGTAGGGATGACAGAAATGTCTACCTTTGGAGAGTCTCCAAGCTTCATGATTGCTCCTTCGCCGAATTTGGTCTGGATGGATTTGATAGTCTCTTCAATAGAAGAGCCGTGTTCTTTCGGTGCTGCTTTTTTAGCCATAAGGGATAGGGGAATTACTGATAATGTGCGCCGTCTGTTTGAGCTACAGAAGAAGGAACCTCAACTACCCAGTGGTAGGTGCGTGTTTCTGTGTTGCCAAAACGGTCTTTGAGCGCAACCTCGACTATATTATACCCGGGTGAGAGGATAATTGCATCAGTAAAATTGCCAGCACGGTCTATGGCAACAGTTCTGCCGTTTATCAAGAGTTCGCGCGCATGGCGGGCAACGCCTGAGAGGGGGAGAAAGGTGCTGTCGAGGGTTGTACCATCTTGTGCTGCCACCACTTCAAGAGGAGTGCCGAGTACTAGGTCGCGTATATTATACAAAACGAGAGCAAAGACACCGAGAATAACTGCAGTGATGAGGAATTTGGGTAGAGGGAATGTGTTGCTGCGCTGTGTCATGTGTATTTCTTTAGTATATTATAGACCCATCTCCTCAGCTACCTCATCGACGACTGAATGTTGCATTTTACCCTGTAATACTTCGCGCGGTTTTGCTCCGTCGGCAGGCCCTATTACTCCGCGCTCTTCGAGCATATCCATGAGGCGTGCAGCTCGAGCATAGCCCACTTTGAGCTTGCGCTGAATGTAGGAAGTAGAGCCCTTACCGGCTTCAACCACGCACATGCGGGCTTCCTCATAGAGGGCGTCATCGTCAGTACCTTCCAAGTCGTCGCTAAACATCGCTTTTTCGCCGGTCATGGTGCCAGAGAGTTCGATGGTGTCGCGAATATCGTCTTTAAAGGAGTTCTTGAGGTATGCAACCACATTCTTCACCTCGTCTTCGGTGATAAAGGCACTTTGCAAGCGCTCTGCTTGGCTCGTGCCAACAAGGGCGAGCATGTCTCCCATACCCAGGAGCTTTTCAGCGCCCCCAGTATCCAAGATAGTGCGAGAGTCGATCTGTGTCGGGACACGAAGCGCAATACGGCTCGGCACGTTTGCTTTGATCAATCCTGTGATGACGTTTACCTCAGGGCGCTGGGTGGAGAGGATGAGGTGGATACCAACCGCACGGGACATCTGCGCGAGGCGCACAATCGCGGCTTCTAGTTCGCGCGGGTAGGCTTGCATGATGTCGGCAAGCTCATCGATGACGATGACAATATAGGGCATGCGGTCCGGTCCGCCCTCGTCGTTACCAGAAGCTCCTTTTGCAAAGGCTTTCTCATGCTTCTTGTGGTAGGAGTCGATATCGCGCACACTTTCGCTTTCTAAAATGTCGTAGCGTCGGTTCATTTCTGTTGCCGCCCACTTCAATGCAAGAATAGCCTTTTTACTTTCAGTGATGACAGGGGTCAAAAGGTGAGGGATAGAGTTGTAGAGGGTGAGTTCGACGCGCTTTGGGTCCACAAAGATAAAGCGAAGGTCGTCGGGCCCGTGTCGGTACAACAGAGAGGTGATGATCGCATGGATAGTCACCGACTTACCAGAACCGGTCGTACCTGCAATCAAAAGGTGGGGCATTTTCGCAATACTGTAGAGGACTGGCTTGCCGGCAATGTTTCGGCCGATAGCTGCAGTCAGCGGCTTTGCTGCACCAAAGGAAGCGTCGCCGATGAGGCTTGCAAGGCCCACCATTGCCTTGACCTTGTTCGGGATTTCAATACCCACGAGTGCCTTTCCTGGAATAGGGGCTTCGATACGAATAGGGTGCGCAGCAAGCGCAAGGGCAAGGTCGCTCTGAAGGCCTACAATACGTGAAAGCTTCACGCCCTGGGCGGGTTTGAGGGCATAGCGGGTGACGGTGGGGCCAATAGTCACTTCGTCCATCTCCACTTCAATACCGAAGTTTGAAAGCGTGCGTCGGATGATGTTTGCATTTGCTTTCACGTCGCCGACATTTGCCTTCCCTCGGTCGCCTTCCAAAAGAGAAAGCGGGGGAGGAGTGTACACGCCATAAATCCCGCTGTGCTTTTTTGTGTCGATCAATAGTTCGCGCTCGCCGGCTGTGGCATCGTTGATTTTTACCTCAGGATTGTTTTCTTTTGGTACGGCAACTGACGCTGTGACTACTGCTGGTGCTTCGTATGACTCGTCGTCCTCATCTGTCTCGTCTGTGACCATCCCTTGTTCGCGCTTTTTAAAGATACTGAGGATGCGCTCGAGAATAGATCGCAAGAGCGGAAGAATGTTTGGTGACCGATCAAAGAAGAGAGTAAAGGATCCGACAACTAAAAACAAAAGGATGAGCGCACTAAAGAATATTTCAAATGCTCCGACAAGCGGTATTGCAATCACGCGCCCTATCGCTCCACCAAACGCACCATCATAGAGCGCGAGGAGTGTCAGGAGTGCGAGGAAGCCAACACTTGCACTGATGCTTTCACGAAGCGTTATTTCCATCTGGCGCTTCTGTATCATCAGAAGCCCTGTCGTAAAGAAAGCAACCGGGAGCATGAGCTGTCCGGCTCCGAGGAGCCAGTAGGTTCCTCTTGCAACCAAGATACCACCCTTGCCTGCTCCGCCGAGGATTCCGCCGAGCGTGAGGAGAGAGAGCAGTATAAGGAGGAGGCCAATGACAATATGATTGGTAGTAGTATCTTTCTTTTTTGGTCCCGGTTTCTTGTTTGCCATAGAGATGCTTGCCCGCCTAAATTTTTAGATAATTCTGTAATAATTTCATAATTTGATTTCGACCCCAACCAGTCTTAAGCCACCTTTCTCTTTGAAATGCATCGGCCTTGTTTATAAAGGCTTCATAATACACAAGGGATAAAGGTTTTCTGTCTCGGGTAGATTCGACTTTTCCGGCATTATGCGAAGAAAGCCTCCCCTTTAAGTTTTCTGTACAACCAGTATAAAAACCTTTATCCTTCTTGCTCTGTAATACATACACGTACTGCATGAAAATTTTGGCGGGTGCTACGCTGACAGTATATCAAGCACAAAAGGAAAAAACTATTTATTTGCAACGGTTTATTACGACACACCCTATAGTTGTGGTGCGCGAATGTGTCCGTTATACTGCTCTCGTACATAGTGTTGTCTATAAGACATATCAGAGACACATAAAAGACAAAATATACGCAAATGATACAAAAAAAATCAACAATTTCAGGTCATTCTATAAAGGACAGTTTAAAGGGGCAAAAAATTGCCGCGGCACTGTATCTTGTCACGGCCCACTTGTCCGATATTGACCCACTCAAAAACACCCTCCGCACACACGCAGTAACATTATTGAGCGCACCCGCTGGCGATGTGGGAGCGCGCCTTGCTCGGGGCATTTCAGACCTCCTTTCTGTAGCAGTCCTTGCTCGCCTTATTTCTGAGAGAAATGCATCAATCATCACACTTGAGCTCCGTCACTTTTTAGCACTTTCCGATAGCTCTTCTGACACACTTACCACGACATTGGAAATGCATTTTGGAGCACAACCAGGAGCATTGGGTGCGCACTATGGGACAGAGCGAAGTGTTGCATTTAAAAAGACACACACACCACTTTCTTCTATCGGACAGAGTGTTGTGCGAAACAATGAGCCTATTTTTAATGCTAAAAATGCAGTAAAGCCTGAGCGCCAACAGCATATATTGTCTTTTATCAATGAGCGCAAAAGTGCGGGTATCAAGGACATTGCACTCCTGTTTCCGGACACGAGCGAAAAGACAATACAGAGAGAGCTCGGGACCTTGGTTGCAACTGGGCGCATCACTAAGCGTGGAGCAAAACGCTGGAGTGTGTACATGGCGATATAATTCTTTTTTGTAAGAGATAAACAAGTCTTTCGTCTTATTTGTAGGTGGTTTTCCACGAATTTGTTTTTGCGACAAGAGCAGCACTACGATATACTATTGTGGTCGTACTACCACTCGCGCTTATGGCGATTTTGTGGTAGTATATGACTGTCTCTGTCTCTCCTGGTGCGGTCAAACGCAACAGGCGGCAGAAGACAAATTCGTGATGAGAATCACGAAGGGGGCATTTCATTGAAAACAAAATAATTATCTCGTTGAGCAATCAACAAAATAGTATTAGTTTTCGACGGCTGCCCTTTTTTGTTTTCTGTCGCCATTCCAAACGGTGCGCACTATATATAGTATGCGCCGGCTCGGGGTGGAGACGAAGACACGATATCGGCCTTGTCGACACGGCAGATAGGGAGTGCAGTAATTCACTCTCCTCTGCAAATTACACGTCCGTTGCATTTGTATGAAAAAGATATAAGTGCACTGAGACAACGTTGTATGTTTGTTTGTGGTGTTTGTCGACATCACACTTACTCTTTTCATTTTCTTCGGAGAATGACTCGGGACAAACTGCAAACGATTAATAATAGTAAATAATCTATGACTACAAAATTTAAATTTCTCGTAGGTGCAGCTCTTGCATTTGTCATCGCTTTTGGCGCGGCTAATGTAGAAGCGGCTTACACGCACTCAAGTCTCCTCAAGATGGGGCAGGCTAGTTCACAGGTTAAGAGTCTTCAAGAGTCTCTTAACGCACACGGTTTCTTGGTATCTACTACTGGTGCTGGATCTCCAGGAATGGAATCTATGTACTTCGGTGCAAAGACAAAGGCAGCTGTTATGGCTTTCCAGTCAGCAAAAGGCCTCACTGTTGATGGTGTTGTAGGTGCTCAGACTGGCACTGCTATCGCAGCGAACACTGGTGGTTCAGTATCATCTGGCAACTTCCCAGCAGGCTGTACTTCAGCTGTAGGATTCTCTTCTACAACTGGCGTAAAGTGTGATTCAGCTACTTCAGGTGGATCAACTACAACTGGTGGCCTCACTGGTTCAGTTGGATCAATCGACTACTCTCTCGTTTCTGGAATCAGTAACGAAGAAGTTGGAGAAGATGAAGACAACGTAAAGGTTTTGGGTCTTGAACTCGATGTTGAAGACAGTTCATCAGACGTTCGCGTTACAGCTGTAAAGCTGAAGTTCGCTCGCACTGGTACAACCGCTACTACAACTGACCTCGAAGACGTTGCTTCTGAAGTAACTGTTTGGCTCGGTTCTACAAAGGTTGCAACTGTTGACGCTGACGAATTCAACGACGACAATGACGAAGAGAAGACTATCTCTCTCTCTGGCGACACTGTTATCCGCGAAGGTGATGTTGCAGAGCTCTACGTAGCGCTTTCAGGTGTTTCAAACCTTGACAGTAACGACGATGACGCTACTGACACATGGACTGTTGACGTTACTTCTGTTCGTTTCGTTGATGCACAAGGTGCAACAACAACAGAAGATCCTACAACAGGTGTTCGCTCATTCTCATTCGCTACATTTGCATCAGCAAATGATGTAGAACTTTCTGTTTCTGCAAATAGTGATGAAGATGAAATCAACCTTGCACACGTTATCAATGTTGATGCAACTGCTGATACTGACAACGTAGCTCTTCTTGCTTTCGAGCTTGAAGCTGAAGGTGATTCAGATATCACTGTTAAGGAAATCCCTGTTCTCGTAACTGTTACAGGTGCAGCAAATGTTGACGACATGATCTCAAGTCTCGACTTGTACCACGGTACAACAAAGCTTGACTCTCAGAGCATTCCTTCATCTGCTGGAACTACAGAAGTTGTAACATTCGAAGACCTCGATATTACAATTGATGCTGGTGACACAGAAGAATTCTGGGTTAAGGCAACCTTCCTCAGCGTAGCTGACGCTCTCGATGAAGCTGACACAATCAAGGTAGAACTTGATGCTACTCGTGTTGCATTGATCGATGCTGAAGACGAATCTGGTGAAGGTCTTGCATCTGGTGACCTTACAGGTTCAGCAAATGGTGAAGCTTCAGTGGTATACGACGTTGGATTTAACATCGAACTCGTAAGCGCTACTGAAACTAAGACTACTACTTCTGACACTTCAGGTACTGGTGACCAAGGTCAGTTCGTTATCAAGTACAAGATCACTGCATTTGATGGTGATATCTTCATTGATAACACTTGTACAGAGGACAATAACGGTTCTGAAGTATCAACTACTACTTCATACAAAATCACTAATGATGGAAGCAACTCAACAAACTGTGTTATGACTGCAACTGGCAGCACAACTCATGCTGACTACGCTAACTCATTCCTCGTAGAAGAAGGTGATTCTGAAACATTTACTCTTACAGTAAACGTTACAGCTACTGGTGACGCATTTGCTCAAGTTTCACTTGAAGCAATCGGATGGGATCATGAAGCAGGTGGTGACGACAATGTTTACGACTTTGCTCTTCCAGGTGACTACAAGACTGACCCTCTCTTCCTTAACCTTTTCTAATCGATTAGTTTAAGTTAGATAGATCTCTCTCATAGAAATCTAGATAACAAAAAACCACCCCGAGGGGTGGTTTTTTGTATGGGGCCTCGATGTATGGTACTCTTTTGGAATGAAAGCACTGCGTCGAAACTGGGAAGAAAAGCTCTTTTCCGTTACACTTGCTATGAACCTGAGCCTTATTCTGCTTTTCTGTTTACCACTCATTTATGTGCCCGGGGTTAGTACGACCTATGCATCGCTTCGGTATTTTTTCTTTGGGTCAATTGTCCTTATTCTTGGCATTGCTACTGCGTACACATGGATACACGCTCGGTGGATACCAAGGACACTGTTTCGTAATTGGTACGGATATGGACTCATTGCATATCTCGGTGCTTTTATCATAGTATCGGTAGCTAGTACTGACAGGGAAACATCATTTTTTTCTTCATTTGGTTTGACAGATGGAGTATTTGCTATCACGTACGTTACGATATTTGCACTCACTATCTATACGCTTGTGGTACTACGCGGTAAGAGTGTCTATTGGTCGCTTTTGCGCGCCTCAGTAATCGGCGCAACAATACTTTCACTATTCACCATACTTTCTCCTGACGGTATAGGCACATGGTTTGCGCAACCACGGAGTGGTGCAACGACAGGAAACTCCTCAATCGCTGGAACGTATGTACTATTGCACCTATTTTTTGCCCTCATACTCTTTGCTGCTGCGAAGAAAACCTCTTCGAAAGTCTGGTGGATGACAGCAGTTGGCATACTCGGATTGTCGCCACTGTTTGTAAACTGGCAGGTGCTCATGGGCCAAGCTTCTTTTTCGGGTATGACGAGCCTGATAGGAGTAGCCCGAGGTGCTGCTCTAGGTATTGTATTTGGTGTGATCATGGCGATTCTTACCTATCTTGCGCTACAAAAGAGCGTTATAAAGAAATCTATTGGTATCGGATTCCTCGTTCTTGTACTCGGAGGTACTATACTAGGCGGAATACAGCTCTTCACTCCTACGACGACGATACACCAACGTTTTGTCGAGCAAGCGTCACCAATGCGTCTTATCTTTTGGGATATAGCGTGGCAAGGATTCATGGAGCGCCCGGTCGTGGGGTGGGGACCTGGTACATTTGATAGTACGTACCATACATTTTTTAAACCAGAAATGCTCAATATACCAAATGGTGAAATATGGGTGAGTAGGACTCATAACCTGTTCTTTGAAACGCTCGTGACGGGCGGAGTAGTACTTATGGCGGGGCTTCTATTTTTCCTCCTATCAATCGTGGTTGCAATAGTAAAGGCAAAGCGCAAAGCAACGATCTCGGCCATGGAAGCAAGCTTGCTTATCGGTGCATTGAGTGGATGGTTGTTTCAAGCCCAATTTATATTTGAGTCACTTTTATCACTTGCCATACTCGGCGTGATTACTGGTATGTTCTATGGTCTTTCTGCTGAAAAGAAAGAAAGTGGTACGTATCTGCGTGAACTCTCTATAAACGAAAAGATTATTTTTTGGAGTATTGTTTGTGGCGCGATAGTACTGTTTATATATACCATCGCTTTGCCCTATCAAAAAGATCGCACGATGAACGCTGTATATAATACAAATCTTCCGGCACGTGCAACGCGATGGAGTGAGTTTGCGGGAATCTCTCCGATGGGGGATGGCTATGACAGTATTATCTTGTTCAATAAAGTACACAAAGCATATAACGAAAATGCAAAGGATATCATAACAGGGGATCCTCTATTAAAAGAAGCTTCTTTGAAGGAGCTCGATGCGATTGGGAAATATATGGAAGAGTTGCGACAGTCAAGGAAGGGGAGTTATGGGCTGACACTTATTGCCGCACATATTGACTACACACGCATGAGGATAGCAGGTACGGTTGATGCAAGTATACTTACTCGAGCACGAGGGCTCGCAAAGGAATCAATAGGGCTTTCACCAACTGATCCTCAGCCGTATTGGCTGGCAGGTCAAATAGAGATGCTTGCAGGAAATAGGGCAGGGGCAAAGGATTTTCTAGAACAAGCAGTCCAAGTCGACCCTACTATCCATACAACCCATTATTTTATTTTGCAGTTGGCGGCAACTATGAAAGATACTGCATACTATCATTCTTCTCTCGAGAGGGCACAGCAGTACATACCGGGTTTTACGCTAAACTAAAATGATTATTACACGACTACAAGGAGGATTGGGAAATCAGATGTTTCAGTACGCAGTTGGGCGTGCTGTCGCTATCAAAAACAGTACAACACTGGGGCTCGACTTGGAATACCTCCTCGACAGGACTCCGAGAAAAGGGTTTACCTTTCGCAATTATGACCTCGACTTGTTTAGTGTTGAGACAGAAATAGTACAGCAGGCAAACATACCATTTTTTTACAAGAGCTTTGGTTTTGGGAAGGTATCTCTATTGTTAAATAAGCTTCGCGACAAGGTACTCCCCGCGCTTGGAAAAGAAAAACGATTTGCTTTTGATGAAAAAGTATTTTCTCTTGGTCCCGATGCGTATCTCTATGGGTATTGGCAAAGCTACAAGTATTTTGAATCTATTGCCGAAACTATTAGAAAAGATTTCACCCCCCGACTAGCTCTTCCTGAAAATATTGAAAATCTAAAGAAAGAAATTGAATCAAAAAACTCAGTATGTATTCATGTTAGGCGAGGGGATTATGTGGGAAATAGTGTTCATGAGGTTGTCAGTAATCTATACTATAGCCAGGCGCTTGAAGCCATGAAAGAGAAGGTCTCTATAGAGCACTTGTACGTATTTTCTGATGACATAGCATGGTGCAGGGACAACCTCTCTTTTCCGTATTCGACGACGTATGTAGGAAATGAATATAGTGGAGAGCGGTCAATAGGGCACTTTGCTTTGATGCGAGCCTGTAAACACTTTATTATCCCCAATAGCTCGTTTTCATGGTGGGCGGCATGGCTTGCGAAAGCGCCCAATAAGGTCGTTATAGCTCCACAACAATGGTTCGTTGACACGTCGATTGATACGAGCGACCTTATACCGCCCGAGTGGATAAGAATATAAACAGGGTAAAACTATTGCATGAAATTTTCACTTGAAAGAATAAATAAAAATATACTCCTTATCGGACTTATGCTCTTGCTGTTTCGCAACAGCAGTTTTGCACAGACTGGTATTCCCCAACCTTTTGAAATAATTTTCATCATCGTTTCACTGCTTACATTGGTTGATCTTATTGTAAACAATAAATGGAAAGAATTTTTTACTTCTATCTCAAAAAAACTTTGGATTGCAATTTATATTTTACTCGGCTCAATTCTAGGGGGTTGGCTAATTGCGGTATTTGTGCGAAACATTCCTACAACGACGAATACTGTACATGAATTTGGAGCATTTCTTGCTGCTGCGACCAGTGGAATACTCATTCTGTATTATTCTAGAAACGATCATTTGTACATCAAAAAATGCGTGTATGCACTTTCAGTGCCGGGAATATATATTCTAGCAGTGCTTGTTCCAGAAGCGGCATATTCACTACACTTGGCGCAGGATGGTGCCTTCCACGGGTTTACTAATAACGTCCATATTGCTTCAAAGACACTACTTATTCCTTTATTTCTGTGTATCGCATACTCATTGATAAGTTCCGACAAGTATTGGCGTCGAGTCCTTTGTATCATAGGGGCAATTCTTCTTACTGCGCTCATATTTTGGACTGTACAGCGTGCCGCTCTTCTTGCAGTAATCGTAGGAGCGTTCATAGTATGGGTTGCAGTTGCATATAGAGACCGAAATTGGAAGAAAACTATTCTTAATGCAGTACTTCTTATTCTTATTCTTATGCTCGGATTCTTTAGTGTTCCTCACGAAGGGAAGAAGGCCGCAACTAACAGGGTGTTGAATTTTGACGGAGATCAGATGCCTCAAGTCGAATTGAAGGACAAAAGCCTTATAGAGGTGATTAAAAATTCAATACAAAAAAAGAAAGACACTACACCGGCAACAACTATCGCTTCATTGAGCGATGAAAAAAAGAGTCCTGAACCTCGCTTCCAGATATGGGGCCACTACCTTCCTATTGTCTTCAATAATCCTCTAGGGCTTGGTCCTAATACGCATATGGACGCAGTAGTAGTGTTTGCAAAAGGAATCTTCATAAACCCGGGTCCTCATAATACCTATTTAACCATGTGGCTTTGGGGAGGTATTATAGGGCTTCTCAGTTTCTTGTATCTCGTTATAAATGGTTTTAAATATATATATGCATCGATAAAAAAAGAAATACTACCTGTACATCTAGTCATTCTTGGTTCTCTTGTAGCATTTTGTATAACCATGTTTTTTAATGACGGGCTCCAGCTCTATTGGTTTTGGATACTGCTTGCGCTCGCTCTTCGATATGAAACAACCACTCATTAGTATTATATTGCCGACCTATAAACACCCTCCTTTTTTGGGGAGGGCAATTAACAGTGTTCAAGCGCAGAGCTACAAGAACTGGGAGCTTTTAATAATCGATGATGGTTTAGACCCAGAAGCTGTAGCTGTTATTGAAGAATTCAAAGAAAATGATATAAGAATTCATTCTTATAAGAATGAAAAAAACACTGGAATTCAGAAGTCTCTCAATCGGGGAATCAATGAGGCTATGGGCGAATATATCGCCCGAATCGATGACGATGATATTTGGATCGATACTCAAAAACTTAAGAAACAAGTAGTTTTTTTGGAAGAACACAAAGAATATGTGCTTGTTGGTACAAATGGTTCAATTGTAAATGAACGGGGGGATGTGTATGGCACCTATCAGTTATCTCAGAGTGATGTACAAATCAGAAGGAGTATTCTCTCAAAAAACTGTTTTTTGCATCCTAGTGTTATGATGCGAAAAAGCACAATCAATGACGCTGGAGGGTATGACGAATCTTCCTCCATGAAGCATATTGAGGACTATGCGCTATGGTTGAAGCTTGGAATGTTGGGCAAATTTGCTAATTTGCAAGATAATACTGTCATACTGATGGTGCATGAAGATTCACTAACATTTAATAATAGAATCAGCCAAGCCTATAAGATGAGAATTCTTATAGGTAAATACAAATATGTATATTCAGGGTATATTGTGGCATATATATTGCTGACGATGCGAATTATTGGTTTTACGTTTTTAAAAATTATCCCTATTCCAAACCGTCTATTGTACGTAATACAGAAAATCTACAAGGAATACTAATATGATATAATCCCACGATGATTACTAGACTACTCAGAAAAATGATTCCAGAATCAATACTCCCAAAGCTAAGGCTGTTGAGCTATGCTATTAGGGACAAATTCACCTATACCGAGGACTGTTTGTATACTACGGTGAACGTGAATTTTCTCAATGAGCCTACTTTTGCAAATGCCTATACAAAAGGTAAAGAGTTGATGCAGGAATCATGGGATAACTATGACTTTAGATGGAGAGCATATATTGTGGCATGGGCCGCAAAACAGATGAAAAATCTTGAAGGGGATTTTGTAGAGTGTGGTGTTAATACAGGAATGATCGCTCGAATGATTATTGATTATATCAATTTTGAATCAGTCAATAAAAAATATTATTTATTGGATACATATACTGGTATGTCTGAAACATATAGTACCGAAAAAGAGATGATTCGGTCAGAAAAAATGGGGTACACTACCGATATTTATGGCATGGTAAAAAATACTTTTGCACCATTTGAAAATGTTATAATTGTAAGAGGTGCAGTACCTGAAACACTTTCGCAAGTCCCCTCATCAAAGGTTTCATTGCTATTGATTGACATGAACTGCCTATTGCCTGAAATTGAGGCACTTGAGTTTTTCTGGGATAAAATGGTACCGGGAGGGTTGATTATATTGGACGATCATGGCTTTCCTGGGCATGAAGAACAGCGCAGGGGACATATTGATTTTGCAGCGCGTCACAATACTGTAGTACTACCACTTCCAACAGGGCAAGGTCTTATCATCAAGCAGTAATGAGCAACTCAAAATATCTCCAACCAAAGAAATACTTCGACTTTTTTCTTAAAAAGATTAAGAATGTCTTTTTTACACTTGAAAATGGAGGGGAACGAGTTGATATGGTTTTTACTTCACCACTATTACTAAGTGATAATGAGAAGTGTCATCTCAAGCGTTATCAATTTGCAAGCTCCCACATAGAAAGTGGAGAGACGGTTGGTGATTTTGCCTGTGGAACTGGTTATGGAAGTGTTATTCTTGCTCAAAAGGCAAAAAGTGTTGTTGGGGCGGATATTGATAAGCGGGTTATTGCAAATATTACACAAAAATATCATACAATTAAAAATCTGAGCTTTAAGGAAGCAGATTTGTTGAAACTCAATTTTAAAGAAGAGTTTGACTGCATTGTTTCGTTTGAGACAATTGAACATTTTGTGGAGGATGATATTAATACAGTATTAACTATTTTTAATACGTCGCTTAAAAAAGGGGGTAGGTTGATACTCTCAACTCCCTATATGCAAAAAAAGGACAAAAATTCGTTACGCTTCCATAAAACATTTTGTATTGACGAACAAAAAATTACAACACTGCTTTTCCAACATGGATTTACAAATCCTGTTTTCTTCTATCAAAGTTATAGCTGGCCCGCTATCTCTAAGGCAAATGTAACCAAGGAATTTATTATTTGTATCGCTCAAAAAAGCTAAGGGAGTTGGCGAAAGTATTCTTTGTACTTGCCTTTATTTGCCAGGAGATAGCTAGGTAGTCCAGATTCATCGATTGAAAAAGTATAGGATCGTCCAACAAAATCTTTGTTTTCTTTTATGTTTTTTTCTATATCTGATTTTATCGTGGCAGTATTAAATTCTTGATGACTATATGATTCAATTTTGCTCTTAATGCGCTCGATACCTCCTTGGTTGGTAAAATGCCAGCCACCGTTATTGATATAGGTGTATGAGGTTTTTGCAGCGTCACGCATGTTATTGAGACAATGGTTTTTGATTCGTCCGTAAGAAGTAGCGAATGTACCAGCCCAAGGTTCGCTTGAGCGATTGTTGAGGTAGTAGGCATAGACAGTCTGGTTAAATTTATAGATGCAATTTGCAGCATAGTCTATTATTATTTCTGGGTTCCAGATCTCGTCAACATCTGAAATGAAACAAAAATCAGTATCACGTACACCTACAAGAGCCTTTTTAATGGATTCCCGTTGGTAAAATTCTCGAAGCCACATATCTTGACCACGAGGTACATTGCTATTTGTAAGTGACTCAATAATTATTTTTTGCTCAAGGTTAGTAAGCTGTTTGAATTGAAGGCGTTGTTCCAATTCGGCTCTATCTATAGGAGCATCATCGACAATATAATGTAGTATCTTGTGTCGAAATTTCTCAAAGCGATCGATATTATCCTTAAAATATAATTTTTTTGGTATACCCGAAAATGTCTCTGTACACTCGACGACAACAAAAAAATCAACATACGGGTCTAGAATATTGAGCCGCAGTTCTAATGTTTCGAGTTCGTTAAAAAAAATAAACGCGTCATAAATAGTGATGTCTTTTCGGTATGCGAGGATTTCTTGGAGCATTGCAGGGGAGGTAATTGGTCGCAGTGTTCTCGAAAATAGCTGATGTATTGGAAGTAGCACCATTCGTTTTAATCTTCGTTGCAGTCTTTCAATAATAGTCATTGTATTACCCTCTAATTAGTTTGATACTTTTTCTCCATATCTTACCTATTAATCGCCATGCATATGGTACCCAGAGTATAGTAGTTGACTGTTTAGGTATATCAGTACTGCTTTGAGTATATTTTTTGATAAACACAATACTTCGATAGAGGTGGACATATTCAACATGTTTTGCCCACCAGTCAGGTTTGCCAAATTTTTGCTCTTGAAATACCATGTCACGATCTTGATTTTGGATCGATGCGAACCCCCATTTACCATTACCATTTACAGAGTCCATTAGTTGTTTCAACCGACTCATAAATGCCGTACCCCCGTCAGAAAATTCTGGCCAATAACAGCAATGAAGATCTTCGACAACATATAGTCCTCCCTGTTTGAGATATGGAAAAAGGGTGTCCAGTGAAATTTTCATATCAGTGCTGTAATGCGAGCCATCATCGATGATGATATCAAATGGACCATACTGTTCCTGAACTTGCTTTAGAAATGTAGTATCATTTTGGCTACCTATAAGTGTTTTGATACGCGGTTCGTCCATGAGAGTACAATCAACAATGTCGATGCCATAGATCTCGGCATTTGGAAAATACTCTTTCCAAGTTTTTAATGAATAGCCGTTTTGGATACCTATCTCAAGAATGCGTATGGTACTGTTTCGCATTACAGAAAAGTAGTGGTCGTATTTTTCGGTATAGTTATGAAAGGTACTGGATTTGTCAGTGCCATAAGTAAGTGCAATTTCATCGAGGGTTCTCATGGAAAAAGGCTGAATACAATAATCCGTTCATTATATAGTAGGGAGTATGTATTGTAAATTTCAGGATAACCGTTTTTTGAGGTATCTAATTACACTGTTCGGTAGGAGGAATTTGATAGCTTGTCGAAAAATGCTTTGGTGTGTCTGATGGGGAGGTATTGTATTGCTCGCACTGTAGAGTTCTGGGTGAAGTGATTGGTATACTCCAAATTCTTCTACACATGTCTTATAATCAAAAAGCTTGCCCTCTCGATCGAGGTATTCCCACCCTGTTGTAATACTAGTGCCCAGGCTCCAGTATCCGTCAGAAATGGCATGACGTGCCCAATATTTAGGAGCAATACATCGTATAAGGTCAGTGGAGAGCCATGCTGCAAACCACGCAAAACTTGAATTTGAAACAATAAGGTATTTTGCCCGATGAATGATTGTGTAATCTTCTGCTATGCCAAAATGATGGACTTCAAAATCAGGAAAAAAATACTGTGCGGTTTTTTCGTCATCTGTTATAACCACAAAGCGCATACCCGGGTTCTCATCTCTCATATGTGTAACAGCATCTTCCCAATATTTCCGGGGAAGCAACAGGTCGGCATTGCGGGCATATTCGCCACCACGAAAGTTAATAATGCAGATGTCGTCCGAAGAAAAATGAAGATACTTGTCGGAGGGATGTATTGAAAGCCATTCTCGTATAGATTCTTTATATGGACCAATGTATGCTTCTCCCTGCATAACCCCGTCGATTTTGGTGTGGTCTTCTATTGAAAACAGATTCGGGTCGTAGAGGCGTATGTCAGCACCTGTGTGAGGATGACGGAGCTCTTGTTCACGATAGTAGTGCATAATATCTGTGGGTAATAGAGTAGGGGGCCCACCTTCCGGCCCACTTCCGCCCACAACAGTATTGCCAAAGTCGAGGTTCATAAATTCCTTAGCTTTGAATTTTTCAGGCGCCCCGATACCAAATTCATACCCACGCGCAAGGGCGATGCACCGCACAGTAACATAGCACCATAGTTGATTCCCGAGTCCTTGTCCGTTGTAAAGTTCTGTGGTGATCATGAATGTAAATGGAGTGTACGCAATAATTTTTTAAATGACTTGCGCAGCGTGCGCCCGTTATGGAATCCAAAAGGAAAGAGTGTTGAATCTGGGCACCACCGTTCTCTTCCGAATCGCGATGCAATTTCAATAGGGGCATACTGTATGCCGGCGCTCTCGAGAACTTTTCTATAATACAGGCAAATAACCCCGTCTTCGTGAAAGAATCCTGTCCCTCCGTCAGTAAAAGGGAGGTTGAGTTCGGAGGGAAGATGTAATAGTTTTTTGCTTCGCAGAGAAAACCCTCCATTCCCAACACGAACATTTGTGCCATCAGCCATAAAATGAAGATTTTTTGGCCACGGAGAGCCGATATAGTCGTACTGTAAAAATGTATCACTCCATTTCTTGGGATGTAGTACATATCCATCATATTGAACAAGTAAGACAAAATCAGTATCGATATAATCCTTTAGGCGGTACACAATAAAATGACTGTAGGCATTGTAGTCGAGCTTCTCTATGGTGATCACTGTTATGCCGATATGGCTAAGAGAAATTTTTTCATGGGTGATAAGGAGTACTTTTGCATACGCAATGCCCCGCATGCTTTTCTTCAGCGCTTGGATTGTTTCATCTATTTTTATACTGCTGACTGCGCAGAGAGTGACTGTTGAGAGAGTTTTCATTTCCAAAAAAAGAGTGATTTGAGCACATTTTTCATAAGCCCAATAATTCTATAATACCAGAAATTAATACCATGCTCATGTTTCTTTAGCACGCGCACATACTCATCTCTTTTGATATTTTCGGTTGCCAAACTGTTTGTTATCTGATGGGCGCCAACGCGGTTTACGACATTGATAGTCTTAAGAATTTTAGGCTCACCAAATGTGTCATGATAGCGTCTGTAATAATCGCTGTCCATAAGCCACAGTAAACTTTCGTCGAACAACAAAGGCGCTGTATTTTTTATTGTAAGAGTGGAAGGGGAACTATAGACCGTCTTTATCCAGAGTGAACTAATAGAGTTTACTTTTGGAAAAAGGGGGTTAAAAAAATGTACACCATCACAAGAGTGTGTACAGCCGGTAAGGAGCCAGTGGTCTTTTTGTATATCAAAATGTTCTACAATTTCCTCGAGCGCTCTTTCGTGAAAGAGAAAATCATCTTGAAACAGTATTTTTATCAATCCACCCGTTGCATGCCTGATAGCATTGTTTATATTAGCTGAAGAGCTGCCTCTGTTTTCATCGTTTCGGTAATAGTGAATTGTCAGTATAGGGCTATATTCTTCGCAAAGGTTTTTTATTGAATCATCTTTTGAGTGGTCTGATATAACTATGTCAAAATCTTTGAAGGTTTGCTGTGTAAGAATATCAAAACTTTCCCTTAAAAACTTTGTTCCAAGACCTTTCATTTCATAAGTGGGGATGCAAATACTGATCGTGGGCATAGAATTATTATACAAGAGATTTATTGTTAAGCAGTGAGCGCGCTTCGGATAGTATCGATTCTTTAAGGAGCAGTAGAGAGCCTATATAAACAAAAGAGGAAATGAGTATTGTTATTACCACATGCAAATCAATCTGTTTTAAAAGAAGTATAGAAATTATCATACTAGCAGTAGAGAGAAAAACTTTTTTAAGTCTAGGAAGTATCTCAAAGCGCTGTATGTTTTTAAGCTTACTCCAAATAATCACGGTTATTATTGTTGTTGAAAGAACTGTTGCAAATGCAGCCCCCAACGCCCCATATTGTGGAATAAGGAATATATTTAAGAGGATGTTTATACCCAAACCTGACAGATATGCAATGGCAATATTTTTTTGGCCATTATGGGCAAAAATTGAATTTGAGAGTATTGCCAGCGGGAGAGAGGCTAAGAGGGAAACCATAAGCATTTGCAGGAGGGGCCCCGCATTTACATAGCTTGTTCCAAAAAGAAACGTCATTATTTCACTGGAGAGCAGAATACCGCCACACACTATTGGTATCCCCATTGCAAAGACAAATGAAAGTGTTTTTTCTAGAACTATTCCAAATTGATTATTATCAGTGTTAACTAATCGGGATAATAAAGGAAAGACTGCTGTTCCTAGCATGATGGGGATTATTATAATAAATTGTTGAATTCTTTGCGCTGAGGTGTAGAGACCAATTTCTGTGGGGTCTCTCCATATACCAAGCATATATACGTCAGTGGCTCCTGTAATGATGCCAATAAGTGTAACTATAGCAAAGGGCCATGTGGTCTGCAGTACAAGACGCAGTGTACGGCTGTTACTTTTAGAAAATAATCCCTTAAGATCTTTTTTAATAATGAGAAATGCCATAACGCATCCGACAGTACTACCAACTGCATAAGCAATTGCCACAGAAATCGGAGCAACTTCTATGCGCAACAAAATAACTCCAAGAATAAGGGTTATGACACCCATACTTGTTTTTACAAGCATATCCTTTTCCATTTTTTCAAAAGCAATGTTTATCGCCAATATAAGATCCCGCGCAGCATCAAAGAAGAGAACGATTGCGAAAAGAGGGAAGAGTACTCGTGCTTCGGGAATGTGAGAAAGAAATGGACCCGCAAAGAGTACTAACAATGTGCTTGCGAATAAAAAAATAGTTTTTGCAAGTAATGCAGTCGAAATAAAAACTGAGAAATCTTTCTTTTTTTGTATAATTTCTCTCGTAATAAGTCCTGTAATTCCCACATCCGAAAAAACCATCAAGAGTGAAGCAAGGGATAAGGCGTATGAAAATACACCCCATCCTTCTGCTCCTAGTACTCGCGCGGTATAAATAATGAGGGCCAATTTCAAAAGACGCCCCACTACTTCTCCAAGAAAGAGCCAGAAAGTATTTTTTACCACTGTTTGTTTATCGCTAGTGTTTTTGAAAAGAAAATTCTTAATGCGTTGCATCATATAGTTAGTGCGTGAAAATAATGTGGAATGTCTTTAGTACGATACCAATATCCAAAAGTGGGCTTCCGTTTTTAATATAGTACAGATCGTATTCAAACTTTTCCTGAGAATCGTCGACACTGCGCGCATAGCGGTATTTGATCTGCGCCCACCCAGTAAAGCCTGGGCGGATGCTGTGGCGAAGAAAGTAGTAAGGGACAGATGCTTCAAGACTTGAGACAAATTCAGGGCGCTCGGGGCGCGGTCCTACAAGTGCAATGTCGCCCTTGATGATATTTATCATCTGAGGAACTTCATCGATATGGGTCTTTCGGAGAATACGGCCGAGTCGGGTGATTCGTGCGTCTTTTTGCGTTGCCCATTGCGCCCCGTCTTTCTCAGCATCTTTAGTCATAGAGCGCAGTTTGTAGAGAGTAAAGAGCATCCCGTTTTTGCCGACGCGGGTGTGGTTGAAAAAGACCGGGGAGCCGTCTTCGATATATCGCGCAATAACTGCGACAAGTAATAAGGGAGACATGATGATAAGGACTGATACAGCGAAGAGTATTTCAAAAACTCGGTAGACAAAGTGAAGTCCGATATTGCTTGTGCGAGACATATATTCAATAGCCTTTTCATCAGTCATAAGCTCAAGGGGGATTTTTGCAAAAAGCGTCTCGTACGCCTCAGAGAGCGACATGACTTCGGCCCCAAGTGTGCGAGTGAAAGCGAGAAGGTTGTGCGGATCGAGCTGTTCAGTGATGAGAATATCAATAGGTTCAGCAGGCGCTGTTTCAGGAACCGTTTCCCATGTGTACACAACCGTGCCGAGCTGGCGGTTAGACGCGAGTTCAGCAATGAGGTGGGCAAATAGTGGACTAGTACCGATGATTGCAATCCTTCGGGTAAAGTGGACAGTGAAGAGATGATAGAACAGACGGCGCCATGCAAAGAGGATAAGGAAAGAAAATACCCCGACAAGAGCAAGGTTCGTTTTTGGATTGATGCTTTCTTGAGGAGAGAGATAGAAAAAGGCAAGTCCTAAAAGTATGTTTATCGCCATAGCGGTAATGAGTAGTCCGATATTGCGAGGGTTTGGGTTTACACGGCGAATATTGTACAGGTCGAAAATGAAAAAGACGACCAGCCAGATAATAAAGAGGAGGGTAAAGAGTTTCTGTTGAAAAAGGATAGTCGAATACTCGCTTGCCCGGTCAAAACGCAGAGAGGTCATCAACAGGAGCGAGAGGGTAAGCGCAAGGCAGTCTCCCAGCAGAAGGACGAGTCGGCGGTGCTGAATCATGGTAATATTATATAACTTTTTTGTATTTTGTAAATCATGCCTTTTACCGTGAGTTTGCTAGAATGGAGGCATATGACACAGAATAACAACAGACAAACCTTTATACAGAACAACAAAAACCTCCTTATTGCTCTTGGAGCGATCATTGTTGTAGTCGTCCTCGCTGTCATGCTCCCTCGCATAACGAATGCTCCAAAAGCTCCAGTAGAAGAAGAAACTACCTTGGTAGAAGCTGAAAATGAAACAACGACACAGCCTCGCACAAACTCATATCCATCAGGCGAAGCGGCATACCTCGCTGCAATCGATGCTAATACAGGAAAGACTATCACCTTCTCTGGTGCATGCGTTCCTGACCCTAAGACCACTACTGTTAAAGCAGGGGAACATGCGCTGTTGGTAAATGCGACTGATGAACCTCGTACCTTTACTGTAGGCACTGATTCATACATTGTCGGAGAGCGTCACTATAAAACGCTTCGCATTAAGACTGCGGGAACATACTCTATTAGCTGCGACGAACAGAAGGATCTCGCGAGCCTTACTGTAGAGTAATCACATGCATAAGCGAGCCGTTATCATCATCATAGCTCTCAGTATTGTACTGGTTGCGACTGCGCTTGCTTTTGGTATCCGATATGTGCGACTGCAGAGTCCAATTGTATTTTTAGACAAACCTCACCAGGTAGTAACCGATGAGCAAGGAGGTCTTTTTCCATTGAGTTCTGTCATTGCACCAATAACTTCTTCAGATCGTTCACGAGAAGAAATACTTGCTGAATATGAAAACAAGACAATGAGCTTTGACGATACGTGTCAGGCGTATCCAGACAGACTTACGGTACCGCGCAAAACGGTAGTGGTGTTTAACAACAAAACAAACACTGAACGCAGTATTTCAATCGACGGCCGTGCGTATACTATCTCCGCTAACAACCACGCTCTTGTTGCTATAAATCTACAAGGAAAGTATTACATCAGCTGTGATGGTACTGCATCAGGAGGACTGATCACGGTCACTCCATAGATTGACTTTCGGGGCGATTTTAGTATAGTACTCTCCAGTGTAGGTCGAAGACAGCAGGCACTATAAGCCCTGCCGAGGTCGAATTCTCACTTTATCTACACGTACATTAAATAATTCATATTATGGCAATTTCAAAAGAGAAAAAGCAGTCTATTGTTTCTTCTTTTTCTGATATTCTTGGCTCTTCCGAGGGCGTCGTATTCGTACAGTTCGACAAGCTCACTGTCGCTACAAGTAACGCGGTTCGCCGTGCGCTTCGGGCAGCTGATGTCGGCTACAAGGTAGGGAAGAAAACCCTTCTTAAGCGAGTACTTCAAGAACGTGGCTACACAGGCGAGCTTCCAGAGCTCAACGGTGAAATCGCTATCGCGTATTCAACTGATGCACTTGCACCAGCACGCGAAATCTACGAATTTCAGAAATCCACAAAAGGCGCGGTCACTATCGTGGGCGGAGTCTTTTCAGGGGAATACAAGGACAAAGAGGCGATGCTCTCTATTGCAACTATCCCTACGCGCGAAGTACTCCTTTCACAGATCGCATTCTTGCTCAAGAGTCCGATGCAGCGTTTGGCTATTGGCGTAAACGAGGTAGCAAAGCAAAAGAGCTAACCCTAGTACTCATTACTTAATCTAACTTAATTTATTATGGCAAAATTTGATTCATTTCTTACTGAGCTCGAAGGAGCATCAGTACTAGAACTCAACGACCTCGTGAAAGCGATCGAAGAGAAATTCGGTGTATCTGCAGCAGCAGTATCAGCGGCACCAGCAGCAGCTGCGGGCGCAGTTGAAGAAAAAGACACCTTCACTGTTGTACTCGCTTCCGCGGGCGAACAGAAAATCGCTGTTATGAAAGTCGTTAAGGAAGCTCTTGGCCTCGGACTTAAAGAAGCGAAGGATCTCGTTGACGGCGCACCTTCAACCATCAAAGATGGCGTGAAGAAAGAAGAAGCAGAAGCTTTGAAGAAGAGCATTGAGGAGGCCGGAGGTGCTGTAGAATTAAAATAATAATTTATTTTAATTTACAGGACCGGAGGTGCATGAATTTACCCCACAAGTAAATTCAGGCCAAAGGTGGAGCAGTAATGTTCCGACCAGGTGGTTCCATTGAACTCTTACTTTTACAAAAATCCCAGAAAGGGGATTTTTGTTTTGTTGACTATTTTTATAAAAAGTATATTCTGTAATTCTAGTTCTTTCAGTTATGAGAAAACTTATCATTGTTTTAATGATAAGTAACCTCCTTGTAGTAACACAGTGTCTCACAGGTCTAGCTCATGCTCGCCCAAAGAAACAGCAAACAGGGGATATGTCTACCGACCACGGTACAATCACCCAAACACTTCTTACAGTGAATGTCTCTTTGTACAGTACGCTTGATGTGTACAACATCTATGAGATTACCGCGCTTTCAGCGACTTCGGTTGTTTATGCGCAAAAGGAATGTTCTTCTGCAAGGAAGATCATTAAACAGGTTATTTATCCGAGGTGTAACTCACCTTCTTAAGGCATCGGTACAGGGAACCCCGCTAACGGCGGGTTTTTTTTCTTTTTACACCCCAAAATGGGCTTGTATGCAAGGGAGGCAGAGGGATATACTTTAGGTACACTTTTAAAGAGAGGTGGAGTTTTACGAAAATGGATATTTTAGGAAAGTTATTGGGCGGTATTCCGCGCGTGAAAATCATGCGACTCTTTTTGCTGAACGCGGACGAGCCGTTTAGTATTGACGACATTGTCGAGCGCTCACGCTTGCAGCGAGCTATTGCCCGAAAGGCGGTGACCGGTCTTTTAGGTATGTCATTTATCCAAAAGAAGTCCTTTATTCAGGAGTTCGAAGACCGTCGAGGCAAGATCACGAAAAAGCGCATCGCGGGCTGGATATTAAACGCGGACTTTCCGTATATTGCAGAGCTCAAGCAATTGTTGGTTGAAGGCGAGTTCTTCAAGCACTCAGAGCTTGCAAAGCGCTTTAAGCCAGTGGGTCGAGTACAACTCCTTGTTGTCTCAGGTATTTTTATTCAAGACTCTGAAACAAAACTCGACCTCCTTATTGTTGGAGACAATCTCCGCAAGAACTTCCTCCAAAAAACCATCTCTGTCCTTGAAAGCGAGCTCGGTAAAGAACTTCGCTATGCGGTATTCGACACCGCTGACTTTAAATACCGAATGGCAATGTACGACAAATTGCTTCGTGACGTCTTTGACTACTCTCACGAGAAGCTCGTGATCGGGAAAGAGTTCTCCACACTTGCCTTACCAAACTAGTATTTTGGGGGTATACTTGGAGTACTGTAGGGAACACCTCCAGTACTTACCAGTAACTTTTATACTCACGCACTTCGGTGCAGAAAAAACACTATGCTTATTCAAACATGGAGCCAAGTCTTCCTCTTGTCATTACAGGGGCTTTGGTACGGCTTTATCGCAACATTCCCACGCATTCTTCTTGCGATCGTAATCTTTATCATTGGCTGGATCGTTGCTTCAACGCTCGGCGCGCTTGTGACTAGTGCTATTGATGCACTCAAGCTCGATAAGCTCTTTAAGAACGCAGGGACCGAACAGGTGCTCGCACGCGCTGGATGGAAGCTCCATATCGGAGGTATCATCGGATGGCTCGTGAAGTGGCTGATTATCCTCGGATTCTTTACTGCATCTATCAACCTTCTTGGACTTGATCAGGTATCAATCTTCCTTCAGCAGATTGTTGCTTACATCCCACAGGTGATCATCGCAGTACTTATCCTTGTTGCTGGTACCCTTCTTGCTGACTTTACCCGCAAGCTCATCGTTGGCGGTGCTGCAATGGCAAACGTTCGCTCTGCGCGCATGATCGGAACAGTTGCCTACTATGCAATCTGGATTCTTACTCTTGTTACTGCGCTCGACAAGCTCGGTATCTTCGGATACTTTGGACAGATCCTCTTTACCGGAATCGTCTTGATGGTGGCTATCGCTATGGGCCTCGCATTCGGTCTTGGTGGAAAGGAGGCTGCAGGACGCTTTGTTGGACGTATGGCAGATGACTTTTCTGCAAATCACGGTAACCAAAACCGCTCCTAGTACTCCCTAAACAGACCCTAAAAAGTCTTGCAAAAAACGACCCTCAGAGGTCGTTTTTTGCTTTATGGCATAAGGGTTGACATCCAAAGCGCACTCGTCTATACTAGCCGGACCAAATGAGTATTGCAGAAACAACAGCAACATATTTCTCGGCATAGCCCTGACAATTTGTCGCTTGGGCCGCCGAGAAATCGGCGGCTTTTCTGTGAGAATCAAATGGAGCGTTATTTGATAAAAACAATCCTGTCCTCCCGTGGCATTTCTCTGAGTAAGAGAAGAGCACCACTTCCCAACTGATAAGGTAGGAAGCGGTGCTGCTGCAGGTAGGGAGAGACAGAGCCGTCCAATAGAAAATGTCCCTCGAGCGGTCGAAGGACAACGGACGTTAAAATAACCTCTCAATTGTTATGAATTGAGAGGAACATGATTTCTAGATTTCCTAATAGGAAATAAGAGCATATGGTGGATGCCTAGGTTCTACATGGCGATGAAAGACGCGAGTGGCGGCGATACGCTTCGGTGAGGTGCCTCTAACCTTTGACCCGGAGATTTCTGAATGGGGAAACCCAATAGAGTAAACCTCTATTACTGACGACCATAAGAGTTGTCGGAGCGCACCCCGGGAAGTGAAACATCTCAGTACCGGGAGGAAAAGAAAACAATGCAGCGTAGCTGCGATATTCCCCAAGTAGCGGCGAGCGAAAAGGGAGGAGCCCAAACCGGTTTCTTCGGAAACCGGGGTTGTAGGATAGAAACGTCGTTTTACGAGAAGAGTTACAAAGTGTTTGTATAGAAGAAGTTGTTGGAAACCAACGTCATAGCGGGTGATAGCCCCGTATTCGAAATACAGATACCTCTTTTGTTTCTACTCCTGAGTACTTCAAGACACGAATAGCTTGGAGGAATCTGCCGGAACTAACCGGTAAGGCTAAATACATTGTAGAAACCGATAGTGAACTAGTACCGTGAGGGAAAGGTGAAAAGAACCCCGAGAGGGGAGTGAAATAGTACTGAAACCATATGCTTACAAGGAGTCGGAGCGGGTATTTATATCCGTCACGGCGTGCCTATTGAAGAATGAGCCAACGAGTTCATAAGTGCGGCTCGGCTAAGGAATAAAGTTCCGGAGCCAGAGGGAAACCAAGTGTTAATAGCGCGTAATTGGTCGTACTTATGAGACCCGAAGCCAGGTGAGCTACCCATGAGCAGGATGAAGTGCGCAGAGATGCGCATGGAGGTCCGAACCGGTAAGTCGTACAACGCTTTCGGATGACTTGTGGGTTGGAGTGAAAAGCTAATCGAACCTGGTAATAGCTGGTTCTCTCCGAAATAGCTTTAGGGTTAGCGTATCGTGTTCCCCTTGGGGGTAGAGCACTGGAAGGTTTCGACAGGGAGCAATCTCGCGACGCCTATCAAACTCCGAATACCAAGGATTAAAAACGATGCAGTTAGACTACGGGGGCTAAGCTCCGTCAGTCAAAAGGGAAACAGCCCAGATCTCTAAATAAGGTCCCTAAATTTACACTAAGTGCGTCTTAAGGAGGTAAGATTTCTCAGACAATGAGGATGTTGGCTTAGAAGCAGCCATCATTTAAAGAAAGCGTAACAGCTCACTCATCAAGAGATCTCGCGCCGCAGATAATCGGGGCTAAGTGTAGTACCGAATTTGAGGGCTCGCGAACTTCATAAAGGAAGCGAAAGTTTCTTTAGTGGGAGCGGGTACGGATAATATATTGAAATCAAAGCAGGAACAGTGGCCTTTTAACCCACTGATTCATCTTTAGTAGGAAAAGTTCTCTCTTAAGAAGAACGACCTAGACAAAATTTCTTTATTATTTGAAGTACCCATCTCACGACCAAACAAAGAAACGAGTAATTCCTTCTTTTATGAAGTTCGGGAGCGGTAGGAGAGTATTCCACTCTTGCTGTGAAGCCAAAGGCGTGAGCCATGGTGGAGCGTGTGGAAGTAAGAATGTTGGCACAAGTAACCGCAAGGAAGGTGAGATCCCTTCCCGCCGAAAAACTAAGGTTTCCTGGGCAATGACGATCATCCCAGGGTTAGTCGGGTCCTAAGGTAATGGCGAAAGCCGCAGCCGATGGACAGTAGGTTAATATTCCTACACTTCTGTAATATTCGATGGAGTGACGAAGGATAGTAGCGTGAGCCACTTATTGGATTGTGGTGGGCGTATCGAAGGTGGGGCGCAGGTAAATCCGTGCCCCTAGCTTTAATGCTGAACTAACAGGTACGACCCGATAGCTGGTACGCCAGCGGTAAGTCACGTGAGCATGCTTCCGAGAAAAGCTTCTAAGATTAGTATTATAGAACCCGTACCGTAAACCGACACAGGTAGTTAGGTCGAGTAGACCAAGGCGAACGAGTGAGAGATCCCCAAGGAACTCGGCAAACAAGCAGCCGTAACTTCGGAATAAGGCTTCCCCCCATAATGGTGGATTTAATGTATTTATATGTTGAATTCACCATTATGGGGGGCGCAGCGAAAGATTTCCTGGCAACTGTTTATCAAAAACACAGCTCCCTGCGAACTCGTAAGAGTATGTATAGGGGGTGACACCTGACCAATGCCAGAAGGTTAATTACGGGTGGTGCGATTATATCAAGCTGACCTGTACAAGCCCTGGTGAATGTCGGCCGTAACTATAACGGTCCTAAGGTTCTGGGCTTTTCTTTATTGAAGAGCCTAGAACGGACTAGGACCGTCTATAGAAAACGATAAACAATTAAATACAATAATCATTTACATTTCAAGCTACCTATTCTTCCGTAATGAAGAAATAGTCCATTGTGATTAACGAGAGACCAACGTCACAGACCCGAACTTCGAAAGAGGAGGGTAAAGAGAGAGTCCAACTGAGAGGAATAGTTGAGCGAAATTCCTTGTCGGGTAAGTTCCGACGCGCACGAATGGTGTAATGACTGGAGAACTGTCTCGGGGACCAGCTCGGTGAAAATACAATACCGGTGAAGATGCCGGTTACCTGCAGTTAGACGAAAAGACCCCGGAAGCTTTACTATAGTTTGGTATTGGGTATGTTTGTGTAATACGTAGCATAGGAAGGAGACTTTGAAGCGCCGATTTCGGTCCGCGTGGAGTCGTCAGTGAAATACTTCTTTTTACATGGGCATACTCTAACAACAGCGGAAAAAACGCCGTTGGACAGTGCCTGATTGGTAGTTTTACTGGGGCGGTATCCTCCTAAAGAGTAACGGAGGAGTTCAAAGGTCAGCTAGGCGCGAATGGAAACCGTGCCGATAGTGCAATGGCATAAGCTGGCTTGACTGTAAGGGGGCCATCCCGAGCAGGTGCGAAAGCAGAACATAGTGAACCGACAATTCGCATTAGATGCGGTTGAAGATTAACGGATAGAAGCTACTCCGGGGATAACAGGCTAGTTCCGCCTAAGAGTTCATATCGACGGCGGAGTTCGGCACCTCGATGTCGGCTCACCTTATCCCGGGGCTGGAGAAGGTCCCAAGGGTATGGCTGTTCGCCATTTAAAAAGGTACGCGAGCTGGGTTCAGACCGTCGAGTAATTATAAGATTTATCTTGTGATTGCTCGACCCGTCTGAATCCCGAGGAAATTTTTGTTCATTTTTTACAATAAAATGATCAGCAGAATAATTCTGTTTTAGTCTTTTCGTTTAAAATGTATACAAGTGATCCTGCAATTTCACTTGTATATAAAAGATATATCCCGCGGAGCGTGAGCGCGAAGTGGGAAAAGTGAGAACCATCTTATTACGGCGGTCTTCAATGGTGACATTGAATGACATGCTCAACTAATATCGGTGAAATCCCCACTCGCAAGAGAGGACAACACCGAGGGAACCCCGCGAAGTTCGTAAGAACGAAGTGGGGACCCGTAGAGACTACACGTTGAGGTGCTCGCAAGAGTACAAGATATAGTCCGTTCCGCTCAGTAATGAGTGAAAAGAAGCGTAAGACAGGTTGGTCTCCTATCTACTGCAGGCGTTGATATTTGAGGAAATTCGCTCCTAGTACGAGAGGACCGGAGTGAACGAACCTCTGGTGTACGGGCTCTAGCGCCAGCTGGACCGCCCGGTAGCTATGTTCGGAATGGATAACCGCTGAAAGCATCTAAGCGGGAAGCCAGTTCCAAGATTAGATATCGTTTGAGGGCCGTGAGAGATGATCACGTTGATAGGCACTAAGTGGAAGCGTAGTAATATGTTGAGCTGAGGTGTACTAATTGCCCGATTCCTATTAGGAAATCTGGAAATCATCCCCACGTCGCGCGAAAGCGCTATGCGGGGTCAGAAAAAACATAAAAAATAATTTGTTCGAATCCACTGTCTTGGTGGTTTGTCGCAGGGGTCACACCTCTTCCCATTCCGACCAGAGAAGTTAAGACCTGTAGAACCGATGATACTCACTTTTGTGGGGAAAGTAGGTAGCTGCCAGGACTGTGGATTTGAATAAATGAAACATACAAAAAACACTCGCAAGAGTGTTTTTTGTATTCGTGGAATTGAAATAGAGCCTTGTATTACAAGGGTGTATTGACGAACACTGTTTTTAGGAGTAGTGTTTTAAAAAACGAACTGATCATGAAAGAGGACCTTACAATTGATTCACTCCTTTTCCCCAGAGGGAAATTCGAACGACGAATTCCTACCTACACAGTATTTTTGGAACAACATGAATTTACTAATCCGGGTGATTTGGAATTATTTGGGTGTTATTTCAAAAATCTTATTTCTGAACTACACCATTCAAGTCACAAGTCTTTGATTGCACTTATTGGGGCATATGGAGATTTTGCTATGAAAGAACTTGCTTACTGTATAAAAAAAGGGAAGTATCGCACAGCGTTTCAGATACGAGTGTTTCTTGAAAAAACAGAATGTACTCCAAGTACACGCGAGGTAATCAAAAGCATTCAGAACTATCACGGGTGGCACTATGATATATTGTGCAGCATTTATGATATGCCAATATTGAAGCATATTGGGTCTGTTTCCGGGAAGTTTGTTCCTATGGGTCAACTCTTAGAGGAGGACGCAAAAGAAGCGTTTCCATTCCAGATTCAGCCTATGCTTAAGAAAATCGGTAACTATAAATTTGTTTCGGATTTTTTATACATGATTCCTTCATTAACCACTGATGTGAAGACTATTAAACGGGCGCTTGCGCATCGAATCAGGGAGCTTATGTTTGACGGGTCATGTACGTCACAGGAGCTTCAAGCAATCAGTGATGCGCTTGCTTCAAATAATGGAGCAATGTTAAAGGGGATGTTCAACTCTATGAAATTGAATGTGAAGGAATTTTTACCAGTTCCAACAAACGCAAACCAATAATTAAAGCTCACACTTCATAGTGTGGGCTTTTTACTATAGAATAGGGGGGTGAATTGGGCAGAACGCCGAAAACTAACCTATATAGCCCTCGTCTTCTTAGTGTGTGCAAGCATTGCCTTTTTAGTGTTTCGACAGCTGACCTCTGTAGTGCCAACTTGTTATGATTTGCGAAAAAATGGGGACGAAGTGGGGGTGGACTGCGGAGGATCATGTCTACAGTATTGTCCCAATGAGCTCTCAAACCCAAAGATTCGCTGGGTGCGAACATTCCAGATAACACCCACTGTCGCTCAGTCTGTAGCGTATATTGAGCACAACAACCCAACTGCAGGAGCGCAGATAGTTGGATATACGTTTAAGCTCTATGACGAGAAAAATACGCTTATTATTGAACGATCGGGCAAAACATTTCTTGGTCCCTTGGGGCGTACGGCAATAGTGGAAACATTGATTCCGACCGGAAACGTCGCTGTTGCGCGAACGACGCTTACTTTTACAGAGCCGATTGTGTGGGAAAAAATTCCGAGCGCGTATTCGCAAGTTGTAGTAAAGACTGACCGCACACTGCTTGAGCCGTCAGAGACCGGTACGCGACTAATTGCAACCCTAGAGAACACTGCCCGGTATCATTTTTCAAACGTTGATGTTGTCGCGATTCTCTACGACAAAGAAGATAATGTGATTACCGCTTCAAAAGTATTGGTGCCAAAGATTCCCGCACTTACCACCCAAACGGTAAACTTCACTTGGCCCTTTGCTTTGCCGACAGAAGTGCTTCGCACTGAAATCGTGGTGCGCTTTAATCCATTTACTGCACAGACGCTATGATGGGGAAATTGACCAGTGGGTTCGACTGGATACTGGTTGCTGCAATTCTTCCGATTGCGCTCGGTGGGCTTGCCACAATGACTTCATTCGAAGGGAATAGTGGACTCTTTGTTCGGCAATTGATATGGCTCTTGGTTGCAATAGGGATTATGTTTGTAATCGCAAAAATGGATGTGCGCTTTCTGCGCGACTCCCGCTATATCACGATTTTTTATGGTGTTGCGTTGAGCCTCCTCGTCTTGGTCCTTTTGGTAGGGAAGACTGTGAAGGGTTCAACCAGCTGGTTTGATTTTGGTGGGGTGTCTTTTCAACCGACCGATTTGGTAAAGCTTTTAGTGATTGCTATTCTTGCAAAGTATTTTTCTCGCAGGCACGTAGAAATAGCGCGCATCAAGCACCTACTTATTTCTGCACTCTACGCAGCACTTCCAATTGGGTTGATTATGCTTCAGCCAGACTTCGGATCTGCTATGGTCGTAGCAGGGCTATGGCTCGGTATGGCACTGGTCGCCGGTATTTCTAAGAAACATATTCTCATCGTACTTGGGGCGACTGCTGTCGCATTTGCGATTGCATGGATATTTTTGTTCAAGCCATATCAAAAAGCGCGCATTGAAACATTCATCAACCCGACGGCGGATATTCGCGGGAGTGGCTACAATGCCTACCAGTCCGTGATTGCTGTTGGTTCCGGAGGGGTCCTCGGAAAGGGTCTTGGTTATGGCACACAGAGCCGTCTGAACTATTTGCCTGAGTACGAAACAGACTTTGTTTTTGCAGCATTTGCGGAAGAGTGGGGATTTATCGGAGGACTTATTATTGTCGCATCCTTCTGTATTCTTCTTTGGCGCTTACTATTACACGCCATGCGTGGTGCATCAAACTTTGAAACGTTGTTTTGTGTCGGTTTTGCGCTCATGATTTTTGGACATGTAATCGTCAATATTGGTATGAATATTGGCATTATGCCAGTGACAGGAATCCCACTCCCGTTTATGAGCTATGGCGGATCGCACTTGTTGGGCGAATTCATCGGGCTTGGTATAGTGATGAGTATGGCGCGCTTTGAGCGGGGGATGCACCCTGACGATATTCATAACGAATTTCTTGGATATGCACAGTAATTTCAATACATTTCTTTTTAGTTTGATTAATGACGGAGCCGGATACTATACGGTGCTTGATTTTATCTTTGTGCTCTTGACCTCGTATATTATGTACACTGTCTTTTTTATCCTCGCCGTATATATTGGAATATACACTCCTTTGAATAAAGCAAAAGGAAAACTACGAACGCAAGCATGGATGCAGGGGATAGAGATTACTACGGCACTCTTGTTTACATGGATACTGACCAAAATAATCAAAGTAGCCGTTGCTCATCCGCGTCCTTTTGAAGTGTTTGCAGAAGTTACTGTTCTTGCACCGATTCAAGGAGGAACATCCTTCCCCTCAGGTCATTCCTCTCTCACTATGGCGCTTGCAACAGCTATGTATCTGTATTACCCGCGCTTAGGAAAGCTGTTGTTCGCCTTTGCCTTTGTGGTAGGGCTTTCACGCATCTTTGTGGGTGTGCACTACCCGTTTGATGTTGCTGCAGGTCTTTTACTGGGATACCTTGTGGCAAAAGGTATTCACACACTATTTGTTTTTGTCAAAATTGCTCCTGAACCTAAAAAGGGCTAGAATATGCCCACTATGTTGAAACGAAGAATTCTTGCACTTGTGGTACTGGTAGCAGGTTTTGCGCTTGGACTTGCGGTGGTACGCTCTTCTGAAGTAAATCCTCCTGCAGTGTTAGCGAAGTACCCATTTCATTTTGGACTCGATCTTTCTGGTGGGAGCCATCTTTTATACAAAGCAGATATTAGCACGCTTCCGGCAGTTCAAATCAATGACTCAATGGATGCGCTTCGCGATGTGATCGAGCGCCGAGTAAACGCTTTTGGTGTAGGGGAGCCGGTGGTAACAGTACAGACCAGCACCCTTTCGTCCGAGAAAGAATACCGTCTCTCGGTTGAATTGCCTGGTATTACCGAACTTGATAAAGCGATTGCTATGATTGGACAAACGCCGTACTTGGAATTCCGTATACAAAACGATACCCCTCCGGAGGATATGGCGTCTCAGGTTACAGTAGATGAAAATGGACAAGCTTCTGTTGTTGTTGATCAAGACGCACTGTTTACGCCGACTGATTTAACGGGGAAATATCTCAAACGGGCGAGCATTCTTTTTAATCCGACTACCAGTAAACCTGAAATAAGTTTGGAGTTTAATGATGAAGGAGCTATTTTGTTTGAACAGATCACGGCGGACAATGTTGGGAAAGTGGTAGCGATTTATCTCGATGGATCTGTTATTTCAGCTCCGGTTGTACAAGGTGCAATCACTGGTGGGAAAGCACAGATCACGGGAGACTTTACACCAAATGAAGCAAAAGAACTGGTAGGACGCTTGAATTCAGGTGCGCTTCCAGTGCCGATTAGTCTTATTTCTACACAAACAGTGGGAGCAACACTGGGGACTGATGCTATCCTCTCTGGTATACAGGCCGCACTTATCGGTTTTATTGTCGTGGCAGTACTCCTTATTCTCTGGTACCGGTTGCCGGGAATTGTGGCAGTGCTCGCCCTTGCGCTCTATGTCATCATGACACTCGCACTCTACAAGCTTATTCCAGTAACCCTTACTGCGGCCGGAATTGCTGGATTTATCATTTCAATCGGTATTGCGGTTGACGCAAACATTCTCATCTTTGAGCGCTTCCGCGAAGAACGCGCACACGGAAAGAAAAACAACGACGCACTCAATGACGGCTTTGCCCGCGCATGGCACTCTATCCGGGACGCAAATATCGCGAGCATTATTATTGCTGTAATATTGTTCTGGTTCGGGTCATCACTGATCAAGGGCTTCGCCCTAACGCTTGGTCTCGGTGTTCTCGTGAGCCTTATCAGTGCAATCACTATTACAAAGCTCTTTCTCGTATCACTTCCAAAGATGGAGAACACGCGCATTGGAAAATTTCTTTTTAGTAGCGGCTTTCGATCATAATCAATCATAACGTTTTATCATGTTTATCATTCAGTACAGAAAATTTTTCATCGCACTCTCTTTATTCCTCATGACCGTTTCTCTCGGAGCAGTTGCATTCTTTGGTCTTCCGTTGGGGATTGATTTCAAGGGTGGTTCATCATTGGAGCTTTCTTATATTACTGCTCGACCTGAAGTTTCTGTCATTAAAGAAGCACTCGTACTTGCCGGTTATGAAGATGCCGTAGTTCAGCCGACAGGAGAGAGTACTATTATCATCAAAAACAGGGAGCTCACAGAAGAAGGTCGTGCTGAAGTTGTTCGTGCTGTTGGTACAACAGGAGAAGTGGTCCAGCAGGGCTTTACCATGATTGGACCATCTGTAGGGGCAGAACTTCGAAACAAAGCGATTATTGCGGTCCTATTGTCGCTGCTTGCAATTATCTGTTTTGTTGCTTACGCATTCCGAAAGGTTTCCGAACCAGTGTCGTCATGGAAGTTTGGCCTCGCTGTAATTTTGGCCTTGGTACACGACATTGTTATTCCGTTAGGGGCATTCGCTACAATTGCGCATTTTACGGGAGCTGAGCTCGATACGTTGTTTATTGTGGCACTCCTTACAACGCTCGCACTTTCAATTTCTGACACCATTGTGGTATTTGACCGTGTCCGCGAACATCTTGGCAACAATAAAAAACAGCCGTTTCCCGAGCTTGTGGGAGAGAGCTTGAAAGAGACCTTTGCTCGATCAGTGAACACTTCGGTTGTTGTGCTGGTGATGGTTATTTCTCTCGCAGTATTTGGACCGGAAAGCACCCAACTTTTCGCAACAGTGCTTGCAATCGGTATGTTCTTCGGGACGTATTCATCAATATTCTTGGCAAGTCCGCTTTTGGTAGTGATGGAACAGGCGCAAAAGAAGGAAAAATAAGCGTATTTCAATACAAAAACCCGCACGGAATCTTCCTTGCGGGTTTTTGTGCCCGTGCTATGCTGACTGTATGACATGGATAATAATTGCAATTGTAGCTGTTCTCGTACTGTGGTTTATCGTTACCTATAACGGTTTTGTCACTATTAGAAATCGCGTGGAAGAAGCGTGGGCGGATATTGAGGTTCAGCTCAAGCGTCGCTATGACCTGATTCCGAACTTAATTAATACGGTTAAAGGATATGCTGCACATGAGTCTGGTGTTTTTGAAAAGGTAACAGCAGCCCGAAGCCAGGCAATGCAGGCAGGTACAGCAGCTGAGCACTCAAAAGCAGAAGGCGAACTTTCTGGAACACTCAAAAGCCTCTTTGCAATCAGTGAAGCCTACCCAGACCTTAAGGCGAATACGAACTTCCTTGAACTTCAGCGCGAGCTCTCTGACACTGAAAACAAAATCCAAGCAGCACGTCGTTTCTTCAATGGCAATGTTCGCGACTACAACACCAAGCTTGAAACTGCACCTTCAAATGTTGTCGGCAAGCTGTTCTCATTCACTTCAAAAGAATACTTTGATATTCCAGACGACGGAGTAGAATCTCAAGTTGTTGAAGTGAAGTTCTAAATCTCTAGTAGTTTCTCATGGCCACAATTTATACGCACAAAGCTGAAAATGTTACAAAAACATGGCTCCTTGTCGGAGTCTTTGTGGCGGTTGTGCTCGCTATCGGGTATTTCCTGTCAGCGTACTATAACAACCCAGGGATTGTGACTATAGCGATTGTCTTTGCGGTCGTGATGAATATCACAAGCTATTGGTTCTCCGACAAGATAGCGCTTCGCCTTGCACATGCTGTGCCGGCCCGAGTAGAGCAGTATGCTGAGCTTCATCGCATTGTTGAAAACCTCTCTATCACCGCCGGACTTCCAAAGCCAGGAGTGTATATTATTCCGGACCCTGCCCCGAATGCATTTGCTACGGGGCGCAACGCAAAACATGCGTCAGTTGCAGTAACCGAAGGCTTGCTTGCACTACTCGAGCGCAACGAGCTTGAAGGCGTGATTGCGCACGAGCTTGCACATATTGGTAACAAAGATATTTTGCTCCAAAGCATGGTCGCAGTGCTTGTCGGCTTTATTTCTATCATTGCGGATATGGTTTCAAGGAGTTTGCTTTTTGGTGGGATGCACAGTGACAATGATAATAAAGGAAATAATATTATTGCGATTATCGGCATTATTTTTGTTATCCTCTCGCCGATTATTGCAGTTATGATACAGCTCGCGATTTCCCGAAAGCGTGAATACTTGGCGGACGCAACTGGTGCACTCCTTACCCGCTATCCTGAGGGTTTGGCGAATGCGCTTGCAAAAATCTCAAGCTATGGTCGACCAATGGCAAACGCAACAAATGCGACGGCCCACATGTACATTAGTAATCCCTTTGGAGGAAAGGCGGCAAGCGGTATTGCGCATTTGTTTATGACGCACCCACCAGCCGAGAAGCGCATCGCCCGCTTGCACGAAATGGCTCAGTAGTGGTAAGTTTAGTTGCTTGGAGGATTCGCATAGCGGTCTAGTGCACCATGTTGGAAACGTGGCAGGGTAGTAATGCCCTCGGGAGTTCGAATCTCCCATCCTCCGCAAAATATGGTCGCACTTCGTGCTCCCTATTTTGCGGTATTCATTGTACAAAATTCGAACCTTTTTTGAAAGCAATCCTGATGAGGAGTGATGCACGCCTCGTCCGCTCCCTTCGGTCGCGGGAGCAAAAACCAAAAATTTTCCTTACCTTTCTTTTAGATTTTCGGCGGGGGGTGTGGGGGAGCCGACAAAAAATGGAAAGGAAATTTTTGGTTTTGCTTCGCCGTCATAGTTACATTATATCATATCATTGTGATATACTATACCAATGCGATATACTGTGGATAATGATAAACGAATCTGCAAAATTGGGTCTGAACTTGAAAAGGATCAGAACCAAGAAAGGTATTTCGCAGGGAGATATTGCTCGCGAACTGGAAGTAAGTCGCGGTTTTATTAGTACAATAGAAAACGGAAAAACGAATCCAACACTTGCGACAATTGCAAAATTGGCGAAAGCGGTCGGGGTTTCGGTTAATGAATTGCTCAAATAAATATATGGCGGACGAATATCTCGACATATTAAATAAGAAAGGTGAAAAAACTGGTGAGTCTAAATCTTACGATGAGGTTCATCGAGAGGGTTTTATTCACCGAACAGCTCATGTTTGGTTTGTGAATTCAAAAAAACAAATACTGCTTCAAAAAAGGGCTAGTAATAAACTAGCTTACCCTGATTATTGGGATATTTCCGCTGCTGGTCACATCTCTGCAGGTCAGACGAGCTTGGAAGGGGCTCAGATGGAAACAAAAGAAGAACTCGGATTGTCTCTACCTGATGAGGCTTTTATATTCTTATGCACCCTCAAAGAAAATATTATTTTGAATAAAGGGACATATGTAAACAATGAGTTTCAAGATGTATATGTAGTTCATATGGATATTGAACTTTCTCAAATGCATTCTGATGAGGAAGTTTCGGAATTAAAGTGGATTGAATTTGAAGAATTTAAGTTAATAACTAAAGATGAAAAATCTATGTTGGTACCGCACGCCGAGGAATATGATCGGTTGATAAGATATATAGAAAATATTTAAATATATGGAGAACAAAGACATCACAGGTAATGGTTTTAATAAAGTACTAGGAATGATGAGTCTGAATGGATTTGCAATGTCTTTTGTAGCAATATTCATTCCTATTTATCTTTTTAACTTAGGGTACTCTTTTCAAATGGTGATGATATGGATGATGATACATCATGCCACCCTACTTTTGTTTGCTTTTGTCACAGTTAAAGTATCGAACAAAATAGGATTAGTACATTCTCTACATGTAAGATTCGGACTACTGCTCACGTATTTTTTACTTCTTTTGTTTGGACTGAAAGATATGCCAATGCTCTTTTATATAATCCCTATTATCTCTGGTGCAGAATCTGCATTCTACTGGATACCCCTCAACATTCTTTTTGTTCGAAATACCAAAGAAGAAAACATGGGGAAATCTATGAGTAAATTTTTTGTTGTCCCAAAAGCTTTGTCTATGGCAGGGCCTCTTGTGGGGGCATTTATTGCTATACATTACGGATTTAATATTTTATTTGCATTTGCGATGTTTTTATTATTTTTTACTTTTCTACCGATATTGTCATTGAAGTCAGAAAAAACAAACTTTATTTTTTCAAAAGAAAAATTTAAAGAAATTTGGCAAAAAAACAAGCAGTATTTTGTACCAGAAATTATAGATAACTTGGCTGAAGATGCTATGGCGCTATGGACAATTTTTATCTTTTTACAGCTCGCAAGCACTTTAGAAGTAGGAATCATAGGAACAATTACATCAGTTGCATCATTATTTTTTACGCTAACTTTAGGAAAATTAACTGACCAATGGAACAAACATAAACTAATAAAAATAGGTGCGTTTCTTGTAAGCATTGTGTGGTTTATCAATTTTGCTATTGGAGAATTTTTCCCTAATCAATATTTATTTTATATAGCTACCATTTTTGCCACATTGTCATTAAAGGTTTTTCTTGTACCTTACAGTTCACTTATGTACAATCAAGCGCGCAAAGACGATGCCCAATTCTTGGTATTGCGTGAAATACCAACGGTACTCGGTAGACTAATATTATTTTCTATAGCAATACTTCTTCATAATTATTTACCGCTTATATTCTTGTCTGTCGGAATCATATTTATTTACTTCTGGTTTTTAGATACTAGAAAATTAAACGTGGTAACTTCTTAAGAGAGCAATCCACGCCGTTTTATAATATTTACCAAATCATGGCCGAAGAAGACAAAAAGCTTAAAATAGAAGAGACGAGCAATCAAATCAGGAATTTTTTTAACGTGTCCACTATTAAAAAGACGAATGTCTTTTTAAAGAAAAAGAATGGTGATTGGAATCAGTTTTGCGCGGCGTTGGATACTATTGGGGATACTTGTTTGGCTATCCAAAATTTTCAACAAGACCCGAATGATTTGTTCATAAAAAATCCATATCTGGCAACTTATGGAATCTTGCAAGCTCTTTTTACTCAACAAGATGCCGTCAATTATTTGAAAATATCTTTGTTTGGTAATGATAAGAAAATTGATTGGGGTAATGCAAAATATGCTGAATTGGCAAAAATCAGACAGGTAAGAAACGAAACTATCGGGCATCCTGTTAAGACAGAAAGAAAAGGTAGAAAATCAACTTATGCTAATGACGAGGTTACTTCTTGTATGATTGATCGCTCGTCTTTAACAAAAGACGGCTTCCGCTACATGCTATACATGCACACAAAAACAGAAAGTAGAACAATCAAGTTTTCAGAAATTATTGAATTGCAGGATAAATATCTTGGGGTTGAGCTTGAAACTGTTATGAAAGAATTACAAAAAGAAGAAAAACAACATAAAACAAAATTTAAGGGTGAGAAGCTCGGTGAGCTTCTAAATAAGCCATCTCTATATCAAGTAAATCTTATTTACGGTTTCCAGTGGAATGACCATTTAGCGTGGCCGAGCTTCGATCATTACCATGAATTATATAAAAAGATTAGAAAGGGATTGGAAGACCGTTTTGGTAAATTTGGCGAAGCCATAAGAATTCCAGGAACTCACGAAGTGATCAAAAAATTAGATTTTGTGTTTTCTAAAATTGAAACATTTAAAAATACTCGAAAATTTGAAAATTACGAACTAGAAGTTTATATTGATGCTTTAGATGCGGGACTTAACGAATTGAAAACACATCTTGCAGAAACTGATAAGGAATTTGAGGTTTAAGGGAGCAATCCCCGCCGTTTTATAATATCTCCTAAAAACGGTGGGGATTTGTGTGCACGCACAGGGTGGGCGGGGCAAGCACATACAGATTTGTTTGTGCTGTGCACAATCCATATTCTTTGAGTTACCACCGAACTCGGTCGAAGTCACAGAGTTTAGAGATACCACAGAACGCCGAGAGGAAGCGCCTCGTATCGCCGTGAGGACGGAGAAATGAACAACTCCAAAGAACCACAAATGATATAATACAAATGTTCATTTTGTAGTCTGAAACGGCGAAGCAAAACCAAAAATTTCCTTTCCATTTTTTGTCGGCTCCCCCCACACCCCCCGCCGAAAATCTAAAAGAAAGGTAAGGAAAATTTTTGGTTTTTGCTCCCGCGACCGAAGGGAGCGGACGAGGCGTGCATCACTCCTCATCAGGATTGCTTTCAAAAAAGGTTCGAATTTTGTACAATGAATACCGCAAAATAGGGAGCACGAAGTGCGACCATATTTTGCGCAGTGCATTATAAGGAGCGAAAGCGACTATATAATGCCTCCGCATGCGCTCATATAAATGCTCAGCGACTATAAACCCACCTCCGCAAATACAAGAACTATACGATGACGTGAGATTCTTCCATTACAAATTACCGACTATAAATCACCACCCATAAAAATTAAGTGATGGGGATTTGATCGCTAAAATGGTACCATTAAGACAAGTTTTTTATAAGCTTTTAATTTTTTAATTATGTCAGAAATAGTAATAATTTGGACAGTGCCTATTTTGCAGGTTGTGATTGCTAGTGGGTTAATCAATGTATGGATTTTTAGGTTTGGCCGTGCGACAAAATATCGTGGTGCAGGGGCACATACTATGAAAGAAGAATTTTCTGTATATGGACTACCGTCATGGTTCATGTACGTTGTTGGTTTTTTAAAAATCGTCATCGCTATAATACTGTTTCTTGCTTTGTTTATACAGCAATTAATGCCACTACTTGGGGTACCAGCACTTATGCTACTATCAGTTCTTATGCTCGGCGCGATAACAATGCATATAAAAATAAAAGATCCTCTAGTAAAGATACTCCCTGCGATAGGAATGCTCACAATGGCTCTTGTTATTTTATATATAGTACATGTTGTTATCTAGTTTTTAACCCATGGAAAAAACATCCGCAAAAAGAGACAACGAACCACTGTGGGAATATTGTAAAACTGAAGCGGTGGAAAAGATGGGTAAATTTTCTGCCCGTGCTATGCAATATGCGGTAAAGCTATACAAAGACCGTGGGGGTGGATACAGTGGAGTAAAGTCACAACAAAATAGTTTAGTAAAATGGACAAAAGAGGATTGGGGGTATACAGGAAAACCAAAACAAAGCCGGTATTTACCAAAAAAGGCACGTGAGCATCTAACTGTTGAGGAAAAAAGAGCAACAAATCGTGCGAAACAAATAGGAACAAAAGAAGGTCATCAGTGGGTTAAACAGCCAAAACGCATAGCAAAAAAGACAGCAAAATATAGAATAGAATAGTTACCTGCTTTGCTGTTATGTACTTAGTGCAAAAAATGACGTCTCTCGCGACAAAGCTAAAACTGCCTCCGCAAATTTGTTATACTACTTCAATGAAAAACCGCGGCTTCACCCTCATAGAACTCCTCGTCGTTATTGCTGTCATCGGTATTCTTGCAAGTGTCGTAATGGCCTCACTGAACAGTGCTCGTGTAAAAGCGCGCAATGCACGGCGCACAAGTGATGTTAAACAGCTTCTTAATGCATTTCAGTTAGGTCTTGATGGATCAGGTTCTCTCCCGAGCACGGGCGGGGTATGGGCATGTGTCAGTGCCACCTGTTATGACGGCTGGAGCGGACAAGTAGCTGTTAGTGCTGTGGATAATTATTTAGCACCATACCTTCCGACAAAACCATCAGATCCAACAGGAGGAAATCGCGGATATGGGGGGTATTTGTATTACGATGCATGGGCAGGAAGTGTTCGGTATAATGGACTGACGTTTCCTGCGGGAGCATATATCTATTGGAATGTTGAAATGCCTGCAACTGAAAGTTCTTGTGCGCCGGGAGGAATCTTGAGTTTCGGTGTAAGTGGCACCCATGCGTCGTGCATGCTGCAGGTCAATCCATAAGTGGGGTATACTAAAGTAATGAAAAACCGAGGCTTCACTTTAATAGAACTTCTCGTCGTGATTGCAGTCATCGGCATTTTGGCATCAGTAGTTATGGCAAGCTTAAATAGCGCTCGAGTGAAAGCACGCAATGCACGGCGCAATGCAGATGTACGAGAGCTTCAAAATGCGTTTGCATTGGCGGCGGGCGATACAGGGGTATATCCGGACACTACTGGGAGTACCGGGGGATGGGCTTGTGTGAGTGCGACTTGTTATGAAGGATGGGCTGGGTACACTAGAAATTCAACGGTCAATTCATTTCTTCAAACAGCTATGCCAACACTACCTGTAGATCCGCCCGGAGGACGCGGATACGGCGGATATTTGTATCACCCTTCAACAGGGCCAAGTACTGTTTACGATGGCGTCACTCTCCCGGGGCCTGGTCCGGTACTTCATTGGATTTTGGAACTGCCGTACAGGTCGGGAATGTGCGGACCTGGTTTAACGAATTCCGTAACGTCGTCGTATGTATCATGCATTCTGCCTCTAGGAAGATAATAAAAAGCCCCACCGATTAGGTGAGGCTTTTTATTATTGCGCCTTAAACGTAATAACAACAAGCTCAGGAGCATTGAAGGTGCGGAATGGGGGACCGAATGTTCCGACACCGCTTGTCGTGAGCACCTGCATTGTATTGAAGAGATTGAGTCCATAGTAATAGATGCCATAGATTGGGCGGACTACATAGGTCATCGGCCAAAACTGTCCGTTGTGCGTATGTCCTGAAACCATAAGATTTACTCCGGCAGTTTCTGCTTCAGCAAGGGAAGTAGGTGGATGGTTGATAAGAATCGCCGCCATAGCTTTATTAAGCGAAAGATTCTCCAGAGCACTCTTTGCGGCGACTTTGCTTTCTTCATCAGTACCATAATAGGTAATTCCTGCAATCTGCACACCCTTATGTTCAATCAATTTGTTGTCGAGCACTGTCACACCTGCATCTCGCACGGAGTGCACAAATGCTTCGTAATCGCCGTATGCCTCATGGTTTCCTGGTGCATAAAACACCGGAATAGTATCCGCAAGGCGTTTCCATGAAGCAGTGATTGGTGCCGTCTCAATTTTCGGTCCGTCATAAAAGTCTCCGGCATTAAGAACAAGATCAGGATTGAGAGCAAGGATATTGTTTACTACCTTGTCGGAAAATCCTACATGATTCACTAGGCCAAAGTGCGTGTCGGCAACAAGGACGGCTCGCTTACCATTCCATTCTTCGGGCAAGTTCGGCAGCGTCACAGCATATTCTACTGTTGTAATATATCGCGACTGGATGAGTCCAGTGATACCAAAGAGAAGAGAGATACTGAGGAACACAATAGGAACTGCAAGAGGAAGGGATACTTTGGCAAGATGGAAACCGAAAGAAACTACTGAAAGCGCAATTCCTCCAAGAAAGAGATACAATCCAAACCCTGCAATGATATTGAGTATTGTATACATACTCGGGTGGAGTGACTGAGCACTTCTCCCCATTGTCATGGCGAGGATAAATCCGCCGAGGACGAGAACTCCGGAGGCCATCGCAGCTTTTGACCAGTACGGAGAAAGCCGGAAGGCGCTGGCGTACATTTTCCCCGAGAGGACAATAAGGCCGATAAATCCAAGGAATACGAGAATACCAAAAAGCAGTTTTGTTGAAATCATGAGTGTCAGTATAGCAGGAATTGAGGGCGAAACCCCGTGATACAATAGAGATATGGAAAACTTCGTAGCAGCGTATAAGACCTTAAATACCAAGCAAAAAGAAGCGGTCGACACTATTGAAGGGCCTGTCATGGTGATAGCGGGCCCGGGTACCGGCAAGACCCAGGTGCTTGCTCTTCGCATTGCAAACATCCTGACCAAGACAGATACTCCGCCAGACGGCGTATTGTGTCTGACATTTACGAATGCTGGAGTCAAAGCCATGCGCGAGCGCTTGATGCGATACATTGGCCCTTCTGCACTTCGGGTAAAGGTCAACACCTTTCACAGTTTTACGCTTTCATTGATTGAAGAGTTTTATCACGCACTGGACTATGATGTGGTGCCGGTACTTTTAGAAGATACTTCAACGGTCGCACTTTTTGATGAACTGCTGTATATGCGCGACTGGCAGTATCTACGCCCCCGCGCCGCGCCTTCGATGTATTTTCGCGATCTCAAGTCGCTCATAGGAACCCTGAAGCGCGACCGAATCACTCCGGCGGCATTTATTGAAAGCATAGAGCGAGAAATGGATTCTTTGAAAAATGATCCAGCAAGCATTTCTTCTCGGGGAGAGACAAAGGGGCAGATAAAAAAGGATGTCGAAAAGAAATTAGAGAGCTTTGAGCGAAGTATGGAGGCGGGAGCCTTTTATGCACTCTATGAAGAGATAAAAAACGAGCGCGGACTGATCGACTACAATGATGTACTTGAACACTTGGTGCGATTGGTAGAAACTTCCGATGATGTCCGCGATAGTATTCGAGAGCGATACTTGTATGTATTGGTTGACGAGCACCAAGACTCAAGCGGGATTCAAAATGAATTTTTGCGTTTGGTATGGGGTGATACTGAGCAACCAAACCTTTTTGTGGTGGGGGATGACCGTCAGTTGATCTATGGATTTGGGGGAGCGTCATTGTCACACTTTGAAGCATTTAAACGAGGGTTCGGAGCGGTAACACTGATTACACTTACTGAAAACTATCGCTCAACACAAACACTATTGGATATGGCTGAAACGCTTTTGCAAAGCGACCTGGCAGAAGGGAAGCTCACCGGTAGTACTGCAGAAGCGCACCCACTGTGCCTTATTGAAGCTGATTACCCGCGCGACGAGATCATTCTTGCAGGGCTTTCGATACAAGAAAAAATTGCACAAGGGGTAGATAGTAATGACTGTGCGATTCTGGTGCCCAAAAACCGCCAGGTAAAAAGCGCGATGCAAACGCTCCGCGACATGGGGCTCCAAGTTTCCTCAAGCACGACACTACAGTTATTTGAATTGCCCGAAGCGCAGTCATTACTCACAATGCTTCGCATTGTGGCTGATCCGTTTGATGTGGTTTCAGTCGCACACACGCTACTTGACCCGCTTGCTGGCATTCCACCGATGACTGCACATCGCTATCTTTCGACCAATAAAAAAATCACAGTTGAAAGAGTACTCGAGTCTTCCGATGATCCAATACGGACTTGGGGTGAGACACTTTCGAGTTGGATTACTCTTGCACAGACAACTGATGCCTACGGACTTGTTCAGCATATTGCAGAAGATTGTTTTCTCGCCACCGAAGCTACAGATGAAGTACTACGTCGCCGTGTTGAAATTGTCCGGACCTTCTTGCATCTTGCACTTTCGCAGAGCGAACGCGGAAAAAAGGTCACGGTCTTGGATTTCTTGGCATTTATTGCACGATTAGAAGCCTATGATGAAGATATTCCACTTGCCGTGTTTGGGGCCGGGCAGGGCGTCAAAGTGCTCACACTTCACGGATCTAAGGGGCTTGAATTTGATGTGGTATGGATTGCGCACATGGATGAGCGGTCCTTTATGGGAAGTAAACGGCAGGCATTTACACTACCAGAAGCGCTCTCAAAAGAAGAGGAATTACACGATGAGTCGGTGAAGAAACGCGAGCTCTATGTGGCGATTACTCGGGCAAAGCGGTTTTGCACTATTTCCTACGCGCGACACAGCTATAGCGGAAGCGACCAGTCTCTTGCAAGTGTCGTTGCTGCACTTCCTGGTGAATTGTTTGAAAAAAGCACTGCAGAAGAATCTGAAGCTCTTATTCTCGGGCACGCGCCGCGCTTGTATACCGATGCAGTTGCACCTGAAAAGACAGAAACACGTGTTGCATTGCAAGAAATGGTACGAGAAGAATATGCAAAACGCCGTGTCTCAGTGACCATGCTCAACAACTTTTTTGAATGCACCTGGAAGTGGTATTTTAGAAATTTATTGCAATTGCCGGAGCCTGAAAATGAGTCTCTCCACGTCGGTACGGTGGTACACGGCGCAATTGAGGCGGTACTTAAAAGTGGTAGTGCAGACTGTAAGGAAATAATAGAGGCGCTTGCATTCCGTGAAGCACGCTATGATGAAGCTCATACAAAACAATTAGTCGTACAAGCGACACCTATTGTGAACTCATGGATCAAGACAACACTTCCGGATATTATACAGCCGTACAGTACCGAGCGAGCACTCTCTTATGTTGATCCAGACTTTGCACATCTCACACTGTTTGGAAAAATTGATTTAGTAGAAGAAATTATAACTCAGGAAGTGCGGGTAACCGACTGGAAAACAGGAGGCACAAAAACAAAAGCTGATATTGAAAAGTCTGATGAAGAAGGTCGCATGTCATCATATCTGCGCCAACTTGCCATGTATTCGTATCTATTACAGGGGATGACACGAGATACTACTACTGTGTCAGAGTCCCGCCTTGTCTTTCTTGAGGCAAAGGCGGGGGATAAAAACGCTATTGTTTCTCGCCATATCACTTCGCAAGAAATTGAGAGATTGCGTCAGGATATTTTGGAATATGACGAATTGGTCAAAAATGGAGAGTGGGTGACGAGATCCTGCCATGCGAAACTCTATAGAGAAGGGGATGTGTGTAAGTATTGTGCTATGGCCCATAAATATGGGGTTTTATAGTGTATTAGTGAATAAAAGGGTTATTTGGCAAGCTCGCTCTTAGTGCAAAAAAATGCTATACTGTATCAAGTAAATGGCAAAATCTGAAGCTGAAAAAAAGAAAGGGGGAAGCTACGGCCCAGAACAAATCTCAGTCCTTGAGGGGCTTGAACCGGTGCGCCGCCGTCCCGGAATGTATATCGGCTCTACGGGGCCGACCGGACTTCATCATCTGGTATGGGAAATTTTTGACAACTCACGCGACGAAGCGATGGGTGGTTTTGCCGACCATGTTGAGTTAACGCTCTTGCCAAACAATCAGGTGCGCGTTGTCGACAATGGTCGAGGTATTCCAGTAGGTATTCATCCAAAAACAAAAGTGTCAGCGCTTGAAACGGTGATGACTACACTCCATGCCGGAGGAAAATTTGGTGGAGACGAGTCAGGGTACAAGGTGTCCGGAGGGCTTCATGGTGTCGGTGCATCAGTAGTAAATGCGCTCTCTGACTATACACGCGCAGAAGTGCACAAAGAAGGTGCTATTTGGGTACAGGAATATTCGCAAGGGAATAAGAAGGCGGCAGTAAAGAAAATCGGCACCACAAAAATGAACGGAACAATCATTACCTTTCAGCCGGACCCGACTATTTTTAAAGAAGGGATTGTGTTTGATTGGAAAACAATTGTTGACCACCTTCGTCAGCAGGCATACCTTGTCAAAAAATTGCGTGTCACTATTATCGATGCGCGAAATGCGGAAGAGTCATTTGATGCAACAAAAGCATTTTGGTTCTCCGAACTTGCTGTTGAAGCGCCTTCTATCACCTACTATTTTGAAGGAGGAATCCAGTCCATGGTGCGCCACTACAACCAACACCAAAAGTCGATTCACGACACGGTATTTTACTGTGAAAAAGATGTCGACGGTGTTGGTGTTGAAGTCGCGCTTCAGTATGTTGACGATATCAGTGCGCGTATCGTGCCGTTTGCAAACAATATTTACAACTCTGAAGGCGGAACGCATATTACCGGTTTTAAAACTGCACTCACTCGTGTCCTTAATACCTACGGCAAGAAAAACAATCTTATCAAAGATGCAGACGGTCCTTTTACTGGAGACGATGTCCTAGAAGGAATCACTGTCGTGGTTTCTGTAAAGCTTGCCGAGATTCAGTTTGAGGGCCAGACAAAAGCAAAGCTCGGCTCAATGGAAGCGCAGGGCGCAACTACGAGCGTGTTTGGCGACGCATTCTCCACTTTCTTGGAGGAAAATCCCGACCAGGCAAAGGCAATCATTATGAAAGGGCTTTTGGCACTTCGATCACGAAAAGCTGCAAAAGCTGCAAAAGATAATATTCTCCGCAAGGGTGCACTCGAAGGGATGACTCTTCCAGGGAAGCTCGCTGACTGCCAGACTAAGGACGCTTCCGAGAGCGAACTCTTTATTGTTGAGGGGGACTCCGCGGGGGGTACTGCAAAGATGGGGCGTGATCGCCGAACCCAGGCAATCCTTCCACTTCGCGGAAAAATTTTGAATGTTGAGCGAGCGCGTCTTGACCGTATGCTCGGGAGCCAGGAGATTAAGAACCTGGTGATTGCGATGGGAACTTCTATCGGAGACACGTTTGATCTTGAAAAGATGCGCTACCATAAAATCGTGCTTGCAACGGACGCGGATACCGACGGTGGACACATCCGCACCCTTATTCTCACGCTCTTTTACCGCTATTTCCGTGCTGTTATTGATGCGGGGTATGTGTATATTGCACAGCCGCCACTCTATAAGATCAAAAAAGGAAAAGAGCTTTTTTATGCATACAACGATACTGAAAAAGAAGCAGTGCTTAAGAGTATCGGAGGAGTAGCACCGGAAGTTGTACTGGAAGAAGGAGAAGAAGCAATGTCTGAAGAAGAAGAGGAGGGAGAAGGCGAAGAAACAAAGAAGAAGCGCGCGACAAAAATCTCTATTCAGCGATATAAAGGTTTGGGTGAAATGAATTCCGACGAACTATGGGAAACTACCATGGACCCTGCTCGTCGCGTGATGAAACAAATCACTATCGACGACGCTGTTGAGGCTGATACTATCTTTGATGTCCTGATGGGGAGCGAAGTTGCTCCTCGAAAAAGCTTTATTCAATCCAACGCAAAACTTGCGAATCTCGATATTTAAAAACTCCCACATCAGTGGGAGTTTTTATATTAGAGAGAGTTTTTTATCAATGCACGGAGTTCTTTGATGTGCTTTTCTTTGTCTTCCATGAGGGCTGTCCAGAATGCTTTTACTTCTTCAGTATCCGCTTCAGGGAGATAATTGTTCTTAATGCGCCAGAGGCTTTTTGATTCTTGGGTCAGCTGGGTCATGAGGTTGTAGGTGTTATTGTTTTCCATAGAGGTATTATATATCCTTTCGGTCTTTTATTTCAGAAACCACACGAGCAGTAAAGTCCTCTGTTGAAATATTCTCAAGCTTCAATTCATTTCGCCCTTCAACAGTAAGGGTATTACTCTCTATTTCTTTGTTCCCGATGATAATTTGGTACGGGATCTTTTCAGTCTTTGCAGAGCGGATGCGCTTGCCGAGGCTGTCGTCGAGGAGTAGTGTTGCGCGAATGTTTTGCGCGCGAAGTGTGCGTAAAACTGTTTGCGCGTAGTCAGCATGCGCTTCGGCAACAGGAATAATCGCAACTTGAGTGGGTGCGAGCCAGGTTGGGAATGCTCCTGCAAAGTGCTCAATCATGACGCCCATAAAGCGCTCAAGCGAGCCTGAGATTGCGCGGTGAATCACTACAGGGCGTTCTTTTTCACCCTTTTCGTTGGTAAACGAAAGATCGAACCGCTCTGGTAGATTAAAGTCACACTGAATTGTTGCGAGCTGCCATTCGCGCCCGATAGCGTCTTTGAACATAAAGTCGAGCTTTGGTCCGTAGAATGCCGCTTCATCTTTTGCGGGAGTGTAAGGGAGGTTCTCATCGATACATACTTCAGTCAGTGCAGTTTCTGCCATGTTCCATACTTCGTCGCTTCCGAGGTATTTAGAAGTATCGTCTCCGCGAAGCGAGAGGCGCACCCAATACCCTTCGATCATTCCCATTGTTGTATAAAATGACTTGATGATTGAAACGATTGTTTTTATTTCGTCCCCAATCTGTGTGGCACGGCAGAACAAGTGCCCATCATCTTGGGTGATAGAGCGCACACGGGTAAGTCCGCCAAGCTGGCCGGTCTTTTCATCGCGATACACGGTGGCTGGTTCAAAGTAGCGCACTGGCATATCGCGGTAGGAGAACTGGTTGTCTGCAAAAATCTGCATGTGGTGTGGGCAGTTCATCGGCTTTACATAAAAATCTTCTTTGGAGCTCCCACCCTTTACGGCAAACATGTCGTCCATATAGTGGCCGGCGTGCCCAGAGACTTCATAGAGGCTTTCTTTTGCAAGATGTGGTGTCCATACTCGGTCGTATCCTTTATCGTTGTGCAATTCCCATAAGTAGTCCTCGACTGCTTTTCTAATAATCATACCGTTGGGCTGAAAGAGAGGAAGGCCCGCTCCGACCAAATCTGAAATGGTAAAGAGCTTTAATTCACGCCCGAGTTTTCGGTGATCACGCTTTTTTCCTTCTTCGAGTTGCCACTCGTGCTTCTCCAGTGCTTCTTTAGTAGAGAAGGCAAGGCCGTAGATACGGGTGAGCATCGGGTTGTGCTCGCTCCCGCGCCAGTATGCTCCGGCAACACGGTCGAGTTTGAATGAAGCTGGATCAATACCACTTAAGTCATCTGTGTGTCCTCCTCGGCAGAGGTCAGTAAAGTTGCCCATAGTATAGAGAGTAATAACTTCGCCTTTCTCAGCGATTTCGTTTATCAATTCTTCTTTAAATTGGTTTCCTTTAAAGTATTCGAGCGCTTCTTCTTTACTGAGCTCTTTGTGGGTAACACTAGTCCAGGTAGGGAGAAGCTCGCGCATCTTCGCTTCAATCGCAGGCAATTCATTGGTGCCAATGGCATTTGAAAACTTTGTATCGTAATAAAAGCCGTCGTCGACTGCAGGTCCAAGCGTCAATTGCGCGTCAGGATAGAGCTCTAAAATGGCCGCACCAAGGAGGTGGGCGAGGGAGTGGCGGGTGTGTTCGATGTTGTGTGACATGGAAAAACTATAGCATTTTACTGCCTTTTCTCCCATTATTGACATATTGTGTATTGTTTGGTATTATGAGAATAATACGTACATTTTAAAAACAGATACGATGAACTATTTATCAAAAATAGCGAGTCAGTTGTGGAGTCATAAGCAAAACAAAAACATGATAGTGGTTCCCGGAGGAGAGAATGCCGACAATACAGGCACCTCTGCATCGATGGGGATTGCTACCCGGTTTAACCTTGATATTAATGAGTATGAGTACTGGTGTGTCCCAAAGCTGCATCAATTGTGGTTGCCGGAAAACAAAGAGTTGGTTATCGAAATGCATTATTTGGAAGAGCCTATCGGTACAATGATTCGTGAGTTAATGGAGGAGACTGGGATGAAGGTCCGTCAAACAAAGGATCTTGGCTACAGGCAAAGACCGCACCATGAAAAGGTTGCTGGAGTCCACTTGCAGCATGCATACTGGATTTATGACTATGATGATACAAACATCCATAAAAATCCGCCGTCGGATGGAAAAACAGGTATCCCTTTATGGATACCGCAGTCGATGATACGGCATCATTTATGGGAAGGTCACCATTGGATTTTGGACTTAGTCCAGGAAGCAATGAAAAAAGAACCACAATTGATAAAAAGATTCGCTTTCAGAAAAAAGTATGAGCCTACCGCCGCATAATGCCCCGGTAGGCTTTTTTATTTGCATATTTGGAGAAATAGGGTATGATGAGTCCATTATGGTAGTTCGAATGAGACACACACGTGCGCATACGGCAAATCGCCGCAGCCACCATGCCCTAAAAGACCCAGCGCTTTCTAAAGACAATGATGGCACACTGCACATCCGTCACCGCGCAAGTCTCGACGGCATGTACAAGGGAAAGTCAGTTATTGGCGATCCAGTAAAAGCTGTGCAAAAAAAGCAAGCTAAAAAGGATAAGTAGTATATAATAGTATCCATGGCAAACCGCCACCTCTCGAGGTCAATTGTTCTTCAATCACTGTTCGAATGGGATTTCTCTGGCCAACCAGAGGAACTTAAGGCGGTGATTGATCGCGACATTGCGGAGTTCGCTCCGGGGCATAACGATACTGCATTTATCTACGAACTCGCAGAGACAGTCCAGCGCAAGCAGACAGTCATTGACGACATCATCATGAAGGCCGCTCCCGAGTGGCCACTCGAAAAAATTTCTAATGTTGACCGCAATGTCCTTCGCATGGGGCTTGCGGAATTATTGTTTGGCGACCGCGAACAGGTTCCTCCAAAGGTTGCGATCAACGAAGCGATTGAGCTTGCAAAAACATTTGGCGGAGAAAACTCCGGAAAGTTCGTCAATGGCGTGCTTGGGGCGGTCTATAAAGAGATTGGCGAGCCGGGCAAAGAGCAGGCAAGTGTGCCGCGCGGAAAAAAAGTTGAAGAGCCGGTAGACCCAAGCACGCTTGTTGTTGAAGCAAAGGCCGGAGGCATTGTGCACGCGCGACATGACGGCGTGGACTATGTTGCACTCGTGCACGATGTGTTTGGATACTGGACGCTTCCAAAGGGTGGACTTGAAGAAGGAGAAACAAATGAAATCGCCGGCAAGCGCGAGATTGAAGAGAAGCTTGGTATCGAGGTTGAGCTCGGTCCCGAGATTGGCTCTATCGACTATGTCGCATCCCACCCTGAAAAAGGGAAGATCCGAAAGGTGGTTACCTTCTATTTAGCGGAAGCAAAATACCAAGAACTCGACATGCATTCAAACGGCGGGCTTGACCGCGCCGCATGGTTCCAACTCCACGAGGTAGTTGACCTGACGATATATGATGATATATTGCCACTGATCGCCAAGGCGATCGAAAAGATTACCAAACCAAATTAGAGAGTAGAAAGTAGAGCGTAGAAGGCTGTTGGCCCACTACATTCCACTTTCCACTTTCCATCCTCTAAATATATGATAGATTTTACTCCTTTTGAACAGTCGCTCGGCATCAGTTTTACCGATAAGGCACTGCTTGCGCGTGCATTCACACACCGTTCTTTTATCAATGAAAATCCGAAAAGCGGACTTGAGCACAATGAACGCTTTGAGTTTCTTGGCGATGCCGTGATCGAATTGATCGTTACCGATTATTTGTTCCGCGCATATCCAAACTCAGCCGAAGGCGAGCTCACTGCATATCGAAGCGCACTGGTGAATGCCGTCATCATGGGCGAAGTTGCAGGCGTGATTAAAATGAACGATTACTTGCTTCTTTCGAAAGGTGAAACAAAAGACACTGGCCGCGCACGTCAAACGATCCTTGCGAACACGTACGAGTCATTTGTCGGCGCACTCTATCTCGATCAGGGCTATGAAGTGTGCAACACCTTTGTTACTAACACACTTCTTCCGCGACTTGAAGAAATTATCAAACTGAAAAGTTGGAAAGATCCAAAGAGTCAGGTGCAGGAAGAAGCGCAGGAGCGCGTGGGTGTGACACCGTCATACACTGTTGTGTCCGAGAGTGGTCCGGACCACGACAAGCACTTTACCATTGCCATTTTCTTCGGGGACAAAAAAATCGCTGAAGGCAAAGGCCGAAGTAAACAAGAAGGACAGCAAGCCGCAGCACAAGCAGCACTCGTCGCAAAAGGCTGGGCATAATAAAAATAAAAACAACTCCTCACTGCATACTGAGGAGTTGTTTTTTGTAATACTCAAAAATATGCTATCGCTTATTTTTGAGTATAGGACACCTGTAAGGGATTTAGATAAGAAGGAGCGGGTGGTATACTCTTTGCATGCGTCTGCAGCACATAGAGATAGCCGGATTCAAGTCGTTTGCTAAAAAGAGCACGCTTGCTTTTACGGCGCCAGTGACTGCTGTTGTCGGGCCCAATGGTTCAGGGAAGAGTAATGTCGTTGAAGCATTTCGCTTCGTACTCGGTGAACAGTCAATGAAAAGCATGCGCGGGAAAAGCGGGGCGGACCTTATTTTCCGCGGAGGCACCGGGACAAGCAAGCTCTCTCGCGCATCAGTTTCCATTACCTTCGACAACTCCGACAAAGTGTTTGCCTTTGCGCCAAGCAGCACCGAAAGCACTGTGCGCTCGCCGCTATTGTTTGAGAGCGTGACATTCACCCGCGAGCTTTATGCTGATGGCACCAGCAAATATTTGATGAATGGTGCTGAGATACGCCTCAAGCAGATGACAGAACTGCTTTCGTCTGTAAACATCGGTTCGTCCGGCCACCATATTATTTCGCAAGGGGAAGCTGACGGTATTTTGCGCGCAAGCCCGCGGGACCGCCGCGAAATGCTTGAAGATGCCCTCGGACTAAAGATATACCACTACCGCATCAAAGAAAGCGAGAGTAAACTCGCTCGCGCACTTGATACGCTCAAAGAAGTGCAGTCATTGCGCCGAGAAATCGTGCCGCATTTGAAATTTTTGCAAAAACAAGTTGAGAAAGTTGAGAAAGGGCGTGCAATCAGGGTCGAGCTCGAAGATGCTCTTGTACAGTATCTCGCAACAGAGCGTGCGCACCTTGGAGAAGAAGACGCACGTATCGGAAGTGCGGAGCAATTAATCCGCACACGCCATGCTGACCTCTCCGCACTGTTGGAAACATTGCCCGAAGAAGGCGCAGTGCACGACACAACGGCAACAGAGCGCACAACTCTAGCAGACACATTGCGAGAAATTCGCGACAAGCGAAGAGCGCTCGAGAGCCGTATCAGCCGATTGGAGGGAATGCTCGAGGCTCACCGACAAATGATTGCACGGCAGGCTGCTGTTCCTGTATCGAGCGCAAGCGTTTCTTTTGCTGCAACCGAATACGGGCAGCTTGTGAGCGATATCGAATTTTTCTTGAATAATTTGCGCAGCGCAGAGAGCGTTGACGCGGTGCGCGCAACACTCTCCCAGCTTGAAAGCCTGCTTGCCCGTTTGAAGACTCGCGAGAATAAACCAGCTCCGCAGGAAAATCACAACAGCCTTTCACACGATACGCTGAAAGACACTGCCCTTGAAATGGAAGGATTGCAAAAAGACCTTATCGCACTATTGGGACAGGAAGACGAGGTGGTAGCGCGCATCAACACGCTTGAGCTTGCGCGTGAAGCACTCTTAACCGGCAACCAAGAAAGCACTCGCAAGCGATACGAATTGCAAAGCGATATCCGCCAATGCGAAGCTGAGCTTCAGATTTTAGCCGTTTCTAAAAGCGCATTTCTTGAGCGCAAAGAATATTTTGATGCAGAGCTCAAGGAAGCCGGCTTTCTTTTCGGGCCATCGTTTATTCATGCACTGCAATCCGCACAACCCCTTCCGGAATTGAATTTGCACGACATGAAGCGAAGCATCGACCGCTTGAAGATTCGCCTTGATGAGCACTCAGGAATAGGTAATGATGTAACGGCAGAATACGAAGCGACAAAAGAGCGCGATGAATTCCTTGCTCGCGAAGTGACCGATATCGAAGCAAGTATTCGCAACCTCGAGTCGCTTATTATCGATTTGAAAAAGCTCCTTGATGAGAAGTTCACCACAGGGGTGACGGTGATTAATGAGCGCTTTGGAGAATTCTTCAAGACAATGTTTGGCGGGGGGAGCGCATTCCTTTCCGTGACTATTGAAAAGAAGCGTCGAAAGAAAGCAGACGAACAATTCGTAGTCGAAGGCGAAGACTCTGAGCAGAGCGAAGAGGATGACCGTTTCTTTGAACGTGGAATCGACGTGCATGTAAACCTGCCGGAGAAGAAAGTGAAGGAGCTTCATATGCTCTCAGGCGGGGAGCGCAGTCTCGTTTCCATTGCACTTCTCTTTGCTATTTCTCAAGTGAACCCACCGCCATTTTTGGTATTGGACGAAACTGATGCAGCCCTCGACGAAGCAAATTCTCGCCGATACGGCGACATGATCGAACTGTTGGCCGCATACGCACAGCTCATCGTCGTCACCCACAACCGCGAAACAATGTCCCGTGCAAGCGTGCTCTACGGTGTTACTCTCGGAGCCGACTCTGCTTCAAAACTCCTTTCGATCAAATTCGACGACGCAGTAAAGGTTGCAAAATAACTGTGAACATATAGTATGGGGCAAAACCTGTACAATTATGAACAATACTATAGAACAGTACGCCCGTTTCTTTGAGAAGGGTAGTATCCGGATCGCCTCGCCGGTTGAGTATCTTTTTGTAGTCACGGCTACTCTCGACGACATCACATGGACCGTCTATTCCGATCGAGGGCTTGGACATTTACTTATGCTTTTACATATTGAGACTTTTCAACGAGAAAGTCGTAAAAGAAAAAGATTAGAAAAAGAAGCAAATGCAGCCTATCCGAATTCGCTCTCTATGGTGCATCCTCTTGTATTGGAGCAATTTCTTTGCAAAGGATATACAGAACTTTCTATGGAAAACGGTGGGTGGAAAATACTATTTGTTAAAACCCGCCCTCCTGTCAACAGCCCTCCCGGTATATACAAGAGAATGGCTAACGGGAGAACAATTGCAGAAGCGTTTGAAAATTTATTGCATGTCGAATCAGTGCTACAACAATGAACTCCTTCACGGGGGTTTATTTTTTTACACTATTATTTACTCGAGCGCCGTAAATGCTTCTGCAAGAACTGTTCTATCTGAGAATGGTAACTTATCAGTGCCGATTATTTGGTACTCTTCATGGCCTTTTCCTGCAATCACAATAGTATCGCCCGGCAGACTATTTTGTACTGCGTGATAAATCGCCTCTTTTCTGTCAACAATAACGATGTATGAAGCTCGTTGCTCCGGGAGGCCTTTCAAGATGTCATCGCAGATTGATTGGGGGGATTCATTGCGGGGATTGTCTGAGGTAATAACACAGTAGTCCGAATGGGTCAGTGCAATAGTGCCCATGAGAGGGCGCTTGCTCGTATCACGATCTCCTCCACAGCCAAATACTACTATTAGCTGTGTGTGTGGTTTTTTAATGGCCTGCAATGTAGTGAGCAGTTTCTCAAGTCCGTCAGGAGTATGGGCGTAATCGATGACCCCTATTCGGTCTTCGGGACCTTTTATTAATTCCAGTCTTCCAGGAGGGGGAACAAGGGCGGGGATTATTTGCGCGATGTCAGAAGGGTTATAGGAAAGCGTCCGTAAGCAGGCGTAGACTGCAAGTATGTTAGAAAGATTAAATGCTCCAATAAGAGTTGATGCGAGAGCGGTGTTTTCAATAGTAAAAGAAGTGCCGTCAATACTCAGGAGTATATCTTTTGCTACGTAGTCAGCAGGAGCGGTTATTGCATAGGAGAGTGTGGTCGCTTGAGTATCATCTACCATAGAGGCCCCATATGAGTCATCGAAGTTGGTAATAGCATATGCTGACGACTGAAGTGAAGAGAAAAATGTTTTTTTGGTTGCCCCATACGCTTCCATTGTGTTGTGGAAATCTAAATGGTCCTGGGTAAGATTGGTAAATATTCCCACGGCAAATGTCAGACCCGCAATGCGCTTCTGCGCAATGGCATGGGAGCTGACTTCCATGATCACATGGGTGCATCCGGCATCTGCCATTGTTCGAAAAAGTTTTTGTAAGGTGATTGCGTCGGGAGTGGTGTGCGTGCTGGGAATTTCACACTCATCTATCCAATGCGAAACTGTTGAGATAAGGCCAACTTTATTGCCCAAGAGACGCAGTGACTGCCAAAGCAGTGTTGCAACCGTTGTCTTGCCGTTGGTGCCCGTAACACCGATAAGGGTAAGGTCTCGAGCCGGGAAATCATACAGCCAACTTGCGATAAGACCAGCGGCATGGTGGCTATCGATAACTTTGATATAGGTCACGCCGTCGTGAAGCAGTGAAGGAATAGTTTGACAGACGATTGTCCGGGCACCGTTTTCAATAGCTTGTCCGATAAAGTCGTGACCATCGAGTGTTTCGCCTTTTTGCGCGACAAATAGTGCAGTTGCAGTGACGGTACGTGAATCAATTGTGACATCGGTAATAACACGGTCTGTCGTACCAAGACACTCTTCAAAGGGTATTGTTTCCAATAGTGACGAAAGTGTTTTATTCATATTTTTCTGACCATTCTATTAATGCACTGCCGAGACCCAATGCTTCTCCTGAAGTTAATATAAGAACACAGTATTCTGCGGGGGATTCTGAAAGGGTAGAAAGTATTGAGGCAAGTGCAGTATCTTTGTCGGTAAACGAATGTTTTATTGTCAGAGGGGTCTCAATATGCTGAAGTATTTCTTCTACAGTGAGTTGTCCAGCAATATCCTTGCCGTGCTCTTTTGGTGGGGTAACTATGGCAACACTGTTTACTCCATCAAATACATCCTTGTACCAAAATGCCATTGCAATGTCGCGCCAGCTAAACGTATGAGGCTCAAAGATGCAGTATATTTTTTTGTTCGGATAGTGAAGATTGAGAGCCTCAATTGCACTTCGCGCCTTTGCATATGCTGAACCGAATCCTTCGTAGACGGGAGTGATACCGCCGTGGTCAATGCGATCAAGTCGACGCTTTACTCCTTGAAAGCTTTTTATTCCCGCCGCAATTTCTTCGGGCGTAAGAAGGTGGGCTTCCATAAGAAGTGCAATAGCTCCAACGCAATTTTGTATATTATGTTTTCCCAGAAGGGTAGTAGAGAGGGCTATAACAAAAGTATCATTGTGGTATACATCAAATGTTGTTTCTTCGCCCCATACTATATTGTTCGCGTGCCATAGCCCTCTCTCTACGCCATAGGTTGTGGAGTGGGGAGCTTTGAGCAGTAATCGATCAACAGAGTCATTTTCAATGCCTCCAATAGTAAGCGTATTGTCCGGGAGTGCTCCGAGGAGGCGCTCAAAGCGCTCCAGGAAAGATTCATGTGTAGGAAAAATATTTACATGGTCATGTTCGCCTGAGGTAAGGAGTACATAGTGCGGATGATAAAATTCAAATTTTGAACGAGTGTCCCAGTTCGCTGCAGGATACTCGTCCCCTTCAAAAATAAACGGACCGGTTCCCAATACACAAGGGTCTTCGAGTCCGTATACTTGAGCCCCAATAAAATATCCAGGGTTTTTTCCAGCTGAAGACAGGCACCACGCAAGGAGCGCAGTCACTGTAGACTTGCCATAGCTTCCTGCTACTACAATACGTGTTCTGTCAGTTGTGATTTCTTGGAGGAGTTCTGGAAAAGAAAGAATGTGCACCCGCCCCTCGTCTTTGAGAGAAAATGCTTTTGCCACTTCACTATTGTCCTCGGGGACAAGTTTTGCATGTTTGCCAATAACGATAGTGTCTGTGTTCTCCGGAATATTTTCTTCTCTGTATCCCGGAACAATCGCAAAGCCGCTTTTTCGCAAGTACGACGCGATAGGGTCATAAAACCCTTCGTCGCTACCAGATACACTATATCCTTCCCGTTTAAGCATTGTTGCAATGCCCGCCATGCCTGCACCGCAGATCCCAATGAAATGTATATTCTTCATATTATCCTGAAATTGAATTGATTATTTTAATATCGGCACCGAGTGCTGAAAGGCGCGCAGGTAAGTCTTCGTACCCTCGCGAGATTGCATAGACGTTGCGCAAAATGGAAGTGCCTTCGGCCGCGAGCATAGCGACCAGAATAATTGCAGAAGGGCGCAATGCAGGAGGGCACACTATTTGGTTTGCCCGCAATTTGGTCGGACCCTCTACGATGATCCGGTGCGGATCAAGAAGAGTGATGTTCGCACCGAGTTTGTTGAGCTCAGTAAAATAAATTGCACGCTCTTCCCACATCCAGTCATGGATCATCGTGCGCCCTGTTGTTACTGTCGCAATGGGGACAAAGAAGGGGAGGTTGTCTGTATTGATCCCGGGGAAGGGAAGGGCGTGGATCTTGTCCGGCAGGGCGGTAAGGGTTGAAGGGGAAATGGTGAGATCGCACAGTGTCGTCTCTCCATTGTCTGCCATGTAAGGTTTTGAGCGTTTATACTTCATACCCATCAATTCGAGTTTGAGAATTTCGAGCTCCAGATAATCGATTGGTACCCGGGCAATGGTAATACCAGAGCGTGTGGTGAGTGCCGCTGAAATAAAGAACATCGCTTCAATAGGGTCTTCACTGTTGTAGTGCTCAATCGTGGTATCAAATGATTCTTTTCCGTACACGGTAAGCTTGTGCGACCCCATTCCTTCAATGCGGACGCCAAGCTCTTGAAGGAAATAACAAACATCCATCACCATATAGTTTTGTTGAGCAAATACGATCTCTGTGGGCCCCGGCAAGCGTGCAGCGGCAAGCAGTACGTTTGTTGTTCCTGTGTCAGAAGCTTCATACATGACAACTCGGTTTTTTGCTTTTGGTGGAGAAACGTTTATTTCATAGAAATCATTTTTTGTTTCAATATCAATACCAAGGGGAAGCAGTCCGAAGCGGTGAGCAGCAATCGTGCGTGCACCCATTTTGCACCCTCCGCTATGAGGCAACGTAAAGCGTGAGAGATGGTGAGATAAAGACCCGGTCGTCATGAGCCCCGAGCGGATCTTTGATGCAGAGTCGGCTTGGAGTGCGTCGGTCTTTATTTTTTTCGGAAGCTTGATCGAAAGAGTGCTGACATCATTCCATGTTACAGAGATATCCATACTCTCGAACACTTCGAGGATTCGAAGGATTTCCTGATTGCGTGGGATGTTGTGCAGAATAGTTGTTCCTTTGTTGATAAGTGCAGCACACAGCAAATGAAGAGCCCCATTTTTTGACGGTCGGATCGTGACTGTTCCCGAGAGTTTTTTCCCTCCATTGATAATAAAGTCGTCGGTTCCTGATGCGGTTGTTATGATCCGCTCTCCCAAAAGAAGGCCTATCTTTTCCAAGAGCTCCATGGAAATATTTTGATAGCCTGATTCGATGCGAGCAATCGCACTCTGCGACGTTTTTAATTTTCGCGCAAACTCTAGTTGAGTCATGCTGCGGCGTTCGCGCGCCTCACGGATCATTGATCCGATTGCAGAGAATGCATGTGCAGTTTTTGTTGTGTCGGGTTTTTTCTTGTGCATATGTATATATCATATATGATATATACATATGCACAAGACGCTTACTACTTCTCTCGCCCCTTTTTCTACTTTTTCTCTCGCCAGTAGAGCTTCGGTACTCATTCGTATTGACTCCGTTGAAGAGTTGCAGCAAACAATTACGCACTTCAAAAAAACAAACACCTCTTTTATCATTGCGGGAGCCGGCTCAAATACATTGTACGCACCCCTGATCAGTACTCCTGTTATCATGCTTGCACTAAAGACTATTCTCTATAGAGAAACTGCGGAGCATGTTTTTATCACGGCCCAGGCAGGAGCGCTGTGGGATGATGTGGTCCTTGATACGGTAGACAAAGGGTATAGCGGGCTAGAGTCTCTCTCAGCAATTCCTGGAACAGTTGGTGCCGCACCGATTCAAAATATCGGAGCGTACGGAGTTGAAGTCGCAGAGTATATAGAGAGCATTCTGGTCTATGACATCAAAGACAATAGAGTGCTCTCACTTTCTCCCGAAGAATGCAGTTTTGGGTATAGAACAAGCAACTTTAAAACACTGTGGTTAGGAAGATACGTAATAGTGTCTGTAACATTGCGGGTAGTAAAAAATGCCGTTCCCACTATTCGTTACCCTGGGATTGAAGCATTGATTCCGGCAGGACAGAAAGTAACGCCGCAATTGCTCAGAGAAACAATCATCTCGGTTCGGTGGGCCAAGCTGCCACGCCCGGAAGTAGTACCGAATCTGGGATCTTTTTTCCATAACCCTGTAGTGTCCGAATCTGTTGTAGAGAGACTCTTAGAAATATTTCCCGCCCTTCCAGTATTTCCTTCTATGTCGGGAATGAAGAAAGTGTCTGCAGGATGGCTCATAGAACAATGTGGATGGAAGGGCAAGAATCTCGGTCCAGTGGGAATGTATGAAAACAATGCGCTTGTTATGGTGAATCGTGGAGGAGCGACACTTGCTGATGTTCTTGCGTTACAACAAGCAATTGAAAGATCAGTACAAGAACGTTTTGGTATAACGCTTACAAGAGAGCCTCGCTTAGTTGAGTAAAGAAAGCGATGTGACTATAACATCTCTTCAAGGCGAATGCCCCGAGAGGCTTTCAAGAATACGGTTTTGTTGTGCAAGGAGAGTGCGCCGTAGAACGGTTTTGCTTGAGCTGCGCTTTCAAAGAAAGTAAAAGGAAAGAGGGCGCTGTTTTTTGAGAAGCGCGGTCCGACACAGATCACTATATCAGCTACTCCTTTTTCTTTGGCAATGAACTCCAATACGTTGCTGTGCGCCATGGCTTCGGCGTCGCCGACTTCAAACATATCCCCAACAACTATTACCCGTGCCCCTGGGCTTGTGGTGTGAAAGAAATCCTTGAGTGAAAGTTCCATGCTAGTAGGATTGGCATTGTAGCAGTCCATAATAATAGTATGATCGTCATGCACGAGTACTTGGGAGCGCTTCAGTGTCGGAGTATATTCTTGTATCGCTGTTTGGATACTTTCTATGGGTACTGAAAAAAAATCACCCACTGCAATGGCAGCCAAGATATTGGGCTCATTGAATGATCCAAACAATGAGGAAGTAATCGAAGTCTCTCCATAATTAATTCCGGCGTATATATTCGAAGCACTCCGCCAAGAGAGTGTTGGGTAGAGTGTTCTTTGAAGAGTGCTACTGTCTTCAACAAGCTCCGTGAGGTCTTTATTCACAAACGCATGTGCTGTTTTTGCAGTATCAAAGATTTCCTTATTTGCCGAACGAACACCTGCGAGAGAGCCGAACCCTTCCAAATGGTCTGCACCATTGTTTGTCACTAATACATGGGTAGGGGAAAGAATATCCATCAAGACTGTGTGTTCTCGCGCGTGGTTTGCACCGATCTCTACTACAGCAATGTCAGTGTCAGAGGACATTGAAAGAATGGTAAGAGGCACCCCTATCTCATTGTTTAAATTTCCTTTTGTCGTGTGGACGCGGTATTTGGCGCTGAGCACTGCATGAATAAGTTCTTTGGTAGTTGTTTTTCCGTTTGATCCCCCAATCGCAAGCACTGGAATAGAAAACTGTTCGCGATGAAGTTTTGCAAGAGCCTGGAGTGTTGCAAGGGTATTTTCTACAAGGATGTATCGTTCATCGGCTTTATACTTGGGGTTATCGATGACTGCAAAGCATGCTCCTTTTTCCAGCGCGGCTTGTGCATAGGCATTCCCATCGAATTGCTCACCGCGCAGTCCCAGATAGATATCTCCCGGTTTGATGGTGCGGGTGTCAGTCGAAAGAGAGTGTCCATTTTCAGAAAAGAGAGCATAGAGAGTGGGGCTGTCCATGAGTACATAGTACACGACTGATGAGAGCGATTGCAATTTACTGCAGAAGGAATACGATTAAGAAACATATGGCGAAGGCAACTATTGTATATATTATCGACCCTGAAACGAATGAAGTCCTTATGGCAAGGAAAGTGAGAAAAGTAGGGACGGGTTTTTGGTTTGGATACGGTGGGAAAATTGAACCTGGACAGACTCCCCAAGAATGCACTATTGAAGAAACACTTGAGGAAAGCGGGGGAATTATCAGGCTTTCTGAAGCAGAGCTCGAACCCGTTGCCCTGATAGAATTCTATAAAGGGGAACATACTGTACCTAAAGCAGATGCTCCGCTATTTAGTGTTCTTTTCTATAGAGCACTAAAAACAAAAGCGTCAGTAGGTGAGCCTCTTACAACCGACGAGATGGCAGACCCCACGTGGTTTCCGATAGATAGTTTGCCATGGGACGAAATAATGCCCGGCGATGAACTCCTTCTCCCGCAAGTATTGGCGGGTACTCCTATAAAAGGGTGGGTCCATTTTACCTCCGACGAAAAGGGAGTTATTGGGTCATCTATCGAGAATTGCAGCGTAGGCGACCTTACCATTTAAAGCCCTTAAAACAGGGGCTTTTTGTTTGAAAAACCCCTAAAAAAGCCTTGTGAACAAATGCTTGACTTTGATTTTCAGGTGTATATAATAGGGGTCGCTCTGGAGATAGAGCTTTGTTGTTTGAAAATCTATTGTTAAGAATTAAAATGAACGCAAATATCTATTAAAGAAACCTAACTATTCCAAGTTAATTAAGTAAGGAGGCAAGCATACGGAAATACCAATTTTCTCTTGCCTCAGTCTAAGATGTAGTTTTAAACTTATCTTTTAAGAAGAGTTTGATCCTAGCTCAGGATGAACGCTGGCGGCGTGGATAAGGCATGCAAGTCGAACGGACCTTGTCTTTTGGATCGATCAAGTGGAGTGGAGTAGCAATACAAAACGAAACGAAATTTTGAAAAAAGACGCTGGTTAGTGGCAGACGAGGTAGTAACACGTAGGTATGTACTCTCAAGTCGTGAATAATTCACCGAAAGGTGGACTAATACACGATAGTCCCTCCGGGGTAAAGATTTATCGCTTGAGAAACAGCCTGCGGGGTATCAGCTAGTTGGCAGTGTAATGGACTACCAAGGCTATGACGCCTAGGGGAGGTGAGAGCCTGACCCCCACCGATGGGACTGAGACACGGCCCATACACCTACGGGTGGCTGCAGTCGAGAATCTTCCACAATGGACGAAAGTCTGATGGAGCGACGCCGCGTGATTGATGAAGTGGTTCGCCACGTAAAGATCTTTTATGAGGGAAGAAGTATATTGACGGTACCTCATGAATAAGGGGCTCCTAACTCTGTGCCAGCAGGAGCGGTAATACAGAGGCCCCGAGCGTTATCCGGAATTATTGGGCGTAAAGGGTGTGTAGGTGGCGTTGTTAGTCGTATGTGAAATCCCGGGGCTTAACCTCGGACCCGCGTACGAAACGGCAATGCTTGAGTATGTGAGAGGTAAGCGGAACTCATGGTGTAGGGGTGAAATCCGTTGATATCATGGGGAACACCAAAAGCGAAGGCAGCTTACTGGCACATTACTGACACTGAAACACGAAAGCGTGGGTAGCGAATGGGATTAGATACCCCAGTAGTCCACGCCCTAAACGATCTTCACTAGCTTTTCGGAGTATCGACCCTCTGAGAGGCGAAGCTAACGCGTTAAGTGAAGCGCCTGGGAAGTACGGCCGCAAGGCTAAAACTCAAAGGAATAGACGGGGACTCGCACAAGCGGTGGATTATGTGGTTTAATTCGTAGGTAAACGAAGAACCTTACCCAGGTTTGAAACTGAGATGAAATCCCAAGAAACTGGGCCCTCGCAAGACATCTCAGCAGGTGATGCATGGCCGTCGTCAGCTCGTGGTTTGAACTGTTCCCTTAAGTGGGCTAACGAGCGCAACCCTTGTTGTCTGTTACAAGTGTCAGGCAAGACTGCCCAGCCCAAAGACTATATCCTCGGAGATTCTGTAGAGTGAAGAAATATTTATATTTTTTCACTCCACTGAGTCTCCGGAGATGCCGGGCGTTCTGTGGAAAATCAAAGTATTTATATTTTGATCTTCCACTGAGCGTCTGGAACCGATGTAGTTTTCGGGCTGGGAGGAAGGAGAGGATGACGCCAGGTCAGCATGTCCCTTTGATATCTGGGGCCACACACATAATACAATGGTCGCTACAATAGGTCGCAACGGAGCGATCCGAAGCCAATCCTAAAAGGCGGCCCTAGTTCGGATAGGAGTCTGCAACTCGACTCCTTGAAGTTGGAATCGCTAGTAATCGCAGGTCAGCCAAACTGCGGTGAATACGTTCTCGAGTCTTGTACTCACCGCCCGTCAATTCAAGGGAGCCGGTAGTACCCGAAGGCTCTCCATACGGAGGGACTACGGTAAGATCGGTGACAGGGAATAAGTCGTAACAAGGCACGGCTAGCGGAAGCTGGTCGTGGATTAACTCAAATTGAGATGTTTTCTCATTGTCCCTCGTGGATGATGAAAAGATTGATACGGTTGAACCGGCGCAAGTCGGAAAAAGGTTGTGGTATGTGACTTAATACATACTCCCTGTGCAAGGGTTAAAGCACACAAATCCTCTCGTACGTATCTATAGAGCGTATGAGTGGTAGACTGAGGCAAAAGAAAGTTGATATACTTTACTGGTAATGGCATTCATTCAAAACAATAGATTTTTTATACTACTAGGAATGGCACTTCTTTTATTAGGGGTGCTTTTTCTATTTTTAGGGCGAGGAACAAAACCCTTACCTGTGCCTGGTTTTACTGACGCAGTCCTGAGAAGCGGGAGTACTCGCATAGCGGTAAGTATTGCTGACACCGACCTTGAGCGCGTGCAGGGCTTGTCACATACTGAAGCCTTGCCGGAAGGTACAGGGAAACTGTTTATCTTCGACACTATAGGACTGTATGGCTTTTGGATGAAAGATATGCGCTACAGTATAGATATTATATGGCTCGATGAGGAAATGACTGTAGTTACCATTAAAGAGAGCATCGATCCTGAAAGTTATCCCGAAACATTTTATCCAACCGCTCTATCAAAGTATGTACTCGAAGTACCGGCCGGTTTTTCCACAGAAAAGGGTATTGCAGTGGGTCAATCGTTCACCCTTCTGAAATAATTATTTCTGTACCTGACTGCCCCGTGGTCAGAGAGATTGTCGTATAACACTCTCTCGACAGAAGTCTTTACAAGAAAAAAAATTTATATCATTGCACCAAAAAAGAGAGCAGAACTTCGTCGTGGCACTCGTATTTTTGTATACTGTACGAAGTTTTATGGCAATTACACGTATCAAAAAAAGAAGTGGCACTATTACTGATTTTGACCAATCACGAATTCAGTCCGCAATTGCTCGTGCATATGAAGCGTCTAGAGTGCTTATTGATATTGTTTCCCTTACGGAACTTACCGACAAAATAGTCTCAGTTCTAGAAGAGACCTATGGAGAAGATCATATTCCCGAGGTTGAGGATATCCAAAATGTCGTTGAAAAAGAGATTGCATTGAAAGGGGATTTTGAGGTTGCAAAGGCCTATGTCTTGTACCGCGAAGAAAGAAATCAGGAGCGAAAACGCGATATTTTCAAAAAAAGAGTCCATCTCAAGCCATATGAATACCCGGAACTCTATGACTATGTCGATGCGGTGCGCCACTCCTACTGGATCCACACCGAGTTTAACTTTGTTGGCGATATACAGAACTTTAAAGTGAACGTCGACGAAAAAGAACGTAATGTTATTCAAAACGCCATGCTTGCCATCGCGCAGATAGAGGTAACTATCAAAACATTTTGGGGAGATATTTATAAACGACTGCCAAAGCCTGAGATCGGAGCGGTGGGTGCAACATTCGCAGAAAGTGAGGTGCGCCACACGGATGCGTATGCGCACCTCTTGGAAATACTCGGGCTCAACGAAGTCTTTAAGACGATTGATAAGGTACCCGCACTCATAAAGCGCGTGCAGTATCTGGAAAAATCTTTGGTGAATGCTCGTAGTGAAGACAATCGAGACTATAGCCAGTCCATATTGCTCTTCTCGTTATTTATAGAGCACGTTTCCTTGTTCTCCCAGTTCCTCGTCATTATGTCCTTCAATAAGCACAAGAATCTGTTCAAGGGCATATCAAATGCCGTAGAGGCAACCTCGAAAGAAGAGCAAATTCATGGATTGTTTGGAATCGAAATCATCAACATTATCAAGTCCGAGCACCCCGAATGGTTTGATGCAGCGTTTGAAGAGGGTGTTATCAGGATCTGCGAGGAAGCGTTTGAATCAGAGACGGCGGTTGTGGAATGGATTTTTGAAAAAGGGGAACTGGAGTTTATCTCCAAAGAAGTCGTTCTTGAGTTTATTAAGCAACGGTTCAATAATTCGCTCCAGAGTATCGGTATTGCAAAGATATTTGATACGAACGAGGCGCTTCTCAAAGAATCAGATTGGTTTTATGATGAAGTGATTGCTACGAAGCACGGGGACTTTTTTAACAAGAAATCAATTAACTACAGCAAAAAGACGAAAAGTATAACGAGCAATGATCTCTTCTAAGAGAAAAGGTCGAATTATCAACATAATCAATTAACACATATCATGTATTGGCTTAACGAAAACAGTAGAAAATTCTTAGCAAAAGGCTATCTTATCGGGGGGATTAGTGCTGAGGAACGCATCCGGCAAATTGCAGAGATTGCCGAGAGACATCTGAATAAACCTGGCTTTGCCGACAAGTTTTACGACTACATGTCGCGTGGTTTTTATTCGCTTGCGACGCCTATTTGGGCAAACTATGGCGAGGCCCGAGGCCTTCCGATTAGCTGTTTTGGAAGTTTCGTTGATGATGATATGTCCCGTATTCTCTACACTCATGCTGAAGTGGGCATGATGACAAAATACGGCGGAGGAACTTCAGTGCACCTCGGCGCGCTTCGTGCACGAGGTTCTGAGATTAAGGACAACGGGCATTCTTCAGGCTCTGTTCACTTTTTAGAGCTTTTTGATAGTCTTATTAACATTGTTTCGCAGGGTACTGTTCGTCGCGGACACTGCGCACCATACCTTCCGGTTGAACATGGGGACATCGAGGAATATTTAAATATTGGAAAAGAAGGCCACGCTATTCAAGAGTCGACCTATGCGGTGACAGTGGGCGACGCATGGCTTCAGGCCATGATTGATGGCGACCAAGAGAAGCGCAAGATATGGGCAAAGGTCATCCAGCGCCGAACTGAAATTGGGTACCCGTACATTCTTTTCAGTGACACTGTAAATAACAATACAGTGGACGTGTATAAAGATAAGGGTATGCGAATTCATGGAAGCAATCTCTGTTCTGAGATTTGTCTCCCGACTTCCGACGAGCTTTCGTTTGTCTGCTGTCTTTCATCAATCAACCTTCGCCACTACAACGAATGGAAGGATACCGACGCAGTGGAGACACTCGCTATGTTCCTCGATACTGTAATTGGAGAATTTGTACAGCGCCTCGAGACCTTCCGAGACAGTAGTGACCCTCACAAGCAGTCAGCGTTTTACTTCATGAAGCGAGCGCACAAGTTTGCAAAAGAGCATCGCGCTCTCGGTCTGGGAGTACTCGGCTGGCACACCTTCCTTCAGGAAAAGAACATTCCGTTTGAAAGTCCGGAAGCATCTGCATTAAACGAAGAGATTTTTGCCTTGATCAAAGAGAAGGCGTACAAGGCATCGGAAGCGATGGCAAAAGAATACGGTGAACCAGAAGTATTGAAAGGGTACGGTCGCCGAAACACCACACTCCTTGCTATCGCTCCGACAACCTCATCTGCATTTATCCTCGGCCAGGTCTCGCAAGGGATTGAGCCATTGATGTCAAACGCCTTTGTTAAAGACGTGGACAAAATGAAGGTAACCATTAAAAACCACACTCTTGAGAAGTTGCTTGAAGAAAAAGGGCACAATACCACAGAAGTCTGGACAAGCATCCGCGACAATGACGGCTCAGTACAGCACCTCGATTTCTTAACCGAACACGAAAAGAAAGTGTTCCGCACGTTTAGCGAAATCGACCAGAAGGCAATCATCGAGCAAGCAGCAGATCGCCAGAAATATATTGATCAGGCGCAATCACTCAACATCATGGTTGACCCGTCGACTCCGGCCAGGGATCTCAACGCACTCTACCTCCATGCATGGAAAAAAGGGGTCAAGACGCTGTATTACCAGCACAGCATGAATGCCGCTCAGCAATTCGGCCGAAAGAAGCTCCAAGAGAATGCTGAAGCAAAAAAGCCAAAAGTGATTTTTGTTGGTGAAGACAATATGTGCGTCAACTGCGAGGCATAGATAAAAAAACCTCATATTGCATGAGGTTTTTTTATATGCATAATGGAGGGGTTGTACCGCTCGATCGTGCCGCGGAGCCCTTTGGGTGAAGTGGTAAGGAAAGTCCGAACACACAACGATTTAATTCGTACAGGTAGCGGGTAATTCCCGTCTAGCGCAAGCTACGAGGTGCGAACAGTGACGGCTGGAGCGAAAGCGAAAGCCGCCCCGCGGAGCTTCGGCGAAGTGGGGCGAATCTGTATGGCAACATACAGAATGAAACGGCTAAATCCTTACTCGTGTGCAAGGCCGTGCCCCGCATAGCTCGCAAGAGCGACGTGGGGAGTGCTGCTTGAGGGAGTTGGTAACAACTCTCCCAGATAAATGATCGATAAAACAGAATTCGGCTTACGAGTACAACACATGAAAAAACATCCTTAAACGGATGTTTTTTTCTTTTGGTATACTGATACCTATGAATCACTCGCCTTGGATAGTCCAGCTCAAACGAACCCGACCTGTTGAACCACTTTCTTCGAACCTTACAGTCGACACCACTATTATAGGAGGGGGGATCGCAGGGATTACAACCGCCTATTTTATACTCACAAAAACAAATAAGAGTGTAGTCCTGCTTGAGGCGGGGAAAGTTGCTCATGGCGCAACGGGGCATAATGCAGGACAGATTACGAGTTATTTTGAAAAGACCTTTACCGAGCTCGCCGAGCGCTATGGCATAGTGCAGACAGCTGCAGCTCACAGAGCAATTGAAGAAGATGCACGCACACTCTTGGAGCATATTTTTGCGCATGCCGAACTTTCGACGCCATTCTCGCAGTTTATCGGATACAATGGCCTTTCTCTTGAGCGCCAGGTTATTGAAGCGCTTCATGATTTGTCCCTTAAGGCAAAAGCGGGTCTTCGTGTACGCCCGCTGTTGATAGCAAAAGAATGGGTGGATCACGGGATGATCCCACGCGAATATACGCCGTACACACTAGTAGTTGCCCAGGAAAATATTCTCGCACTTTTAGAAACGACTGATACGCAGTATATTGCCGCACTCCCATTTCTTTCTGGCTGTATGAATAGCGCGCTGTTTACTGAAGAGCTTACGGGGTACTTGCTCGCAACATTTCCAGAGCGGTTTATTCTCAAAGAACACACCTCTGTGTCGCGTGTCGTATTGAATGAGAGCGAGGTATTGGTCCACACCGGAATCAATATGGTGACAACAACCACTGTTGTATTGTGTACAAATGGTTTTGAGTCGATACAAATCGATAATCCAAGCGGTGCCGATATCGATACTGCATTTCATATGGAGGTTGAAGGGGTAGTGGGGTATATGGCAGCGTACAAAGAAGGGCTCAATCGAGCACCTTTTGCGAGCATTTATTCGCATGCATTAGTAAGCGAAGGGAATCCTTATTTTTATACAACACGCAGGCCATTTGAAGACGAGAGTAATGCAACGCACAATCTTGTATGTATTGGTGGACCAGAAGTGTACCTCCCAGACCGCGCAACGTACGACGCACACAAAGAATACCCACTTGAAATTAGTGATGCACTTGGAACATTTTCATCTCTTCATTACAAACATCATCCGCATATGGACTACTATTGGCATGGACTGATGGGGTATACAAAAAGCTGGGTACGCATGGTGGGGTTTGAACCAAAAAACAAACGGCTCTTATATAATCTCGGTTGTAATGGCGTCGGTATTCTTACATCGGTGTATGGAGCAGAGCGCATTGCGCGATTGTTAAACGGAGAACTACTCCCGCATAGCATCTTTGATCCGCAATAAAGCCTTCTAAAGAAAATAAACGCAAACGATTTGCATTTACATTTTTATAAAAAAAGTGAGTTATCCACAGTTTTTTATAAAAAAATATTGCTTGTGTATCACGCGCGAGAGATAATATACATACATGTGGTGGTAACGCGTTCAATCACAATCAGTGGTCGATCATCACAGATGTATTACTAGATAAACTTACGCATAAATTTATGGCAGCAAAAAGAAAGGTAGCCAAGAAAGCTGTGAAGAAGGCTGTTAAAAAGACAGTTAAGAAAGCAGTAAAGAAGGTTGCTAAAAAAGCAGTAAAGAAAGCAGCTAAGAAAAAGGTTGCTAAGAAGAAAAAGAAATAGTCTTTTTCTCACTCACTCTCTTTCCACTTACACAAAACCGCGACAACAAGGCCGCGGTTTTGTGCTATTTGGGTGTCTTTTAAAGAGGGTGTTTTTGTGGTAAAATGAGGTTCTTATGGCATTCACATTTTTCCAAACCCTGTTTGATAAAGGAGCAATAAAACAATACGAAAAAAGGGTAAAAAGCATCAATGATTTGGAGGAATCTATCGCGCTATTGACAGACGAAGACTTCCCGATACAAACGGCAGAGCTTAAGGCCCGACTGGCAGCTGGCGAATCTCTCGAGGACATTCTCCCTCGTGCATTTGCACTCGTTCGAGAGGCCGCAAAACGAACATCTGGCAAACGCCACTATGATGTACAGCTGATTGGAGGAATGGTACTCAACGGAGGAAACATTGCTGAGATGCGCACCGGTGAAGGAAAGACATTGGTAGGGACATTGCCAGTCTATTTAAATGCACTGACTGGTCGCGGAGTTCATGTGGTGACAGTCAACGACTACCTTGCAAGGCGTGATGCGACTTGGATGGGGCAAATCTATAATTTCCTGGGCCTTTCTATTGGCGTCATCAACGACCAGTCAAAATCTTTTGTGTACGATCCAACACATCAAGAGCTCGATGAGGAGCGCGACGAAGAAGGTTCGTTTAAAGTAGTGCAGCAGTTTTTGCGTCCAGTGAGCCGTCGCGATGCGTATAGTGCTGATATTACCTATGGTACCAACAGTCAGTTCGGCTTTGATTACTTGCGTGACAATCTTGTAAGTTCCAAAGAAGATATTGTCCAGCGCGGACACTACTTTGCCGTCGTCGACGAAGTGGACTCTATTTTGATTGATGAGTCCCGCACCCCTTTGATTATTTCAAGCGCAGTTGCAGACTCAGCAGCGCTTTATAAAACCGTTGCAGGTGTTGCAATGAAGCTTGTCGTCGATACTGACTATACTGTAGACGAAAAGCTCAAGGCAATTCAGCTTACCGACGAAGGGATTACCAAGGCTGAAAAGATGCTTGGTATTACTGATATGTATACTGAAAAGGGGATTAAGTATGTCCACTACCTCGAAACTGCGATTCGCGCCCGCGCGCTCTTTGCAAAAGATAAAGACTATGTGATCAAAGACGGAGAGGTGATTATTGTCGACCCCTTTACTGGGCGTATGCAGCCAGGCCGACGCTGGTCTGAGGGCTTACACCAGGCAATTGAGGCGAAGGAGGGCGTAAAGATTGAGCAGGAAACACGTTCTGTTGCTTCTATTACCTACCAGAACTATTTTAAATTCTACGAAAAGCTCTCTGGTATGACAGGGACGGCAAAGACCAATGAAGAAGAGTTTACAAAAGTGTACGGACTCTCTGTTGTTACTGTGCCGACCAATAAAAAGACACAGCGTATCGACCACAACGATCTTATCTTCCAAACAGAAGAAGGAAAATTCAAGGCGATAGCAAAAAAAGTAAAAGAGCTCCATGAAAAAGGGCAGCCGGTACTGATCGGTACGGTGTCAGTGGAAAAAAACGAACTCTTAGGAGCATATTTGAAGCGCGAAGGCATTCCGCACCAGATTTTGAATGCGAAAAACCACGAACAAGAAGGAACAGTGACAGCACAGGCAGGCCGCAAGGGTTCTGTAGTCATCGCTACCAACATGGCAGGGCGAGGGGTGGATATTATTCTCGGAGGCAACCCTTCAAATCTGAGTGAGCAGGAGGAGGTGAAAATGCTTGGCGGACTCTTTGTCATCGGTACCGAGCGCCATGAAGCGCGCCGTATCGATAACCAGCTTCGCGGACGAGCGGGACGACAGGGAGACCCCGGCGAAACACAGTTTTATGTTTCTCTTGAGGACGAGCTGATGCGCGTATTCGGAAGCGAGCGCATTAAGACCATGATGGCGCGATTGGGCTTGCCGGAAGACGAAGCAATTCAAAACAGTATTGTTTCCCGTGCACTTGAAAGTGCGCAGAAGAAGATCGAAGGCTTCCACTTTGACGCTCGAAAGCACACGCTGGAATATGACACGATTCTTTCGTATCAGCGAGAGCAAATCTATAGCCGACGACGAGCAATGGTAGAAGGGGACCGAGGGCATGTAATCAGTACTTTCTATACTCTTGGAGAACTGGAGCAGTTGGAATCGATTGTAAAGGAAAAGACCGCTCTTGTAGGCGAAGACGCTTTTTGGGAGAATGTTCGTCGAGTCATCCTGTTTACTACCGATACACTGTGGGTCGAGCACATCGACACTATGGAATACCTCCGTCAGTCAGTAGGGCTTCGAGCATACGGCCAGCGCGAACCTCTTGTTGAGTACAAAAAGGAGTCAACTCGACTCTTTAAAGAGATGGAGGAGCGCTTAAAAGACCAAGTAATCAGCCTCAGCAATGGGATTACGAAGCTCACGGCAGGGGTGAGCGATAAAGTCTAGTAATAGCATAATAATAAGACAATTTATTTGCCAAGGTGGCAAGTTATGTCCTCTAAAATACCCTTATTTTATAAGGGTATTTTATGTTTGACAGTAGTAGTTTCCATTGTATAACTATTGACAAAAATAAAGCTTTGTGATACTATAAAAGAACTTCCTTAGCAATTAATTGTATAAGGAATTTTCATTTGAAGACTGATTCATCAGATATTCAGTGTGGAAATATACTGCTATGAAGTTCCCCCGGAGCTCAACCGGGAACTATGAGTTCAACAAAACTATATTCAATAACAAAGTCCTTTATTATCGTACCGTTAGTAGCAACTGCAATCTCAATGAACGCCTTTACGGCCTCAGTGAACAATGCAATTGCACCAATCATCGCACAAACAGAAGTTTCTGCAGAAGAAGCAAAACTCCAAGTGGAAAGAGAGGAGAAGGCTGCCAAAATCGATGCGTACTTTGCAAAGCGTAATATGCCCCTTGCAGGTACTGGTATGAAAATGGTGATTGAAGCTGAAAAAAACAACATTGACTGGCGTATTATCCCAGCTCTCGCGGTTCGCGAAAGTACTGGTGGTAAGCACGCTTGTAAAAGTGTCACCTATAGTCCGTTTGGATTCGGTTCATGTAAAATCAACTTTAAGAGCTGGGACCATGCGATCGAGATCGTTGCAACCAACCTTGGTGGTAACAATCCCCGCACGGCCCGCGCTTATGGCGGTAAGACGCTTCGCGGTAAACTCGAAGCGTACAACCCTCCATCAGTCGTACCAACATACGCTAATGAAGTGATTGCTCTTATGAATAAAATTGAAGCAACAGTGGTAATCGCTGAAGCCTAAAGACTATTCCAAAAATCCCTGACCGAACGGTCAGGGATTTTTGTTATGCGGGGAGTAAAAAAGAACGGCTCAGTTGCCGTTCTTCATTGCTAGGTCATTGAAATTCTTTCAGACCATGATGGGGGAAAGAGTTCTCCTTGAACTACTCTTGCAATAGTCCTTTTTATTACTGCTACTTTTTCTACAGGAGTAGAGGATTTTGCGAGTTCTCTTTCTTCTTTATACGCCTTACGGTCTTTTCCGATAGCGCTTTTAAATTCTTTAAAATCAGGATAGTCTTGCTGAGCTAATTGGTAGACATGGGTACAAGCAATTTCCCAGTCATTATTAGTCTTTTTTCTTCCTGGCTCATTTCGTAGTCCAAAATAATAATTAAGGACACTAATCGTGAAATCTCTTAACGTATTCATAGAACTATAGTTTGGTTATCTCTATAATACCAAAACACATTTAAAAGTCAAGTCAAGAGTCGGGAAGAAGAGTGTTAGGAGAGGATTTTGATGTCGTCAATCAGCACACTTCTTCGCTCGTCGCGGTCGGCAAACGTGCACTTTATTGCCACAATACAGCCTTCTTTTATGAGCGGACCTATTGTTTTAAATGTTTCAGGGAATACCACTCCTTCTATTGTTCCAGTTTTGTCGGTTAATGAAAGGAAAGCCATCTTCAAGCTCGTTGTCTTTGTCATAATGATTTTTGCCGTATCAATATGGGCGACAAGGAGGTAGGAATGTTTCTTTTTGGTAAAGCGCTCGCGCTGAGGTACCGTCGGTTCACTAAGAAGTTTTTTAATGGTTGTTCCGGCTTTCTGGATTTTTTCAAGGAAACTGTCGAGCGGGTGCCCGGAAATGTAGAGCCCAAGGAGCTCTTTCTCCCAAGTAAGCTTTTGCGCCATGGTTGCCTCTGGTGTGTTGCGGAGCGTAAGGGTTGCATTTGGGTTTGAGTCCAGGCCTGCAAAGAGCGAGTCTTGTCCAGCGCCATTATGGTTTTTGAGCCCCTTATGAAATGCCAAGAGCTCTTCTGAGTTTCCGTAGAGCACCCCTCTGTCGCCAAAAGCATCCATCGCTCCGCACATAATCAGTGCTTCGAGGGATTTCTTGTTCATGTTCTTGTGCTGTACGCGCTCGAGAAAGTCCTCGATTGTTTTAAAGGGCCCTTTGGCTTTTCTCTCCGCAATAATCGCTTTTCCGATTTCTTCACCAAAGTTTTTTACATTGCGAAGCCCGAAACGGATATTGTTAGTGACAACGCCCTCTTCCACGACGACAGTAAAGTCGGAATATGACTCATTTACGTCAGGCGGGAGAATCGTAAAGCCCATACGCTTTGCTTCATTGATATATTCGCTACACGTTTCAATGTCCCCGCTCTCGGCAGTCATACATGCACTGAGATATTCAGCCGGGTAGTTTGCTTTCAAATAGGCGGTTTTATATGCGACCATACCATAGCTTGCCGCATGCGCCTTGTTGAAGCCGTACGCTGCAAACGGCTCAATCAAGTGCCAGAGTTCATCGATTTTTTCTGTCTCTAATCCACCGTACTCCATACAGCCTTTGTAGAACTTTTCTTTCTGCTCAGCCATTTCAGCAGGAATCTTTTTTCCCATCGCCTTGCGGAATTTGTCGGCGTCGAGCCAGGTGTAGCCCGCCAATCGAATCGAGGTGATCAACACATCGTCTTGGTACACCAAGAGGCCGTAGGATGCCTCTAGGTCGTCTTTGAGGCGAGGGTCAGGGTATTTAATCAAGCGAGCATTTTCTTTGCGCCTGATGTATTCTGGAATCACTTCCATCGGTCCAGGGCGATAGAGCGCAACCATCGCCATGAGGTCTTCGAGCTTGGTCGGTTTCAATTCTTTGAGATAGCGCGTCATGCCGTCGCCCGCCATTTGGAATACTCCCATAGTCTCTCCGCGGGTAAGCATTTCAAACACTTTCTTGTCGTCGAGTGGAATAGTATCGATATCGATATCAATACCGTGGATTTTCTTGATGCGATCAAGCGTTCCTGAAATGAACTGCAGATTTCGGATTCCGAGCATGTCAAACTTTGGCAGGTTTACCACGCCGTCGCGCCCGCCGGAGAACATGTCGTACTGCGTGATGATTTTTGTTTCACCTTTCGGGTCGTATTGGATAGGGGTGTAGTCTGAAACGTCCGGGGTGGGCGCAATGATGACACCTGCGGCGTGCACAGAAATATGGCGGACATTACCCTCGATCTTTTTTGCCATATCGATGATTTCCTTTGTTCCGCGGTCGTTGTCGTACTCCTCTTTAAGCTCCGGAATTATTTCGAGCGCGTGGTCGATAGTCATCGGGAAGCCCTGGCTCCCCATCGGAATCATTTTTGAAATTTTGTCACCCACGGCATAGGGATAGCCGAGTGCTCGTGCAACATCGCGGACACTCCCTCGTGCTGCCATCGTTCCAAAGGTACAGATTTGTGCGACTGCCATGGTGCCATATTTTTCTCGAGCATAGTTGATGAGGTCGTCTCGGCGGTCGTCGGCAATATCGAGGTCGATATCAGGAATACCCGGGCGAAGCGGGTTCAAGAAACGCTCGAAGGGGAGCTTGTATTTGATCGGGTCGACAGTGGTGATGCGCATCGCATAAGAAACCAGTGAACCTGCGGCACTTCCTCGAGTGTTTGTCTGAATACCCATGCGTCGTGCTGCTTGCACCAAGTCAGCTTCTACTAAAAAGTATGAAGAGAATCCTTTGTTTTTGATGATATCAAGTTCAAAATCCACGCGCTCTTTGATGATTCCCTCATAGGCGTAGCCGATTCCTGGGAGTCCGGCCAATACACCGTTTTTCAATTCATCGTCGTAGTTTGAGCCTTCGGGAATAGGGTAGGTAGGGAATTTCCATGGTGCAAGCTCAATTTCAAGGTCAACGGTTTCTGCGAGTTTGAGCGTATTTTCTATTGCTCCCGGAATGTCCTTGAATATCTCCTTTGCTTCTTCAGGAGAGATAAAGGAGTAGTTGCCCGCCTTCATTGAAATTTTACTGTTGCCCACTTCGGTCCCGGTATTGATTGCAACCAAGGTGTCTTGCGCATCAGCATCTTCTTTATTGATGTAGTGCGAGTCCCAAGTACCGACAATCGGGAGGTCCATTTTTTTTGCTATCTCAACAATCGTTGGAACAAGTGGAATATACCAGTCCACCTCTTTGTGATACATCACCTCGACATACACATGTTCTTTACCGAAGATATCGATATATTCTGCGAGAAGATTTTCGGCTTCGAGAATATTGTTATTTTTAAGATGAGTGATAAATCGGCTCCCCGGGCATCCGGAAAGGCAGATGATCCCGTCTCCATGCTCGCGCAACAAATCCATATCCATGCGCGGTTTGTAATAGAAGCCCTCGAGGTTACTCTTGGTGACGAGCTTCATTATGTTTTTGTATCCGACATTGTTTTTTACCAAGAGTGTCAGATGATAGCGCTTGCTATCTATCCCGGGTTCTTTGTCAAAGCGCGTGCGCTCTGCCATGTACGCTTCCACGCCGATGATCGGTTTGATATCCGCTTTCTTGCACGCATTGTAAAACTCAATCGCGCCGTACAGTGCGCCATGGTCTGTCAGCGCAAGCGCTGGCATGCCAAACTCCTTTGCTTTTTTGACTAGCTGAGGAACCTTTGAGAGCCCGTCGAGGAGGGAATAGTGGGAGTGGGTGTGGAGGTGGACGAAGCTCATACTATCGCTAGTATACCGCACAGCCACCCTTGGAAATATATTGACAGTACCGGTATAAAGAGTAGTGTGTATGCTAGAAATAGCATGACGAGCACTGGAACACTATATCCCGCGGTCTTTATTTACGCACTGGGATGGAAATGGGGTGCACTGAATTCCTTACCGCGAATCACAGAGTTGATTTGCGGTTTTTTGCTATAGTAGTGATATGAAAAAGCCCCTATGGGTAATTGGAATAGACGAAGTGGGGCGCGGACCACTTGCAGGGCCCGTCACTGTGTGCGCGGTTGCGGTGCCGTATATGAGCTATACAAGAGGGATGTGGCCGGGCCTGACGGACTCCAAAAAAATGACCGCTACTGCTCGGACAAAATGGTATCGCGAGGCGTCTATACTCGAGCGCAAGGGGATGATCCGCTACGCGCTCTCCAGTCGGAGTGCTCAGACAATCGACACAAGGGGGATTGCTCGGTGTATTCGCGAGTGCATTGTGAGTAGTTTAAAAAAGCTCGCACTACCGCCCGAGCAGTGTGTTGTGCTGTTGGACGGGGGATTGAAAGCTCCCGCACAATATGTCCACCAACAAACGATTATCCGTGGCGACAGTAAAGAACCCGCTATCTCCTATGCTTCTGTCATTGCAAAAGTTCATCGCGATAAGTATATGACTAAGGCGCACCGCAAAAACCCAGAATACGACTGGGATAAAAATAAGGGCTATGGCACCACTGAACACCGAAATACCCTTATAACACAAGGCACTACAGCGCTTCATCGCAAGAGCTTTCTTCACCGTATACTTGACAAATAGTCAATAAACATATATACTGTAAGAAATTCACAAATCTATAAGAAATGAAAATAAAACTGATAGTGTGTGCACTGCTGGCAATAGTTGTTATGCAAAGTGCTACGGCGCAATCCTTGAAAAAGAAAAAAAATCAAGGAGAGCAAGTTGATCCGGACAAGATCGAAGTGTATATGTTTTATATTCCGCAGACGGATAGTCTGCAATATAAAAATGTATTGCCGGAAACAATTGTTATCCTCGGAGCTGATGACGGCAAAACCAAGGGCAAAGCAAAGCTCGTCATGATGTCTCCCGCTGGCTTTTCAGAACTCAAGGAGAACATGGAGAGTTCTCGAGACTATTACAAGGAGGCACAGTTGCCTCCCAATACGTACTTGGGCTTTGCGCTCAGTGTTATCTCGATTGGACAGCTCTCTTTGTTAACCTCGGAGCAGATTAAAACACTGCCGACGGATCAACAAAAAGTTGCTGCAATGGCACTGAATGGGTATACAAAGTACACACTCAATGGTCAATTGCCGATACCTGTCCTTGGGATACGTGATGGACAGGGGGATATTATTCCCGATTTTAATTTTACTTTTTCTAGAAACCAATCGATGGAAGAGAATCGTTCAAATCAAAAGGAGCAAGGGGTCATTCCTCAGGGGCAGGGGGCAAAAAAAGATGCCTGGGAAGAGCTTATGCAAAAAGCTCGCCCGAGAAATTAAATCATGAGAACCTGAATAGAGTATTCAGGTTCTTTTTTATTTATACAAAGAGTAATACTAGTATACCGAGTAGGATACGGTACCACCCAAACCACGACAGTGGTTTTTTTGTTAAGAGGGTGATGAAAAAGCGGATAGAAAAAAGGGCGACAACAAATGCAACAATACTTCCCAAAGCGATGAGTTGCCACTCGCTTGCTGTAAGAGTCGGAGTATTTCGGATTTCTACCGCGCTTGCGCCGAGAATGGTAGGAATCGCAATGAGGAATGAAAAAGCGACAATGATTTGGCGCGGGATGCGTAGAAGTGTGCCACCGATAAGCGTTGACCCGGCTCGCGACATACCGGGAATAAAGGCAAACAGTTGCATGAGTCCCACAAGGAACGCTTGTTTGTACGAAATGGATTCAATCTGCTCTTCAGTATCGCGGGGGCGAATAAGAATCAGGAGGACTCCTCCAATAATCAGAGCAGAGGCGATCACTGTAGTGCTTGAGAGAAGTGGTTTGATAAAGGGGTAGAGGAGAACGCCAGCAACGGCAGTGGGGATGAATCCGACGAGTACTTTTGGAATCAACGATCGATTGCTCCAGACGGTCTCCCAGAAATACCACACTGCGGCGAGGATTGCTCCGCTTTGAATGCTGATCGAGAGCACTTCAAGAAATGCTTGTGGAACAGTAATCACACGCCCGACTAAGAGCAGGTGTGCCGTTGAAGAAACAGGGATAAACTCCGTCAACCCTTCGATAATGCCAAGAATGATCGTATGAAGCGTTAGGAGTGCCATAGAAGAGTGTGTGCACCGATAATTGCTGCGGTTTCAGTACGGAGCACTGTTTCTCCAAGTGCAAGCCGAGTAATACTGTGTTGTTCAAACACTGCCTCATCAGAGGCACTCCACCCACCTTCAGGGCCTACATAGAGAACAACTGTTTGGGGAATAGTGGCGACAGATTCACCGCCATATCCATCGCAGACAAATGCGCTATGAGGAAACGCCGTGAAGCATTCTTGCAAAGTCATCGGCGTGTGGAGGGTCACCCGTATGTTGCCTCCGGAGAGCTCAAGCGCCTCGTCGCTGATTTTTTGTAGGCGGTCAAGACGGACCCCTGTTTTTACCGTGCGCTCTGAAAGCAATGGGACAATAGCGCTCACGCCCACCTCAGTGAGCTTTTGTACGACAAGTTCAAAGCTCGCACCTTTTATAATACTGACAGCCGCAATGACTGTCCGCGGAAGAGGGGACCTGTTTTCTTCCAGTAATTTTTTTACTGTCATGGAGCGCTTGTCGCGGTCGGTGATTTCGACCGTGATATCAGGGCCCCCGTCAACAAAAACAATAAAGGATTCGCCTACTGAAAACTTCAGTATCGAGAGCGCCTGGTGGACAATGTGTTCGTCCGAAATCACGACTGTGTCGCCAGAAGGGATTTTTTCTATAAGAAATCGGTGGAGTTTTTTTGGAGTCATGTCAGTTTGTTGTACGCGCGCTTGGTCATCGCCACCACTTGGCGGTATTCGTGTATGACCAATATGATAACAACAGTATTAAACAAAAGAAATGCAGTGACAATAGGGGAGAATTGCACGATGATTTCATAGAGCTGGTAGAGACTGAACCCAGTGAGAAATAGGATTGAGACTGGGTACGCCCAGAGCTTTGTCTTCCAGAGTCCCCAGACCAATAAGAGCTTCACTGCGCCATGGCTGAAGAAATAAAAGGCACCAATGAGTTGTACTCGTCCGGACATATCTATGATAAGTTGCGCGAGTGACGCCACAATTCCTCCATACGAGACAAAGCCCAAGAGGTAGCCGTCAATACTTGGCTTAAAGGCAAAGAAAAATCCAGCGAGAATGTCGAGGACTGCAATAACACCGTTCATGATAACGGTTGCAATAAATGCGCGGTGGAGGTGTTTTTGTACGACTGTTTCTGAGGGAGGATTCATTAGGAGAGGATAAAGCGACGGTACCAATACCGCAGTAATGATATCACAATGATGATGGCAACTCCGATAAGGATAGCATTTCGGATAATGTCGACAGTATCGATAATCCGGACAATACGGCTTTGGAAATAGTATCCGATCCATACAAAGAGCGGTACATAGATGACAAGGGCTGCGAGTTCGTAGGTGACGAATGTGCGCACCGGCACTTTCAAATGCCCTGCCATAAACGGTCCGATAAAGCGAAGCTGTACCATAAAACGCGAGTAGAAAATTACCTTTTCCATATTATTTTCTATCCAGGCCTGTTTTGCTTCGAGTCGATGCGCAAAGAATTTATCATAAAACCCTTGTATCCATTTGTTTCCGGAGCGAGCCAAGAAATACATGACAAGATCACTGACAAGAAGGCCTAAAATGATAATAGGGATGATTATATAGACTGAGGCGTGTCCGCTTCCGGCAAGGTAGCCAAGCGCCAAAAGGACGATTTCCTCGGGGACGGGGATAACAATATTCGCCAATAAGGAAATGCCGAATATTCCAATATAGGAGAATGTGCCAAGGGTGCTAATGAGTGCTTCTGTTTCCATTGCTATAGTGTACCGCGATTTTTAAATATGCAGGCATGGTGCCATTTCTGTGGTATTATAGAGTCGTGGAACAATTTTCTCATGTAATAACAGAACTCTTTTTTACGCTTACTCCGGTATTGCGTAGTATCCTTATCTTCCTCTTCGCTTACGGCGAAGGGTTGCCGGTGGTTGGCGCGATTCTTCCAGGAGGAACCATTGCGCTCTTGGTCGGAAGTCTCTCCGCCGAAGGGTTTATTGCGCCGTTGACCGCGATTAGCATTATTACCATAGGAAGCTTTCTGGGGGACATGACCGGGTTTTTTATCGGCAAGAAATTCAAACACTGGAAGTGGGTGCAGCGACTTGTGGTAGAAAGCAAGCATCAGAAATCATGGGATGTGTTTGACCGGCATTTGGCGCTCATTGTTATTTTTGGAAAACTCATTCCTGTTGTCCGCTCCACGCCTTCATTTTTTGCGGGGGCCCGCAATACGAAAGTTCTCACCTACACAGGGCTTAGCTTTGTCGGATCATTATTATGGGCATTTGTCGGTATTTATGGTGGAAACCTTCTTTCGCGCGTTGCAGGAAGTGCAGCCATTCCGACCATTATCGGTATTTTAATTGTCAGCGGTATTGTCGCGTTTGTTACCCATCGCCACAAGGAAAAGAAAAAACGAAAAAAGGAAAATGGATAACAATCTTTTAATTTTTCTACCAATACCAAATTGTTTTTAAGTACGTCGAAGTGGTGCCGCGTGTTTTTATGGGAGAGAATGCAAGAAGACTCCTTGCGGAGTCTTCGAGTTCAGATAATACCGAGAAAACTTTCATAGCGGGTGAGCGAGCATTCGTATGTGGACTAGTACTGCCGTGAAGCAGTTCCAATCCAGACCCCTGAAGCTTCCAAAGATGCGAGTAACAAAAAGGTATAACCGTAGAGATACAATAGCACCCCGAAAGGGGAATAGATACTATCAATTGCCCAACAATATGTCATAACTCGGAACCCTAGCTTTTTTAAAAAAAGCATGTATAATTAGCCTCTAATTTATCGAATTAGGCTTATCAGTCCAACCATATAATCATATGCAAGACGAAAACAACATCGTAACTGAGACTACAGAAGAAGAAGTTGTAGCTACTACTCCAGAAATGGAAGAAGGTACAGAAGAAGTAACAGAAGAAGAAACTACTCCTTCTGAAGAAGTTACTGCGTAATTCACCGCTCTTATAAAAAAATCCCCGCGAATAGCGGGGATTTTTTTATCCAATAGAGGAAAACTGAAGGCTTCTCTGGGAATGGTGCGCGAATGGGAAGACAGAATTCTTTAGTCTTTGGTGGTCAAAAATGGTAAAGTGAATGTATGATAAAGAAATTGTATAAAATACTACTAATCACCCTTTTTGCAATTTTATTTTTGCCTTCTTTGGCTTTTGCCCATCAGCCTCGCATTACCGAGAGTCGACTGACGCAGGTCCCTAGTCCTGAAATCTCAAAAGCATATTACGGTAAGCTTACTGGCGAGCCAGATGTCTATGTCATAAGAGCAAGCGAACCCTTTGATCTCTACGTCAATGTCTTGGTGCCTGATAGTGTCGACCAAAAGAAAGATGTCTCTGCTGTAGTTATTAAAGACGACAATAGCGAGAAACCCTTAGCTATTCTCGACGGCACACCTTTTCAATGGAAGAAGTTTTATGAACCCTTTGGTGCCGACACCTATTGGATGGGACCGGAGTACAAAGCGCGTGCTGAAGCCGGCACATATGAGATCCGCGTCTCAAGTACGCACAACGACAGCAAATACTCGCTTGCCATTGGCGAGAGAGAAGCCTTTGATGGTAAGGAGGGGTTGAATGCGCTCACTGTCATCCCCGAGCTAAAGAAGGATTTTTTTGAAGTATCTCCAATAAGTTTTATCAAGTCACCGTTTGGCTGGGGGCTTATAGTTATAATGTACATTCTCGCTTTTATTGTCGGACTCATCTACCGTGCGATTTTAAAAAGAGTTGCCAAGAGTTCTCCCCGCGGTGTTGCCCAAAATATCGGCAGGAGTGATCGTTTGATCCGCTTTGCTATTGGCGCAGGGTTACTCCTCTTTGCGATGCTCACCACCTGGAGCCCTCTCCTCATATTCTTCTCCGGTTTTGCGATTTTCGAAGCACTATTTAGCTGGTGTGGTTTCTATGCCGCCATCGGCAAAAACACTTGTCCGGTAGAATAAAAAATAGTAGCAATGCATAAAAATATGATCACCATACTCATCGCACTTATTGCCATAATCGCACTCTGGTCCGCCTGGGGATTTTTTGGTTCTCGAGTGGAGCAGACGGGTTATACAGTGATGAAGAAGGTGAACGACTACGAGATACGAGAATACCCCGCACATATCGTGGCACAGACGACAGTACAAGGTTCCTATAGAGAATCTATGAGTAGTGGTTTTAGAATTGTGGCTGGATATATTTTTGGTGGAAATACCAAGAAAGAAAGCATCGCTATGACTGCACCTGTAGTTGCACAAAATGAAACTATGGAAAAAGTTTCAGAAAGCATCGCTATGACCGCACCTGTCGTGGCGACGACTGATGGTAATTCACAGACGATCTCTTTTGGAATGCCTCGTTCCTATACACTGGAAACATTGCCAATACCAAATGATTCACGGGTAAAAATTGTTATGATTCCTGCCAAGAAATATGCAGTTATGCAGTTCTCATGGTATCGCTCGGACAAACGAGTAAAAAGTATGCAAGAAAGACTACTTTCGGCACTCGCTCGAGACGGAGTTGTGGCGGAAGGAAACATTGCTTATGCTGGATACAATGCGCCATGGACTCCACCGTGGATGACACGCAATGAAGTATTGGTGGAAGTACAGTAAACTATGTCGGGCCAGTATTGTTTCTAACAGAGAAGCATCTACAGGGTTCGCAAAGAGGGTGGGTATAGTAAATAACTTATAGATTCTTTACCCCTGCTTTTCCTTCAAATACAATCTCATCTAGATTTTTTCTTTGACTCGGTTGTTCACGCTCTTGAAGTTTCTCTGGTAAATCTTCTATCCTTCCTGGTTTACCTATAGCAACCATGAGTTCAACCATATAGTCGTCTTGAATGTGCAACTCCTTTCTCAATAGATCATCGCTATAGCCACCCATACCATGCACAACCAAACCCATAGCAGTACCTTGCAGGGCCAGGTTCTCCCATGCGGAACCTGTGTCTAATGAATGCGTAGTATTTACAGTACCATCGCTTAAAGTTTTCCTTGAAAGACCTATGACAAGAACTCCAGCGTTTTTACACCATGTTTGATTATTCTCTAAGAGGAATGAAAGGAATAGATCGAAGTCGGATGTTCCTTTCGTCGCATATAAAAATCTCCATGGTTGTTCATTGCGAGAAGACGGTGCCCATCTAGCAGCTTCAAATAGAGTCATGAGCTCTTCTTTTGTGATAACTTCGCCAGACATCGCTCGTGGAGAATAACGATTTAGGAATAGGTCATGTATATCGTACTTCGTCGTTCTCCCATTGATGATTTTCATGAGTAAATTCTATCATAGTTCGAACTTTTCTGTCGAGGGAGAGGGCGATGCTCAGAGCTCTAGATTGGAATAGTATTAAAAGGGAAGTGGAGCTTTCCAAGATTTTAGAGGTGTTTTTGATGAGGGGAGCATTACCGCCTTATGGTTTTCTGTAGCGTATTTTGTATTGACATAAAAAAATAATCCTGTAAAGTAGCACTAAATTCTCTGAATATTTACCTAATAACTACAAAAATGGCAGAACTTGATTTAACTATCAGGAACCTTTTAGCTGAAGGGTGGCGTAAGGCAAAGGGAAAGCGTAGCGACTACTATATTTTTCTCGAAAAAGACACTGTTCGTCTTAAGGTTTCGTTAAACAGTGGAAAAGAAGTTTCGAGAGAAAATATCGAACCCAAAGCTGTTACAAAGTCCTCGGCATAGAGGACTTTTTATTTTTAAGGATACTAGATGAAATGATAGGTCTTTATAAAAGAGGGGTGGGGTAGAAATAGCTGAATATTGAAAAAAGGGAAGTAAAATGCTATAGTTTTCCGGTCATTTGATAATAGAATATTGTGTTCCCCTGTGGCGCAGCGGTAGCGCAGTTGCCTGTGGAAAGGTAGTCGATGGTATACTATATTGAGTATGCCAGAAACCCGTACCTATGCCGATCGAGCTGCCTATATGCGCGAAGCCGTAAAGAAACGAAGAATCAAACTTCGTGTTATGGCACGCGAATATAAGGGCGGACGATGTGAGATTTGTGGATATAACAAATGCGGTCGCGCACTTTCATTTCACCATCTTGACCCAGAACAGAAAAGTTTCGGTGTCTCTGACAAAGGACTTACCCGTTCTTGGGAAAGGATTAAAATGGAAATAGAGAAATGTATTCTCTTGTGTGCGAACTGTCATATGGAAATCCACGACGGTATTACGCAGCTTCCCGATCGAAAGACGGGTCGAATAACGAAGTGAATTGACTGGAACCCCTCACTCATGAGGGCAATCAGCAGCCAAGCCCTGAAAGAAATTGAAGGGAAGGTTCAGAGACTATCCCTTGTGGAGTACTCCGACAGATGTCGGCGGAAGCGCTTCGCACCCACACTTCCATGAATATGGAAACGGGTGATGATATAGTCCATGCCCGCAGTAATGCGAGAATAAATGTAAGCAATTGGTCGTAGGTTCGAATCCTACCGGGGGAGCACAGTATTTTTATCATCTGATAAACAAAAAACACCATTACGGTGTTTTTTGTTTATCGCCGCAGTGCAAAATCGCCCTTTTGGACAGATCGGCCAGTTGCGGGCGGATTATTCCAAAAATCAAAGCGAAACCACCCGTATCCCGATGGCGGGGTAGCGAGCATCTCCCGGCTCCCAGGGACTGCGTACTCGTAGGCCCAATGGTCGTAGGGCATTGCGGTAGGGGCGAGCCACTCTCCGCGCGCAATATGTGGCACTGCCACCCAGACGAACAACACGAGGAATATAATTGCCAAAACCTTCTCCATGAGGCTATACTACACTGCATTTTTACCAAATCAAACAACCTATTTCTTATGAACACACATCCTCGAAAAACAAAAATTGTCGCAACTATTGGCCCGCGCTCTGAAAAGCCTGAGCGCTTTGCAGAACTCCTCCGTGCCGGCATCAATGTGGCGCGCACCAACATGAGCCATGACGACCAGGTAGTGCACCAGGCACGTATCGATACTATTCGCGCGGTGGCAAAACAAGAGAATATTCCAATCGCCATTCTCCAAGACCTTTCTGGTCCGAAAATCCGCATTGGGGATTTTGAAGACGGCTCTATTGAACTTATCCCGGGGCATGAGTTTATTCTCAGTGGGACAAAAGCAAGCGGGAATGCCTACAAAGTGTATTTCAACTACCCAAACATCGACACTGATATCAAGCCGGGACAACTCCTCATGATTGATGACGGGCGCAGAAAGCTTCGCGTGGATAAGGTAGAAAACGGCGACATCTATACTACTATTTTAGTGGGAGGAGTTATCAAAAGCCGTCGCGGAGTAAATATCCCGAATGCCTTTCTTTCTATTTCTGCGATTACTGAAAAGGACAAGAGCGATCTTGAATTTGGGATTAAGGCTGGAGTTGATTATGTAGCGCTTTCATTTGTGCGCACCGCAAAAGACATTGAAGAATTGCGCGCATTGATCAAACAGGGTGGCGGAAACCAAATGATCATCGCAAAGATTGAAACACCTGAAGCGGTGGAGAAAATCGACGAAATCATTGAAGCGGTGGACGGTATTATGGTTGCGCGAGGGGATTTGGCAATTGAAATTGGCCATGCAAAAGTGCCGGCCGTGCAAAAGATGCTCATCCGCAAATGTAATGAGGCTGGAAAGCCAGTGATTGTTGCAACGCAGATGCTTGAGAGCATGATTAACGCTCCTGTGCCGACCCGTGCAGAAGTATCTGACATTGCACACTCTGTCTATGACGGAGCAGACGCAGTGATGCTCTCTGAAGAGAGTGCATTGGGAGAAAATGCGCTTGAAGCGGTGACTATTATGGTGGAGACAATTGAAGAGACAGAGCGCGATATGGGTATTGACGTAAACGCCCAGAAAGAGTGGAAAAGCAAGGCCTAATTGTGCACATCGAAGAGTGATATACTGTAAGTATGACCATTTCAATCAAAGCAACAAACATGGAACTGACTGAGGCGTTGAAGGATTATGCAGAGAAGCGCTTTTCAAGTATTGGAAAGTATGGGGCTATTGCATCAGTTGAGGCTGAGCTTGGTAAAAGCACGAACCACCACCGAAACGGAGATATTTTTATTGCGAACGTAAATGTCACAACATCCTTGGGAAAGCTCTATCGCGCAGAAACTGAAAAAGCTGACCTGTATGAAGCGATTGATGTTGTGCGGGACGAATTGGTGCGCGAACTAAAAAGCGCAAAAGGAAAAGAGCACTCGCTCTTCAAGCGCGGTTCTCAGCGCATAAAAAACATACTCAAAGGATTCCGCTCTTAAGATGAAGCAAAAAGGATTCACATTGATTGAGCTCCTTGTCGTGATCGCAGTGATCGGCATTTTGGCGAGTGTTGTTCTTGCGTCACTTAACAGTGCCCGCAAAAAAGGCGCTGATGCGAAAATAAAATCAGAACTTAAGCAGATCGCGACAGCGCTTGAGTTGTATTATGATACATACGGAACATACGCTGCGGTAGGGTCAGGGTATATGGATATGGGTGCAGGGTGGGTAACGTATGCAGACGGAGCGTCGTATCCAAAAGCAATAACGACCAAACTTGCAGAAGAAGGATATCTCGGTACCGGCTTTGTGAACGAAGCAAACTATATGCTCTACATTTGCGCCAATGCTTTTGGGCAACAGTATTTTTCCTTGTCCGCAACATTAAACAACCCTTCGTCTGCAGATATCGCCTATATTCAAACAACATGCAATGGCACCGGTGGTAATGGAACCTATCCCAGATACGGAAAAAACTATGCTATTGCGAATTAGCCTTTTATAAAAATTTCGTATGAAGTAGGCTTGCCGTTTTCAGGAATAACTTCGTCGATGACGAAGTTATTTTCATGTAAGTGAGCGCGTGTCACTTTGACGCGAATACTTTTTCCTTCTTTTTGTATAAAAAAATACGTCCCCACATTGCCCGCATGTGCGCGAAATTTTCTGTCGTTTAAGACACTGTCATCCGAGAGTTGTATCTCGCCATCGGACTTGCTGATTTTGCCAGAGTGGGTCGCCTGTGCCTCATCCTGTTCCTTCATTGTTATAGTTCCTTCAAAAATCTTTTCTATCGTTATAGGAAGCAGCTCTAATGCCTTGTCATTGAGGCGTGCGCGCAGTGTAAGGGTTGTATCAGCTGGATCTATCACTACCTCTTCTGTGGCAATAATCGGGCCTGAATCGAGCTTGTAGCGCATTTGCTGTATACAGACACCAGTAGTGTCATCACCATGTAAAATGGCAGATTCGACAGGGGTTGCACCGCGATAGTTCGGAAGCAGCGAGTAGTGCACATTTATGGTGCCGTATTTCGGCATAGAGATGAGTGCTTCAGGGAGAATCTTTCCGTATGCAACGACAACGAACAAGTCCCATGGTGTCTGTGCAAGTTCGGTGAGCACTGCGTCGTCAATTCGTTCAGGCTGAATGACTTTCACATTGTGCTCGTGTGCCCATACTTTAGGTTTTGGGGCAGTGAGCGTCATTCCGCGGCCTGCCGCGCGGTCGGGGTTGGTGACAATAAGTGCTGGCGTGAGGTCGTGTGCCGTAAGTACTTCGAGAAAGTCAGTGGTAAAGTCTGGTGTTCCAAAGAATGCGATGTTTTTCATATTAGGAGGTAGGAGGCAGGTCCTCAATATCTTTTGCCTTGTCGATAAAGAGTACACCGTTTAAATGGTCGACTTCGTGCTGAAATATCTGTGCCAAAAGTCCGCGGCCGCTGACAACAAATTCATTTCCCTCAGCATTCAATGCACGCACTGTAGCGCTTGTTGAGCGCTTTACGGTGCCGTATTTCCATCGAACAGAGAGACACCCTTCGGAGAGGTCTTCTTTGAGTTTTCCAATGCGGATAATTTCAGGGTTAATAAATGCAGTATTTGAGCTGAGCTGTTTTGACGCTTTTTTTGAAACGACAAAGATGCGTAGTGGCACGCCGATTTGAGGTGCCGCAATAGCAACGCCGTCGTCTTCGCGGTTTAATGCTTCGTTCATGTCTGCAATGATTTCCTGTATGTCAGCACTCACGATTGCGTCTTGTGCGACCGAGGTAGTGACTTGTCGGAGCACTGCATGTGGTTCCTGGACAATCTCTTTCATGGTATTACTTGAGGTGTTTGATATAAGTGTTGAGCTCTGTAAGGGGGACAGTGTCTTGTTCGCGTGTTTCCATATTGCGCACAATTACTGACTGTTCCATCGCTTCTTTTTGCCCAAAAATGAGGGTGTATGGCGCGTCGGATTTTTCGGCCACTGCAAGCTGTGCAGAAAGAGAATCCTTTGAAAGGGACTGCATCATTGGCACATGCGCTTTGCGGAGGATTTCGATGACGTTTAAGCTCTTCAGTTTTGCTTCGTAGCCAACTTGGATAAAGTATACTTTTGGTTTCTTGAGGATGCGAGGAGTAAGGTCTTTGAACCATGGTCGCTCAATGATGCGGTCCATACCAATAGAGCCACCCATTGCAGGGATGTCTTTTTTGCTGCCGAGTTCGCGCCCGAGATAGTCATAGCGCCCGCCGCCTGCAATAGTCATACTGATGCCGTCTTCTTCGTTTGTTTCGATGATTTCAAATACTGTGTGCGTGTAGTAGGAGAGTCCGCGTACGAGCGTCTTGTCGATTTGATACGCAATGTCCATTTGGTCGAGAAATTCGAGTACTTCTTTGAAGTGGCGCTTGCCGGATGTTGAAAGATAGCTCAATGAGTCCGGTGCGTTTTGGTTTATCTCTTTTGTTTTCTCGTCTTTGGAGTCGAGGATGCGAAGCGGATTGGTCTTCAGGCGCTCTTGATCAATCGGAGAGAGATCTTTGAGGTGTTTTTTATAGTAGTTGGTGAGCTCTTTGATATAGGCTGGGCGTGAGTCTTTGTCCCCAATTGAGTTGATGGTCACTACAAGATTTTTTGCACCTGCTTCTTCCAAAATGGTGTAGATTGTCTTGATCACGAGTGCATCAGTAATACTTTTTTCATTGCCGAGCGCATCAACATCGAACTGATAGAACTGTCGGTATCGTCCGCGCTGCGGCTTGTCGTGGCGAAAGACCGGGCCTGAGTGATAGAGAAGGACCGGCTGCGGCTGGTTTTGCATGCCATTGGAGATATACGCGCGCATCAACCCGGCAGTGTGTTCAGGACGAAGCGCGAGGTGGTCACCACCTTTTGTTTTGAGCGTGTACATTTCCTTGTCTACAATGTCGGTTCCTTCGCCAACAGCGGTGGTGAAAGTTGTTTCGTGTTCGAGGATAGGGGTTTCAATCGGCTTGAAGCCGTAGTACACCGCCACCTCCTGTGCCTTTTCAAAAAAGCCCTGGAACTTGTAGTAGTCCTCTCCGATAATATCGCGCATGCCTTTTGGGCTTACTGGTTCAATTGTCTTTTTTTCTTTACTCATAGGATTCTTTGCCCGGAAGGTAGTCAATAGTGCTAATAGGAAGGAGTCGCAACAGTGCTCGTCCACGGATTTCTTTTTTTGGAAGGGTGCCCCATCCGCGGGAGTCATAGCTCGCGGAGCGGTTGTCACCCATGACGAAGTATTCGCCCATCGGAACTTTTTTGATTAGTGAGTCCTTTTGTGTATGAACAATATACGGCTCATCAAGTACAAGGCCGTCGGGATGTTCGGCATTGATGATGGTTATTACACCGTCTTTCAGTACTACTGTTTCGCCAGGGAGACCAATGATGCGCTTGATGTAATATTTTGATGGTTCAGGGGGAGCGCGAAAGACAACAACATCACCGCGCTCGGGTTCATGCATGCGGTAGCTGATCTCGTCGATTAGGAGATACTGTCCGTTTTCAATGCGTGGGTCCATTGAGGCACCGCTGACGATAAACGGGCGGATAACAAAGCTCTGGATGAGTACTGCAAGGATGACGGCAGCGGCAATATAGAGGACATTTTCAACAAAGGCCCAGAGGCGCATACTGCGCGGTAGTTTGGGTGCAGTAGTCTTAGTAAGGGGTTCCATGAATACGCGTAGTATAGACGATTTACGCATGCACGACAAGAAACGTTTTTTGTTGTTTAATAGAGGGATGATCATCGTTATTGGGCTCGGCAATCCTGGAAGTACGTATATAAAACAGCGGCACAATGTTGGCTTCCAAGTGCTTGATGCAGTTGCGGAAAAGGAATCTTTTGTTTTTGTTGAGAAAGGACTTTTTAGCGCAAGCATTGCACAGTGGGGTGAATTGTTGCTTGCAAAGCCGACAACCTTTATGAACCACTCAGGGGTTACGGCGCGCGCGCTTTTGAAGCAATACCCCGACGCACAGGTGGTGGTGGTGTATGACGACATCGATATTTCGCTTGGGAACATAAAGTGTTCGTTTGGGCGGGGTGCAGGTGGACACAATGGCGTGCAGAGCATTATCGACCACCTTGGACACAAGGACTTTTTCCGCATCCGTGTTGGCGTGCGCCCAATCCATGAGGAGCTCGCAGACCGTATCTTGCCTCCCGACGGATTTCAAAAATTCTTACTCTCAAACTTTGCACCATTTGAAAAAGAAACACTTAAAGAGGGGATAGCGCGTGCGATCGCGGTTATTGAATCCCTTCCACACAAGAGTAAAGAGGAGATAATGACAGCATTTAATTAGACTGTACAAATCATAAGGTTTGTGGTAAAAGATAATTAAATAAACAAAAGAATTATGGGAAAACAAACTGTAATTACTGATCATTCATTTTTAATTCCCTACATTACCGGCAGAGTAGTCTCTGATTATTGTGAAAGTAAAAAAATATCCAACGAATCACTCTCTTCTCAATTGAGTCTTTCGGAAGATATTGTAGAGCGTATTAAAAATGGTTCATATGTTCCTGATATAAATATATTAGGACATATGGCGCGTATTTTTAAAATCAATCTTGCCGCATTTATTCAACAATGCCGTACAGTAAGGTAAAAAGAATCAAACAAAAAAGCCCGAACGAATTCGTTTGGGCTTTTTCATATACTCTGGATGTTATTCCGCTTTTGCTTCTTCTGGAGCAGGAGCGTCCTCAATCTTTTGCTCTCCGGCAACAAGCGTCATACGCTGTTCCTTTGGTTCAAAGAGAGTGACAGTGAATGGGTACATTCGTCCGAGCTGAAGCGCTTCGCGAAGCTTTTCATCTGAGCCAAAGGTTGAGTGGTGTACAAGTCCCGCTACTCCTTCCTTGATAGAAACGAGTGCACCGTGCTTGTTGTACTTGATCACTACACCTTTGACTACATCGCCTTTCTTGAGTGTTCCGGCAAATGCATTCCATGGGTTGTCTTTGAGTGCTTTGATAGAGAGTGAAATTTTCCCGTCCTTGATATCGATAATCTTAGCTTTTACTTTATCTTTGAGCTTGAACATGCTTCGTGGGTCTTCCACGAGTCCCCAGTCGAGTTCAGAGATGTGTACCAATCCTTCGAGACCGTCTTCGATCTTGAGGAATACGCCGAAGTCAACAATTCCTGTTACTTCGCACTCCATCTCGTCGCCGACTGCGTACTTGCTCACCACTTCCTGGCGCTCTTCAGGATTTGATTCCTTTTCAGAGAAGATAAGCTTTCCGTCTTTCGGATTTGCAGAAATCATAGAGACCGCAAGCTTGGTACCGATGAGTTTCTTGAGCTCGCGAAGGATTTTGTCCTTGTCAGAGTCTTCTACACGAGGATAGTGCTCAGCTTTCAGCTGGCTTGCAGGAAGAAATCCTGACACGCCCTGCCAGTCAATGATAAGACCACCCTTGTTTGCTTCCTTGATTACGAGGTCGAAGATAGTTTTATCCTTGATAGCGCGCTCCGCTTCGCTCCAAAGGAGTGCCTGCTTTGCTTCTTTTAATGAAAGTTCGACATATCCGTCAGCGTTTTCAATCTCGACAACCTTGGCCTTGATGATGTCGCCAACATTGGTCTTTTTGATAAGGTCGCGCACTGCGATAAATTCGCGGCCGTAGATGATACCAGTACCGTAGGGTGCAAGATCAATGTATACAGCGGCTTTACCCACTGCGATCACTGGACCTTCTACGAGGTCTTCAAGGCGAGGGTGAGGAGTTTCGCGCTCCTCTTTTTCTGTTTCAGGAGTTTCCGCAGTAACTGCGATAACTTCTTCTTCTGTGTTGTGTTCTGTAGTCATAAATAAAAAATTGGCCACCGTGAGGCAGCCACTCCTCCAATGAGGAATGCCTACCAAGATTTCATTGCTTTCATACGGCTAATCCGATACGTAGGGGAATGAGGTTATTCCTGGAAGGGGAACGGTTCTTAATACTCTATCGAGTCCACAGACAATACCATATATATATGTAGATTTCAAGCAGGGGGTTCCTTTTGTTCAGTTCGCTATTTTGCTACACTACGGCCATGGTTATCACATATTTTGGCAAGTCTTATTTCAAGCTCACGCTCGGCGACCTCACGATTGCGCTCAATCCGCCCGCAAAAGACTCAAAAGCATTCGGGAAAGCGCCTCGCTTTGGTGCAGATATTGCGCTCATTAGTACGCACACACCGGAAACCGACGGTCCAGAGACGGTGACGTTGGGCGACAAGGAGCTGTTTGTCATTGATGGTCCCGGAAGCTACGAAGCGCGAGAATTGTTTTTTGCAGGAGCGCAGAGCACGGTTGTTATCGATAAAAAAACATATATCAATACGGTCTACGGTTTTGAGCTCGACGGCATCAAGATTGCATTTCTCGGCCTCCAAGGAGATATCAAACAGCTTTCTCCCGAAGCGCATGAAATCGCCTCAAATGCCGACATGCTTTTTGTTCCGGTAGGAGGAGCGCTTGATCTCGATCCGACGACTGCGTACAAAACCGCAGTATCATTTAGTCCAAATGTCATCATTCCGTACGAATACTCTGACGCTGACTTGAAGCAGTTTTTGAAAGAAGGGGGACAGGAAAAGAATGAGATAGTGGACAAGGCCACACTCAAGCGCCGGGACCTCGACGGTAAACAAGGGTTTATCATGGCCCTCGCTCCTCAAGGCTAACGATTGATTATATGGCCTACTTCCAGCACTATTCACCGCAAAAGCGAAAAAATATTGCGTTTTGGTGTACGGTAGGGGTTGGAATTATTCTTCTTACCGTCCTTGTTTTGATATATAGCGCTCCCGCAACCAAGGCGAAAGATGAGGCGCTGAGCGCCCGTATTCGAGCAGGTTACACCACGATTTTAGAGGGGACACAATCGTATTTTACGGACAAATAGTGGTATAATAGAGGAATTCATCCGCCGAAATTTCCTGAAGTCGAGGGATATAAGGCGAAAAGGATAAGTAAGACTATTTTATTATTAAAGAAATTTAGGCGGACACATGGCAAAAAAGGCAGTAACAGAAACAGAGATTGATTCAGCGGGAGAGCGCCAAAACGTCCTTCCATTCAATATCGTTACAGAGATGCGCGAAAGCTTTATCGACTACGCGATGAGCGTTATTACCGACCGTGCATTGCCGGACGTGCGCGACGGGCTCAAGCCGGTGCATCGCCGTATCCTCTACTCTATGTCTGATAGCGGGCACACTGCGAGCGCAAAGTTTGTAAAAAGCGCGCGTATTGTCGGTGATGTTTTAGGTAAATACCACCCTCATGGCGACACTAGTGTCTATGATGCGATGGTAAAGCTTGCGCAAGATTTCTCGACCCGCTACATGCTTGTGCAAGGCCAAGGTAACTTTGGCTCCATGGATGGTGACCCACCAGCTGCGATGCGTTATACAGAAGCGCGCATGTCGAAGATTGCGGCAGAATTGGTGCGTGATTTGGAAAAAGACACGGTAGACTTCCGCCCAAACTATGACGCGACCCGCAAAGAGCCGACAGTGATGCCAACCGCGCTCCCTGTCCTTCTTCTCAACGGTACGCTTGGTATTGCAGTTGGTATGGCGACCAGTATCGCGCCTCACAACCTCACCGAAATCGTTGACGCTTGCTTGCACCTCATTGAAAATGACGATGCAACAACCGAAGACTTGGCAGAGATTGTAAAAGGCCCCGACTTCCCAACAGGAGGACTCGCATTTAACAAGGCAGACATTTTACATGCATTTGCTACCGGTCGCGGAGGAGTGGTGTGCCGTGGTGAAGCCGAAGTTGCAGAAGCAAAAAGTGGTGCGTACCAGATCGTCATCACCTCGCTTCCATATCAGGTCAACAAATCAACCTTTGTTGAATCCATTGCAACCTTGGTTCAAGAAAAAAAGCTTGAAGGCATCAAAGCACTCGACGAACTTTCAACAAAAGATGTTCGCATTGTGATTACGTTGAAGGCGGGGATCAATCCGCAGAAAGTCCTCAACTATTTATATAAGCACACCCAGCTCGAGCAGACCTTCCACTACAATATGGTGGCGCTCGTTGATGGCGTGCCAGAAACGCTCTCTTTGAAGTCTATCCTCACTGCCTTTATTGGGCACCGCGAAGTGGTGGTGCGACGCCGTACACAGTTTGACCTAAACGCTGCAAAAGCCCGTGAGCATATTTTGCTCGGTTTGAAAAAGGCGCTTGACCATATCGACCGAGTCATCTCTATTATTCGCGAGTCAAAGGATGCAAGCATTGCAAAGGTAAACCTCATCAAGGAATTCAAGTTCTCAGACCTTCAGGCAACCGCTATTTTGGAAATGCGCCTCCAGAAACTTGCCGGTCTCGAGCGCAAAGCGGTAGAGCTTGAACTCAAAGAAAAACAGCTGTTGATCGCAGAGCTCGAAGCCTTGCTCGCAAGTGCAAAGAAAATCTACAAAGTTATTGCGACCGAACTTGAAGATATCAAGAATAAATACGGTGATGCGCGAAAGACTACTATTGTTTCAAGTGGGAATAAAACCATTTCCGACGAAGACTTGGTGCCAGAGAAGGATTCTGTACTCGTCTTTTCTGCAGGCGGCTATGTAAAGCGCACTGATCCGGATGAATACAAAATCCAAAAGCGCGGAGGGGTGGGAGTTGTCGACCTTGAAACAAAAGAAGAAGACTTTGTCACGATTCTTTTGACCACCGACACCCACAGTGACCTATTGTTCTTTACGAACAAAGGAAAGGCGTACCAGATCAAAATGTACGAGCTTCCTGAAGGAAAGCGTGCAACAAAAGGGAAGAGCATTATGAACTTCCTCTCTCTTGCGGGCGATGAAAATGTCACCTCTATTTTGGCGGTGCCAAAGTCAGCAAAAGCTGAAAAAGCATCTCTGATGCTCGTGACGAAAAAGGGGACTGCGAAGAAAATTTCATACGACTCATTTAAAGACGTTCGCCGAAGCGGTATTATTGCAATTCGATTGGATGCAGGAGACGAGCTTCAGGCAGTGCTTCGCGTGCAAAAGAGCAACAGTGTTATTTTGGCAACAGCGCAGGGGCAGTCTATCCGCTTTGATGAAGCCGATATCCGTGAAATGGGCCGCACTGCAGGCGGTGTGCGCGCAATGAAGATCGATGCAAAGGACGAAATCATCGGCGCTGACGTGGTGACCGCGGACGCAAACTTCTTCATGCTTGCAATGAGTGCAAATGGTATTGGAAAGAAAACAGCAATGGAAGAATACAAAATCCAAAAGCGCGGAGGCTCCGGTATTAAGACAACAAAGGTTACTGCAAAGACGGGGGCGCTTATGGTAGGAAAGGTGGTGCAAAACGACACTGAGCTCGTGGCAATGTCCAAGAAAGGACAGGTGATCCGCGTAGACTTAAACACGGTTCCTATGAGTGGTCGCCAAACACAGGGCGTCACTATCATGAAGCTCCGCGCCGGCGACAGCCTCGCTTCTGTTACTTGTCTTTAGTTTTCGCTTCTTCAAAATCAGCCACAGTACATTCCAAGGCTCCGACGCACGACGCGCACCTAGCCGTACACGCGTCTCAGTGCGTCTCCGTATGCTTTCCATGTACTGTAGCTGTTTCTCATTCGCTCAGTGTTATTCCGGTGAGCAAAAAGAAAAACATATCCCGAAGCTGTGTCTGAGGGCGCCAGACCGAGTTCTGCAGGGATATGTTTTTCTTGTTTGTGAGCAAGGAGCTTTTTACTAACAACAATTTTTTAAAAGCGGGTGCTATACTATTTACATGTTTATGGATCCGGCACAGACGCTTGCCGCATGCAACCTGCAAACAACCGACACGGTTGCTGATTTTGGTGCAGGGAGTGGGTTTGTTGCGCGCGCAGCCGCAGCGCTTGTACCCAGCGGAACCGTGTTTGCCATAGAGATCAATCGCGACATTGTTGCGCGCCTTACACGAGAGGTCGCTGAGAATAACATCAAAAACATTCAAACGCTTTGGGGTGACATTGAAGTGAGGGGCGGGTCCCAGCTTGCTGACGCTTCAGCGGACTTTATTATCCTCTCGAACGTCCTTTTTCATCTCGACGATAAAAACGGCTGTATCGTGGAGGCAACTCGCGTATTAAAGCCAGGCGGACGACTCTTGGTGGTGGACTGGACCGAAAGCTTTTCCGGCATGGGTCCGGCTCCGCACCAAGTAGTCACTCAGGCAATGGCTGAAAGCCTGCTTGCGCGCGCCGGATTTACCAAGCTTTCCGACAATATCCCTTCGGGTGCGCATCATTATGGTGTATTATTTAAAAAGCAGCCCTAAGACATACTATCCATGAAGTCTTCATTTCAAACCATTATCATTATTGTCTTCATAGGAGCATTTATTGTTGCAGTGATCGCATTTTCCGGCATCCTTGGGGGTTCGACCACTCGCAATGCTTCAACTGAGCCGACAGGGCAGGTGGTGGTATGGGGTATTTTCTCCAGTGAAATCATGTCGAGCTATGTATCGGACTTCAATGCAGAAGGAAATGGTTATACGCTGTTGTATGAACAGCACGCCCCTGAAACATTTTACCAAGACTTGATTGTCGCACTGGCAAACAATGCTTCTCCGGATGTAGTTATTTTCTCTTCCGAAATCTTTTCACAATTCAAAGACAAGCTCTATACGATACCGTATCAGGCGTACACTGAGCGGACATTTCGCGATACCAATGTTGATGGTGCGCAGATTTTTTTGACCAAAGAAGGAGTGATAGGGTTGCCACTTACTGTCGACCCGTTGGTTGTCTACTATAACAAGGATATTTTAGCTGCGCAGAATTTTGTTATTCCTCCGCGCACATGGACCAATCTTGCTGCAAGCGTTCCTATTCTCACTAAGCGGACGGCACAAAATACGATTTCGCAATCGACGATTGCGCTCGGTGAAGCAGATAATATTTCGCACTACCGCGATATTCTCTCCGCACTCTTTTTACAGACAGGCAACAGTATTGTCAGTACAGACCCAACAACCGGGGCTGTTGTGACCGCACTGACTACTGGCGGGAGCAGTACAGGAGGGCTTCCTACTGCTGATGCCCTCACGTTTTATACCGGCTTTGCCAATCCGACAAGCGCAAGCTACTCATGGAACCGGTCGCTCCCTGAAAGCCTTCAGCAATTTCTTGCAGGAAAGAGCGCGTTTTATATCGGACGAGCGAGCGAACTGTTTACTATTCAGGCACAAAACCCCAACCTTAACTTTGATGTGATGGAACTCTTCCAGCCAAGCGATGCCGCGCGCGCTGTTACGTACGGCTCATATAGTGCGGTCGGTGTCATGAAGAGTGCGCCGAACTTTACAGCAGCCTATGCGGCAGCGGGAGCGATGGCGAGCCCAGAAGGGGTGGACTCGATTTCTAAGCGTTTTTCTCTTCCCCCTGCACGGCGTGACCTTTTGCTTGTCGCACAGCAAAACCCCTATGTTAGTGTGTTTTTCCGAGCAGCACTTTCGACATTTTCGTGGCCAGACCCGAACATTGCTACAACAAAGAGCGTATTTCGTGCTATGATTCAAAACGTAAACAGCGGCAGAAGTGACGCACAAACAGCCATCTATGAAGCAACCAGAGATCTTCAAACCACTGCTCGCTAGTATTTTATTTGCACTTGTTATTGTGGGTGCAACACCTCTTTTCAATGGCAATGCTTCTGTGGTGAACGCAGCGACGACCTGTACTGACGGGCGCGATAATGACGGTGATGGAAAGATTGATTATTACGGTACTGCAACTGCAGAGCCCGATCCTGCATGCCTCACTGCAGAGAGTGAAGAAACAGGAGATAGCGTAAGCTCCAAGATTATCCCGTGTACCGACAAGTGCGGACTCTCTGATGTATTTAAACTCATCAACAATATCATCGAATTTATTATCACCACACTATTGCTTCCGGTGATTGTGCTGATGATCATGTATACCGGCTTTCAATATCTGATGGCGCGCGGAAATCCGGGCCAGCACGCAAAGCTCCTGAGTCTCATCAAGCATATTATTGGCGGAGTCGCTCTCATTCTTTGTGCATGGCTGATTGTCCGGGTTATTATGACAACACTTGGCTACAGCGAAGGGTTATTATTCTTTGAGTAATGTATACTAGAGTCATGAAATTTCGATACCGCATCATACAGAGCACTGCACTTGCTCTATTATTGGTTTTTGTTGGAGTAATTACTATACATGCGCAAATGCCTGCAGGAACTACGCAAGCTCCTATGCCAGCCGGAACAAAATGTCCAGCCTCAAATCCAAATTGTACCTCGACTACAAACACTAATACCAACTCCCAGAATTCCGGCTTCAACCTCGATATTAAAATCAGCAACCCACTGAAGGTCAATACCATCCAAGACGCGATCAAGCTCTTCGTCAACGCTGTTGTACGCCTCGCCATCCCTGTCATTGTCATCTTCTTTCTCTGGTCTGGCTTGTGGTTTATCTTTGCCCGTGGAAATCCGACCGAAGTGAAAAAGGCAAAGAACATGTTTTTCTATACGGTTATCGGTACCCTGCTTATCTTGGGGGCATGGACTATTACCAACGCTATTATCGGCACAGTGAACTCTATTACGAACTAATATTTATTTATGAAAACATTTTCATCTTTTTTAATTACCACACTGATTCTTTCTATCACCCTTTTTAGTGGGTCAGTCAATGCTCAAACATCTTGTACAATCGTCACTAGTAATAACTATTTTCAGTGCTGTCCTAACCCAACTCCTACTGCAAACCAGCGCGCATGTACTACTTATATTGGTACTCTCAGTGGGCAGTCTACAGGGATGACTCCTACACAAAATCAAATTCCAATCAATGTTCCGACTAGTGTGCCAGTTACCGACAGTCAGTGGATGGAATATTGTGGTGTGTTGGGTAAGAAAGGAATTAGCTCCCAATTTGATTTTAATGAGTGTTGTACAAAGCGCGGAGAGACAGCCTATGCAGCATGTGACGCATGGAGCCAAAGAACGAGTAGTGGGGTGCCTGGTACGGTAACTTCAGGGACGCTCAAGAGTAATTCAGTTTTTGAAGACCAGCCATTGATCGACGGAAATCCGACCATTACAGGTACATCAAGCTCACCTGCGCTTGCATCGTGTTCCGCGATAAAATTCAAGTCACTCTTAGATATCCTCGTTTGGGTGAAGTGTGTTATTTCCTCAATTATCATCCCTCTCATATTTACCCTCGCCTTTCTTTTCTTCCTCTGGAATGTTATCCGGTTTATGAATGCTTCTGAAAAAACTAATAAAGAAGAGGCAAAAGAGCGTATGTGGTGGGGGATTATCGCACTATTTGTCATGCTCAGCGTCTGGGGTATTATCAAAATCCTCAGCAACACCCTCGGCATTACTCCTTCGGTTCCACTCTTGCAGACCAAGACCTACCTTGACCCGGCAAAGGCAAACAAAGGAAAGTAGTAGCGTGTCGACCCAAAAGTGCTATACTTTATATACCTGTATTCGTACCAGGTGATTACTTATTCGATGTATTAACAATCATGAAAAAATCAGTACTTTTCACTATCGCTCTTACTGCACTGATGGTTATCCCAGCAGTTGCGCTCGCTCAAAACTTTACATACGTTAACAACTGGCTCAACCAGGCACTGTACTGGCTCCGCCTCGCGATCACTGTTGTGATGATTGCGATGACACTGTTCTTCCTATGGACAGTATTCCAGTTCATCAGTGCTAAGGACCCAGCAAAGGCAAAAGAAAAGAGGGAGCTTATGATCAATGGTATCATCGGACTCTTTGTTTCTGTTGCTGTGTGGGGAATCATCCGCATCGCTGGAAGTGTTCTCGGAGTTGATGTAAACAACATAGACCGCACACCGGCTGTCACTTGCCCTCCTGGTATGTTCTACAGTCGAGCAACCGGTACTTGTGTCGTTGGCTAACATATGAAAGAACTGCTTTTTGCCGGCACGGCATATGCCGATACGCTCGACAACTTGCTGTTTAAGATAAACAAAAATATCTTAAACCCAGTTATTGAGATAGCATTTGTCATCGCACTCGTTGTATTTCTGTTTGGTGTTATGGAGTTTCTCCGTGGCGCTAATAGTGACGAAAAGCGAACCGCAGGCAAGCAGCACATGCTCTGGGGTGTTGTAGGACTCTTGATCATGCTCACGGTATACGGCATTATTACTCTCCTGATGAATACCTTTGGTATCCAGGGGGTGACCGTAAACAACAATGAGCAAAAGTTCAACCCACCACCATTGCAAGACCTGGTACTACCCAAATAAACTAATAAAGCAGTAAAAAAGCCCCGCATTATATGCGGGGCTTTGCTTTGCGTGCAGAGCAGTTACAGTACCATGTTAGGGCTGACAATAAAGTCGCCTCCACGGTCAAAAGTAATTTTGTACATTTTGATCTCAACTTCTCCCGGGGCGGGAATGATAGGAAGGAACTGAGTATTCTTACCCAATTCTTTCACAATCTTTGTTTTGCACAACACTACATCATTCATATCAACTATGGTGACAATGTAGGTACCAGCCTGCTTTGGATGAGGCCAATAGGCTTGTCCCAATAACGCTTGAAGCTTGAATGACTCTCCGTCCTTAATTTTCATAGGACCAAAGTCAAAGGTATTCAAGCCAGCAAATGCGCTGTAGGGCTGCTCTTTTGTATTATCATCATCACGAAACATCTCCGTGATGATTTTGTCATAGTCTAAGGTAAACAAGACAAAAGCAATTACTAACACAAGTATCGTAACAGCGATTTTGTATAAATACCCGACCCATTTCCAATTCCAACTAGGGAGGGATATTACCGGAAATCCGATTCTCCTAATGATAAAGAAGTATACAAGCCAACCTATTAATCCTATCAGTAAAATTCCAAAAATTAATACTACAAAAGGATTGATTGTTATTGCTTCACTACTGGATTCACCCCAGAAAATTGCGCACATCAGAATTCCGATAAGAATAACGGAAACTAAGACTATAAGCCATTTTTTCATGTTCTACCTCCTTTTTTTGATTGGTTTTTTCCATCTTCATTTGCATCATCGGCAACTTGCCGTGCCACTATTTCCGTCGATATTCTTCCTGGGCTTAAGTCTAGGTTGAACTGAGGATCAACAGGGGAGTGCATTGTGCCAGCAAATGTTCTCAATTGCCGAGGAAGCGCCTTTGCTTGCTCGATTGTTGTTACATCTTTTGTTTCTCTAATCCTAATGTAAGCATCTCGCTGTTGTACAATGAGTTGCTTTCTCGCATCAAGTTCAGGTTGTAAAAGAGTACGGTTGGCATCGGCCTTATTGGTGGCAATTTGTTTTCCCACTTCAGATTTCGCCAACTCATCGAGCGCATCAAGGAATTCTTTGGACTCCGGCATGATTTCATAATCGAGAAAGTCTAAGTCCGTGGTTTTCATGCCGAGATGTTTTACATCGAGCATTTGTTCATTGATGCGCCCTTTGAATGTTTTACCATCTGTAAGTGTTACATCATCAAGCTTCTTTCCCCTGATGTCTGAAATACCAGTGTAGCTGTTGCAGGCAAATACCTCATTGAGGCAGGACATGATCACACTGTGCAGTGTTGTCAGCCATTTTGCCGCATCAGCTTCTTGGTACCGCGCATCGCGAGAATTCTCAAGCTCTACGGTAACATTCAACTGTACTCGCACCTTCACATTTTGTGCATTTTTCTGTTCCTCAATAGTAGGATTTTTAGGATCCACAGGAGGTTTTCTTCCTGTTTCAAGACCATCAAAATGCATTTCGTAAGTGAATTGTCCTCGATAGTGATTTGAAACACTATCTTTCATAATAGATACTTCCGTATCTTTTTCGGTTCCCCATAGGATATGGCCTTTTTCTTCAGGAGACAGTGTCCCTGTTTCCCGTTGAACGATTTTCCTCATTGGATAGACCGGGATTTTTTCGTATGGCCAGAGTATGAAGTCAAATGTTCCGGAGTCTTCTCCAGGAATGCGTTGTCCTAGGCGGAGGGGTTGCTCTACAGGAGCATTGACAACATCCTGTTCGGTCGCTGCCCGAAAGCCTTTTATTCCGTAGATACTTCTTGCATATCTACCACCCCAATCCTCAACGTCTTTTACTTTGTCTTCTTCTACTCGAACAATACATTTGTAAAGCCAGAATAAAATGACAATAATTGCGATAATAGAACCCAGTTGGGTCCATGTAATTCCAATTTCCATAAGTTATCTATTTAATTGTTAAGTTACAAAATGTGTTTATTATTTAATTGAATTATACATACTTTTTATAAAAAAGTCAAGTAATAAAGCATCCGTATGAGGGATGCTTTATTTAAAAGTCTTTTTAGATTAGAAGAATGCGAATGTCAGAGTATTCCTGATGATCTGTCCGGTAACATAATCCCGTTGCTCATTGGTTTCCAGTTTGATGGTAACCGGCATCGGTTGACCCATGTTTTCATAGTATTCCCATGAGCTCGGCATCGTTTCGATCCGTGCGCTGATTTGTACTGGACGTACATCGTTTTCAGTTCCCCGTACATGCTGCAGTATCCATATACCGCTGATGTAGTTACCCGGGTTTATGATCGCGCCGTTCCTGTCTCGTTTGACAGGGGACTTGATAAGGTACCCAGTACCTTCAACGACCCGGTTACCTTGCATGTCATAGAAATTCGGCATAGGTGTCGCATTTGCGAGTATCCATGCTTCAGGGTTGGATCTTGCTGAAATACTTTCTGGGGCAACTCTAGGCGAATTCCATTGAGCATAACTAGTGGTGAAGGAGCAAAATGTGGCAACGAATGCCAGTACTAATAACTTTTTCATATGTTCGATTTTAAGTTTTATGTGAATGAACTATTTACTATTACATTATAGCATTTGTATTAGAAAAGTCAAGTATAGAAAGGTATAGAAAAAGCCTTTGTGTAAAGGCTTTTTCTGTGTGAATTATTGTTGTGCCCCCAGAGGGATTCGAACCCGCGACCGTCTCCTTAAGAGAAACATGAAGTGGTGTTTTATCCATAAAAGCCTTATATACTATAGCTAAAATTGTATTTCAATACTGAAAACAGTTGTTTTTGAACGGCCTGTTTTTCACCCAAGCAATTGTTCGGAGATGCCTTTAGAGTTATCTAATAATAAGCCGAACGGCTTATTTCAATCATATCGGAAGATCGACAATATTGCCAGCTCCGTTAAAATGAAATTTTCCCTATATCGTCCGCCATATCTTCAGTCTTTAAAGAACGGGCATATTTCATCGTCATTTTTATGTCTGAGTGCCCCATCAATTTTTGTATTTTAAATAGTCGAGCCTTAAAAAGCACACAAGTATTTGATTATCAACAATTTGTTGATAAAATAGACTAGTTTTATCTGCAAGTTTTTCTGATTTTTGTATCATAAGCTTGCAGATAATTATGCTCAGTAAACCAGTAATTACCGCTCAATTAAGTTTTTTACAGCCAGGGCTGAAAGAACAATTATCGAATAAACATCCTTTGTATATTTTAGCCAATCAGATTAACTGGCAGCTGTTTGAAGAAAATTTCAGCAAGCATTACCGGGAAGATTTTGGCAGACCGGCCAAGCCCATCCGGCTCATGGTGGCCTTGCTCATGTTAAAGCATATCCGTAACCTGAGTGACGAGAGTGTGGTGGAGCAATGGTCAGAGAATGGTTATTACCAATATTTTAGCGGAGGGCAGGTATTTACTCCTACAGCTCCATGTGAGGCTAGTGAACTGGTTCATTTCCGCAACCGGATCGGGCCGCAGGGTATAGAATTGATCCTGAAAGAAAGTATCCGTATCAATGGTAAAGATGGCAAAGAAGACAGGGGCAGTATAGATACCACTGTGCAGGAGAAGAATATCACTTACCCAACCGATAGTAAACTACACCGCAAGATCATTAAGAAATGTCATGCCATAGCAGATAAGGAAGGACTGGAGCTTCGCCAGCGCTATAGCCGTACCCTAAAGCGTCTGGGTATAGACCAGCGCTTTAGAAACCATCCCCGAAACGGTCAGAAAGCCCGCCGTGCAGACCGCAAGGTAAAAACGATTGCAGGAAGGCTGGTACGCGAACTTGGCCGCAAACTTAGCCCGAATCACTATGCCGATGAACTGGCATTGTTCTGCCGGGTACTCCAGCAGAAAAAGCAGGATAAGAACAAGATCTACAGTTTACACGAGCCGGATGTGAAATGCATCAGCAAAGGGAAAGAACATAAGAAATACGAATTCGGCTCTAAAGTATCGATCACCATCACCCGTAACAGTGGCGTGATTATCGGAGCATTAAACATTCCGGGTAATGATTACGACGGTCATACACTTGATGCAGCTATAGATCAGCAACAGCGGTTAAGCGGCCATGTATTGAAAGAAGTGGCTGTAGATCGGGGATATCGGGGTACTAGTCAGGTTAGAGGCACACAGATCCATACGCCCAAACCATTCTCTAAAAAACTGAATGCATATCAACGGATAAAACGAAGGAAGGGCTTTGCAAGAAGAGCGGCTATAGAGCCTAAAATCGGTCATTTGAAAGCAGATCATCGCTTAAGCAGAAACTTTTATAAGGGAATAAAGGGAGATGACATCAATGTGATGCTGGCTGCAGCAGCAATGAATTTTAAAAGAATGATGAATATCTGGAAAAACAATCTTTGGCAACATTTTTATCAGTTCATATCCAAGACGTTTTATCTTATGTCAGGTAATTCTTATTTATCTACGTTCAGTTAATGACTTTTTAAGGCTCGACTAAGTAGTCATTCAGTTATCGCAAATGCTTACAAGTCTGACAAAGACCTTTTGTTGAGGCAGATAGAGTTAATTAATCCCGATATAATTATTGGAGGAGCCACTCTCCACCATTTCATTGACGATTTGCAACTATCGGAAATTGAGAAACACCGGCAAGGGAGTGTGAACTATCTTTTAAAGGATGATAAAATATACATTCAGGCATATCATCCAGGGTATTGGGCTATATCGGAAGAAGAATATTGCAACGATATCATTTTAGCTGCTAACAATCTACCAGTGAAACCTACTTCATTAAAGAATACATAATCACAAGAGCAGAAAGATTATACTAACCCGGTGTTCAACAATACCATATACACAGAGGATTTAGTGCCATCTCAAATAATCTTGAATTGATATAGTCCTGAATCAGATTTAAATCCTTTAGAATCTATGGTTATAACTTTCCAATAATAAGTTGTATTTGGTGTAACTTGTATATCTTGAAGTGCGGAATCTTTAGTGTTCTTCAACAAACTAGGCATATTACTTGTTCCGAAATAAACATCATAACCAGCTATGTCTCCATCTACATCACTCCCTTTCCATGTCAAAGCAATTTTTCCTGAAGCTGAGGATATATTCTGTCCATAAGCCGGTGAAATAATTTCTGCAGGGAACGGTGCATGTATGGTGACTCCTGGCCCTGAGTTGTAAAATTTCCAAACAGCACTTTCAGCAATGTCAGGGACTTGAGCAGATTTGGATACAACATACCAGGAATAGGGTGTATTTTTAAGTATCGGCAATTCCAGTTGAATTTGTGTCGTAGTATGTGATGTCTTCACTCCACTTTCAAGGTTTTTTAAATTCAGTTCGTAGCTGTATGTATTTGCAGCCGCATTCCATTTAAAAGTAACCGTGCTCTCAGTGGCAGATATACTGATCCCCGTATTACAAGCTTCATCTTTTAAAGGGAATACCAATATCGCTTTAGCTGGTAAAGGCTTTGGTTTGTCTTTTTTACAACCTAGTACTCCAAAAGCCAATAATATCAATAGAATCCAGTTTCTCATTTCCGTATTATTTTCCTGTAGATAATCTCTGAAGTGTCTAGTGCCAAGCTCAATGTATATACGCCTGTGACCATCTCCGGAAGCTCAACTGATATAGTTCCTTGAGTATTCTTAAACTCTCCGGAATATATTAAAATGCCAATTACATTTCTGATTTCAAGTGCGACAGTCTTTGACGTATTATTGCCTAAATTAACGGTTAACTGTTGCTCAAATGGATTGGGATAGGTCACAATATCATTCGATAGCGTCAAAATCCTTTCGTATACCCCTTGGCAAAGGTTATCAGCAACAACACGAAGCTGGTTCTGCCCTTCCAGTAGATTTAATGAGATTTTGTTTTGCGATGTGGTATACACAACTCCATTTAATGTAATTTGATACGATTTGCCACCATCTAATACTAAGTCCAATATTTTCTTTGAATTATCAACGAAGGAGTATACGGAAAGATCTTTGGGTTCGGTGATTTCAACATCAAAGCATTGTTTGTAATCGCTTTTGCCAGCCACAGTAATACAAACGCTATATTTTCCTGCTGAAAGATCTTTAATCTCTAACGACTTACTAAAGGTGAATTGCTTTGGGGGACCTTTCTCTGGATTTAAGGTAACTGAGTAATTAAGCTGCTCTGTCGCAGTGATTGCTATAGCACCATTATCGTTTGTTCTGCAACTTTTTGCTGTTGCGGCAACTTTAAAGTTGGTTACAGGGAGAGTAAAAGTGGCTGTCACAGTTATGGACGCAGAAGTTACCGTGCAGCCGTTGAAGGTTATTGAAACAGCATACGATCCACTTTCGATAGCGGTATAGGATGACGATATTGCTCCGGGAAGGTCAGTACCATTTCTCATCCATTTATAGGAATACCCAGAGCCTGTATTCGCTGAAAGCACAACGTTTTTACCCGTGAAAAAGGTTGTTGATCCTCCGGCAGTGATAGTAGCTATTGCAAGTGTTGGCTCGATTGTTACCGTCCTCGTTACACTGCATTTTGTAGCATTTTGAACAACGGTAACGGTATATGTTCCGACACCAAGACCACTTACCGCCTGTGTCGTTTTGGTGATGGAAGGACCAGTCCATGAGTAAGTATATCCGGCAGGGTCACCAAGTACATCCACTTTTGCTGTCCCATCCATTCCTGTCGGACATGAAGCATTTGTTTTCGAGGTTCCGGTAACAAACAACGGCGGTTCTGTAATTGAAAAACTGACTGTTTTGACACAGCCAGTGGCAGTATTGCGAATGGAGACGGAATAGCTTCCGGGCTTAAGATTATTTAAAGAGTCAAGTGTAGTGTGGGCTGTATCTGTTGCGGTACTCCATTTATACCGGTATGAACCTTGTGGATGGGGTGTTATGATCTTAACTTTTGCCTTGCCGTTATTTGCCCCGTTGCAGACAATATTTTGCTGTTCTACGCTAACAGAGTCTTTGAATGTTGAGGTTATAATAAAGGATCTCGCACATGTGAATCCTGTAGGCTTATCGGTAATTACCACGCTATAAGAACCACCTTTGAGCCTATCAATGCTTGCTGTGGTCTTACCATTGCTCCATTGGTATTCATATCTTGCTGTAGAATCTTTAGGTTTGAGTGTAATTTGACCGTCGTTGCCGCACCGTTCATTTGTGATGGTATTGGTTGTTTCAATGGATACTTTCGTTGAGGTAGTCCGATTGCCATTTTTGTCATATTCATATTTTATCCCGCTACAACCTGAGGATAATTGTGTCAAGCGATTGAGCGCGTCGTATTTATATTGCACTGATTGACTAAAGCCGGCTTTGGTCAAGCTAAAAAGTATTATCACTATGTAAGTCTTGTATCTCAATTTAAAGAATATCTTGATTTTGCAAAGCAGCTTGCACAGTAGAATAATCAGTTTCTATTATTGTAAGATTTTCCAGCAAGACATTGGTGAGTTTACTTTTCTTCACTATTTCAGCTACTTTCTGTGTTATCATTATGCCAAAATATTTTTCAGGCAAGAAAAAATCTTTTCCATCCCATTTGTCCACTTCAATATGTAAACCTTGATAGAATTTGATTAGCGGTCCATTTGGAACAAGTCGCTTTTCAACAATTTCTGATTTACCATAATCTATTTTATTACACCTACCAGTAACGGAGAAGCCATGATAGCCGTATATTTCCTGTCCCTGCATATCTAACACCTTTACACTAAAAGTTTTCCAACCAGTTAAATTGTTATCTTCTAAAACAGTTTTCATCTTATTGGATATGAGATGAAGACTTGGCCAGCCTGTGTCTAATATATCTTGTAATTTTTTTCCATATTCCTGCTTGAAAACGACAGGAAAAGAAATGCCCGAATAATCCCCCATTACGAGATGCCACTCGGCAGCTAGATCATCACTAAAAGTAATTTTATCCACCCCAACAGCATGAACCTGAACAGTGGATGACGAAAGTTTACTATCTATTCTATAAAATTTGTTATTATCCATATACTTATCAAAACCATACCGGAATTCCATACTGCTGCATAAAAGTGCGCCCCTGATTTAAAATTTGGGATTGCGTTGCTTCGGCTTTAGTGATGCCAAAATTTTTTTGATTTCCAAGAATTTCCCGGCCCTTCATCATTACCTCCAACAGATACTTTGCCGGCTTGAATTTAATACCTTTATTTATAAGATCAACCGTTTCCTGTGGTTTTAAATGTCCACCGGGATACTGAAAGTGAAAAAGAAAAAATCTAAAAAATTCTATCAAGTCTTGTCTATCCGCCAAAAGTTTTGCCATTGTGCTCGGCTTTGAGGTCTCATCCGTATATTCAATCAGCCCAAAAAGTGCGGATATTTCAGTGCGCCAGTTGTCGACTGTTTTTTGGGTTTTAGAAATGTTGCCAGGATATAACCGTATTGAGGCATTAAGTGCGGTCTTAAATTCTTCATGTGGCATTTCACTAAGTCGAGCAATTTCGGTGGCCATAAAAAGCAAAACACTTTCAACGTCGTTTTTAAATCGAGGTCTGATGTGGTGTAGTCTGTAAAAAAATTCTTCTGGTATTTTATACATAATTATTACTTCTTAAGTGCCAACCATAAAGCCGATGCGACTTCTTCCGCCATAAGAGGTGGCACAGCATTGCCGACCTGCTTATATTGGCTTGTTTTTGAACCACAGAAAATAAAATCATCCGGAAAAGACTGGAGGCGAGCTGATTCGCGTACTGTAGGAATTCTATTGAATTTATAATGAAAATGATGCCTATGACCCGTGTCTATGGTCAGACTCGGTTTTTCACTATTGTATCTAGTCCAAGCAATGTTTACTTTTCTTGTGTTTCTTAAATTTTCAGGCAAGTTCTTATAATTGCCCCCGTCTGGAACAAGCGCAATTATATCTACAGTTTTTTTATCGTGGTTGGTTGTTTCGTGGTTATAAATTTTATCAAGATTATTTCGCATTAGTTCTTGATATTTTGACTTTGGTTTTATTTTATTTGTTTCTCCGTCGCTGACCGACTGTTCTAGTAAATCCGACAAGGCCTGATAGCAAGTAACCTTGTTTTCTGGATCTGAAAATTTACCAAGCGGAAACTCAAAAGTATTTTTTCCAAGCATACCAACAAAAAAAACCCTTCTTCTATTCTGGGGGACACCAAAATCTGAAGCTAAAAGTATCTTAAATTTGACATCATATCCAAGTGTATTGAAATCCTCAATAATTGAATTTTTTATTGCGCCTCCTTCCATTGATACTAAATTAGGAACATTCTCCAAGACAAAAGCTCTCGGTTTGTAGTGTTTGACAACTTCTACAAAACCCTGATAAAGCCTATTGCGAGGATCGTTCGGATTTCTTTTGCCGGAAATTGAAAAGCCCTGACAAGGGGGACCACCTACAACAACATCAACTTTCCCAATGGGCAAATCCTTAGGGGAGAAATTACCCAAATCAATTACTAAACTTTTTGATCCAGCGTGGTTTCTTTCGAAAGTTTTTAATGAGTCCTCCCAGTTATCAATACCAGCAACTATATCAAAACCCCTCCTTGAAAAACCGAGCGATAATCCACCACATCCAGAAAATAAATCGAGAACTCTGTATTTTTTATCTGATTTCATGAAATCTTATTTTATCAAATCATCAACCTTAACCTCTAAAGCCTTGGCGATCTTGGTCAAGGTTTCGATTGTCGGGTTTTGATTAACACCATTTTCAACCTTAACAATGGTATTAAGCGATAAATCAGCAAGTCGCGCTATCTTTTCGAGAGAATAGCCCTTTTTGCCCCGAAGCTTTCTTAAATTGTCCGAAATATTATTTGACATTGCTTTTGTGATTGTTTAACATTATAATATATAGATTATAATATTTAGCATTATTTCTTGATACTGCAATGATACTTAATTTAAACAATTTTGTAAATGAATTTTCAGGAAGTTTTTCTGTATTTTCCACCCCGAATTCCTCCCCAAAACCCTTCTTTTCCATTTGCGCGACATCCGAATTCAAAAAAGATTAGCAGAGGCTATGCGAGACGATGGTGGGACTGATTTATTCCTTCAGTTTCCTCACAAAAAAAAGTTCGCGCAAAGTTTATAATTACGGTGCGAAAAAAATTCAATGTTTCTAAGTAATTTCATTTGAGCCTTCGACAATCCAATAATGATCTGTACAAACGAGCATATCCCCGGTATAAGCAATTGCTTTTCAACCGGTTACCTTTCATCCCTATTTGGAATACTCATTTTTTCTTCATAGCTTTCTTATACCTAAACAAACAACCTTATGGAATATGCACTCTATCTCATCATAGGAGTCCTAATCTTCTATTTCGTTTTCTCCAGTAAAAAAGGCGACAAAAACATTGTCTCCCATTGGTACTATCATTTCGAAGAGTTACAAACCTCATCGGATGAATTCTACAAGTCCATTGAACAGCATCTTGTATACCTCGCCATGCCTGATATTAGGATAACTCGTGAATGGGCATTCGAGGCAGGAATAACCTCATCAAAAAGACAATATTTGCGGATTTATCGCGGAGATAATATCTTCTATGTGTGTGCCGCTCCAGACGGAAAATGTTTCTTTGTGAGCTGTTGGGTAAAGTTTGCGCAGCCCTGGGCAGACTTTCTAGAACATATTCCTTTTGTTGGTCCTTCGTGGGCACGAAATGCACGCAACCGTACATTATTTCAACAAGACACGCAAATACTATTCAATGAAACGATCAAGATTGCTGTCGGAAAAGCAGTTGATGCATTAGCTGAAACCAAAGGACTGCGCGCAACTCCAGTACAAGACAAAGCATTCGCATAAATGTCGTCACTTTCGGAACGACTCACCGAGCAATTCTATCAATGGGAACAACGCGGGCGCGGATGGCTATTGGCCCCATACCCCATTAGTTTGGAACCTCCATTTCACCCCTTTTGGAGGCATCATGTTTCAACGCCATACATTGACGATGGTAAACGCTCAACGCTTCTGAGCACTGTGTACGATATATTGAACAGCAAGAAAGATCCTGTAATAGAGGAACAATCATATCCAGATCTTGAAGCATTTCCCTTTGAGGATACTGGGGAACTTCATGGCATCGGCATTGCCTTTCCGAAATCTCACAAACAGTCCTTTGAAAGCTTAGAGCAACTACTGATCATGCTTTCGCATCGGGGAGGAACAATGAGCTTTGAAATCATTGCCGACCATGCCGCCATTTCTATACAGCTCATCTGCTCCTTGGAAAATACTCCTTTCGTCAAAAGCCAGCTCCACGCCTATTTCCCGAAAGCTATCCTCACCGACACCACAGAGACTCTTGATTCAATCCTTCTTGACCATACTCCAACCTATACCGTTGACTTCGGCCTTGAGGAAGAATTTATGCGTCCCATTGTGATGACTTCAAACTTCGACCATGACCCGCTCCGGGGAGTGTTTGGTATATTCGAACACCTCAAGCCGGGAGAACGGACAGTGCTACAAATACTCTTTTCAGGGACTGTGAACTCATGGGGTGAGAGCATCATCAATTCGGTGACCGAGGGGAAGAAAACATCTTTCTTTGTTGATGCACCAGAAATGCCTGGGCTTGCGGAACAGAAGATCTCCGGGCCCTTATTTGCCGCAACCATTCGATTGGCAACGCAATGCCCAACCCTTGAAGGAGCACGAACATTGATTGATCAACTTTCGTCAGTCGTCAGGACAACTTCATCATCAGGTCACAACGCTTTGATTCCACTCTGGGACAGTCAGTATGACTTTGAGACACGAGTCGATGACATCATTAACCGGCAATCATACCGAGCCGGTATGCTGCTCAATTCAAGAGAACTTACAACCTTTGTGCATATTCCTTCCGCTTCAGTTGTTTCCGCAAAGCTTCATGGGAATACCAGAAAAACAAAAGCAGCACCTGCGAATACAGAAGGATTTGCCTATACTCTTGGAACAAACAAACACCACGGTATAGAGAAAACCGTATCGCTCAGCGATGAACAACGGCTCCGCCATGTTCATCTGATCGGAGCAACCGGCACAGGCAAGTCATCACTTCTTTTGCATTTAATCGCACAAGATATTCAGAACAATAACGGCATTGCTGTCTTAGATCCTCATGGAGATTTGATTGAAGCGGTGTTAACTCATATTCCAGAGCATCGCATACACGATGTCCTGATTATTGATCCGTTTGATACGGAATACCCAATCGGCTTCAATATTTTGTCTGCTCATTCCGAAATTGAAAAAGAAATACTCTCCTCAGATCTAGTCGCACTCTTTCGCCGATTCTCTACCAGTTGGGGAGACCAAATGAATAGTGTGTTTGCCAATGCCATTCTCGCATTCTTGGAAAGCTCCAAAGGAGGCACGTTGGTTGACCTGCGGAAGTTTCTCATTGAGAAAGAATTTCGAGAAAGCTTTCTTAAAACCGTCACCGATCCCGAAATCGTCTACTACTGGCAAAAAGAATACCCGCTTTTGAAAAGCACTTCGCTGGGCTCTATCCTCACACGTCTTGATTCCTTTCTGCGCCCGAAACTTATTCGAAACATGGTTTCTCAGAAGAAGAGTGTGGATTTTCAGCAGTTAATGGACAGCAAAAAGATTATCCTGGTCAAGCTCTCCCATGGACTCATTGGAGCGGAGAACAGTTTTCTCTTGGGAGCATTCATTGTTGCCAAAATACAGCAGGCTGCTATGGCACGACAGGCCATAGCCAAAGAAGCCCGGAATCCCTTCTATTTGTACATAGACGAGTTCCACCACTTCGCAACGCCTTCCATGACAACAATCCTTAGCGGGGCAAGAAAGTATGGTCTGGGGCTTGTTTTGGCGCATCAGGACATGGTACAGGTGTCGAAGTATGATCCGGAGCTTGCAACCGCCCTTATGGCGAATGCAGGAACACGAATATGTTTTCGATTGGGGGACGCTGATGCGAAAAAAGTATCCGAGGGATTCTCATTCTTTGAAAGCGAGGACTTTCAAAATCTTGGCATTGGAGAAGCAATTTGCCGGGTGAATCAGGCAGACAATGATTTCTCTCTTGATACTGCTTCCTCTTATGCAAATGCTGATACTTTAGTGCAGAGGATAATAGACCGTTCACGGGAACAATTCGCCACAAAGTCTGACACTATACCCCCAGTTGAACCTTCAGTTGCACCACGCCAAGAGGGTTGGGAAGCAACTCCTGAGGTGTCCGCTCCTGTCAACAGAGAGATGTCGGAACCGTTACCACAGAAACCTCCTCCTGTTCTTATTGTTCCAGTTGAAGAAGTGATAGGGGCAAAGCAGGTGCAAGTACACCGCTATCTGCAAACCTATATCAAGAAAATGGCAGTGTCGTATGGATACAAAGCGACTTTAGAAGCACCACTTCCACAAGAGAATGGTCGGGTTGATGTGCTCCTCGAACACAACGGCAAAACCATTGCCGTTGAAATCTCCGTCACCACGAATATTAATTGGGAACTTCACAACATCCAGAAATGCCTTGATGCCGGGTATGATCATGTGTATTGCTGTACCGACAACCAGGCATTACAGACATCGCTACGTAATCTTGTATCTGAGACTGAAAAGCAAAGAGTCTCTGTTTGCTCACTTGATGAATTATTAGAGAAGTTACGGCCAGTGGAAAAGGTAGAAGAAAAACCACAGGATCGCATGAAAGGGTACCGGGTGTCTGTTCGCTATACCGATGTTTCTTCAGAAGATGCGAGCAAGAAGCAGTCTATTATTGGGAGTATAGTGAGGAATGGGAGGGGGAAGAAGTAGTCATTATAAATTAGTTTAACTATTAGTAGCAAAAAAATAAGACAAATGTGGCAAATGTATTCCTTTCAATTGACAATACAAAATATTTTTTTTACCTTCAATTAAGATTTGAACCTAAAAAGAAATTAATGAATTAAAAACAGGAAAACTCCATTAAAAAAGGCCAGCAGCTCGAACTGTTGGCCTAGTTAAATTTAACGGAACACCTGCTAAGAAACAAGTTAAACCGCACAAGTTTATGCAAGTTTAACACTTTTTATTTACAATAACAAGGATAAAAAGTATTCGTTTCTTCAGCAGGTTTCCACAACTAAACCATTTAAAATGAATATGTTATGGAAATCAATTCAAATCCCTCTGCGCACCGGCCAGAGGACAATCCGGGGAGCTTAGAGCTTCCCGGCTTTCTCTTCTATTTAATACAGTTAGTTGAAAAAATCAAAATCAAGTCCGAGAGTTTTAAACCTGAAAAAGTTCTTGAAGTGGAAGGTACCCCTTTCTTCACACACCCATTCTATGTTCTTGAGTATACTCAG